>CAZGTM010000006.1:0-97435 GCA_964528595.1 uncultured Rhodospirillaceae bacterium
GAGCCGGCCGCTCATAACGGTCTGGTTGCAGGTTCGAGTCCTGCCGGGCCCACCACCGGCTCCTGCGAGTGAGGGCCAATTGAATGGGGCGGGGTGGTGGCGCCGGCCAGGTTCGAGCTATTTCGAGAGTGCCTATTCCGGAGCTAGCTGTGGGCATCCCGATAAATGCTCGCCAGCTGTCGTGCTGCCGCGACAACAATGCTTAGAGCATCGGTCGTGCCGTCCGCGTGGCCTTTTTCGAAATCCCCCTCGATCCGGCCCATCTGGTTGGTGACGTGCACGAAGCAGACGACCGGTTTGCCGCGCGCCCTGGCAAATGCATAGAGCGCGGCGGCTTCCATCTCGACGGCGAGCAAGCCGCGCTCGCGCATGGCCTCGAGGGCTTCCTCGGTTTCCCGGAACGGCGCGTCGGTCGTCCAGGTCGCTCCCTGCAGGACGGGAACGCCGAGGTCGGCGAAGGCGCCCTTCAGTGCTTTGATCAAGGCTTCCGGAGCGTCGCTGAACGCCGCCGGCGGCTGATAATGATAGCTCGTGCCCTCGTCGCGCAACGCCCGGTCGATCAGGATGAAATAGGGCGGGGTTTGCACCGGTTTGATCTGCCCCGACGAGGTCACGCTGATCAGCAGCCTGCACCCCGACGCGAACAACTCCTCGGCCACCAGTACGGCGAAGGCCGAGCCCACCACGCAGCCGATGACACCCAAGGTCACGCCGCTCTCTTCGAAAACATAAAGATCGGTGTGATAGCAGGCCCAGCCGTCATGACGCCGCGTCCGCCCTTCCTCGCGTAATCGCCGCACGATATCGCCGTCCGGGTCCAGCAGGCAGACAGCCGGCACCGGTTCGACCGTGGCCGACTTCTGGCGCCGCGCCTCGCGCAACATGGCTTCGGGCGTAAACGCCGAGGGCTTGTCATAGTGCTTGTCGGTCAGGATTGGAGAACGTCCGTCATCTGCCATCGGTATCGGCCTCTTATTGGTTTCCGCCGCCGCCGACGAATAGTGAGCATTATCCGACAAAACTGAGTATCGTTTCCAGCATCCACGGGCCGTGTTTGCGGAAAGCCCACAGGGCGTGAATGGGGGATCAATGACTGCACCAAGTTTCGACGATATCGAAACCGCCCACGAGCGCATCAAGGACCGGGTGCGGCGGACGCCGTGCCTGCGCACGCGGTTCGTCAAGAAACCGATGCATGCGGGTCGCCTGATGCTCAAACTCGAATGCCTGCAGGTTACCGGATCGTTCAAGCCCCGCGGCGCCAACAATGCGATCCTCCAACTAGATGACGCGTCGCTCAAGCGGGGGGTCATTACCGCTTCCGGCGGCAATCACGGTCTGGCGGTGGCCTATGCGGCAAAGGCGTCGGGCGCCCGGGCCGTGATACATCTGCCGGAAAGCGCACCAGCGGAAAAGGCCGAAAAGCTTCGGGCCTGGGATGCCGAAGTGGTCGTTGACGGGCCCGACTTCGACGATGCCAACGAGTTGGCGCTGGCCCGGGCCGAACGCGAGGGCATGACTTACCTTCACCCCTTCAGCCACCCTCACGTGATCGCCGGGCAGTGCACCGTGGGCCGCGAGATGATGAAACAAGCGGCTGATATCGACATCGTGCTCGTCGCGGTCGGCGGCGGCGGATTGATCTCCGGCGTCGCCACGGCGGTCAAGGCCATGAAACCGGACGCCATGGTCATTGGCGTTGAAGCGGTGGGGGCGCCGACACTCAGGAATTCCCGCGATGCCGGCGAACTGGTCACGCTTGAAAAAATCGAGACGGTGGCAAACACGCTGGCCCCGAGACGGAGCGCCGATCTCAACTTCGCCATCATCGAGCGTCTGGTTGACGACATAGTTCTCGTCAGCGACGACCAGATGCGTGCGGCGGCCCGTTGGCTTTGGTTCGAGATGGGCATCGCGGCGGAACTGTCGGGCGCCGCGGCGCTCGCCGCCCTCCAGTCGGGCGCCGTGGCGTTTCCCGCAGATTTGACCGTCGCCGCGATCGTCTGCGGCGCTGGCAGCGACGGCATCGGCTGATCCCGCCTACGGCTGCGGGTTTCATCGAATAGGTCCGCTCGGGGCGGGATCTCCGAGCGCGGATCAAGCGGGTTCGACCGCTTGATATGGATCAAATGCCATTCGGATGCCGCAGGTTAAATTGGGTCAACGACGAGTAAGCAGTGCCCGATTAGCTACCCTTCAATGAAATTCTTAGTCCTGAAAACCCATTGCGGTAACAGATTTATCGCATAACCATAATATTGTTATGGATTAATTCGACTTTAACGAGAAAATCAAGCTCAAGTATTTATTTGTTTTGGAAATTTGGCTAAGAACTCCTTTCGGTTTCTTCCGAGTGGGCGCAGACGAGCGGGGAGAGGACAGGTATGACGGTAGTAGAACAAGTAAAAGCGGCCCCGGCGCAGTCTGAAAACCGGGCGCGTCCGATGACCGGCAACGAGGCCATCGCGCGCGGCGCCTGGGAGGCCGGGATTAAGGTTGCGGCGTCCTATCCGGGCACGCCCAGCACCGAGATCATGGAAAACATGGCGAAGTATCCGCCGACGGACGTCCACGCCCAGTGGTCGACCAACGAAAAGGTCGCGTTGGACGTGGCCTGCGGTGCCTCGCTGGCGGGCGTCCGCGCCTTGGCGACGATGAAGCACGTCGGTCTGAACGTCGCCGCCGACGCCCTGATGTCGCAGGCCTACATCGGCGTCAACGGCGGTCTGGTCATCGTGGTCTGCGACGATCCCGGCATCCACAGTTCGCAGAACGAACAGGACACCCGCATCTTCGGCCGCTTCGCGCAGGTTCCTGTGATGGAACCCGCCGACGCCCAGGAGGCTCTGAATTACACCCGCGCCGCCTTTGAAATCAGTGAGCGGTACGACACGCCGGTTATCGTCCGCAGTACGACCAGGCTCTCACATACCCGCAGCTCCGTCATGATGGGCGAGCGCGAGGAGGCGCCGGAGCGCACATTCGACGAACAGCCGGCCAAAAACGTGATGATCCCGGCCCACGCCCGGTTGCAGCACCCCAAGATTCTGGAGCGCACGGAGCGGCTGGCCGAGGATCTGGAGCAATCCGAGTTCTTCGACTGGCAGCAGGGCGACACCAAGGTCGGCATCATCACGGCCAGCACGTCCTATGCCTACGTGAAGGAAAACCTGCCCGACGCCGGCGTATTGAAGCTCGGTTTCACCAATCCCATGCCGCGCAAACTGATCGAGGAATTCTGCGCCGCCCACGACCGCGTCATCGTGGTCGAGGAACTGGAGCCGGTGATCGAGGAGCAGCTGAAAGTTTGGGGCCTGGCGGTCGAGGGCAAGGATCATTTCTCGCGCCTTGGCGAACTGTCGCCCGAAGCGGTGCGCGACGGCTTCGTCAGCGCCGGGCTGCTGGAGGCCGAAGACGCGCTGCCGCCGTTCGAGTTCGAACAGCAGCCACGGCCGCCCGTGCTCTGCGCCGGCTGCCCCCACGCCATGGGCTACACCGCCGTGCGGGGCCTGGGCGCGCGCGTCGCCGGCGATATCGGCTGCTACACCCTGGCCGTCGTCGATCCGCTGGCGGCCATCGACATGACTGTTTCCATGGGATCCAGCATCGCCAACGCCGTTGGCATCGACAAGGCGGGCACGGAAACCAAGCCCATCGTCGCCACCATCGGCGATTCGACCTTTCTCCATGCCGGCATTACGCCGCTGATCGACGCCGTCTACAACAACGCCAACATCACGGTATTGCTGTTGGACAACCACATCACGGCGATGACCGGCGGACAGGATCACCCCGGCACCGGCCGGTCGCTGCGCGGCACGCCCACCCACAAGGTCGACTTCGAGGAAATCTGCAAGGCCGTGGGCGTCAAGTGGGTCCGCCGCGTAGATACCTACGATGCCGCGACGATCACCCAGATCGTGCGCGAGGCCATCGATTACGAAGGCGTCTCGGTCGTGATTTCGGACCGCCCCTGCGTGCTCGACCCGGTCAAGATCAAGGGACCGTCCCTGACCATCGACGCCGAAAACTGCACGGCCTGCCAGATCTGCATGAACCTCGGCTGTCCGGCGCTCTTATGGAGCGACGAATGGTTCGAGGGCCGTCACAAGGTGCGCATCGAACCGACCAGCTGCATCGGCTGTTCGGTTTGCGGGCAGTTCTGCCCCACCGGTGCAATCCAGGCCGACAAGGCGGTGGAACAAGATGCTTAACAAGGTGACCAATACCGACGCCGCCGGGGACAATGCCGAAGCGGCGCCCGCGGTGTCCAGCGAGCCGAAAAATGTCCTGATCGTCGGCGTCGGCGGCCAGGGTGTCATCATGGTCTCAAAGGTTCTGGCCCAGCTTTGCCAGGAGCAGGGCTATCAGGTCAAACAAAGCGAAGTTCACGGCATGGCCAAGCGCGGCGGCGTCGTCTTCAGCCACGTCCGGTTTGGTGAAACCGTGTGGTCGCCGACCATCGCCAAGGGCAAGGCCGACGTCCTGATCGCCCTGGAATGGGCCGAGGGGTTGCGCTGGCTGAACTTCCTGAAGCCGGATACCGGTGTCTTTATCGCCGATACGCGCCGCATCGTACCGCCGTTTGCCTGCAAGCAAAGGGCGAAGGGCGCGGAGATCGGTTACGCCGAAAGCACGCCGGATGAGGTGCGTGACCGGGTCGGCGAGGCCTACGCCACCGACGCCACCGGCATGGCCGCCCAGGCCGGTGAGGCGAGGGCGGCGAATACCTTCCTGCTGGGCGCCTTGTCGATGGCGCTCGATTTTCCGCTCGATGACTGGCTAGAGGTTTTGAAGGCGACGGTTCCGCCCAAGACCGTCGATATCAACGTCCGGGTCTTCGAACAGGGACGCAGCTGGATCGAAAAGGCGAAGTCCGGCGAACACGAAGAGAGCTACGCGCCGCTGATGCGGGACAAGACACCGTATTTCGAAAGTCGGCTGGAAATTATTCCCGAATGGTGCAAGAGCTGCGACATCTGCGTCAAAATGTGCCCGGAACAGTGCCTGGTCCTGAACGCTGATCAGGTCGCCGAACTGACCGACCCTGCGCTTTGTACCGGCTGCCGCATTTGCGAATGGCTCTGCCCGGACCTCGCCATTCATGTTCACAACACGGAATTGACGGAGACGGCCCAATGACCGCGGCGGCGCCAATAAACCTACAGGGCAATCACGCCTGCGCTCTCGGTGCCATCGCCGCGGGTTGCGACTTCTATGCCGGATACCCCATCACGCCGTCCTCGGAGATCGCGGAACGCATGGCGGAAGAGTTGCCGCAAAGCGGCGGCGTCTTCATCCAAATGGAGGATGAGATCGGCTCCATGGCGGCGGCCCTGGGCGCCTCCATGGGCGGCTCGAAGTCGATGACCGCGACCAGCGGACCGGGTTTTTCGCTGAAGCAGGAAAACATCGGTTACGGCATGGGTGCCGAAATCCCCTGCGTCATCGTCAACGTGATGCGCGGCGGGCCGTCGACCGGCATGCCGACCCGGCCCTCGCAAGGCGACCTGATGCAGGCCCGCTGGGGGACGCACGGCGACCACCCGGTCATCGTCATCGCGCCGTCGTCGGTGGAGGAGATCTACCGCCAGACCGCGCGTGCCTTCGACCTGGCGGAAAGATTGCGCACACCGGTCATCATCCTGTTCGACGAAGCCCTGGGACACCTGGTCGAAACGGTCGAGCTTGGCCAGGACGGTTCCCTAAAGGCCTCAGAGCGGAAATGGGCGACGGGCAAACCAGAGCAGTATTTGCCCTACGCCGCCGGCGCCGACGGCGTGCCGGAGATGGCGCGGCCCGGCGACGGCTACCGCGTCCACACCACGGGCCTTTCGCATGACGAAGACGGCTTCCCGACGCAAAATCCCGAGGTCGTCGACAGCCAGCTCCAGCGCATTATGGCCAAGATCGACAACCACCGTGACCTGATCGACGCTTTTGAGGCAACCGATTGCGAGGACGCCGATGTCGTCATCGTCGCCCTCGGCACTGTCGCGCGGGCAGCGCGGAGCGCCGTGCGCAAGTTGCGGGCGGAGGGCGTGAAGGCGGGGCTTTTCCGTCCCATCACGCTGTGGCCGTTTCCCGAAGAACAGTTTCGTGAAATCGCGGGCGGGGCGGCCAACATCCTGGTGGCGGAAATGAATGCCGGCCAGCTTTCGCTGGAAATGAATGCCGTCAAGGCAGACGGACAGAAGGTGACGTCGATCAACCGTTTCGACGGAGAACCGATTGAACCGGCGGCGATCATCGCCGCGGTCGAGGAGTTGGCGGCACGATGAACGAACAATCGCCCAAGCAGTTCGAAATTCGCGAGTATCTGCGCGAGGAACTATTTCCCCATTTCATGTGCCCCGGTTGCGGTCACGGCATCGCGCTGCGCGCCCTCCTGTGGGCGGTCGATGAAATCGGTATCGACAAGGACAACCTGGCGATCGTATCGGGCATCGGCTGCTCCGGCCGCGTCGGCGCCTACATCGACGCCAACACCTACCACGTCACCCATGGCCGTCCGCTCGCCTTCGCCACCGGCTTGAAACTGGCGCGCCCCGACCTGCAGGTCGTGGTCATCACCGGCGACGGCGACAGCCTGGCGATCGGCGGCAACCACCTGATCCACGCCTGCCGCCGCAACCTCGACATCACCTGCCTGATGCTCAACAACGAGGTCTACGGCATGACCGGCGGCCAGGTTTCCCCGACGACGTCCGAGACGCGCTATACCACAACGACGCCGGCTGGAAACATCGAACCGACGTTCGATTCCTGCGCGCTGGCGACGGCCGCCGGCGCCGGTTTCGTCGGCCGTGAAATCACCCTGCACCTGCCCCGCCTGAAGGACTTGATGGTGGCCGGGCTCAATCACCCCGGCTTCTCGTTCCTCGAAGTCATGTCCGACTGCACCGAGATTTTCGGACGCAAGAACGATTTGGGATCGTCGGCGGAAATGGTGCTGGGCCAGAAGCGGACGATGCGGCCCGATGTCTACCGCAACGAGGTCGAGCAGCCGTTCCGCCCAAACGCCATGGAAACCGGCATCTTTACGCAAAACGACCGCCCCGAATACGGCGACAGCTACCGTCAACTGGTGGACCGGGTGCAGTCCGGCAAGAGCGGGGAGTAGGCCATGGAAAGTTTTGAAATACGCTTCAGCGGCGCCGGCGGCCAGGGACTGCAGCTTTGCGCCGGCATCTATTCCCAGGCATTTTTGAATGACGGCTGGAAGGTGTCGTTTTCCCAAAGTTACGAGCCGACGTCCCGGGGCGGTTTGAGCCGCTCCGATCTGGTGGTCAGCCGGGAAACCGCCGACTATCCGCTGGCCACTTCGCTCGATTATCTGCTGATCCTCGATCAGGCGGCGGCGGATGTTTCCGATCATCTCATCACTGCCGACACCCTGGTGATCCACGATCCGCGCCGGGTGCCGGAACCGCCCACGGGTTCTCACCGCTCCCTGGCGCTGGGTCTGAGCGAAACGGCGATTGCGCTGGGGTCCGAGCGGGTAACGAATGTCGTTGCCTGCGCGGCGCTGGCCGCGGCGGGTGACGTCGCGGAATTGCCGGCGGTCGAAGCGGCGTTGCGCAAACTGTCGCCGCCGAAATTCCTTGACCTCAATATCAAGGCCCTGATGGCCGGTGTGAGCCTGGTGCAGGGCGGTGAGGACGTTCGGCAAAGCGCTGGAGCCCTATCCTAAAAGTGAGCTTTCGCCCCGAACCTCCGTTCGGTCCGTGGCATGCAATTTGTTGTATGCTGGGGACATGGCGACCGGGACGGGAAATAGCGGCAAATGACCAAGGTATTCGTCGGCTGCGGCGCGGGCTTTGCCGGCGACCGTTTTGACGCCGCCGGACCGGTCGTCGAGACCCTGGCCCGCTGCGACGGCGAGCGCTTCCTGATCTTCGAGGTGCTGGCCGAACGCACGCTAGCCATTGCCCAACGCTTGCGTGGCCACGAGCCGGACGGCGGTTACTCACCATACCTCGACCATTACCTGGAACCCATCCTGGCCAAGGCCAAGGCGGCCGGTGTCCGCATCGTCACGAACGCCGGTGCGGCCAATCCGCTGGGGGCCGCCAAAAGGGTGCACGCCATCGCGGCCGAACAGGGCATCGAAGGTTTGCGGGTGGCTGCGGTATCGGGCGACGACCTGCTGGCGGTTCATGACGTCGAGACCATCCGCGATCAGCCGACCATCGAGGGCCTCTCCCTGGCGGACCGCGAAATCGTCGCCGCCAACGCCTATCTCGGCGCCCGGCCCATCGCCGACGCCCTGGCTTTGGCTGCCGATGTCGTGCTGGTCGGGCGCACCACCGACGCGGCGCTGACCCTGGGGCCGCTGCTGCATGTCTTCGGTTGGGCCGGGGACGACTGGGACCGGCTGGCGCAGGGAACGTTGGCCGGTCACCTGCTGGAGTGCGGCGCCCAGGTGACCGGGGCCTACTTCGCCGATCCCGGCTTCAAGGACGTGCCCGACCTCGCGGAGGTGGGATTTCCCATCGCCGAAATCGATGCCAGCGGGGACATCGTCATCACCAAGGCGGACAACACCGGCGGCCTGGTCTCACGCGCCACGGTGATCGAACAGGTGCTCTATGAAATTCACGACCCCACGGCCTACCTCACCCCCGATGTCACGCTCGATCTCGGTAACGTTTCGGTTGAGGAGGCCGGCCCCAACCGGGTCCGTCTGACGGGCGCGGCGGGCAAGCCCCCGCCGCCCACCCTGAAAGCGACGGTCAGCGTCGACGGCGGCTGGCTGGGCGAGGGGGAGATTACTTATGCCGGTCCCAACGCCCTGGCCCGCGCCGAACTGGCGGCTTCGGTGGTCCGGCGGCGCTGCCAGATCCTCGGCATCCAGGAAGCGCTGCGCGTCGACATCCACGGCGCGGGCGGCGTGCATGACAACGACATGGGCAGCCGCCGGGCCATGCAGGATCTGCCCAAGGACGGCGAATACCGCCTGCGCGCCGCCGTGCGCAGCCGCGACCGTGAGGTTGCGCAGCGGGTCTCGGACGAAGTGCTTAGCCTCTATTGCTCCGGCCCCGCCGCCGGGGCCGGCGTGCGCCAATCGGTCGGCGAACAGGTCAGCACGGCGTCGATCCTGATCGACCGGGAAATGGTCCTACCGCATGTCCGGGCCGAGGTGGTGCCGGCATGAAGACGCTCAAGGTGCCGCTCCACGCCGTCGCCCACGGCCGCGCCGGCGACAAGGGCAACCGCTCCAACATCAGCGTCATCGCCTATCTGCCGGAGGCCTACGTGCATCTGGTGGAGCAGGTGACCGAGGCGCGGGTGCTGGAGGTCTTCCGCCACAAGGGCGCCACGAAGGTAACGCGCTACGAGCTGCCCAACCTCGGCGCGTTGAATTTCGTCATCGACGACGTGCTGGAAGGCGGCGTCAACGCCAACCTCGGTATTGACGGCCACGGCAAGACGCTGTCGTTCCTGTTATTGGGAGAAATTTTCGTCGAGGTGCCGGAGGTCTGCCTGCCCGAGGGCTCGCCGTATTTGGCGGAATCAATCTAGATCAACCAAAACCTCGTCGACGGTCTTGATCTCCGCCAGCACCGTCATGGCGGCCAGAGATGCTTCGTGCTGGGCTTGCGTGGCGGTGGAGCAGGCGTCGGCGGCGACCGTCACCTCGTAGCCGATATCGGTGGCGTGGCGCACCGTGTTCTCCACCACGTAGGCCGTCGAGACGCCGCAGCACACCAGCTTGCGCGCGTTCATGGAAAAGAGAACTTCCTCCAGCGTGGTGTTGTGGAAGGCGCTGTTGCGGGTGTGGGTGATGACGAATTCGTCGTCTGCGGGCGCCAGGCCTTCGATGAACTCGACGCCCCAGGTGCCCTCCCGCCAGGCACCGAGCTCAACCCACTGGCGGATGATCGGCGTGTTGGCGATGACGCCGCGATAGTCCGGATCGACGGCCAGGCGGACGTGGATGATCGGCGTACCGGCTTGGCGCGCGCCCGCGAACAGGCGTTTGGCGTTGGCCAACCGCTCCTCCCGCCACGAGCTGTCCGCCGCGATACCGAGCTTGATTTTGCCGTCGGGGTGGCAGTTTTCGTTCTGGTAGTGGCAGGCCAGGATGACGCTGCCGTTTGATGGATCGGTCATTTTTGCTCCCCAAGAATGAGCTTACCATCCCGGATGGGGCGGCGGAATCAATTGGTCAATCGGCTTGTGCCGCCCGATCGATGGCGGCGCGGATCAGTTCGATGGCTTCTTCGGGCTCGCCCCATCGCTTGACCTTGACCCATTTGCCCGGCTCGAGATCCTTGTAGTGCTCGAAGAAGTGGGTGATCTGATCCAGCATCACGGGACGGATATCGCGATAGGAACCGACGTCGCCGTAAAAGGGATGGAGATCGTCGACGGGCACGCAGAGGATTTTTTCATCGATACCGCTTTCATCCTCCATCATCAGCACGCCGATGGGCCGGGAACGGATAATGACGCCGGGAATGACTGGGATCTGCCCCAACACGGCGGCATCGGTGGGATCGCCGTCGTCCGACAAGGTATGCGGGATGAAACCGTAGTTGCAGGGATAATACATGGCGGTATGGAGGAACCGGTCGACGTACATGGCCCCCGATTTTTTGTCGAGCTCGTACTTGACCGGATTACCGCCGATCGGTATTTCGATGATGACATTGACATCGTAAGGGGGATTTTCCCCGATGGATATCTGATCGATATTCATGATGCCGCTCCAACGATTGAGATGGCTTGGTGTAGGCCACCAAATCATACGTTGGTTCTGTTATTAGAGCGAAGTGCTTCGTTAGATCGCCAGGTAACGGTGGCGCAGCTCGTCGTTGTCCAGGACTTCCTGTGCGCTGCCGTCGAACACCACCTGGCCCATGTCGAGGATGATGGCGCGGTCCGCTAGGTGCAACGCGGCGATGGCGTTCTGTTCGACGATGATCGTCGTCATGCCGTGCTCCTTGATCTCTTCCAGGGTCTTCTCGATCTCCTGCACGATCACCGGAGCCAGGCCCTCGTAGGGTTCGTCCAGCAACAACAGCTTGACGTCCCGGGCCAGGGCGCGGGCCAGCGCCAGCATCTGCTGTTCGCCGCCGGAAAGGGTAATGCCCTCCTGGGTACGGCGTTCGGCCAGGCGGGGAAAAAGCTCGAACAGACGCTCCTTCGACCAGCCCTTGGGTGGCGCAATCTGCGCGATGTCGAGGTTTTCCTCGACCGTCAGGCCGGGAATGATGCGGCGGTCTTCCGGCACCAGCCCGACGCCGTTGCAGGCGGCTTCGTGCACTTTCATATCGTGCAGCGGCTTGTGGTCGAGCCAGACCTCACCGTGTTTGAGGGCCGGGTCGTCGAGCCGGGCGATGGCCCTGAGCGTCGAGGTCTTGCCGGCGCCGTTGCGTCCCAGCAGGGCGACGATCTCGCCCTCGCGCACGTCGAAGCTGACGCCCTGAACGATGAAGCTTTCGCCGTAGTAGGCGTGAATATCCCAGACCGAGAGGAAGGCCGGCTGGGCGCCCTTGGCCTGAACGGGCCTGACGCCGGGCGCATGGCCTTCGAACTGCTTTTCACCCAGCAGCGAACTCGGATCGTCAGCGGCGTCGGGATGGAGCGTGGTCACGTTGGATGCCGTCATAAGTGCGCGCCTCCGAGGTATGCTTCCTGCACTTTGGGGTTGCCGCGAATGTCCTCCGGCTTGCCCTCGGCGATCGGCGTGCCCTGCGCCAATACGGTAATCGTGTCGGCCAGGGAGAACACGACGTGCATGTCGTGCTCGATCACCACCATGGTGATGCCGCGCTTGGCGATGCTTTTCAAGAGGTCGACCGTGGCGTTGGTGTCGGCCCGCGCCATGCCGGCGGTCGGTTCGTCCAGCAACAGCAATTTGGGGTCTTGGACCAGGCACATGGCCAGTTCCAACCGCCGCTTGTCGCCGCGCGACAGGGTATCGGCCTTGGTCCTGAGATTGTCGCCGAGACCGAGATCGGCCAGCATGGATGTCGACTTGTCGATGATGCCGCTTTCGCCCCGAAGATCCGGCCAGGCGTTGAGCTTGAACGAGCCGTCACGCTTGGCGAAGGCCGGAATCAGGACGTTTTCCAGCAGCGTCAGTTCGCCGAAAATTTCCGGCGTCTGGAAGACCCGGCTGACGCCGGCCTGGTTGATCTCGTGCGGCGGTATGCCCAGCAGCGACGTGCCGTCGAAGGTCACGCTGCCGGTATCGGGTTTGAGCCGGCCGACGAAACAATTAAGCAGCGTTGACTTGCCGGCGCCGTTCGGCCCGATGATGGCGTGGACCGTGCTTTCCTCGACGTCGAGATTGACGTCCTGCAAGGCCGCCAGGCCGCCGAAATGCTTGTTGATGTTGCTGACTTGGAGAATGCCCATGTTTCAGCCCTCTATTCCGCCGGGGTGGCGAAGCGCGCCGCCGGCTCGGCCTGACCGGATCCGCCGCCGCCGCCGCGGCGGCGGAAGAGATTGGCCAGGCGGTTCACCCCTTCCATCAGCCCGCCGGGCAGGAAGATGACGATCACCATGAACAGGACGCCCAGCGTCAGATGCCAGCCCTCGCCGACGAACAGACCGGACACCGAGGTCATGGCGTGTTGCAGCGATTCAGGCAGGAAGCTGTAGAAACCGTTGAGGATGTTCTCGTTGATGGACGAAAATATGTTCTCGAAGTATTTGATGGTCACGGCGCCGATGACCGGACCGATCAGCGTGCCGGCGCCGCCCAGAATGGTCATCAGCACGATCTCGCCGCTGGCCGTCCACTGCATGCGCTCGGCCCCGGCGAGGGGATCGGTCACCGCTAGCAGACCGCCCGCCAGTCCGGCATACATGCCCGAGATGACGAAGGCCGCCAGGGTATAGGGCCGGGTGTTCAGACCGGTGAAACTCATGCGGTTCTGATTCGACTTCACGGCCCGCAGCATGACGCCGAAGGGCGAGCGGAAGATGCGCATGGAGATGTAAAACGCGACGATCAGCACGACCGCGCAGAAATAGAAACCCGAGAAGCCCGACATCGAGAGGCCGAAGAAATCGGTCGACGGCAGGCCGGTGCGCGAGACCTCGCGGAACATGCCGTCCAGCAGGCGCGGATCCTGCAGCGTCAGTTGCAGCCCGGTTTCACCGTTGGTGATAGGCGTCAGCACTGAATAGGCCATGTTGTAGGCCATCTGTGCGAACGCCAGGGTCAGGATGGAAAAGTAGATGCCGCTGCGGCGCAGGCTGACGACGCCGATCAGCAGGGCGAACACACCGCCCAGAACGGTCGAGAAAACGATCGCCGGGACGACGTTCATGGTCAGCAGTTTGAAACACCAGACCGCCGTGTAGGAGCCGACGCCGAGGAACGCCGCGTGTCCGAACGAAAGGTAGCCGGTGAGGCCAAAGAGGATGTTGAAGCCGATGGCGAAGATGCCGAAGATGGCGAACTTCTGCAGCAGATCGGGATACCCCGCGCCCAGCGGCGACATGATCAGCGGCGCCAGCAGAACGGCGGCGGTGAAACCCAGCAAGAGCGGAAAATCCCGCTTGTTGGCGAAATTGCGTAGCATGTCCTAGCTCTCCATCACGCCCTTGCGGCCCATCAGACCGCGGGGCCGGACCAGCAGGGTAATCACCGCGACCAGATAGATGATGATCTGGTCGATACCGGGAAGGATGTTCTTGACCTCGTTGAGCGAAGCGAAGGACTGCAGGATGCCCAACAGGAAACCGGCCGCCACGGCGCCGCCAAGACTGCCCATGCCGCCGACCACGACGACGACGAAGGACAGTACGAGGAAATCCATGCCCATGTGGTAATCGGGCGAAAGGATGGGCGTGTACATGACGCCCGCCAGGCCGGCAACGATGGCCGCCAGGCCGAAGACGATGGTGAAGCGCCGGTCGATATCGATGCCCATCAGCCCGACCGTCTCGCGGTCCGCCATGCCGGCGCGCACGACCATGCCGAAGGTGGTGAAGCGCAGGAACGAAAAGACCGCGGCGATGGTGGCCAGCGAAAAAGCCAGGTAGACCATGCGCCACCAGGGATAAACCACCGAGCCGGCCGTCATGCCGAGCCAGTAGCCGATATCGGCGGACCCCGCCGCCAGGCCGGGGGCCGGTTGGGGAATTGGGTTGGCGCCGAAAATGCTTTTGATAATCTCCTGCATAACAATGGCCAGGCCGAAAGTCACCAGGATCTGGTCGGCGTGGGGGCGTTTGTAGAAATGCTTGATCAGGCCGCGTTCAACCGCCACGCCGATGACCAGCATTACGGGGATTGCGAGGAGGATGGAGGCGGGGACGGAATATTGCAGCAGCACCGAGCCGAAATCGCCGAACCAGGCTTCGACATAAGGCGTTCTGATCTCAAGCGGCGTGCCCCAGGCGGTTTTCTTGGTCGGATCGAGCACGACCATCTCGAGGCTCAGGAGGGACTTGAGCGTGACGGCGCAGAACGCACCCAACATGAACAGGGCGCCGTGCGCGAAATTGACGATACCCAAGGTGCCGAAGGTCAGCGTCAGGCCGAGGGCGATCAGGGCATAGGCGCCGCCCTTGTCCAGCCCGTTCAGCAGTTGCAGCAGAATAACGTCCACAGCCCGCCCCTATGGTTTAGGAAATAAGTGTTTGTCTTTAAACAAGGAAACCGGCCGCCCGAGGGACTGGGCGGCCGGATTTTCCCCGGCTGGATCGTTAGCCTACGTTGCAGGTACCGAGGTCACCGCCGAAAATTTCCGGCTTGTATTCGACCTGGGCCCGGGGCGTGACTTCGACGACTTCGAGAATGTCGAACTGGGAGGTCGGGTTCTCGTTCCCCTTCACGACCAGCACGTCTTTGAAGCACTGGTGATCGCTGGCGCGGTACAGCGTCGGGCCGTTGCCCGTGCCGTCGAAGTTGTGACCTTCGAGGGCCTCTACGACGCCGCATGGATTGAAGGTGCCGGCGCGTTGGCAGGCATCGGCATACAGCAGTGTCTGCACATAGCAGGTGTGCGCCGCCTGGCTGGGCGGGAAGCCGTATTCCTGACCGAAGGACTTGACGAACGCCTTGGAGCCTTCGTCCTGCAATGACCAGTGCCAGTTGGTGGAACCGAAAATGCCCTTCACGTTCTGGCCGGCGCCCTGCGCCATAAGGCGCGAGTAGAGCGGCACGACGATGGTGAAGTCCTTGCCGTTGACGACTTTGTCCCGGAGACCGAACTGAACGGCCTGGGTCAGGGAGTTGATCATGTCCTTACCGTAGTGGTTCAGGATCAGCACGTCGGCGCCGGAATTCAGGACCGGCGTGATGTACTGCGAGAAGTCACCTGCGCCCAGCGGCGTGCGGACGGCGTTGACGGTCTTCCAGCCGAGGGCCTCGGTGGAGTTCTTGATCGATTCTTCCTGCGTCCAGCCCCAGGTGTAATCGGCCGTGAGGTGGTAGGCGTTGCGGTCTTTGCCGTAGTTCTTCTCAAGCACTGGCGCCAGCGCGGCACCCGACATGTAAGCATTGAAGAAGTGACGGAAGCCGTTCCGCTTCTTGTCCTTGCCGGTGGTGTCATTGGAGTGCGTCAGGCCGGCCATGAAGATGACGCCGGCTTCCTGGCAAAGACCCTGCACCGCGATAGCCACGCCGGAGGACGAACCGCCAGTGACCATCAGCGCGCCGTCCTTTTCAATCATGCGCTTGGCCGAGGCGCGGGCGGCGTCCGACTTGGTCTGGGTGTCGCCGGTGACGAACTCGACCTTCTTGCCCAGGACGCCCTGGCCCTTCAGGGAAAGCGGCTTCATGGTGTTGAGCATGCCGCCGTCGCCACCGCCGTTGATGTGCTTGACGGCCAGCTTGTAGGCCCGCAGTTCGTCCGCGCCTTCATCGGCGTAGGCGCCGGTCTGCGGGACGTTGAAGCCCAGAATGACCGAGCTGCCCGTGGGGGCGTTGGTGAAACCGGCGGCCGAGGCGCCACTGGCAAGGATGGTCGGCATGGCCAGGGCCAAACCCGTAGCCGCGCCGCCTTTCAGCACGGAGCGGCGATTGATTAGTTGCTTGTTCATTTTGAAGTCTCCCATCAGATTTTTCGTCTGGATCGCTCTTCGCCCCGAAGCCGGCGAAATCTCAAGACACGCTTCCAGTCCTGAACGTCTGTAAATACGTAATGTCATAATTTCAATAGACACTTGAAAACAAACAAAAATTTTGTAAATTAGTTGAATCAATTTTCAATCGGTTTGTGAATTTATCGTCCGAACACGGAATTTTTCAGCGATTTCAGGAGCTTGCCCATGGCGCGCATTCCTCAAGGCCACAAGATCCGCACACGGCGGAAAGAGATCGGTTTGACCCAGGCCAAGCTGGCGGGCGAGATCGGTATTTCAGCGTCCTACATGAATTTGATCGAGCAGGACAAACGTCAGATTGGCGGCAGTTTGCTGCGCCGTATTGCCGAAAAACTGGCTTATCCGCTGGAGGAGTTGAGCGGTGACGCCGAGCGCCATGTCGTCGAAGACCTGGCCGTGCTGATCGCCGATCCGCTGTTGCGCTCCCTTGGTCTAGACAACCGAGATGCCGGTGAGCTGGCTGGCAAGAGCCCGGCGTGGGCGCGCGCCCTGGTCACGCTGTACCGGGCCTATCTCGATCAGTCGCGCTCGGTCATGGCGTTGACCGACCGGCTAAATCAGGACCCCTTTCTGGCCGACAGTATTCACGCCATGCTGAGCCACGTCACGGCAATCCGCTCGACCTCCGAAATCCTCGATCAGGGATCGGACATCGCGCCGGAGCAGGCCGCGCGATTTCATCACATCCTGTCGAGCGAAAGCGCCAAGCTGTCGGAAGTCAGTACCTCGTTGAACGCCTATTTCGACGCCACCAACGTCGGTACCCGCTCGGAGACCCCTGCGGCGGAAGTGGAAGATCTGTTCTCCGCCCGCCATAACCATTTCGCCGAACTGGAAGCGGCGGCTTTGAATTTGAGGAACAAAATAACCGGCGGCGAGCGCCTTCAGGAGGGCGACCTGACGGAATTTGCCGTTGAACGGCTGGGGGTCTGTATCGAGCGCGAGCCCGAATTGCCTGCCCATGTCGACCGCCTGGGGAAACTTTCGGTCTGGGACCCCGAAAGCAACACGCTGATCCTGCTCAGCACCGCCGCACCGGCCAATCGCCGGTTTCTGGTCGCCCGCCTGATCGCGGAAATCAGTTTGGGCACGCAGATAGCGGCCATGCTCGACAAGGAAAAGGTTCTGACAACGGACGCCGCCCGCGAACGGGCCGGCCATGCCTTGTCGGCCTACACCGCCAGCGCCATGCTGATGCCCTACGACGACTTCCTGGCCACCGCACTTGAGGTTCGTTTCGATATCGATGCGCTGTGCCAGCAGTATTCGGCTTCCTATGAACAGGTTTGCCAAAGGTTGGTGGCGCTCCACCGGCCGGGCGACGAGGTCGTTCCTTTCGCGCTGATGCAGACCGACCCGTCTGGCGTGACAACCAAACGCTTCCCCTTGCCGCACCTGCCCCTGCCGCGCCATGGCAGCGCCTGTCCGTTGTGGGCCATCTACAGCGCCTTTCAGACGCCGGGACGTACGGTTCGGCAAATCGTCCAGTTTCCCGACCAAAGCCGCTTCATCTTCGTTGCCCGCAGCATCGGCAAGCGGTCGTTGACCTTTCACGAACCGGAGTTCATGCATTCCATCCTGATCGCCTACGACGTGTTGCATGCCGAAGATGTGGTCTACTCCGACGGTCTCGATCTGGCGCTCGCCGACAATGTGACGCCGGTGGGTTCGAACTGCCGGCTGTGCCCTCGCGAGGAGTGCCAATACCGCCAGGAGGACCCTATCCTCGAACGCCGCGCCGTTTAAATCCTTTGGCTCTGCGGAACAGTTCCACTAACATTGCGCCGCTGTGGGGGCCGGCGACCGTGTTTTTTGCCTTTGAAATTGGGAAACGGGCCTGGATTGGTGAGTAAAGCGGGAGAAACCGGCAAGGGTATCAGCGTCCTTATCGCTGAAGACGAGCCCAACATCGTGGAGTCGCTGACCTTCCTGTTGGAACAGGAAGGCTACACCGTCAGTGCGGTTGCCAACGGCGATACCGCGTTGCGTGTCCTGCAGCAGGCGAAGCCCGGCCTGCTGGTGCTGGACGTCATGCTGCCCGGCCGCAACGGCTATGAGATCCTCAAGGTCGTGCGGGCCGACAGCCGCCTGTCGAACCTGCCGGTCGTGGTTCTGACGGCAAAGGGCCAGGAGAAAGACCGCCAGACCGCGCTCGAACTCGGAGCCAACGCGTTCATCACCAAACCGTTTTCCAATCAGGACCTAGTCGAACAGATCAATCGGCTTTCCGCCGGCGCCGGCCGAGGGTAATGGACGGTCTGCGCAACAAGATCAATGACGTGCAGGCCATCGTCACGATGCTGGCCGTCCTGTTGATGATGCCGCCGGTCATTCTGATATTCAACGGCGCCGGCCTGATCGGCGATATCCCGGTCGTGTTGATCTTTATCTTCGGAACCTGGCTGGCGCTCATATGGGTCACGTGGTTCCTTGGCCGCCTGAGCGACGATGCGGCCGGCAAGGGCAGCGCACCGACACCTTCTGTTGATCCGACCAAGTAATGCTATCGTCGCAACTCGTCCTTTTCACCTCGCTTGCCTATGTCGCGTTCTTGTTCCTGATCGCATTTCTCAGCGACCGGGCGGCGAAGGCGGGAACCGCCGGGCTGCTGCAATCGCCCCTGGTCTTCACGCTTTCCATTTCGATTTACTGCACCTCCTGGACGTTCTACGGCGCGGTCGGCTCGGCGGCGCGCAACGGCCTCGAATTCGTCGCCATCTACCTCGGTCCGACCATGGTGTTCGTGGGCTGGTGGTGGCTGCTGCGCAAGCTGGTGCGCATCGGACGGGAACAGCGCATCACCTCCATCGCCGATTTGATCTCCTCGCGGTATGGCAAGAGCACGACCCTGGCTGTGCTGGCAACCCTGATCGCGGTGATCGGCACCACGCCTTACATTGCCCTGCAGTTGAAGGCCGTGACCTCCAGCCTGGAAGTCATCACCGGCATTTCAGATACCTTCGCCACAACGCCGGCCAACCTCGACGTCCGCATCCGCACGGCCTTCTGGATCGCCACGGGCATGGCGATTTTCACCATTCTGTTCGGCACCCGCACGGTCGACGCCAACGAACGGCATCACGGCGTCATTGCCGCCATTGCCGTTGAGGCCATCGTCAAATTGGTCGCCCTCGTGGCGGTCGGTCTCTACGTCGTTTACGCCATTGCCGGCGGCCCCGGCGAGTTGCTCTCCAGCCCCCGGATCACCGCGGTCATGAACGCCAAGGACGTCTTCGATGAGCGCTGGATAACGCTCACCTTTCTGGCCGCGACGGCCATCATCTGCCTGCCGCGGCAATTCCATGTGACCGTGGTGGAAAATTCCGACGATCGGCAAATCAGGACCGCCGCCTGGATGTTCCCGCTCTATCTCTTTTTGATCAGCCTGTTCGTCCTGCCGATCGCCGCCGCCGGTCTGGCCTACCTGCCGGAAAACGCCAATCCCGACATGTTCGTGCTGACGCTACCCTTGGACCAGGGGCAGGGCGGTCTTGCCCTCTTGGCCTTCATCGGCGGGTTTTCCTCGGCGACGTCGATGGTCGTGGTCGCCTCGATCGCCCTGTCGACCATGGTGTCGAACCACATCGTCATGCCCATTGCTCTGCGCATACCATGGCTGACCATGGATGCCAGCGGCGAGGTCAAGCGGCTGATCCTGTTGAGCCGGCGTTTCAGCATCTGCCTGATCCTGGGCCTGGGTTTCCTTTACTACCTGTTCAGCCATGAGGGCGAAGCCCTGGCGTCCATCGGCTTGATCGCCTTCGCCGGCGTCGCCCAGTTCCTGCCCAGCGTGCTCGGCGGGCTGTTCTGGCGTAACGCCAATTCACTGGGCGCCATCCTGGGGTTGCTGTCGGGATTTGCCGTCTGGGCCTATACACTTTTTCTACCGAGCTTCGTCGACCGCTCCGAATTGGCCAATTCGTTCGTTGCACATGGGCCCTGGGGCCTCGGCTGGTTGCGGCCCGAAGCCTTGTTGGGCCTGGAAGGCACCGATCCGCTGGTGCACGCCGTGGCCTGGAGCCTGGGCCTCAATACCGCAATGTTCATCGTCGGCTCGCTGATCCGTGACGGAAAACCGCTGGAACGCCTGCAGGCCACATTGTTCGTCGATGTCTTCAAGCGGGATACGGGAACGGAAGATCTGTTCATCGAACGGTCGGCGACGACCAGCGATCTCTATGCCCTGGCTTCGAGAGTGCTGGGCCGGGAGGAAGCCGCCCAGTTCTTTGCCGCCATGACGGTGGACGACGGCATGGCATCACCGGTGTCCGATACCAACCTGATCGCCAAACTGGAGCGCCGCTTTGCCGGCAACGTCGGCGCCGCCTCCGCCCGGGCGCTAATCTCGCGGGTGGTGACGGGCGAACGCATCAGTTTCGACGAGGTCATGAAGATCGTCGATGAAACCCAGCACGTCATCGAACACAGCCGACAGCTTGAACTGAAGTCCCTTGAATTGGAACAGACCGCCAGCCAGTTGCGCGACGCCAACCAACTGTTGAAGGAAATCGACCAGCAAAAAGACGATTTCCTCAGCCAGGTCAGCCATGAAATGCGTACGCCCATGACGTCCATCCGCTCCTTCACCGACATCCTGACGGCGACCAAGGATCTCAGCCAGGAGCAATCGCAGCGCTACCTCGGCATCATCCACGCCGAGAGCGAACGCCTGACGCGGCTGCTTGACGAAATCCTTGAGGCCAACCGGCTGGAGCGCGGTGAACTGACGCTCAACATCGAGACCGTCAGCGCAGACGAGGTGCTGGCGCGCGGCATCAACACCTGCCAGGGACTGGCCAGTCAATATGGCGTCACGGTCAACCGGCCCGAAAACAACACGGAGGCGATGGTCAAGGTCGATCCCGACCGCCTGTGCCAGATTTTTATCAACATTCTCAGCAACGCGATCAAGTACAACTCCTCGGAAGACCCCCGGGTCGATATCGCCAGCCGCGTCGCTGACGGCACGTTGTTCGTCGAATTCAGCGACAACGGCCCCGGCATTCCGGCCAGCGACGGGGAGCACATTTTCGGCAAGTTCACCCGTCTGGAAGCCTCGGCCAGCGATCGGCCGGGCTCGGGCCTCGGCCTCTCCATCGGCCGCGAACTGGCCAAGATGTTCAACGGCGATCTGCGCCTGGTGCCGGAACCGGATACGGGTGCAAGGTTCGTGTTGAGCCTGCCGCTTGCGGCCGAGTGATTTACACGGCGCCCGGGAACGTGCTCATAAAGACAATCCCACTAACTTGCGTGATTCGGTACATCCCCACCTGCCGCCGATTCGCCCCGCCCCTGAAGATTGTGTAGAGTTTTTCAGCCTATTGGGGAGGCGCAAGATCAATGAACGAGGGTACGGTTCAACTGCGACGCCCCGGCGTCCCAATGCCCCTAATCGTAGGTTGGTGGAAGGTTTGGTAACTACTCGGAGCAGCCCAAGAAACTGACGCAAATTGATCCGGCAGGGGGAAGATCATGACGGCTTTCATCGATGAAGGGCGCCTGGACTCAAGCAAGACCAAAAAACAGCTGATCGCCGAGGTGCGCTTGCTCAGAAGTCAGCTGGAACAAGCGAGACGGTCCAAGGACATCGCGTCCGTCATTGAGGCGCGCATCCGTGTGGAAGAAGAGTTGCGCGATCAAAACCGCTTCGTCGGACTGCTGCACAGGATATCCGAAGGCACTAACGACGCGGCCTCCGAGGACGAGGCTTTCCAGGTTTGTCTCGATGAGATTTGCCGCGATATGGGCTGGCCGATCGGCCATGTCTACATACATCAGCCGAAAGGTGCGACACCGCTTAGGCCGTCCCGGGTGTGGCATCTGGCCAAACCGAGAATATTCGCAAAATTCCGCGAAATGACGGAAGTCACTTCTTTCCGCATGGGCGAAGGACTTCCCGGACGCGTTTTGAAGTCGCGGAAACCGGCGTGGATTGAGGACGTCACACGGGATTCGAATTTTCCCAGGGCCAAACTGGCTCGGGCGATCGGGATTAAGGCTGGCCTTGCGTTTCCGATTACGCTTGGCGACGAGATCCTGGCGGTGTTCGAATTTTTCAGCGATCGGGCGGAAGACCCGGATCAGAGCACACTGGATGTTCTGGCCAACATTGGCCGGCAATTCGGCGGCGTCGTCGCCCGCAAACGCGCGGAGGCGGAAACGCGCCGTCAAACAAACCTGATGAACGATATCATGGATAGCGCCGGGCAGGGCATACTCGCCTTTGACGCCGATTACCGGGTGAGCGCGTTCAACAAGAACTATACGGCGATCCTGCCGGCCTCCGAAGGCGTCCTGAAAATCGGTGCGACGCTCCCGGACGTCATCAGCGGCCTTGCCAAAATCGGTTTCTACGGCGAGGCGAATGTCAGCAAGATCGCTAAGCAACGAATTCGCCAGTTGACCTCCGGCAAGCCGGCGAGCGCTGATTTTCACGGCACGGACGGCAAGACCTACCACGCCCTCTCCCAGCCCACCCCGGACGGCGGCTTGGTGATCACTTATACCGACATTACGGAACGGAAGCAGGCCGAGACGGAACTGACGCGGAAAGAAGCGCTTCTCCGGACTGCCATGGACAACATGACGGACGGCATGTACGTGGTCGACAAGGACATGCGCTTCGTCCTCTTCAATGACCGTTACAAGGAATTGGTGGACACGCCGGACGGCTCCATTGAGATGGGCGGACCGGTGGAGAACGCGGTTTTGGCGCACGCCCGGCGCGGGGATTACGGGCCAGGAAAGATTAGGGAGCTGGTCCGGCTACGCCTGGAAGGGCTTTCGAATTCTCAGCAGATCCAGACCGAGTTGCAGGTCAAAGGCGGCGAGCGGATCATAGATTTGCGCAAATCACCGATCGAAGGCGGGGGTGCCGTCGTTACGCTCACCGACGTCACCGGGCGCAAACAGGCGGAGCAGGCGCTGAAGGACAGCGAGAACCGGCTGAAAACCTTCGTCGACCACATACCCGCGTCAATCACCCTGAAGGACGCCGACGGGCGCTACCAGATGGTCAACAAGCGTTTCTGCGAATTGCGCGACCTGGCGCAGGAAGACGTGATCGGCAGGACGACCCACGATCTGCATCCGGGCGAACTCGCGGACGACATGAAAGGCCGGGACGAGGCGGTAGTGGCCGACGGCGCGGAACTGGAATTCGAGTTCAAGTCGACAGACGTGCGTGGCGTGGATCGCGACATGATGGGCGTTCGGTTCCCGGTATTCGGCTCAGACAATGAGGTCGTGGGTGTCGGCGGCGTTAACATTGACATCACGGAGCGCAAGCAGGCGGAAGAGGCGCTGAGGGATAGCGAAGAAATGCTGAAGACGTTTGTCGACCATATCCCAGCTGCGATCACGCTGCGTGACGTCGAGGGGCGGTATCTCATGGTCAACAAGAGCTACTGCGACCTGGTCGGCGTGACCCCGGAGGAAGTGATCGGCAATACCGGTCAGGACGGACAATCGAAAAGGCGGACCGCAAGAATAAAGGCCGAGCTTCAAGCGGTGATCGCCGATCAATCCCGTGGGGAGCGGGAGTTCAGAGCGACCGATGTCGAGGGCAATGAGCGTGAGTTCTTTGGCATCAGATTTCCGGTTTTGGGATCCAACGACAAAGTCGTTGCCGTCGGAAGTGTCAGCCTCGACATCACGGAGCGAGTAAACGCGCAGACGGAGCTCGAACAGAAAACCAACTTATTGAGTCACGTGCTCGACACCATTCCACAAGGTGTCGTCAAGTGGGACGGCAACCGAAATCTGGCCATCTGGAACAGGCATTACCAGGATATGTTCGGCTTGTCGGGTATTGAGATGGAAACCGGAAATCCGATCCGCGGCTTTGTCGTCCATGCCGCCCGTCAGGGCACTTACGGCGAGGGCGACCCGGATGTTATCGCCGATCAGCGCATTGAGAAAATATTTGATGGCAGGGACAGCCGCAGCGAACTCAAAATCGCCGGGGACCGGATTTTGGACGTTGTCCTCCGCGCGACTGACGACGGCGGCGTCGTCTTGGCCTATACGGACATTACCGAACGCAAGCGGGCGGAGGAAACTCTCCAGCGCAGCGAATTGCGGTTAAAGCAGATCCTGGAAGACAGTCCCATTGCCGTCAGCGTTTCGCTGGATGACAAATCTCCGGAAGATGGCGTCATCCAGTTCGCCAATTCGAGATTTGCGGAACTGATGGATATTGAACAGTCGGAAATCGGCTCCGTCAGCACATCCGAATTCCTAAAACTGGGTGATGATCGGGCGGAACTGCAGCGGCGGCTGGATGCCGGCGAAACATTGCGGAATAGGGAGTGCCAGGCCACTCGTCGAGACGGAACGTTGTTCTGGGTGCTGTTGTCGATCAGTCCCATCGAATACGAAGGACGTCAATCGGCCTTGCTCTGGCTTTATGACATCTCCGAGCGCAAGCAGGCGGAGGCGTTGATCGCCGAGAAAGAAGCCCAGCTACGCATGGCCATGGACAATATGCCCGGCGCGATGTTTGTCGTCGACCGGGATCTGAAGATTGTTTTTGTCAACGAAACCTACAAGGAATACTACGGCGTCCCCGACAGTCTGGCGGCGCCAGGCGCTTCCATGCGCGATATCATTAAACACACGATCGGCCGCGGCATCCTTTCCGGCGAGGGAACGGCGGAGGAAATCTTGCGCGAACGGATCGATTCCTTCCTTCCCGACGCGATGATGACCTTCGAGGACCGGACGCCGAACGGCCGCTACATCCAAACCACCCGCACCCCGGCGCCCGACGGTCATACGGTCTCCGTCGCCGTCGACATCACCGAGCGTAAAAAAGCGGAAACGGAAATTCTTGAGGCCCGTGACGCCGCCGAAGCGGCGACAAAAGCCAAGGCCGACTTCCTGGCCAACATGAGCCATGAAATCCGCACGCCGATGAATGCCGTAATCGGCCTGACGCGGCTGGCACTGCAAACAGAACTCACGGAAAAACAGCGGGATTACCTGACCAAAAGCAAGTCTGCGGCCGATAATCTCCTGGCCATCATCAACGACATTTTGGATTTCTCGAGCATTGAATCCGGTAAGCTGACGCTTGAGGCCATCGACTTCAATCTCAATGACGTGCTCGACAATGTGGCGAGCATTCTCGGCTTGCCATTCGGCCGCAAGTCCTTGGAGTTCGTTTTTGCCGTTTCACCCGACACGCCCACCCACCTGATCGGTGATCCCATGCGGCTCGGCCAGATCGTCATTAATCTGGCGAACAACGCCATGAAATTCACCAGCCGCGGCGAAGTCGTGCTTGGCGTGGAGGTATCGTCGAAAAAGCGCGGATCGGTGAAGCTTCAACTGTCGGTGCGCGATACCGGGATCGGACTGTCGAAGGAACAGATCGCCAAATTGTTCTCGGCGTTTTCGCAGGCCGATGCCTCGGTCACCCGAAAATACGGCGGTACGGGGCTGGGCCTCACGATTTCGAAGCGTCTGGCCGAGAAGATGAACGGGGACATCTGGGTCGAGAGCACACCGGGCAAGGGCAGTACCTTCTTCGTAACGGCCGAGTTCGGGTTGCAAAAGGCCATGCGAATTTCGCCACGCAAACTTGCCGGAAAGCTCCATGGTTCCCGGATTCTGATTGTCGACGACAATGAGCGGTCCGCTGCGGCGTTGGCGGAACTGCTCGAATTGGCTTCGGTTCGCTCCAAGCACGTCAAATCGATGAGGCAAGCTTTGTTGAGTTTGAAGCGAGAGGCTGAAGACGATCCATTCCGCTTCGTTCTGATCGACCACACGCTATCGCGAACGGATGGCCTCCGGGTCGTCGAAAAAATCCGCTCGAACAGGCACCTGGACGACGTCAGGGTTCTCCTGATGTCGGATCTCTACAATGTTGCCGAGCAGTCAGGAGAGATCAGCGCGGCGGCGGTTGACGCCGTGCTCCTGAAGCCGTTTACCCAAGCCACTGTTCTCACTGCCCTCAAGGCTGCTATCGACGAAAAGGCCGGGGACCAGGGCAGCGATCTGGAACCCGGGATCATCAAGGCGCTTGAGGGCGCGCGCGTTCTGCTGGTCGAGGACGATGACATTAACCAGCAGGTGGCGCGGGAAATCCTCGAGAAGGCGGGGCTCGCGGTGGATATTGCGCCGAACGGACAGGACGCCATCAAACGGGTCAAGTCGTCCAACCGGCGAAGTAAACCCTACGACGTAGTCCTTATGGATCTGCAAATGCCGGTGATGGGCGGGCTTGAGGCCACGCGCAATTTACGCCTCGATGCCAAGAACAAATCCCTGCCCATCGTTGCCATGACGGCGCACACCATGGCGGAAGAGATTGAGAGGTGTCTTGAGGCGGGCATGAACGACCATGTCGCCAAACCGATCGAGCCCGACAAACTCTTCACGGTGCTGAAGAAACGGATCGGGAAAAGGAAGCGGCCAATATCCACCAAACGCGTGCCGTCGGTGAAAAAACCTGCCGCCAAACCCGAAGATGGCCAAATCCTGCCCAACGAAATCGATGGCGTGGATATCCGAGAGGGCGTGAAACGCCTCGGTGGCAACGCGGAAATTTACAAGAAACTGCTCGGTGTGTTCCTCGCCTCGAAGGCCGGCGCCGTCGCGGAAATCAAAGCCACGCTGGATAGCGGTGACATCGATACGGCAGAGCGCCTGGCGCACGGTCTAAAGGGCGTGGCGGGCAACGTGTCGGCCAACGGCGTCCATGAATTGGCGAAACACCTTGAAGCCGTGATCAAGTCCGGTGACCGGGCGGAAATTGATGAAGCGATCGAGCGTCTTTCGCCCGAACTGGACAAGGTCATCGAATCGCTCCAAGCTGCTTTCAAGTGAGATCAGGCAGGCGCGGTTTTTGGGGAAATCGCGCGAAACGAAACGCCAAAGGCCCGCAATTGAGGGGAATTTCACATGGCCATGATACTGGTTATCGATGATGAGGATGTCGATCGCATGCTGGTGGCGGAATTGCTGCGGGCGGAAGGTCATGAAGTTGCCGAGGCGGCGGACGGAGTCGAAGGCATTGCCGCTGCGGGAAATGCTGACCTCGATCTCCTGATCACGGATATCATGATGCCGCAGAAAGATGGCCTTCAAACCATCATGGACATCAAGAAGGACATACCGGATTTGAAAATCATCGCCGTTTCGGGCGGCGGCAGGCATGTTCAGATGTCGACTCTCGACATGGCGAAATATCTCGGCGCGAACGCGACATTGTCCAAACCGGTTTCCGCCGAGAAACTGATTGCAGCCGTTAACGAGTTGCTGGCCTGAATGAGCCTGTAATCCGGCGCGCCGAGGCTATTTGACCAACTTGAGCCGGTCGATCGCCGCGTTGAGCCGCGCCATGATCTCGTCGCTCACATTTTGGCTGCACATGATGTAGCGAAGATCGCCGGGCGGCGCGTCTTTCATCTCAAGGACCTTGAGTTTCGAGGCGCTGCCCTCGACCGATTGCATCAGATAATCGGCGGTGTCGACGGAGATCAGAAGATAGTCGAAGCGGCCGGCCATCAGCATGGCGGCGGAGCCGTCGTTGGTTTGATTGTGGACGACCTTTTTGGTCTTGAACTCCTCAAGCAGTTCGTCGAAGAATTTGCCGTAGGACCAGCCGCGGCGAATGCCGACGCTGAGATTGGGGTCCGCCAGCAGATCGCGGAATTTGTCGTAGAGCAGAACTTCCGCATTGTCCCGGCGCACCAGCGCACCGGTTCCGTTGCCCTGGTAGAACGGTTTGCTGAACTTGGCAAACGCCTCCCGCTTCTTATTCTTGAACCAGCCCGTGCTGCAAATGGCGCCCCGGTTCTTTTCCAGCATGGACAGGGTGCGCGAGGCCGAAGACTTCCGCCACTCGAATGACACGCCGGCTTCGCGGAAGACCTTGGCCGCCTGTTCGACGAACAATCCGGTGAGCGTCCCGTCATCTTTCCAGACCCGGAACGGCGGACGGTGGTGCGCCAGCCAGCCGATATCGGCGGCAAATACGCTGGCTACGGGCGAACAGATCGTGATCGCCAGAAGGGCGCCAATTAGCTTGCGGATTTTCATTATTATTCCCCGCCGTTTCGGAACCTGCGCCGAATACTAACTTGAGATATCCCGCATGTCTTGGGCGTAGCCGCGCAGAGTACCGGCGAAGTAATTGCGCTGTTTGGCATCCAGCGACGTCAACACGTCGAACAACAAAGCTTCGATGGCGGCCCATCGTCTCTCCGTGACGGCCCGGTAATCGGGATCGACGATTTCGTCCGCCCGCAACAGGATGCGGGGAATGAACTCGGCGAGTTGCGCTTCATCGGGCGCCGTCCTCAGGAAATCGATGAACGCCTTCTGGCGATGCTCGCGGTTGTCGAGCCAACGGGCATAATCGCCGCCGGAGGCCTCGACGTAGCGTTCGATGATGGCGATTTGATCGTCTTTCAGCGGGCCGGTGAAGCGTTCGAAATTGTCGATGATGCCCTCCAGGCGGTCGGCCAGCCGGTCCTCCAGGGGTCGTTCCAGACCCTCGCGGCGCTTCGCCAGCCTCTCCGCCAGGCGCTTCTCCAGGGCGTCGACTTTGTCCTTCGCGGTATGGCGGGCCAGGACGGCGGCGGCGTAAGGCGCGGCGCCCCGGAATATCTTGCCAAGCAAGTCCCGCGCGGTTTCGGCGCCCCGGGTGGCGGCCGGGCGGTTGAGCGATTGGCTGACGATGATGTCGGCATATTCGTTGAGCAGGTCGGCGTAGAGCGGCAGCATCTCCTGGCTGTGCCAGTCGACGAATTCCTCGGTTTTCAGCGCAATGAAGGCGGCTTCCGCATCGTTCGGCTCAAGGTATTCCTCGATTTCGCTGGTGATATAGGTATCGGCGAAGCGGTAGAGCAGGCCGAAACCGCTGCAGGCGGTCAGGAAGGCCGCAGTAACCAACACCAAAACTAGCCGCTGCGGCTTGCCGTTCAGCATTTCGCTTTCGCCTTCGTTTTCGGAATGGCGGCGGCGACCTGGCGGCCGGCTGTGTTGACGGCTTGCGCCATTTGCCCGGGACGAAACGACCGTTGACCGAGCAATCCGGCCTGCAACCATTCGAAATCACCGTCGACGACGCGTTCGGTGTCGAGATGCCGGGGGGCGATTTCCTGCACGCTTCCGTCCGCCGCGACCTGTCCGATGGCAAAGGTGAAGACATACCCACCCGGCAGGCCCATGCGGAGATCCGAGTAAAGTAGTTCGCCCTCACGGATTTTCAGTTCATAGAAATCGTCGGAGAAATCGGCCAGCGTCCGCGCGGTGCCGGCCGCGACCAGCGAACTGCCGCTTGAGCAGGTAATGCCCTCCGGCAATCGCCGGTGGGCGTAGATCGTCGTCGCCTCCCGGCCGCCCAGCAACGGTATGAACACGTCGTAATAACGCGGGCCATCAAGTGCAATCACCCGCCAGAACAGCGAGTTGAACGGCGTCGGCGAGGCAAGCAGGTCTTCGTATTTGAGGCCGTTGTCGGCCAAAACCTGTTTGCCCTTTTCAGCGACGGCCTGTTGGGCGACGGCGGTCCAACCGAGGTAAATGGTGGAGACCACCAGCGCTCTGGCCAGCCACTTTCCGTAGCGCGGCGTCCACACCGTCTGGAAAAATGCCCAAATCGTCATGGCCAGGAGCGGCAGGGTATAGAGCGGATCGATGATGAAAATGGATCCCAGCCCGACCGGTTCCTTCCAAACCGGCCAGAATAACTGCGTGCCATAGACCGTCAGGCTGTCCAGCAGCGCGTGCGTGGTGAGGATCAGGAATACGGCGAGATAGGCACGCAGGCGGTCTTGTTTGAGAGCCTCAAAAAGCCGGCTAAGGCCCTCGCCGAGCAAAGGCGTGACGACCGCGTGGACGAGCAATGAATGGGTGACGCTGCGGTGCGTGACGAAGCGCTCGACAGGATCGCCGGTGGGCCAGAAGACGTCGAGATCGGGCAGCATCGCCAGCAGCCCGCCCGTGACCGCCGCCTTGCGCACGCCGATGCGCCGGCCCAAAACAGCCACGCCGACACCGGCGCCCAGGGTAAACTGCGTAACTGAATCCATGGCCCCCGCTCAGAGCGAACTTCGATTTCCTCTCAGACCATATGGGCACGCCGCCCGGCCTAGTCCAGCGTCAATCGTACATGCGCTGTCGCATTTTTCGATGGGCCATGGTGAAGGCGACAATGCTCATGCCGGTAATGTAGGCGATATGCGGTAGGGCCGTCATGAAGTCGATGGGCAGACCCGTGCTTAAAGGACGGACGACCGCCACGACGTGCGTCATGGGCAGAGCCCAGGCGATGCCCTGCATAAAATCCGGAAAGTGGGTGATTTCGAAGAATACGCCGCAGAAAACGAACATCGGCGTCACCCAGAAAGTGAAGAAGTAGCTGAAGAACTCGTAGCCCTGAGCATATGACGTCGCCAACAGCCCGACGCAGGCGAAGCATATGGCGGCCAGAAACACCATGGGCACGGCAATCAGGGCGCCGCCGATGGAAGGCACGCCGCCCCACAGCCAGCCGACGATCAGAACCGTGGCAGCGGAGATCATAGCTTTGGCGGCGGCCCAGACCACTTCTCCCATGAGCAATTCACGCAAGGTTATCGGCGTCGCCAGAACGGCGTCCCAATTCTTCAACATGAAATAGCGGCTGAAGGAGCCGATCGTGGTCTCGAAACTCGCCGCGAACATGGCCGAATAGGCGATCATGCCGGGCACGATGAAGTCGAGGTATTCGATGCCGTCCATCGTCTCGATGAAACGGCCCATGCCGAAACCGAAGGCGAACAGGAACAACACCGGATTGCCGACGTTGTTCGCCATGGCCGACCAGAAGAGCTTGCGCCAGACGATATACTGCCGATAGGCGACTGCCAGTACGTGCTGGGGACTGGGGATGAAGGTATCCATCAGTTGTCCCTCAAACTGCGGCCCGTGAGGCGCAAAAAGACATCTTCCAGGTTGGCTTGGCGATGTAGGTAGACGGCGTCTTCGGGCAGGTCTTCGATAAACTCGCTGCGGCTGCGCACGAAATAGAGCACACTGTCGCCAATATCCTCCTGCTCCCAGCGGTCAGGCGGTGAGATTGCCAAGTGCGGCTTGCGCACCTCGAAAACGTGGCCTTTGACGCGCCGGTCGATCAGCTCCTGCGGCGTGCCCTGGTCCAGGATCGTACCCTCGTCGATGATTACGATGTTGTCGCAGAGCTGCTGCGCTTCGTCCATGTAGTGCGTCGTGAGCAGCAGGGAGCGTCCTTCTTTTTTCAGTTCCAGCAATTGCTTCCAGATCAGCACCCGCGCCTGGGGGTCGAGACCGGTGGTGGGCTCGTCCAGGATCACCAGTTCGGGATCGTTGATCAGGGCGCGCGCGATCACCAGCCGGCGCTTCATACCGCCCGACAGAGCGTTCACCGGCGCGCCGGATTTTTCGGTCAATTGCATGAAGTCGAGCAGCTTGGGCACACGCTCGCGGATGGTCTCGGGCGACAACGCGAAGTAGCGGCCGTAGACCTCCAGGTTTTCCAGCACCGTGATGTCCGGATCCAAATTCGTTTCCTGGGGCACCAAGCCGATCTTCGCTTTGTTTTCGCGGCTCATGTCCTGCACCGGCGCACCGAAAACACTGAGCTCGCCGCCCGTCAGGCGTGACAGCCCCATGATCATGCGCATGGTGGTCGATTTGCCGGCGCCGTTCGGCCCCAACAAACCGATGCACTGGGCGCGCGGCACCTCGAAGTCGAGGCCCTTGACGACTTCGAGATCTCCGTAACGTTTGATCAGGCCGGTCGCGGCGACAATGGCGGCGTCGTGCATCATGAGTTCTCGGCTGAGGGCGGAGTGTATTCGGGGCGAGGTGGTTCAATAGCGTGACTTTGATATGGGGGCAACCTTCGTGGACGCAAGCCAATCCGTTTGCCCGGCCGCTCGTTTGGCGCTACCGTCCCTGACCATGAAATACGAAGATGTTCAAGCGGCCCTGGAAGGCACCGGTCTGATCTGCCGGGGCGGTTTTGTGGCCGGACCGGAAGACGCCGTTCCGGGCTGGGGAGGTGGCGCGGCGACGGTGGTGGTAATCGGCAACGCCGGTTCGTCCATGTGGGCTCGCTTCAGCGCCGGCGTCGGCGAAGATCGACGCCGTGAAGATGACAATCCGTTGAACGAATGGACCGCCCGGACCATGGCGCCGATCGCCGAGAAACTGGGGGCCCGCGTCTATTTTCCCTTCGACCGGCCCTACCATCCGTTTCAGCGCTGGGCCATGAAATCCGAAAACATCTGGCAATCGCCCATCGGCCCGCTCATCCATCCCGAATTCGGCCTTTGGCATGCCTACCGCGCGGCCCTGGTGTTCGACCAGGCCTTTGACACGCCCGAGCCGAGTGATGCCGAGAACCCTTGTGACACCTGTGCCGACAAGCCGTGTCTCTCGGCCTGTCCGGTTGCGGCGTTCTCACCGGGAGACTACGACGTCCCGGCTTGCATCAGGCATATCGCAGCGCCGGAAGGGAAGACCTGTGTTGAGCGGCATTGTGCGGCGCGGCGGGCCTGCCCCGTCGGCGTCGATTACCGCTACGACCAGCCCCACGCCGAATTCCACATGACAAAGTTCCGGCGCTCGGCGGCGGAACGCTTCGGTATCGATATCGCTTAATCCGCGCTACCGGCAAGCCTAGCCAGCGCCGCTTCGATTTTTGCCGTCGTTTCCGTCGACCCGATCTCGTCCCCCGCCTTGCCGATGCCGACCGCCGCCACGACAATTGTTCGCAGGACTTCCATCTGCTGGGTGAGCGCCGGCAACACGCGGGCGCCGCCGCGCTGGCCCGGCGTGGCGGCCAGGATAACGACCTTGGTGTCCTCGAACACCGCCCGGCCGTCCAACCCATCCCCGGCGCGGGAGCACCAATCGAGCGTGTTCTTCAAAAGTGCGGGGAAGCCGCCATTGTACTCGGGCGTCGAAATGACCAACGCATCCGTTTGGGCGATCATTTCCTTCAATCGCCGGGCGGCGTCCGGCAGGCCGTTCTCCGTTTCCCAGTCGCCGTTGTAAATCGGCATCTCGAAATCGATGAGATCGATAAGCGTCGCTTCATGACCACGTAATTCGGCCGCCTCGTGTGCGACCTTGATGAGCCGGCGATTGAGCGAGTCGCGGCGGGTGCTGCCCGAGAACATGAGAATTTTCATGAGAACTTAGATAGGGCCGGCCTCACGGCAAAACCAGTACTCGCAATTCGAGAACGGACCGGCAGAAATACCGGGTAAATTAAGTTAAGATCGAAACGCCACTCTTTGGAGCGACAAATGACGGTAAAGTCGGAGATCCTGACCAATGTCCTGGAGCACATCATCCAGGGCGTCGTGATGTTCGACAACTCGCAACGGCTGGTCGTCTGGAATAGGCACTACGAGCAAATTCTGCAGTTTCCCGAAGGTTTCCTGAATGCCGGGATGCCAAACAAGGATCTGACCATGCACCTCGCGGAACGCGGGGACTTCGGCGACGGCGACCCCGGGCAATTGGTGGCCGAACGGCTTGACCTTCTCTGGGGTGGCTCCATGAGACCGGCGGAAATAACCGTCCGCGGCGACCGGACCTACGACGTGCGGTTCCAGAAAACGGACGACGGCGGCCTCGTGGTTACCTACACCGACATCACCGAACGTAAGGAAATGGATCGCATGAAAAGCGAATTCATTTCGACGGTGAGCCATGAACTGCGCACGCCGCTGACGTCGATCAAAGGCTCACTTGGTCTTCTGGCGGCCGGCGCCATGGGTGAGTTGCCGGAAAAGGTCAAAAACCTGGTGGATATCGCCCACAACAATTCTGACCGGCTAGGCCTGTTGGTTGAGGACCTTCTGGACATACAAAACATCGAATCCGGTGAGATGGCGTTCGATCCGCAGCTGCTCGATCTCTCGCGGCTGGTGCGCGACACGGTGGAGAGCAACAAAGGTTATGCCGAAACCTACGGCGTCGAATTCGTTTTCGGCGAGATCGCATCCGACATGTCAGTGCAAGGCGACGCCGTGCGTCTCGGCAAGGTGATGGCCAACTTGCTGTCAAACGCCGCCAAATTCTCGCCTGAAAAGGAAGCGGTCGAAATCAGCCTGTCCCGCGATGGCGCCGCCGCCAAGGTCTCGGTATCCGACCGGGGGCCGGGCATACCCGACGATTTTCGCGACCGCATTTTCGACCGCTTCGCCCAGGCCGACAGCTCGGACAACCGCCGCATCGGCGGTACCGGTTTAGGACTGCACATTTGCAAATCGATTGTCGAACTGCACCGCGGCGAAATCGGATTCCACAGCGGAGAAGGCAAGGGCAGCACGTTCTACTTCACCCTACCGGTGCCCGATTGACTATCCTGATCCGCCGTCACACCAGCGGCAGCGCCGTCGTTGCCTTCCATTGGCCCAGCGACATGGCGGAGCGGGTTTTTTCGACTTGGGGGATGGCCAGCAGTTCGTCGAGGATGAATTCCCGATAGGCCGCGATGTCGTCGACCACGACGCGCAGCAGGTTGTCGTATTCGCCGGAGATGAAGTGACACTCCAGCACCTCGGGCCGTTCGCGCACCTGGGCCATAAAATCCTCGCGGGTTTTCTTGTCCTTCCGGTTGAGCGCGACTTCGATGAAGACGGTCAACGTCAGGCCGAGGGCATCGGGCGACAGCAGGGCGACGTATTTTTCGATCAGGCCGGACTGTTCCATCAGCCGGACGCGGCGGTGACAGCTTGAGGTCGAGAGGTTCACCCGCTCTGCCAGTTCGGCGTTCGACAGGCGGGCATCCTGCTGGAGAATTTCGAGGATACGTCTGTCCGTCTGATCCAGGGTTTGTGTGGCCATTTATCCTAATTTTCCAAAAAATGTTCGAATAATCCACCATATTCATAGAGAATCGTCTTATCATTTGCAAAGACATTGCGGCCCAGGGCGTCTAGTCTTTTCGGGCCCGTCAGACGAAACCCATGAGGATTTCAATGTCCGTTATCGCCACGCTCGATGCGCCAACCGTCGAGACTTTCGCCAAAAAATATGCCGACGTGCCCATGGAGGTGATCCTCAAGGAGGATCTGTTGCGCCAAGGCATGGACCTCAGCCCGGCGGCGCTTGAGCTCGCCAAGGATGCTCGGCCCCAGGCCTATTTCCTGTTTTCCTACAACATGAGCGGTCACGGCGAAATGGACGAGGGCGTCAGCACCACGGCGCCGGAAGACATCATCTTCCGCGACGGGCCCTACGGTCTTAGGAAGACCTGGGTGCGCGTCGTGCTCAACGGCTCATCGCCCTACATGATCGACGTTGTCGACGGCGTCTTGAAGATCTGTGAAAACGGCGTGCCGCTGGCCGAGGTCGATTACCCGAAAAAGCCCTCCTACTACGGCCGGGAACTGGACGACGGTCTACTCTACGAACAGATCATCCCGCTGCTTTACAATTCGTACGCGTTCATCACGACCTTCCGCGCCTGCCACTACTGGGGCGACAAGGAGGAATGCAAGTTCTGCGACATCAACTACAACCTGCGTGAGATCCGCCGCCTGTCGGGTGACCACGTCACGGCGGACGCCATCAAGAACAAGGACCACGTCGTCGAGGTCATCGGCGCGATGTCGGAAGAGCCCGATCCCGATCACCGCATGATCACCATCATCATGACCGGCGGCTCGATCCTGCGTTCCGTCCAGAAGGGGCCGGACAACGCGGCTGATTTCAACATTCCCTACGTCGAGGCCATTCGTGAACGCATCGGCCACCGCGTGCCCATCGTGATGATCACGGAAACCCAGGACATGGACCGTCTCAGGCGCATGAAAGCCGCCGGCATTACGACGCACAACGCCAATCTTGAAGTCTGGGACCGCGATCTGTTCGCCACCATCGCGCCGGGCAAGGAAACCCACGTGGGCTACGACAACTGGGTGCGTGGCCTGCTGGATTCGGTCGATATCTTCGGCGAGGGCCGGGTCAGCCCCAACATGGTCTCGGGCATCGAGATGGCGCGGCCCTGGGGCTTCGACAGCGTCAAGCAAGCGGTCGCTTCCGCCAGCGAGGGCTTCGAGTACCTGATGTCGCGGGGCGTTATCCCGCATCTCGATACCTGGTGTATCGAGCCCGGTACCCAATTGGCCGACAACCCGCCGGTGCCGCTCGATTTCCTCATCCAGGCCGACATCGCCTGGTACGAGACCTGGCGCAAATACAAACTGCCGCCCTTCGAGGGCTATGGCCCGATGGGCTCGCCCGGCGTCGCCGTCTACGGCAACACCGGTTCCGTCGACATGGGCGGTTGACAATAATCGCGGGAGGACTATCCGATGCTGTTTGCCTTCATCTGTTTCGACAAACCCGGCAAGGCCGATCTGCGGAAGCGTATCCGGGCGGAGCACATCGAATACATGATCGCCGCGAAGGACCGCACGGTATTCGGCGGCCCGCTGCAGGACGATGACGGGGAGACCACGATCGGCAGCATCTTCGCCATCGATTTCGCCGATCGCGCCGCCGCCGAAGCCTTTATTGCGGAAGAGCCCTATACCAAATATGGTCTTTTCGAGACGCCGCAGATATTCCCCTGGAAACAGATGGTGCCCGAGCTTGAAGAGGGTTTTCTCCTGAAGGAATTGGCGCGGCAACGCGAACTGGCGACGGCAAACGCCTGACGCCGACACCGACATGAACCGATCCGGGCCGCCGCCCGGCCTGGAGAGAGTACAAAAATGATCGAACCGCGCGCAGGGGTGCGGAACATATCCCCCTATACGCCTGGCGAACCCCCGGAACTTGACTTCGACCGGGTGATCAATATCGCCAACAATGAAAGCCCTTACGGCGCCAGTCCCGCCGCCGTCGAAGCTGCCGTGGCGGCGCTGAATAACGGCCTGCAACTCTATCCCGATCCCGGCTGTACGGCCTTGCGCCGCGCCATCGCCGAGGTTCACGAAATCGAGGCCGACCAGATTATCTGCTCCAACGGCTCCGAGGAGTTGCTGCAGTTGATCGCCAAGGCCTATGCCAGTGACGGCGACGAAATCATCATGAGCCAGTACGGCTTCCTGATGTTCCCGGTCGTCGCCCATGCGGTCGGCGCCACGCCAGTCGCCGTGGAAGAAGACGACTGCACCGCCAACGTCGACGCCATTATCGCCGCCGTGACGGACAAGACCCGCATCGTCTTCCTGGCCAATCCGAACAACCCGACCGGCACTTACCTTCCGCGCGATGAGCTGAAGAGATTGCGTGACGGTTTGCCGGCGGACGTCCTTCTGGTGCTCGATTGCGCCTACGCCGAATACGCGGTGAACGACGATTACGATGACGGCATGGGGTACGTAAGCGACGGCGCCGACAATACTCTGGTAGCCCGCACGTTCTCGAAAATCTACGGCCTGGCGGCGTCGCGCGTCGGCTGGGCCTATTGCCCGCCGCCGGTAACGGACGTTCTCCACCGGGTGCGGGGCGTTTTCAACGTCGGCGGCCCGTCTCAGGCGGCAGCGGCGGCCGCGGTACGCGATCAGGCCTTCGTGACCTCAGTGAGGACGAAGAACCTGCGCGAACTGGCCAAGGTCTCGGCCGGCCTCGGCAATCTGGGTCTCAGTGTGCTGCCGAGTCAGTGCAACTTCGTGCTGGCCCGCTTCGCCGATGCCGCGGCGGCTTCGGATACCACCGGCTATCTCGCCTCGAAAGGCATCTTCGTGCGGTCCGTCGCCAATTACGGCCTGGACAACTGCCTGCGTATCACCATCGGTACCGAGGAGGAAAACCAGATTCTGCTGGCCGTCCTTGCCGAGTTTTTTGCCAGCAAATCGAACGTTGCCTGAACTCACGAGATGAAAATGTTATCGTAGCCCTCAAGGATAAATTCCAAGGGGCAGACGATGACGATGGAAAGTACCGACGCTTTACCCGAGCAAACCTTTTTCGAAGATCCGGCCCTGGATCGCGCATTCGGCGTGGTCATGGCCCTGGCGACCGAGACCTACGTGCTGCGCGACAGGCTGAGCGCCATGGAAAGGCTGCTCGAACGAAACAATCTGATCGAGCCGGGGCAGTTGGACCAGGAGCCTTCGAACAGTGAACGCGCCGAGACGGCCCGGGACCGCCAGGCGTTCGTCGAGGGCCTGATGGTCAGCCTGTTGGGCCGCCAGCAGGCAAAGGGCGCGGGTGGCGGCCATGGATGACCGCAGTTTCGTCGCCGCCCAGGATTTCATCCTCGCGGCAAAAACCTATTGGACGACGGAAATCTATCCGGCGCTTAAGCAGGATTACGACCACCGCGCCGCGGCAATGGCCGAGTCCCTGCAAACGGCCGATGATGTCAACGCGCTGATCGGTGACACCACGCTCTATCGCTACTACGCCTGGTTGGAGCGTCACCTGCAGCGTTACAAATACGCCGGCCGCTATGGTCTCGCGCCCTATCACGACGAACGCCGGGCCGAATTGCTGGCGACGCTGGACGACGTCAAGGCGGGGGACGCCCGGCTTGAGCTCGACGCCGGGCTCGACATGCCGCCCTATTACAGCGCCGTGGACATCCACCAGCACCCCGGCGGCGTCTGGAGCGATGAAATTGCCGGTTTCGTTTATGAGCGCGGCGCCCGCTCGACAACTCCGTTGATGGGCGGTAATCACCGCGACCTGCACCAGCGCTTCACAGACTTTATTGCCGCCCGCGGAGCGCCGAAGCGCATCCTCGATATGGGTTGCGGCTTCGGCAAAAGTACCGGGCCCTTCGTGGAAAGCTTTCCCGACGCCGCTGTCGAAGCCATCGATCTGGCCGGGCCGTGTGTTGCCGTGGGCGCGCGCGAAGCATCCCGTGGTGGGGCGGAAAATGTCCGCTACCGCCAGATGAACGCTTATGAAACCGATTACAGCGACGGTGAGTTCGATCTCGTCACGTCGACCATGCTGATCCACGAACTGCCGCCGCCGCGCATCGCCGAGTTGTTCGACGAGGCCGCGCGCGTGCTCTCGCCCGGCGGGCGCATGGTGCATTTGGATTTCTATGCACTGCCCGATGCTTTTTCGCGCTTCATCCACTACGGCCACGGCCGGCGCAACAACGAACCCTTCATGGAACCCTGGGCGGAATTGGACGTTATCGAAATGCTCGAGGCGCGCGGCTTCCGCGACGTTGAGATTGTGCCGTTCCGGGAAGCCGAAGGCGTCGACGCCGACAACAGCCCCTATTGGCGGTTTCCCTGGACGGTGATTGCGGCGGAAAAGGCCGCTTAAGCGCCGGGCTTTACCCCAGCGTAACGGGCGGCGGCTTGCGGCGCAGGCCTGAAAGCGCATTGCCGGCCAGCGCGGCAAGCAGAATGGCGCCGCCGATCAGCGTGTAGAGACTGGCCGTCTCGCCCAGCACGAGCCAGACCCAGATGGGCCCCAGTACAACCTCGCCCATCGACAAGAGCGCCAATTCGCCGGCCGGCACGACCTTGGAGCCCATGGTGTAAAGCACCAGTCCGGCGCCGACCTGGAAGAAGCCCATGGCGAGCGATATGCCGATATCCTGCGCGGGCAGGGCAAAGGAATAATCTGCCAGCAAACAGATGGTTCCGGAAAAAACGACCGCGAATAGGCCGCCCATGAAGGCGGCGGGCATCATCTCGCCGGATTTTCGCCAGCGCAAGGTGATGGCGAACAAGGCCGCGCCGAGCGCCGACATCAACGCCGCGGCATTGCCGTGCCAGCGGCCCAAGGCAAAGCCGCCCCAGACCATGATGAAGACGCCGACAATGGCGAAGGCGATGGCGATCCAGGTTGCACGCCGCACCGATTCGCCCAACAGCCACATGCCGAGCACGGCGGCGAAGAACGGCGCAGCCGTAAACAGGAACAGGGCGTTGGCGACGGTGGTCGTCTGGATGGAATAGATGCCGCCGGTAAAGGCCATGACGAGCGCCGCGCCGCCGAGAACGCCGGGCAGACCGGCCTCCCGGATGACGCCGAGCGGGTTACGTCTGGTGCGCAGCGCCATCACGACCCACAGAAGTGGCAGGAGGGCGAGCGAGCGGTAAAACAGGATCTGCCAGACGTTGGCGACCTCGATCAGGCGGATGCCCAAGCCCATGGCCGACCAGCAGACGCTGGCCGTTAGCACCAGCACCACACCCGTCCGATAGGTCATTTCGCCCCGCGAACGGGTAAGCGTCGTCATCCGCCCCTCACTTGCTGCGCCTGCCGCCCCAATGTGTAAAGCTGTATCACAGCCAATGCGGGAAGGGTGTGAAAATGACGCCAGCGAAATTCGGATTTGTCGGCCTGGGCCAGATGGGTGGACCGATGGCCGCCAACATCGCGGCCAAGGGGTTCGACCTCATGGTTTACGACAAGGCGGGGAGCGCCGACCTGGCCCCGTCCGGCAGCACGCCGGCAGACACCTTGGCGGCGCTCGCAGGGTCAACCGACACCCTCTTCCTGAGCGTCCCCGACGGCCCGGTCTCCATGGCGGTCATGGGTGAACTGGCGGAATTGCCGGACCGCCGGGCAACCACGGTCATCGACCTCACCACCACCGGTCCCGAACTTTCGCGCGAAGCCGGACGGATCGCCGCCGACGCCGGAATCACCTACATCGATGCGCCCGTAAGCGGCGGCCAGGCCGGCGCCCGGGCCGGTACCGTGACATTGATGTGGGCCGGGCCCCGCGCTGAAATGGATCGCCATGATGCGGTGCTGAATTCGTTCGCCAAGAACATCTTCCATGTCGGCGAACATGCGGGGCAGGGCCAGGCCCTGAAGGTGCTCAACAACTTCCTTTCCGGCACGGCCATGGCCGCCACCTCGGAGGCCATCCTGTTCGGGCTGTCGCAGGGGCTCGATATGAAAACCATGCTCGACGTCATCAACGTCTCGACCGGCCAGAACACGGCCAGCCGCGACAAATTCCCCGAGCGCGTCCTGACCGGCACCTACGACGCCGGCTTCCAGACCGCGCTGGAGGCCAAGGACGTCAAACTCTACCTCGAAGGCGTCCGCGCGGCCGGTACGCCCGAGCGCGTGGGTTCCCTGATTTCGGAACTGTGGAGCCAATGCGACGAAGCCCACCCCGGCAGCGACTTCACCCGCATCTACGATTTCATCCGGGACGGGGGCGGGGAGTAGCTCTACCGCCGCACGCCCACATACTGATGCAGCGGTTCGGGGTCGGCCTCTAGTTCGGCGGGCGTCGCCTCCGCTTTGATTTCGCCGTTTTCGATGAAGACGATGCGGTCGGCGGTTGAAAGCGCGGCCTCGACCTTCTGTTCGACCAGCAAGGCACCGACGCCCTGGGCCTTGAGGCCGCGCACGGTTTCGAGGATTTGCTCGACGACGCGGGGCATCAGGCCTTCGCTGGGTTCGTCCAGCAACAGGATTTTGGGCTCGAGACAAAGCGCCCGGCCGGTTGCCAGCATCTGCTGTTCGCCGCCGCTCAAGGTTCCGGCCAACTGGTCGAGGCGTTCGGTGAGCACGGGAAAGAGCGACAACACCCGCTCCAGCGTTTCCGGCGCGCTGTCCCGCACCAGCAGGCCCATGCGCAGGTTCTCCTCGACGCTGAGTTCGGGGAATAGCCGGCGGCCCTGCGGCACGTAGGCGACGCCCTGCTTCGGCACGTCGTGGGGCGCGAGGCCGGTAAGGTCGACGTCATCTAGCGCAATGCGGCCGGAGCGCGGTTTCATCAAGCCCATGATGGCGTTCAGCGTCGTCGTCTTGCCGGCGCCGTTGCGGCCCAAGAGGCCGACAATTTCGCCCGACGCAATGCCGAGCGAAACATCCTTGAGCACCTGGATGCCGCCGTAGAAGCAGTTGATGTTATCGACCTTCAGCATCATTTCCCCAGGTACGCGCGCTGAACTTCCGGGTCTGCCTCGATCTCGGCGGGCGTACCTTCGGCGATCACCGCGCCGCGGTCCATCACCGTGATCTTTTCCGCCAGCTCCAGAACCACCGACATGTTGTGTTCGATCAGCAGCACGGTTGCTTCCTTGGCGATGCGGCGCGTGAGATCGCAGAAACCGGAGATTTCCTCCGCCGCCAGCCCTTGGGTCGGCTCGTCCATGATCAGCAGTTCGGGTTCCAGCGCCAGGCCCATGGCGACCTCCAACAGGCGCTGATAGCCGTAGGGCAATTCGGCGGCCAGCCGGCCGGTGCTGTCGGAAAGCCCGACCTCCTGCAAGACGTGCTCGACGCGCTCGGCGATGTGCTGTTCATTGAGCGAGACGCGCTGCTTGAGACTGGTCATCAGACGGCGCTGGGCGGCCAACGCCACGTTTTCGTAACAGCTCAAGTTGCCGTAAACGCTGGTCACCTGGAAGGTGTAGACGATGCCCTGCAGGACGCGCTGGTTGGCGGGCATCCGGGTGATATCCCGGCCCTTGAAGGCAATGGTGCCGGAGGACGGTTTGACGCGGCCGCTGATGTTGCCGACAAGCGTGGTTTTGCCGGCGCCGTTGGGCCCGATGATGGCGCGGATCTCGCCTTGCGGCAGGCTGAAGTTCACGTTGTCGACGGCCTGCAGGCCGCCGAAATGCTTGCTGAGGTCGGTTGTCTGCAACAACGTCACGGCAGCCATTTGAGCCACCTTTCCCTGACCGTGCCCATGATGCCCTTGGGGAACCAGAGGATCAGGATGACCAGCACCGCGCCCACGACGATCAGGTAGCTCGAGGTGAAATCGCTGGAGATGTCGACCAGGTAGAACATCAAGCCCGTGCCCAGCAGCGGCCCGATCGCCGTGCCGACGCCGCCGAGGAGTGCCCACAAGAGCGGGAAGATGGAATACTGGATGGAGGCGAAGGTCGAGCCGATGTAGGCGAACAGGATGGCGTAGGCTGCACCGGATGCGCCCGAGATGACGCCGGATATGACCAATGCCAAAAGCTTATAACGGTAGGTGTCGTAGCCCAGCATGCGCGTGCGGGCCTCGTTCTCGCGGATCGCCACGAGAATGCGCCCCGTGGGCGAGCGCACCAAGGCCAGGGCCAGCAGGAAACAGACCGCCAGCACGAGAAGGGCGAAATTGTACTTCACGTCGGCGTCGGCGAACTTGATGGCCGCATCGCCGAATTCCAGGACCCGGCTTTTTTCCGGCAGCACGAAACCCTGGTCGCCCAGCGTGATTTCATTGAAATAGAGGGTCGTCAGGAACAGCGCCTGGGCGAACATCATGGTGACGATCAGAAAGGCCGGCCCGCTGGTGCGCAGCGCCATCAGGCCGAACAGGAACGCCAGCACCAGGGCGCAGACGATGCCGAAGGCCAGGCCCTGCAGGACGCCGAATTCGAGGTAGTACATGGTGAGCCCGGTGCCGTAGAGACCGGCGGCGAAGAACATGGCGTGGCCCAGGCTGAGGAGACCCGTGTAGCCGAGCAGCACGTTGTAGCCGACGGCATAGACCGCCAGGATCATGATGCGGGCGGCGTTGGCGTGGTGATAGGGCGGCAGCACGAACTGCACCAGGAACAGCACCACCAGGATGCCGATGTGGAGGACCAAAACCTTGGCGGTGACGGACTTGGTCATTTCTCCTCCTCCCCGAACAGGCCGCCGGGCCGCACCACCAACACCATGGCGACCAGCAGCGTGGCGAGGATTTTCGCCAATGTGGGAGAGAAGAATACCGACACCACGCCGTCGCTGAGGCCGATGATGAAGGCGGCGAGAACGGTGCCCCTGAGACTGCCGAGGCCGCCGATGATGACGACGATGAAGGACAACAGCAGCGGGTCGAGACCCATCAGGTAGTGCGCCTGCTGGATCGGCACCACGAGCACGCCGGCTGCCGCCGCCAGCATGCCGCCCAGGGCGAAAACGGTGGCGTAGATGCGCCGCACGGGTACTCCGAAAGCCTGGGCCATTTCCTGATCCTGCTGCGTCGCCCGCATGTAGAGCCCGAGCTTGGTGCGCGACATGCCGTACCAGGTCGCCAGCAGCAGCGCCGCCGAGGCGCCCGCGACGATGAACTTGTAGCCGGAATAGCCGAACCAGGGGAACGAGACCCGGAAATAGAACGGCGCCTGGACCGGATGGGCGTCTGGACCGTAAAGGATCAGCACGGTCTGCTCGATGATGTACAGAAGCCCGATGGTCGCGACGATGGTGCTTTCCGGGTTGTAGTTGATGCGCCTGAGGATGAGGTAATCGGACGCGACGGCGACAATGCCGACGACGGCCGGCGCCACCACCAGTGCCAGGATGAAGCCGACCAACGGCGCGTCGACGGCGATGTCGGCGCACCACCAGGCCAGCACCGCGCCCAGCATGAAGAACTGGCCGTGGCTGACGTTGACGACGCGCATGACGCCGAACACCAGCGAGAGGCCGAGCGCCGTCACGGCCAGCACGAAGGCTGTGACCGTGCCCTCCAGTAGAGCCAGGAAGAGATGAGGTCCGAAATCCATGATGCGGTGTCGGGGGCGCGCGGGTTTGCGCGCCCCCTTCGCCTATGGCCTAGAACCTACAGGGACTGCTTGGTGTAATCGCCCTCGGCCTCGTACATGCCGTCCTCGATGGACGTCTTGTGCACGACGTTGAGCTTCTTGCCCTCGACCTTGGAGATGAACTGCGGGCCATAGCACTGGTGGGTTTGGCCGCTGAACTGCTTGGCGCCCTGCGGATGCGCGATGCCTTCGTTCATCCACTGGGTGTTTTCCATGGTTTCGATCATCATGGCGACGTCCTTGGGCGAACGCTCCTGATAGCCGCTCTGTTCAACCGCGTCCTTAATGAAGAACAGCGTCTCCCAGCAGCCGAACATGTGCGAATAGGTCGACACGTCCTTGGGGTTCTTCAGGCTGGCGCCGGCGTCGTTGACGCCGACAGCGTTGCGGTAGAAGCGTTCGTGGCTGGTGTCGATGCCGCCGGCGTAACGCGGCATGGCTTCCCAGAAATAGGTGCCGTCGAGGTAATCGAGACCCGGCGTGGCCATGTCGACGGCTTCCAGGCTGTCCATGAAGCCGAAGATCTGCGGCCGCTTGGAACCGAAGTGCTCGCCCATCTCCTTGACGAAGGTGAGCACGCCCGGTCCGACCATGACGTGATAGATCACTTCGGTATCTGACGGAATGCGGGCGAAATACTTGGTGTAGCTGCTTTCCGTCGGCGGGATCGGCAGCAGAGTTCCGATGCTGCCGCCGTGCTGCTTGGCCGCCGCACCGAAGTAATCGCGGTGGTTATAGCCGAAGGCATAGTCGGGATAGATCATCGCGACTTTTTTGCCGAGGTTCTGGAAGACCCAGCCCGATATCGCCTGGATCTGCGCCCGTACGTCGGTGATGCAGGGCTGGAAGACGTAACGGTTCATCTTGCCCGAGGCGACGTGATAGCCCTCGCTGACCACGAAGTAGGGGATCTTGAGTTCCCCGGCACGCGGCGCTGAACCGATCACGACATGGCTGAACAGCGTGCCGAAAATGAAGTCGACGCCGTGCTTGGTTGCCAGTTTTTCAACCACCTCGGCGCCGCGCTTCGGGTCGGTGCCGTCGTCCTCGGCGATAAGTTCGATGGGCCGCCCGGCGATGCCGCCCATGGCGTTGATGTGATTGACAGCGGCCATGGTGGTGCGCTCGTACCAGCGGCCGTAGGCGGCGCCGATGCCGGTGCGGTGGACCTGGAAGCCGATCTTGATGGGCTTGCCGCCGGTATGCGCCAGAGCGGGGGCGGCAAGGCTGCCGGCGGCCGTTGCGCCGGCGAGGAGACCGGCGCCCTTGAGGGCCGAACGTCTGGAGATCGTGACGCCTTCGGTCTTGGCGGTGTCCTTCTTGTTGAATTTCTTGGTCATAACATGACTCCCCATTGATGATGATTGTTCTTCAATTTCCGTTCGAATACCTACAACGCGATACCACTGATGTGCATTTTACGGGGGTCGAAAATGTGCACTTTTCGTCATTTTTCGACCTTCTTTCAAACATTTAACCGACGACCGGGGTGGCCAGAAGCCAGAGCCCGAACAGCGTGTAAGCGATCATCAGGGCCGTCATCGGGGCCTGACTCAGGACCGCCTGGCCGAGGCTTTCGAGCTGACCGATCGCCAGCAGATGGGAGACGCCGACGGCCACGACATGGGCCAGCACGATGGCGGCGACCTGGAACTTCCAGACCAACTGCACCAGCACGAAATTGCCCAGGAAGGCGGCGTTGACCTCGTAATCGCGCAGGCCCAACAGGTCCCAACCCAACTGGTAGGGATCCGACAGCGCCCGCAGCGCAAACTGGATATCGATCATGAATTCCGGCAGGTAGTGGGCGAAGTGGTAGCCGAAGGCGATGGGCACGATGGAGGCGACGAAGCGGCCCAGGCTATCGGCGTTCGACCAGGTGATATTGCTTAACCTCCGACCGGCCAGGACGGCGGCCACGAAGACCGCCATCAGCGTCAGGAACAGGGCGATGAAGCCTAAGGTGTTGGCCGTCATCAGCGAGGTGCGGCCCGGATACTCCAGCGGATTGACGCCGATCCTGCCCAACCACCAGAAGGTTCGGGAGAAACCGTCGAACGAGACCGCCGACAGCGCCAACAGAACGAACGTGACGCCGCTGATCGGCAGGGTCTCGACCTGCAGGAGCCGCATGCCAGGCAGCGTTGCGGCGAGCGACGAGCGCTCTTCCGGTGATTGACGCCGCGCATCGAAGGGCGAAAGCTTGGAGACAATGCGGAAGAACAGGCTGAAGCTCTCGCCGTATTTGAGCCAGGTATCCCCACCGAACCACAGCATGCCGGCCAGCGTAATCACTGCATAGACCGTGACGGCGTCCGCCAGCACGGTGGGATCCTGGGGCGCCGGGTAGATCAATTCGAACCAGGCGAAGGCGAACAGCAAGATCACGGCGGGCCAGTAGGCCAGCTTGGCGGGATAGCGGAGCGGCGGACTGTCCCGCCAATTCCTTAGGCCGGGCAGTGTCGTTGCCAGCCGGTAGAGCGGCCGCCACGGGTTGAGCCAGTCCCAGAGATTACCGAACAAAGCCGTCGCGAATGTGAAACCGACCCACCAGATGCCCCAGACCACGACCGGCAGGGGGTTCAACAGGGGATCGGGGCTGCCGACATAGCCGGCAATGATCAGCCCGACGATGAATATCAGGGTGAGGAATGCCGGTAGCGACGACGTCCAGTCGGGCAGGGAGCCGATGCGAAAACGGGCGCGCTCAAGCGCCATCAGGCCCGAGCTCGGGATTACCGCCATGACGACGAACGAGAGCGCCACCACCAGGGCCCCGCCGAAAATGTAAAGGTCTGTCGGCAGCAACAGGACATAGGCCCGTTCACTGGTATGCGCCCAGGCCACACCAGCCGATCCGGCGATCAGCCCCAGGGCCACAACCAGCCCCGCGGTGGGATGTGACAAAATCCGCATCAGCCGGTCAGCGCTCCGCTTTCAATGCGTTCGACGCCGGTGGCGTTCATCTGTTCCCAGGCGGCGTCGAGCGAGCCTTCGAGGTCGATGGCCCGGCAGGCATCGTCGACGACCGAAACCTCGAAGCCTTCCTTGCGGCCGTCCAAAGCCGAGTAGGCGACGCAGAAATCTGTGGCGAGACCGGTCATGAAGAGGCGGCGAAACCCGCGTTCCCGGAGATATCCCGCCAGTCCCGTCGGCGTCGTATGGTCGTTCTCGAAGAAGGCCGAATAGGAATCGATCGGCCCGCGAAAGCCCTTGCGGATCACGAGCTCCGCCCGGTCGCTCAAAAGATCGGCGTGAAAAGCAGCACCTTCGGTGCCCTGGACGCAATGGTCGGGCCACAGCGTCTGGGCGCCGTATGAGGCTTCGACGCTTTCATAAGGTCCTTTGCCGTCGTGGCTGGAGGCGAACGAACTGTGCCCCGCCGGGTGCCAGTCCTGGGTCAGCAGCACATGATCGAAGGCATCCATCAGCCGGTTGCTCAGGCCCACGACCGCATCGCCGTCCGCGACCTCCAGGGCGCCACCGGGGCAAAAGTCGTTCTGCACGTCGATGACGATCAGGGCGTCCTGATCCCGTCTTATGCTCATCGCTGACATATCTTCATTCTCCAGCTGTTTTCTGGGTGGTGTCACAAAAACACGGTGTCGAAAGCAACAGCCGCTGTCCCCCCCATCCTGTCCTTCCCCCTCCAGGGGGGAAGGAACTCACATTGCCTCTTCTGGCCCTCCCCCTTGAGGGGGGAGGGTTGGGTGGGGGTGGAGTCAAAAGGAACTGAACCATCAAATTATTTCCGGCAGCGTCGTCGCCGGCGGCGTGTTGCGGCTGCGCTGCGAGCGCACGATGCCGTCGATGATGGTCATGCCGACGCCGGGCAGGTCGCCCATTTGGATGCTCTCGAGGATCGTTGCGCCTGCCGTATGTTGGGCGCGGTCCAAGACGACGAAATCGGCAGATCGGCCGACCTCGATCAGACCGACGTCGAGGTCGCGCATGCGGGCGGTGTTGCCGGTGGCGAAGCAGATCGCCTGCTCCGCCGGGACGTCGCCCAGGCTCGAGAGCATGGCCACCATGCGCAGGATGCCCAACGGCTGCACACCCGATCCGGCGGGACCGTCGGTGCCCAGGATGACGCGTTCCAGTTGGCCGAGTTCACGGGCAGTCCGCAAAGCCAGCAAACCGGACCGTTCGTTGCCGTTGTGGACGATCTCGATGCCGCGCGAGCACTGCTCGCAAAGGCAGGTTATCTGATCGTCGGGCAGGGCCGTGTGGCCGCCGTTGATATGTCCGATGATGTCGGCGTCGGCCTCCAACACCACGTCCTTGTCGATCAGGCCGGAGCCCGGGATCGACGGCCCACCCGTATGGATGGTGCTCTGAATACCGTACTTGCGCGCCCAGCCGACCATCTTCTTGGCTTCCTCACCGGCCTTGACGCTGCCGAGACCGACCTCGCCCAGCAGTTTGACGCCCGCCTCGGCAAGATCCTTGAAGTCCTGTTCCTCCATGCCCTGTTCGATGACCGGCGCACCAGCGTGCACCTTGACGCCCGACGGCCGCAGGTTGTCGAACGACCGTTGCGCCGCCACCGCCAGCGCCTTGAGGCCGACGATGTCCTTGGGCCGGCCCGGGGTGTGAACTTCGCCGGCCGATATCATGGTCGTGACGCCGCCATGAAGCGACGAATCTATCCAGTTCAACTGGCTCTGCCGCGGCGTCCAGTCACCGGCCACGGGATGGACGTGGCTGTCGATCAAGCCGGGTGCCAGGGTCGTGCCCTTGGCGTCGACGGTGGTCGAGGCGCCGTCGGCATCGACATCCGCCGCTTTTCCGATGGCCGTAATGCGGCCGTCCACGGCGATGACGGTGTCGGCATCCAGGACGGGATTGTCGAGATCCCCGCTCAACATCAGACCGACGTTGCGGATGACGGTTTTCTGGCTCTCTTCTGACATTTTCTCCCCCGTTCGCTTCAGCAAATCTTTTCCAAAAGCCCGATTAAGGTTTTGCGTTCCGTTTCGTCCAGCGGCTCCAGCGTGCTTTCGGTAATCTCGACGCCCAGCGGAATGGCCCGCCGGATCACCTCCATACCCTCGTCGGTCAGGCCCACAAGGAACCGCCGGGCGTCGGTCGGATCCGGCCAGGTGCGGGTGAAGCCGCGCGAAGTCAGGCGGTCGACGACGCCCTTGATGGTAGCGGCATCCAGTGCGGTATGACGGCCCAGGCGGTTCTGCGTGCAGCTCTCCAACTCGAAAAGCTTCGCCATTGCGGCGAACTGCGTCACCGTCAGTGGCGGATCGATCAGGTCGGCGAAGATGCCCTTATGCCTTTGCGTCGCCCGGCGCAGGATGAAGCCGATCTGCTCGCCAAGCACATAGCCGTCCACCACGCCGTCTTGCGCCGCGTTATCGGTTGCTTGTTTCGCCACAGTTGCCATCTTTAGCGCAAACCGTCCTCGCCTTTGGCGTCCTTGGCTTCCAGTCCGCCGACGCGGGGCAGGGGCCGGCCACTGTCGGTGACGCTGACCGCGACCATGATCTCATTGGCCCGGGGGGCGTCGTTGAGGCGCACTTCCATGCCGTCGAAGTGGCTGCGCACATAAGCCGCGTCCTTGTGGCCCAAAGGTACGTCGAGCGGCGCACCCGGGCCGCCGCGTTTCTTGGACGAGGGCACCAGGGCGGCGCCCTTTTCGACCGCTTTGCGCAAGGGGGCGCCCAGCTTGGGATGCAGGATGGCGGCGGCGTGTTCCAATTCGCCGTTCTCGCCGACCATGGCGGCCTTGCCGTAGCTTTCGGCCTGAGCCGGCGTGATACCCAGCGCCGCCACGCATTTTTCGCCCAACAGGCCGCCCAATTCGGCGCCGATATCCATCAGGGGTTCCAGGTCCTCGACGTATTCGCCGGCAAAGGGGTTTTCGATCACGGCGACGGCGGCGGCGCGGCGCGTCGGCGGATTGATCACCTTGTTCATCTCCGTCTGGGTCTCCTCGACAATGACGGCGATCTTCCTGATTTTTGCCTTGCTCATCTCAATCCGTCCTCTCCTTTGATTTCCGACACGGCCAGGCCGCCGGCGCGGGCGTGGATGCGGGGACCGGTCGTCATGACCAGGGCCACCAGCATTTCGTTGGCCCGCGGCGCATCGTTGATGCCGACTTCGATGGCGTCGAAATGGCTGCGCACGTATGAGGCATTGACGTGCGTCACCGGCACGTCGAGCCGCGCCCCGATGCCGCCGACCTTCTTGGTGGAGGGCACGATGGCCTTGGAATTGTTGAGCCGGGCCCGCATGGAGTAACCGCCGGGGGCATGCCACAGGGCGCCGTGCTCCAACTCGCCGTTCTCGCCGATGATGGCGCCCTTGCCGAACCCTTCGATAATGGTGGGGTCGCCGCCCAGCGCCGCGATCAGTTGATCCGCCATCTCCAGACCCAGCGGCTTCATGTCGTCGATCATCGGCATGATGTCCTCGACGTAGCGGCCGGCGTAGGGATTGCGCAAGACGGCCAGCGCCGCCGCCCGCCGGACGGGGACGTTCGACGGCGGTCCGCCCTCATGGAAGATTTCCTCCACCGAGACCACCCGTTTGCGAACTTCAATTTCAGGCATGAACCGCCTCCCTTTCGACAATATTCTGCATTTCCGGTTCCGGCAGGGCGGTCAGCCGCTCCTCGCCGACAAATCGGACTGATCCCTTCAGATTGAGTGCGGCGGCTTCGATCAGGCCGCGTTCGAACATGTGTTGGCCAGCTATTTCACCGGCCGCCAAAGCGGTATCGATGTCCCCGGCTGCAAGATGGCCGACGTATTCGGTGACCAAGCGCCCGCCGAGATCGCTGTCGGGGTCGATGTCCCGCGCCGGAACCCGCTTCACCATTGCATGGCCGGGCAGGTCGACGGCGTTGGAGATGAGGGTGGCGGCGGCGTCGGCCTGGGCGGCGCTGGCGGCCAGCACCGTCACCGCATCGGCGATGCCCAGCGAGTGGCTGCGTCCCCGGCAGCCGCTGGTGGCGATGCCGCGAACGCGGTCGCCGTGTCCAAGCGTCAACGTTCCGGAAAGCGCCGTGGAACCTTCCGCCGCGGCAATTCCCACGTCGAAACTTCCCCCCCGTGCGAGATGCAGGGCGATGTCACCGCCGTTGTTGACATAAGCTTTTTCCAGTTCCCCGCCGGCGACCAGCGTGTTCAGGACTTCGTCGGAAACGGCCCCGGCGACGGCGGCCATGGGCGTGATGAAATCGGTACTCAAGGGTAGCGTTGCCGTCCTCATGCGTCGAGCCACGGACCCCGACATTTCGAGACCGGCGTGCGTTGCGGTCCGCAACCTAGGCAGTTCCGCCACCAACTCCGGCAGGATCGTTTCGAACCGGCCGCCGGCCCGGGCATAGGCTTTTTGGACCTCGGCCGAAGATCCGAAGGCCTCGATCACCAGGTCGATCGGCCCGTGCTGCAGGTGCAGGCGTTTGCCGTCGGGCAACAGGGCGGCGAGGGGACCGGTCATCGCCCGCCTCCATTTGGCTTGCCCCAGGGGAAATTGCCGCCCGCCGTCGGCCAGGGCGCGTCGGCGTTCTGTCCCACGGTCTCGGTATCTTCGCCGCCCAGCGCTTGTGCCAGGGGTACAACCGACCCCATGTGCCCTCCCAGGGCCTCATAATCATCAAGGCGCATGGTGAATTCGATGGGGGCGACGATGGCGGGGGTGGGTACGTAACCGAAGGAATTCCTCGGCATGCTGGTGACGTCGACCATGAAGGTAATGCCGCCGCCCGGCCAGATATAAACGGGTGCGCCGCCCGCCGAAACATAGGTCAGCGTATCGCGCACCGACCGCGTCAGGGCCACGGGATTTTCCGTCACCCCGGCGCGCAGGGAACCGCCGGCGCCGCCGATGAAAAGCACCGAACAAAGCGCCGGTTCGCAATTCTCCTGGACGCGCTTGACGGAAGCCACCAGGGGCTCCGGCATATCGCGTTCAACCGGTTGAACGTCGTCATCGAGTTCAAAATAGGCGCTGTGGTCGCCCGTGGTGCTGACCATCAGCATGCTGAGGCCCGGTTTGGCTTTCTTTGGATTGAAGTGTTCGATGATCGAGAGCGGATCGTCAATGTCGGTGCCGCCCCAGCCCGACCCCGGTTCCGCCACCTGGAAATAACGTCCCGGCGTCGACTTCCGACCGCGCAGGCGTATGCCGGTTTCCGGCACATCCAGCATCTTGCCCGCCTGGTGTTCCGAGAGCACACCGGTGATGTGGTCGTCCACCACCACGACCTCATCGACGTGGTCGAACCACTGTTTGGCGAACATGCCGATGGCGGCGGAACCGCAACCGACGCGCATGCGCTCTTCGCGGACCCCGTCGACGATGGGCGGTTTGCCGGCTTGCACCAGCACGCTGACGCCGTCATCGACGGTGAGTTCGACGGCCATGCCGTTACAGAGGTTCATTAGAGTGTCGCAGGTTACCCGGCCTTCGGCCTTGGAGCCGCCGGTGAGGTGATTGACGCCGCCTAGCGACAGCATCTGCGAGCCGTACTCACCCGTGGTCATATGGCCCACCGCCTCGCCCTCGGCGCGGACAGTACTCTGTTCGGGGCCGAGGTGGCGGTCGGTATCGATCTTAATCTTGACGCCGCAATAGCTGTAGATGGCCTCACTGACCACCGTGACCATGTCGACCCCGTCGATCTCGCTGGAGACGATAAAGGGGGCGGGCTTGTAGTCGGGGTAGGTCGTCCCGGCGCCGACGGCGGTGACGAAGTTGGTGTCGCCCGCCACCATATCGCCGTCCCAGTCGCCGTCTTTGAGGAATTCCACAAGCTTCTGCTCGCTATCCCGGGCCTGTTGGACGATCACCAGGGGATCGACGCGCACCAGGTTGCCGCCTTCGTTGGCGTAGCGGTCGCAGGCGCCGGCACGGCCGTCGGCGATGTAGCAGAGGACCGGGCAGGCGTCACAGCGGATTTTGGCGGTGGCGGGGCTGGCGTCCGTCATCTCAAGCCTCCCTTGCTTTCAAAATCGCTTCGCGCACCCGTTCCGGCGTGGCGGGCAGCCGCCTGATCTGGGCGCCGGTGGCGTCGCGGATGGCGTTCAGCAGCGCCGGGGCGGTCGGGATCAGCGCCTGTTCGCCGATGCCCTTGGCGCCGTAAGGCCCGAGCGGCTCGGCTTCCTCGATCAGGATGCTCTCGATTGCCGGCACATCGCCAATCGTGGGAATGAGATAATCGTGCAGGTTCTCGCTCCGCCCCGGCACGTATTCTTCCATCAACGCCATGCCGAGGCCTTGCGCGACACCGCCCTCGATCTGGCCCTCGACGAGGGTGGGGTTGATGGCGCGGCCGACGTCATGGGCGGCGGTGATCTTTAATACCCGCACCAGCCCGAGGCTGGTATCGACTTCGACCTCGGCCAGGTGGGCGCCATAGCCGTAGGTGGCATAGGGCACGCCCTGGCCGTTTTCATCCAAGGGTGCGGTCGGCGGATCGAAAGTGCCTTCGCCGATGAAGACAAAGCCCTCGTCATCCGCTTGCATGGCGGCCAAATCCAGCACCGATTCGGCGTTTTCGTCACGCACCATCAGTTTGTCGCCGGCCAATTCGAAAGACGCGTCTTCCGCGGCGTTGGAAAGGTGCAGGATGGCGCTGCGTAAATTTTGGCCCGCCAGGTATGACGCCTTGCCCGAGACGAAGGTCTGGCGCGAGGCCGAAGTCTTGCCGGCGTCGGGTGTGAGGTCGGTGTCCCAGACGACGAGTTCGAACTGATCGACCGGCAAGCCGACCGCATCGGCGCAAATCTGCGTCATGACCGTGTTGGCGCCCTGACCGATGTCGACCGCGCCCTGGAACAGCACCAGCGTGCCGTCGGCTTTGATGCCGACGCGGATGGTCGAGGGGTTGGGCAACGACGTATTGCCGCAGCCGTACCACATGCCGGCTAGACCGACGCCGCGGCGCCGGCCGCCGCCGTTTGCCTTGTTGTGCGCTTCGGCATCCGTTCGGGCGCGGTCCCAATGGCTGCGCAGGGCTTCCAGGCATTGCCGGATGCCGACGCCTTCTTCCAAGACCTGACCACAGACGGTGCTGTCGCCGTTTTCCAGCACGTTGGCGAGCCGGAAATCCAGACGGTCCATAGCGATCTTGTCGGCCAGTTCGTCGAACATCACCTCCTGCGCGAGCGATGCCTGGGGCACGCCGAAGCCCCTGAAGGCGCCGCTGGGCGGGCCGTTGGTATGGATGGCTTCGGCGTTGGCGCGATAGGCGGGCACGGCGTAGGGGCCGGAGGCGTGAACAGGCACGCGGTTGGCCACCGTCGGCCCCCACGAGGCATAGGCGCCGGTGTTGAATGCGCCGTCGAAATTTAAAGCCGTGATCTTGCCATCCCGCGACGCGCCCAGCGTGATGCGCATCTCGGCGGGATGCCGCTTGGTCGTCGACATCATCGATTCCGGCCTGGAGTAGACAATGCGGACGGGCTTGTTCAGCTTCCAGGCTGCCAGGGCGACGAAGGGCTGCACCGAAATGTCCAGTTTGCTGCCGAAGCCACCACCGGCTGACGTCGGTGAAATACGAACATCGCCGGGATCGATGCCAAGGATGCGGGCCGTGTCGTCGCGGTCCATGTAAGGCGCTTGGGTGCAGACGTGGATTTCGACACGGTCGCCGCGGCGCTCGGCCCAGCCGGCTTCGGGTTCGATGTAGGCGTGCTCGACGTAGCCGGTGGAGAAGTTGGCCTCGACCACGGCGTCGGCGGCATTGAAGCCCGCCTCCAGATCGCCGCGCTGGACGAAGCCGCTGATCAGGCTGTTGCCCGCACGGTCTTCGAACAGCACGGGCGCGCCCGCCGCCCCGGCGGTTTCCACGGTCATGACTTCGGCCCGCGGCGACCAGGATACAGGGAATTGGTCCAAGTCCAGGCCTGCCATGGTCTCCGTCCGGCCCACGACGGCGGCCACGGCCTCGCCGCGAAAACGGCACTGGCCTTCCGCGAAGACAGGTTGATCGGCAAACGGCGGGATGACGCCGAAGACGTTTTCGCCGGGTATGTCAGCGGCCGTCAAAACGCACTCGACGCCCGGCTGACCCTCGACATAGGTCCCGAGATCGCCGAGTTCAAAAGTGGCGCTGTGGTGGGGTGAGCGCACGATTTTGGCGACCAACGCATCGGCAGGCGCGCCGTCGTCACCGAAGATGTCCGAACCGCTCACTTTCGGCACGCCATCCAGGCGTTGAATGCGGCCGCCCACCGCTTCGCCCGTCTCGACCGTCACCGCCGGCGCGTCGAAAGTCCGCGCCGCCATCACGGCGTCGATGATTTTGCGATAGCCCGTGCAGCGGCAAAGCACGCCACCCAGGGCGTCCTCGACATCGGCCTCGCTGGGTTCGGGATTGGTCTTGAGCAGCGCCGTGGCCGCCATCAGCATGCCGGGCGTGCAAATGCCGCACTGCGCCGCACCATGATGCAGAAAGGATTTCTGCAGCCGGCTGAGGTCGCCGTTGGCGGCCAGGCCTTCGACGGTCTCGACATGGCGATCCGCCAAGCGGCCCGCCGGCACCATGCAGGCACAGACGGCTTCATCGTCAATGAGGACGGTGCAGGCGCCGCAGTCGCCGGCATCGCATCCCACCTTGGTGCCGGTGGCGCCGAGGGTTCGGCGCAGCACGTCGGACATGCGGTCGACCGGATTGACTGACGCCTCGACGGGCTGTCCGTTCAACGTAAACCTGATGGCGTCGAGGACCACATTCATCTCGGGTCTCCTCCGCAACGGTGAAGGGCGCGTGCGATCAGATCCTTGACCGCTTCAAGGCGATAGGCGGCGCTGGCCCTGATATCGTCGATCGGGCTGAGCGGAGCCAGATGGCCGTCGGTTATCGTGAATTCCGTTTCGGACGTTGCCGGTAGCCCAAGCAAACTCTCCTCCAGGGCGGGTAGACGGCAGGGAACCTCCGAACAGGCGCCGACGGCGATGCGGGCCTCGGCGATCCGTCCTCCGTCATCAACCGCCAAGAGGGCGGCGACAGAGACTATCGAGATCACCAGGTATTCCCGCGCGCCGAGTTTGAGGAAGGCGGATGCGGCGTTGTCGGCTAAGGCCGGAATGAGGATCGCCGTGAGCAGCTCGTCGACCCGGCGTTCCGTACGCCGGTTGCCGGTGATGAAGTCGGAAAGCGGCATGGTCCGCGCACCCTCGGCGGATGACAATTCCACGCGTGCGTCCAGCGTCAAGAGCGGCGGCACGCCGTCGGCGGCCGGGGAGGCATTGCAGAGATTGCCGGCGACGGTCGCGACGTTCTGGATTTGAATGGAGCCGACCTCGCGCGCCGCCGCCTTGAGCCCGTCAAAGGCTGACGGCAGCTTAGCCTGCACAACATCCGTCCAGGTCGTCATGCCGCCAATGCGCCACGTACCGTCGGTATGGGTGATGCCGCGCAGCCCGTCGATCGCCGAAGCGTCGAGGACCGGTCGGTTGAAATGCCTGCCTGCAATTGCCGGATAAAAGTCAGTGCCGCCCGCCAAGACCGTATGGGTCCCCTCGCTGAGACAAGCCAGCGCGGCCTCCAATGTATGCGGGCGGGCATACCCGGTCATCGTTAGCACCCCCCAAACACGCGCCGTTAACCGGCGTTCACATTTGTTTGTATACTAACAATAAGGATAATGAGGAATTTTACCCTGAGTCAAGAGACCTTCGGCGCACGAGGCGCGATCTGCGCCTTCATTGAACGAGCGCCCAGCGGACCGTCACGCTTACCGTATATTTGTTCTCGCCGGCGGATATCGGCACCTGGGCCTCGGCTTGCGCCATCATCATGCGGGCGTCCGCCCTCATGCGCGGCCGCGGCGCAACGGCGCCTTCCCTGATTTCAAGGATCTTCCCCAGCTTAATACCGGCGGCATCGGTCAGGGTCCAGGCCTTGGCGGCGGCGTCCTTCATGGCCTCCCGCCGGGCGGCGGTGAGCAGGCCCGCCGGTTGATCGACGGTAAAGGCAATGTTGCCGACTTTGTTGGCGCCCTGCGATATGGCCCGGTCGAGAACCGTGCCCGTTTTCGAAAGATCCCGGATTCGCACGCTGAGATCGTTGGATACAGCGTAGCCGACGATCTGCGGCGGCGGCTGACGCCCGTCGCTTTGCCGTTTTGGCCGGCTGTAAATCGGCCGAACGGAAAAGTTGTAGGTCTTGACGTCCTTGTCATCGATGCCTGCTGCCTTCAGCGCCGACTCCACCTTGGACATGGCAGCATTATTGGCGTCGGTGGCCTCGGCGGCGGTCTCGGCTTCGGACAATACGCCAAGCGATACCAGGGCGGTGTCTGGCTTGGCGCTGGCGCTGCCCACACCCGTGACGGCGATGTAGGGGACCGGATCATCCGCCGCCTGCGCAGGTGTGGCGAGGAAGGCGATTGCCATACAGATGGCGACAAGGGCCAAATCGGGATGTTTCATGGTCGTCCTCCGGATGACGGACAGGTTTTTGCCTTGTCCATTCAAGCCTTCGAAAAAGGCCATATTATGACCCTTGATGGCCGCCCCAAGCGACCCTATCAGGCTGGCGAAATTTCGATTAATGCCTGAATGTCGCGGGAAAGCTCTATCCCCGATGTCCGAGCTTTCTGGTAAGCCTCCAGGGAACGTTCACCGGGGTATCTGACGCGGTCATGACCGCTTGCCGGCCGGGAATTGCGGGTCTTGTCGGCCAGCGCCTGCATTTCGCGCAGGAACGTATCCCTACCGGCAAAATAATCCGGATTGATGATCTGGACGAAGACGCCCTCACTCATCAGACGCCGGTCTTCGGTGCGGCCGAAACCGCTGAGCGCCAGGGCAAGGGCCTCGACCATCATGCCGAGGGCAAATCCCTTGTAGCCGAATTCCTCGCCGCCCAGAGCGGCAATGGTACCGGGCGGGTCATCCGACATGACGGACGGATCATCCGTGAATTCGCCCTGGTTGTTCTTGACCCAGCGGCCCGGCAGGGCGGTCCCGGCTGCCGAATGGTGCATGAACGTCGCGTTGCTGACCACGGAAGTCGTCATATCGATCAGGATGGGATCGTCCTCGGTGGGGATGCCGCAGGCAATCGGATTGGATGTGGTGACGGCATCGACGCCGCCGTGCGGCGCAACCGAACGGATTTTGGGATCGGTGGCGGTCAGAAGACACATGAGTTTGCGATCGCAAGGCGCCTGCAGATAAACCTGGAGCGCACCGATGTGAAAACAGTCGGCGATGCTGGCCGACACGACGCCTTGGTCGGCGCTCCGTTTCATCATCTCCCCAATCACATCCGGCAGCAGCCAGCCGCCGGGCAACCGGTTTCCCCTGATGAACATCGTCGCGCCGTCGTCGCGGATCGTTTCGGCGGTGCCCGACGTCGCCATGCCGCCGTCGTCGATCGCTTGCAGGTAATAGGGCATCAGGGCGAGGCCATGGGTCCGGTGACCCATCATGTCGGCGCGAACCAGATTGTCGGCTACCGCCGCCGCCAGGTGCGGCGCCAGCCCGCAGTCTTCAAATTTCGCCTGCGCCGCACTTATTACATCGGTGATCGGGAACAGGTCCGGCATCGGTCGGCGGTGTCCTTGCATGGATTGGCACAAGGCTACCTTGTGGCATAGCTAACTTGCTTCCGCCAGCATTTGCCGTTTGGCGACGGCGACAGCCTCGCCGGCGTCCTGGGCATAGCCGTCGGCCCCGACATGGTCCGCGAACATCTGGTTGACCGGCGCGCCGCCGACGATGACCTTGAGATCCTCGCGCAAACCGGCCTCGTCCAGGGCGTCGATTACCTCCTTCATCTGCGGCATGGTCGTGGTCAGCAGGGCCGATAGGCCGAGGATGTCCGGCCGGTGCTCGCGCACCTGTTCGACGACGTTGTCGGTACTGACGTTGACGCCCATGTCGATTACCTCGAAACCCGTGCCCTTCATCATGCTGACGACCATGTTCTTGCCGATATCGTGCAGGTCGCCGAGCACGGTGCCGATCAACACCCTGCCGCCGCGCTTGACGTTGCTGGTGGCGAGGTAGGGCTCCAGCAGTTTGAGGCCGTCGTTCATGGCGCGCGCGGATAGCAGGACTTCGGGAATGAACACCGTGCCGTCGGAGAAACGGCCGCCGATTACGTCCATGGCGGGGAGCATGCCCTTGTTGAGGATGTCCTGGGCGGAAAAACCCTGGTCGAGCAGATCTTGGGTGTGGACAAGGATGTCTTCCTCCTCGCCTTCCAGAACGTCGCTGGTGATCTGCTCGAGTGCCTCTTCGACATCCATCTCCGCGATGGTTTCCTCGGTCGATTTGGGCGTGACGGCTTCCCTGGCCGCCGCCATGCCGTCTGGCGAGATCGACTGGTAGCTTCCGGCTTTGAGTGGCAGGGCGCCTTCCTTCTCGATTCGCTCGCCGATGTACAACAGGCGGTCGAAATCGGCGTCCGGCGGCGTGGTGTCGCCAATCGAGGCGATGAAACGGGTGCCGGGCGCGATGGTCTTGAAGAGGTTGTCCATGAAGTCCTTGAGGTCCTCCCGGGTGGAGGACTTCTCCAGCAGCAGTAACTCAGGGATGCCGCCATGGATGGTCAGGTGTCCGGGCCGGCACCATTGCTCGTAGTAATCCTCGATCTTCACCTTGGTCATGGGGTAGGGGGTAACGGCGTCGGCCACATCGAGGCCGCTGTCCGTCAGCAGATCCATCAGCCCTTCGTTCTCGCCGTCGGGGTGGCAGATGATGGCCGCCCCCTTGGGCTTGAGGATTTCCGAGGCCTTGCGGCACCAGGGCTGGAAGTGCTCGGCGTAGAGTTTGGGATAGGTGATCATGTCGTCGACGTTGGCCACCCACAGGATGGCGTCCATCTCGACACCCGAGAGCACGTCGAGGAGTTGGTCGTAGACCCGTTCCATCGCCGTCAGCAGTTCCGCCATTTCGTTGGGATAATCGTGGTGGTGGATGTAGAACTCGGTGGCGTCGAGGAAGGTTTTTTGGATGAAGTGCATGGGCGAGCCGCAGGCGATGCCAATGCCCTGCGCCACGGCGATGCCGTCGTCGCCGACCGCCGCGCGGAATTTGTCGTAGCGTTCGTAAGCCGGCTTGATGGTGAGGTTGCCGAATATGTGGGCCAGCACCTTGTAGTCTTCCGGCCGTTTGATGGCGTGCTCCTTGACCCAGGAGATGGAGGCGCCGGCGGTTTTCATTTCGGCCGTGAAACCGTGCACGACGCTCACGTCGCCGACCGGCGTGTGATACTCGACTCGCCGCATTTCGCCGCCGTCGCTGGTATCGGTGGTGACCCGGATATCGACATCGGCGGAGAATTCGAACGTGCAGGGGTATTCCTTCAGGTCATAGAGCCCGATGCCGCGATGGGTGGTGTCTTCGGGTCGGTCGGGGCGGCTGAATTCCGGAATGAACTTGTGCAGCGGCCAACCCAGGTTGCGGTGAATGTCCTCCACCGACATGCCGGCGAAGCGATCCGGCAGGGTGCCCCTTATTTCCTGGGCGTTGTGCCAGAGATCGATGCGCGGTACCCACGGCATGGTATCGACGGTTTCGCCGCGAATGACGGCCAGCAGTTTCTCCCGGTGGCTGATCGTGGACATGGGGGGCTCCCGATAATTGCCTAATATTGGGTAATATATTCATAATATATCAGATAATTACGGCATTTGAAGCGGATTGAACGACCGCTTCAACGCCACGGAATGGCGATGCGCACGACGCCGTCCCGGGCGCCGCACTTGGTGCAGCGAAGCAACGCTCTCAGGCTGGGCAGTGGGGTCGTGTCGCCCAACAGGTTGATCAACGCCGGTAAGTCGAGTTCGCCACAATGGATGCAGGCCTCGCAATGGGCCAGAAGGCCGTTGCCGTGATCCCGGACGTTTCCCAATGTGGCGTGCATGGGCCGACCCTAGCGGACCGGCTAAACGTCGCGTCAAGGGTGGTATTAATCGACGGGGCGCAACCGTTTTTCGTAGAGCGCCAGGTACTGCGGCCGGCAGGCCTCGGCCATTTCGGCAAGCTCACCTTTCAATGGCTGCGAGGGCTTGTAGGGCGCGAAGCCGGTCGAGGCTTCGACGGCGTGGTACCAATGCGCCCCCCAGAGGCCGTCGCTGTCGCGCCGGCCCGCCGGCCAGCTCAGCATGCGTTCATCGAACGGCACGCCAACGGCCTCACAGAGAAGCCGAAGCATTGCTTCCGGGTTGGTGAGCACATCGCGTGAATCCAACACCGGCGGCGTTTTTCCCGTTCGGTGGCAGACGTCGTCGAAAATCTCGGCTTGCCGTTCGATGCCGATATCGGCCAACGTCACCTGGTCGCGCTTGATGGCGTATGAGGCAATAACCTCGGCCGGATCGCGGATCAGGAAACAGTTGGTCACGCCGTCCAGCCAGTCGCGCCCGATATGATCCAGCAGGTGGTGGGTCATGTGCTTCTGGTAGTGGATGGCTTTGCCGCCGGGCACGGGGCCGGTTAGTTGCTCGGTGACCTTGCGCCAGTCCGTTTCCATCGAGGCGATGACCTCTTCGCGCATGGGATGGTCGATGCCGGTCTCCGCAAGATAGTGACCGTAGAGCGGTTCGTCCCAGACGGCGGTGTCGGGGCGGTTTTCCCAGGCCCGCATGGCGGCGGTCGAAATATTGCGGGGCCCCGACCACATGGCGATGCGGTAGGTGGTCACGCCGGGCATTCCCGTTCGATCAATTGCGCATAAAGATCATGCAGGCGTTTGGTCATGGCGCCCCTGGCGCCGTCGCCGATGACGCGGCCGTCGATTTCGCGCACCGGGGCCAGGCCGGCGAAGGTGCCGGTCACGAAGGTTTCGTCGGCGCCATAGACTTCCGTCAGGCTGAAATTCTTTTCGAAAACCGGCAGGCCGTTCATGCGGCAGAGATCGATGACGTTGGCCCGCGTGATGCCGGGCAGGCAATAATCGCCCGTCGAGGTCCAGATCTCGCCACGGCGCACGATGAAGAAATGCGTCGAATTGCAGGTCGCGACAAAGCCCTGGGGATCGAGCATCAGGGCCTCGTCCGCGCCGGCCTTTGTCGCCTGGATACACGCGGTGATGCAGTTGAGCTTGCTGTGGCTGTTGATTTTGGGATCGAGCACGTCGGGCTGCCCGCGCCGGACATGAACCGTGAAGAGGCTGATGCCGTCGGTCGCCGTGCTCGGCAGCGGCGTTTTGTATTCGGGGATGATGACGATGGTGGCACCGCCGACCGTGGCGCGCGGATCCTGATAGGGCGTCGCCTTGAGACCGCGCGTGACCATCAGGCGGATATGAACGTCCGACGTCATGTTGTTTGCCGCCGTCGTTTCGAGTACCGCGGCCGTCAGTTCCTCGGGCGCGAGACCGATGTCCATGTCGATGGCCTTGGCGCCTTCATAGAGGCGCGCCATGTGGGCGTCGGCGAAGGCGAGTTTGCCGTTGTGCAGCCGCAAGCCCTCCCAAACGCCGTCGCCGAGGATGAAGCCGCTGTCGAAAACCGAAACGACAGCGTCTTGGCGCGAAACGATGTCCCCGTTCACATAGATCCGGATGTCCCGGTTGCGGGGATCGTCCTCATAGTCATGCGTGCCCTGTGCCATGCGGCGCACGATACATGGATTGGGCTCAGGTGGAAATGAAGGCCGCGACCTTGCCGGCGATGTCCTCGCCCGCCGCCGCTTCCTCGTTGCTGGCGGCGCGCAGGGCCGAGGCGACATTCTTGTGATAGGGCGTGTCGGTGATGGGGTCGCAGTCGTCGCTGGCCGTCAGCATGTTGATGCGCGGGCCGATGCTGACCCGTTCGCCGTTGGCCAGCGGGTAGGTCATGCCGTAGCCGTGCGGCAGGGTGGCGTAGCCTATACGCAGGCTGTCGTCGGCCTCCGCCCTTGCCGTCAGCTTGCCCGTGCGGGTCTCCACCGTGACCCAGCCGCCGTCCGCCGCGCCGATCTGGGCGAGGTCGTCGGGATTGATTCGTAATGCGCCGTCAGGGTCTTCCTTGCGCCATTTGGGCGAGCGGATGATCTGGTTGGCGTTGAAACGCCGCCGTTGGCCGAACGAGACGATGAAGGGATAGTCCTCGTCCGGGCCGTCCTCGGCGGGATCGAGCCGGTTGAGCCACGCCAGCATTTCCGGGATTTCCAACCTGATCTTGTTGTCCTGGTACGCCAGCAGATCCCAGATCTCGTCAAACTCGTGGACGGTGAAGGGCGTACCGGAGGGCGAGGTGAGAATTCTCTCGAACAAGGCCTCGCCCAGCAAAGCGCCCTCAGCCTTTGAACCGAGGGCGCGCTGAACGGCTTGTGCGTCGCGCGCCGCGAGCCGGTGACAGGCGGGCCAAAGGATGGCCGCCACCGCCGCACCGTCGTCCAACGACTTGCCCAGCGAGAGATAGAGGATGACCGGCGCAACCGCGCCGAATGCCGGATTTTCCTTGAGCAGCGCCGTGAACGCCTGCGAGAACGCCAGGCGGTCACTGGCCGCCAAACTCCGCAGTTCGGCAATTTTGTCATCGCCCGGCAACAATCCCAAGCGCCGCGCCAGATCGGCATAAATCTCCGGCTCGATACGGGTGCCCTCCAGCGCCTCGAACAGAGGTCGACGAAGGTGGAAGTAGTTGGTCGGGAAGGAGAACGAAAAAAGCGTGAATTCCCACTTTTCGAAAACGGACGCAGCGGGTAGCACATAGTCGGCAAGCTCGGCGGTCTCGCTCATGGCGACGTCGACCACGACGAGCAGGTCGAGCGCCTTAAAGGCATCCTCTGTGGCGCGGGTATTGGCTGCCGAGTTTGCCGGGTTCGAGCTGTCGACGATGACGGCGCGCAGGCGGTCGGGCTTGTCCGACAGGATCTCGGCGGCGAAGCGGTTGGGGGGATAAAGGCCGGCGATCTCCTGCATGCCGGTCGTGACCGACGTCGCGCCCTTGGAATTGCCGAACAGGGGTTGCAGCCAGCTGTGGATGGCGTGGGTGCCGGGCCGGCCGAAGTGGCCGGTGGCGAGGAACAGCAGATTGCCAAGGTAACTGTTGAGCGTTGAATTGCGGCCCATCTCGATGCCAAGCTCGGTGCGCAAGGTCATGGCATTAGCGGCGGCGATCATGTCGACGGCCTGCTCGACTAGTGTTTGCGGCAGCCCGGTGTGAGCGATCCAGGCATCCGCCGGAATCGTTTCCAGGTCCTTCCTGACGGCGTCCCAGCCCAGCGTGTGTTCCGCGATAAATGCCGCGTCGATGGCGCCCCGGTCGATCAACATTTTCAACATCGCACCCAACAAGTAAGTGTCGGTGCCGGGTTTGATCTGCAGGTGTAGGTCGGCCATTTCGGCGTCTTTGGTGCGGGCCGGGTCGATCACGATGATCTTGCGCGCCTCGTCGCCGGCGGCGTGCTTGAGATGCGAGCGGGCGCCGGGTTCGCACTGTGCCTGCCAGACGCTGCCACCCAGCACGATCAGGAGATCGGCATCCTCCGCCTGGATGGTGTGATTGCAGTTCTGAGAACCGAACATCTTGCCGTTGACGAGGAAGCGTCCGGATTTTTCCTGGGCGAGGGAGCTATAGAAATCGGTGGCGCCCAGACCCCGCATCATCATGATGCCGTAACCGCCGCCCGAATGATTGCCCTGACCGCCGCCGCCATAATAGCTCAGCGACCTCGGGCCATATCGTTCGCGGATGTCCAGCAGCCTGCCGGCGATTTCACTGAGGGCGGTATCCCAGCTGACCTCGTCGAAGCCGCCTTCGGCATTGCGCCGCAGCGGCGAAGTCAGGCGCATGGCGTGGCTCTGGTAGTGCTTGATGGCGTCGGCTTTTTGGCAGAGGTAACCTTGCGAGCGCGGGTGGGACTTGTCGCCCTTGACCTTGGTGATCTCCCGCCCCTCGGTCTGGACGTCGAGCCCGCAGTTGGCATAGCAGATATTACAGGCCGTTTTTTTCCACTCCGTCGCCGACATTTCGCCACCTCTAAATTCATATTATGAACTTAGTAAATCTTGGAGTATGGTAAGGGTGAAATCAAGCCATGAATTCGGACGGGCCTGGAAAAATGGATTGGCGCGAAGTTGATACCGAGAATTGCCCGGTCGCCGGTGCGATGAAGGTCCTGGGCGACAAGTGGACCCTGCTGATCATCCGGGATGCCTTCAATGGCATCAGGCGCTTCGAGGATTTCCGCACCCACCTCGACATCCCCAGAGCCTTGCTGTCGAGGCGTTTAAGCGCTCTTGTCGATCAGGAAATTCTGCGCCGCGAGGTCTACCGGGAAACTGGAAAAAGAGCCCGTCACCAATACGTACTGACGAGCAAAGGTTTGGGCCTGCGAAATATTCTGATCGCCCTCAAGGAATGGGGCAACGAACACGTCAACGCAGCCGGCGATTACCCGCTTGAACTGGTCGATCGGCAAACGGGCGATGCCGTCAGGCTTTCGCTTGTCCGGGAGAGCGACGAAAAGCCGGTCAATCCCCGGAACCTGGAACTGCGCCCGGGTCCCGGTTTGCGGCTGAAAGCGGCCAACACGCGCTCGTGACCGCCCTTCATCTTGATCAATAATCGGCATTACCGCACAGTCACAGCATGAAAGCTGTGGTTTGTACGAAATTCGACGGCCCGGCGGGCCTGAGCGTCCAGTCGGTCGAGGCGCCCGAGCCGGCACGGGATGAAGTCCTGATCGCCGTGGATTCCGCGTCGGTGAACTTCATTGACCTGCTGATTTCACGCGGTCTCTATCAGATCCGTCCCGACCTGCCTTACGTGGTCGGCGCGGAAGGGGCGGGTGAGGTGATCGCGGTCGGCGCCGACGTCGAGAACGTAGGACCGGGCGAGCGCGTCGCCGCCTTCCACCTGTTCGGCGCCTTTGCCGAGCAATTCGCGGTCAAGCACTGGCGCACCGTCGCCCTGCCCGACAGCGTGGCCTACGGGTCCGGCGCCGCCATCCTGCACAACTACATCACCGCCGCCTATGCCCTGATGGTGCGCGGCCAGATCAAGCCGGGCGAAACGCTTGTGGTCCATGGCGCGACGGGCGGCGTCGGTCTGGCGGCCGTGGAACTGGGCAAGCTATGGGGGGCGACCGTCATCGCCGGCGTGGGTTCGGACGCGAAGTCCGCTCTGGCCCGAGAGTACGGCGCTGCGGAGATCATCAACTATGGGCAGGAAGATATCCGCGAGCGTATCGGCGACCTGACCAAGGGGCGCGGCGCGGATCTGATTTACGATCCCATCGGCGGCGATATATTCGACCAATCGGTCCGCGCGCTGGCCTGGGAAGGACGCATACTGGTTATCGGTTTTGCCGCCGGCCGCATCGCCCAGGTCGGCGCCAACAGGCCGCTGTTGAAAAGCGCTTCGATCGTCGGCGTCAACACAGGCGCCTGGCCGGAACAGAACCCCCAGGCGTTTCAGGCGCTGGCGGCGGAAGTCATGGATTTGGCCGGCGCGGGCAAGGTCAACCCGAAGATCAGCCGGACGCTGCCGCTGGAGGATTTCCGTATCGCCATGGATGCCATCGACGACCGCACGGCCCAAGGCCGCATGATTCTGCAGATCGGCAAATGACAACGGGGGGCACGGTGAAAAGGAAAAACACTGCGCTGACCGGCATCGTCTTGGCCGTCGCACTTCTCTCCGCCGGTACCGCGCGGGCAGACGCTATTGACGGCAACTGGTGCCATCCAGACGGCCGTCACATGGAGATCGACGGCTCCAGGATCGTGACGCCGGGCGGCGCTACCATACGCGGCGATTACGACCGCCACGCCTACGCCTATGTCGTGCCGAAGAACGAGAAGGGCGAAGGTGAGACCGTGACCATGGTGCTGATCAGCGACGACTATTTGCACCTCTGGCCCAACGTTGAAACGCGCAACCAAACCGGTTCCGAACCTCAGGTTTGGCGGCGTTGCGAACTTACGAGCTAGTATTTGATGTCAAACGACGAAGCCGTCCGGGAGACCGCGCTAAGACTGCGCACGGCCTGGGAAAACCGCGAGCCCGTCGCCCCCGTCGCCGATCAAATCGGCATCCGCAATTTCAGCGCCGCTTATGCCGTCCAGCATGCCAACACGCGGCATTGGCTGGAGAACGGACGGGAAAGGGTCGGCCGCAAAGTCGGCCTCTCGTCGGCGAGCTTGAGGGAGCAACTCGGGGTTGACGAGCCCAACTACGGCACCCTGTTCGCCGATATGGATGTATCGGCGCTGGACGCCGTTCCCATGTCCCGAACACACCAACCTTTCGTCGAGGGTGAAGTGGCGTTCGTGCTGGGCGCCGATTTGGAGATGGCGGACGCCCGGCCCAGTGACGCGGTGATGGCGGTCGAGTACGCCGTGCCGGCCATCGAGATCATCGGCTCCCGTATCCTGGACTGGCGGATCGAGGCTGTGGATACCATCGCCGACAACGCCTCCTCGGGTCTGTTCGTGCTGGGCCGCGAACGTAAAACGTTGGACGAGTTCGATCCCGATACCTGCCGCATGTCGATCACCAAGGGCGGCGAGACGGTATCCAGCGGCGGCGGTCCCGAATGCTACGGCGGACCCTTGAGATCGCTCGCGTGGCTGGCCGGCAAAATGACCCAACTCGGTGAACCGCTGCGCGCCGGCGACCTCGTCCTTTCCGGCGCGCTGGGGCCTATTGACGCAGTCAATCCGGGTGATGAATTCGAGGTCTCAATAGAGGGGTTGGGGACGGCAAGCGTTCGATTTTCGGTTGGATAGATGAAAACTTGACCGTCATTCCGGCTATTCCGGGTCATCAATGCGGGCTTCGATACCCGACAGTTTTTCGTAGGTTTTGATAATGGCGGTGCAGCCTTCATCGGCATGCCCCTGGTCGGATGCTTCGGCATAGGTTTGATGAACGGCCTCCGCCAAGTCTGCCGGCAGTCCGGCTGAGGCCAGCCATTCGGCATAATACCGAACGTCCTTTTGGGCGTTGGCCAGGGACATGTGGGGCGTAAAGTCCCGCTTCAGGGTTGACGCGCCGTAAATGTCCATCATGCCGCTCTTGCCGCCGGCAGCCGAGATAATTTCAATAACCTTGGACATGTCGAGGCCATCTTTCGCGGCCAGCGCAAATCCTTCACACCAGGCAGCGACGTTGGAAAAGGCAATGTAATTGTGAATGAGCTTCAAACGGATGGCGTGCCCCGCTGGTCCAACATGAAAGATGTTTTCCGCGTAGGCATCGAATATTGGACGCAGCCTGTCCAGCAGTTCCGCCGTGCCGCCGTACAGCACATTTACCTCGCCCCGGTCGGCATGGGCCGGCGTCCGGGTCATCGGCGCTTCGCAATATTCAACGCCGATCTCGCTGCAAGCCGCACCCATTATCTCCACGTGGGCAGGTGACGTGGTCGTGTGATCGAGAAACACCGCGCCTTTCTTCATGTGCCGCAGCGCACCGTTCTCGCCTAGCATGAGTTCCTGGATAACTTCCGCGGTTGTCACGCAAACCGCCAGAACGTCGACGTTTGCCGCCATTGTCGGGACATCTTTGGCTTCGCCCGCCCCCAATTTGACGACGCTCTCCATGGCAATCGGATCGATATCATGGACGGTCGTGTCGTATTCCTGCTTGAGGAGGTTTCTAACCAAGCCCCGGCCCATGCCGCCGAGGCCGACAAAGCCAATAACTTCATTTTTCCCAACGGCCGCCATCGGGCATTCTCCCAGTGAACGTGTATCGCTGTTTTCGGTGGACGGGGACCATTGCATGAATTCCAGCCGTCTGACAATCCGGCGAGAATAGTCAAATGGCTCTGGTAGGTCGTTAGCAGTATGAGTAACGTTTCGGACGAGGCGCGGCGCTCGGGGTGGGCGCCGGGAGATCGTAAGGAGCAGGCGTGATGGGTCGGCGGTGGAAATTGGGCGGCCTGGGTATGTGGTTTGCCGTTAACCTGGCTTTTGCGGCCGCTGTCGAAGCCGAGGAAGTAAAATTCCTGTCGGCCAGTCCCTATCAGATGGGCGACCTGCTGGCGGATGCGAACCCGGTCTACGATGTTCCGATCAACGCCGATCTGGTTTATCCGGAGAAGACCGGAAATTCCATGCCGGCGTTCGTTTTCATGCACGGCTCTGGCGGCCGCTTGCTTCGTCATCATCAATACCTTGAGCTGGCTCGGTCGCTCGGTTTCATTACCCTCCAAATCGACAGTTTCGGTCCGCGCGGCGTCGGTTCGACGGTCGGCAATCAAACCAATGTGACGGCGGCGATGATGACGACGGATGCCTTGAGAGCGCTCAGGTATCTGGCAAGCCGCGACGAGGTGGATCCGCAAAACATCGTGATCATGGGCAGCAGCAAGGGCGCGATCTCTGCTCTCTATGCCGCCTGGACGCCCTACAGGAAGAAGGTGGCCGACAATCTCGACTTCGCGGCATACCTCCTGCTCTATCCTTTGTGCACTGTTCTTGAAGACGGCAAGGTCACCGACAGTCCGGTCCATGTTTTTATCGGCGAAGAAGACAACTGGACCCCCGCCAAGCCCTGCATCCAGCAGGTCGGCAGGATGAAGTCACAAATGCGGGACTGGGACATCACGCTTTATGCCGGCGCCTATCACGCCTTCGATTCGCCGATGGTTGGCATTCGCGACCTGCCGAACGCCTATAGCATGACCGACTGCAACGTTGCGCTGCGCGCCGACGGCTACGAATACGAAACCGGCTCGGGCTATCTGCTGAACAGGCAAGAGCGTCGCTTGGCTTTCCGCACCTGTGCAAAGAAGGGCCAGGTGAAAATTGGCGGATCGCACGCCGCTGAATTATTGCTGAAGGACGTGAGGACAATGTTGATTGCCAAACTCAAGTAGCCAAGTCCCGTTTGAAAAACTGAGAGCCAACGCTCTCATCGGAAATACCGCCTTCGCCTGGCTGGCTTGATGGCCGCATCGGGTTTACCATTCGGGTGGGGTTGATCAGTATGAACACCACTGCGCGTCGGCATTACACCGTTCTCGGCGCCGGCATCGTCGGCACGTCGACGGCGCTTGCGCTTCGCCTCGAGGGGTTTCCGGTCACGCTTATCGACCGCGACGCGCCGGGTATGGGGGCCTCCTTCGGCAATGCCGGGGTTATCCAAACCGCCATGCCCCTCACCGTGGCGGCGCCGGGGATGATGCGGCAGCTTCCCAAATACCTCCTCGATCCCGATAGCCCGCTATCCGTCCGGTGGCGAAGCATTCCCGGATTGCTTCCCTTTTTCGCCCGCCTCACCGCCGCTTCGGGCACCGCGCGCATCGACGCCAGCATGACGGGGCTTCAGGCGATCGCAAAATTAGCGGGTGATGCACACCGGGCGCTGGCCCGTGAGGCGGGGGCGGAAGGTCTGATTGCCGCCCGCGGCATCTTATTCGCATACCCCAACGAAGCGGCGTTCGGCGCGGACGGCGTGACGATGGACCTGTTCGAGCAAAAGGGCGTCAACACCGAGCGCCTGGGCGAGGACGAAATCCGTCAGATGGAGCCGGCCCTCAGCCGCGATTACCGGTGGGCCTACCACCTCCCTGACAATGCCTTCACCGTTAATCCGGGCGAATTGACGACCCGATACGCAGCCCACTTTCAAAAACTGGGTGGCGAGTTGCTGCGGAACGAAGTCAGCGATTTGGAGTTTGGCCCGGACGGACCGAACACGGTGATCGGCCCGGGATTGAAGCACGCCACGGACCGCCTGGTCATCGCCCTGGGGGTGAACGGCGGTCCCTTGCTGCGCCGGTTGGGCCTCCGGCTGCCGATCGCCAACGGGCGGGGCTATCACCTCATGCTGCCGGCGCCGGTCAGCGATCTCCGGGGCCCGGTAATCGACGGTGAAGCCCACTTCGCGGCGACACCCATGGCCGAGGGTCTCCGGCTTGCCGGCACGATCGAATTTGCCGGGGACGACGCCCCGCCCAACTGGCGGCGCGCCGACATGCTCTATCGCCTCGCCAAACGAATGCTGCCCGACCTCGACAATCGGAATGCTGTGCGCTGGATGGGCGGACGGCCCCTGACGCCCGACAGCCTGCCCGTCATTGGACCGGTACCGGGATGGCCGAACGTAATCCTGGCCATGGGACACGGTCAGTTCGGCCTGACGCTCGGCGCCATTACCGGCAAGATCATTGCCGACATTGCCACAGGACGAACGCCACCGGTTGATCTCAAGACCTACCGTGTCGATCGCTTCTGAGGCCTGCCGCCTAGTCCTCTTTCGGCGTGCGGCGGATGAACTCGGGGTTTTCCACCAACATGCTGCCGCCGTCGATGGACCAGCACTGCCCGGTGACGTACTTGGCCTCATCCGAAGCCAAATAGACCATGGCGTGGGCGATGTCGTCCGGCTCGCCCAGCGCGCCCAGCGGGATATGTTTTTCGACGCTCTCGCGGTTGTCGGTGTTGGCCACGGCGCCTCGGTGCGGCTTGGCGATCAGACCGGGTTCGATGGCGTTGACGGTAACGGCGTGCTGCGCCAGTTCCAGGGCAGCGCCGCGCACGAAGCCGTTGACGCCGGCCTTGGCGGCGGCGTAATGCACCGCGCCAGGCAGCGCGACATGGGGTCCGGTGACCGAAGACGTGACCAAAATTCGTCCCGCTCCGCGCGCCTTGAAATGCGGCAGGGCGGACTGGGTCAGCCAGAAGCATGGCTTGAGGTTGACGCCGAGCGTTTGGTCGAGCGTTTCGTCGTCGAGGTCCTCGATGCGCGTCCACGGACAAACGCCCGCATTATGGACGGCGATGTCGAGGCCGCCGAATGCCGCAACGGTTTCGGCGACGGCGGCTTTGATCCGATCGGCGTCGTCGACGTCGAGCTGGACACACTTCGCCACGCCGCCGGCGTCGCGGATTTCATCCCGGACTTTCTCGGCGAGTTCCAGCGTCCTATTGGCGACCATGACGGAGGCGCCGGCTTCCGCGAAGCGCTTGCAGATGGCCTCGCCGATGCCCCGTCCGCCGCCGGTGACGAGGGCGGCCTTACCCTCAAGTCTATTGCTCATGGAGACCTCGCGCCCTTTTCCTCCAGCCAGTCCAGGAACGACCGGAACACCCGGTCGTGCGCCGCGACGTCGTCATCGGACGAAGCCGGACAGGTCAGCACCATATTATGAAACGGCGTCAACAGGATGCCTTCATTGAGAAAATAGGCGTGCAGCAGTACTTCCATGCCGTTGTCCCGCGCCGCCAGCGCTTCGGTACCGTTGCGCGGTGCGTTGGGGCTGAACATGTACTCGACGCGGCCGCCGAGGTTGGTGACGTGCCAGGGCACGCCGGCGCCGTCGATGGCAGACTGCACGTCCCCGGCGATGCGGGCTGATACGTCTGCCATGGTGGCGTAGCCCTGGTCGTTGAGGGCGTGTTCGAAAGCCGCGCGGACGGCCGCGACCGTCAGGGCGTTGCCGGCCAACGTCCCACCGAGGCCCGCGTTGGCGCTTTGTTTGACAGCGGGGTTGAGGGCCGGCAGTTCCGTCCAGACCCGTTCGGCGATATCAGCGGAGAAGCCGTAAACCGCCACGGGCACGCCGCCGCCGATGGCTTTGCCGACCACCAGGATATCGGGCGTAAGATCATGTTTGCCGCAGTAGCCGCCGATGCCGCTCGAGACCGTGTGGGTTTCGTCCCAAATCAGGAGAGTGCCCGTTCGGGCCGTCAGCTCCCGCAGCGCTTCGTTGAAGCCTTCGTCCGGCGGCACCATGCCGCAGTTCGACATGAACGGCTCGGCCAGCACGCAAGCCACGTCGCCGGGCTGAAGCGCGGCCTCAACCGCGTCGAGGTCGTTGAACTCGACCACCTTGCCGACGCGTTCGTAGTCGACGGCGTTGCCGTGGATGTTGTTGCGCAAGCCCCGCTTGCCGTCATGGATGGCCTGGAAGGCCTCATCCACCGCGCCGTGATAGCAGCCGTTGAAAACCAGAACCTTGTCTCGGCCCGTAATCATGCGGCTGATGCGGACGACGTCGCGGTTGGCCTGGGTGGCGGAGACGTTGAGGTTCCAGTAGGGCAGGCCGAAGCGGCGCTGAAGTTCCGCCCCCAGCCACAAACTGTCTTCCGTCGGCAGCATCATGGTGGCGCCGTTCAGCATCTGATGCCGGACGGCGTCGGCGATATCGGGGTTACCGTGACCACACATGGCGCCGCTGTCGCCAAGACAGAAATCGACGTATTCGTTGCCGTCGACGTCCCACAGGCGCGTGCCCTCTGCCCGCTCGACGTAAGGCGGAAACCCGCCGGCCCAGCGGCGCATCCAGTGCATGGGCGTGCCGTAGAGAAAGCTCTGCCGGCCAGCCGCGAACATTTCGGCGGAGCGCGGATGACCAGCCAAAAAGCGCGCCTGCTCTTCCGCGATCAGGCGTTCAACGACATCTGGTTCAAATCCGGTCAACGGCGGCTCCCCTGGTTGCGCTTGACGGCATTAGTAGTCGGTTCCTTGAATTAATTGTCAATGCAATTATTTTACTTGCAACATTTATCCGGCCTGCTACGAATCGGTTCCGCCGACGCGGCCATAACGAACAATCAACAGGGGAGTGCGGTCGGCCATGATCGCTGAGCTTACGGCAGAAGAAATCGTCCGGGACAAAGGCTATCCGGGGTCCGACGGCGTCATGCTGTCCGGCCCGCGCATGTTCCAGCCCACTCGCCATCTCACGGAAGCGGACCTCAGCGAGTTCTGGATTCTGGACTACCGCTGGTCCTACGGCGTGACGCCGCTGGGTTACGTCATGATGGAAGACGGCCTGGCCTGGGGCATGCAGTCGACGGCCTACTCGACGCATGTGCCGACGTCGAACGGCCAGGACATCGGCATGGCGGGCATCCACTGCTACGTCGCCGAGGTGCCCCAGTTCAACGAGGACGAGGAGGCCGAACGCGAACGCCAGCTCGACGTCTTCCTGCCAAAATTCCTCGACACCTTCGAAGATGATTGGGCCGCCGCCGCCAAGATGATCGAGAGCCGGGCGCAATCGCTGGAGCGTTTCGACACCGCTGGCAAGTCCCTCGGCGAACTGGCCGACTACCTGGAGGCCTCGCGATTGCACGCCCGGCGCCTGTGGGAGGCACACTTCACCTACATGTATCCGTTGCTGGTCAACTACCTCGGCTTCTGCGGCTTTTGCGACGAACTCGGCATCACCACGTCCGACGTGCCGAAATTCCTGCAGGGCCGGCCCAGCATGGTGACCGAGGGCGACAAAGCGCTGCTCAATCTGGCCGGCCGGGTCAAGGACGGGCCGTTGCATCAGGTCTTCGCCGATAGCGAAGCCCATGAACTCCCCGAGGCGCTGGCCGGCGCGGCGGGTGACGGTCCCGCCTTCCTCAATGAATTTGACGCCTATCTCGATCAATGGGGCTGGCGCAACGACGATGTCGGCAACCCGCTGCAGGCCCACTGGCGCGACGATCCCTCGCGGGCGCTGGGCACGATCAAGACCCTGATAGCCCAGGGCGACATTCAGGACGTCGACGCCGAGCTAGCAACCTCGCGCGGCCACCGCGACGCCGCCATCGCGGCGGCGCGTGGGAAACTCAGCGGCTCGGAACAGGCGACCTTCGACGAGGCCCTGGAAAGTCTGCAGGCGGCCAATTTCATCTGGTGGAACGAAGATCACAACTACTACATCGACATGCGGGCGACGATCCCCCTGCACCGGGCCGCGAAATCCATCGGCGAGGCGCTCGATCTAAGCGATCCGGCCGACGTCTGTTTCCTGTTCTTTCCGGAACTGGAGGCTGTGGCGCGCGGAGATCGCAAGATCGGAGAGTTCAACGGCCTGATCCGCGACCGGCGCGACTATTTCGAACACTGGGACGACTTACGGGCCCGGATGCCCAAGTACCTGGGCGAGCCGCCGGAGGTTATCGCCGATCCCATCATGATCGAAATGGACGGCGTGACGGAGGAATTCCTCGCCACCATCCGCGATGCCGGTTCGGCGACGGACGTTCTCAGCGGCACCTCGGGAGCAGCGGGCACGGTTCAGGGCAAGGCGCGGGTGTTGCTCGATGCCGACGATATCCCCTCGCTGGGCGTCGGTGAAATCCTGGTCTGCGAGGGCACGACACCCTCGTGGACGCCTGCCTTCGCCAAGATCGCCGGCTGTGTCTGCGACACCGGCGGCAGCCTGTCGCACGCCGCTGTGATTTCCCGCGAGTATGGTGTGCCCAGCGTGCTGGGCCTGGCCATCGCAACGAAGGCCATCAGCGACGGCGACCTCATCGAAGTGGACGGTGACCGGGGCCGCGTCACTATTCTGGAGCGCGCGGCGTGAGCGATTTCGTCGTCGGTTTCGAAGAAGCGGCAGCGACGGATACGGCGATCGTCGGCGCTAAGGTCGCACAACTGGTGAAAACGGGAGCCGAGGGATTTACGACCCCGCAGGGCTTCGCCGTTACGACGAAAGCCTTCCTCGAGTTCATGGCAGCCGTGATCGAGGCGACTGATCTGGCCGCGCGCATTGCGGCTTTTGAGGCCCATGACAACGACGACGCCGACGGTTTGGCGCGGTTCGCGGAACAGGCCATCACGGCGCAGGACGTTCCCCAAGCCATGCAGGAAGAAATCTCGACGGCTTACCAGGCTCTCTGCCTTGCGGAACGCCACGTCGATTGTCCCGTGGCGGTGCGCAGCTCGGCAACCGGAGAGGATGCCGAGGACGCCAGCTTCGCCGGCCAGTACGAGAGCTACCTCGGCGTCTCCGGAACCGGGCAGCTTATTGATTACGTCAAACGCGGTTGGGCTTCGCTGTTTACGGCCCGCGCCCTCCTGTACCGCCGCGACAACGGTTTGGCCTACGCCGCCACACCCATGGCGCTCGGCGTCATGACGCTGGTCAACGCCCGTGCCGCAGGGGTTGGTTTTTCAGTTCATCCGGTGCGCGGCACCGCCGATCGAATGGTGATCGAAGCGACCTTCGGTTTCGGCGAAGCATTGGTCCAGGGCGTCGTCACCCCCGATCACATCGAGGTCGACAAGGAAAGCGCGCGGGTCCTGGAATACATCGTTAATGCCAAGAAGATCGTCTCCATGTTGGATGTCGGCGCCGCCACCGTCATCGAAAAGGCCATGCCGGAGGCCTTCGTCGATGCCCGCGTGCTGACGGAGACGGAAGTATCCGCCATTGCCGCACTGTTGGTTGAGGTGGAGCAAAAGGCCGGTTTTGCAGTCGACATCGAATGGGTGGTGCCGCACGGCTGGCAGCCGGGCATGCCGGTATCGCTGGTCCAGATGAGGCCGGTCACGACACATGTCGCCAAACCGGAAGCAACCAAGGATGACGGCGAGGAGGAAGGCAAGCCGGGCTGGAAGGCCTCTTCGTTCGCTACGCGTTACGGCGGCAAGCGCCGGCGGCGGCCGAAAGGTTCGGCCAATGGCTGACAACTCTCCCGACATGGCCTTGCTGCTGGATTTCGGTTCCGTGATCTCCAAGAGCCTGTTCGAAACGCTGCCCGATATCGAAGCGGCCTATGGTCTTGAACCCGGCACACTTGATTGGCGGGGACCCTTCGCGCCGAAGGACGACGCACTGTGGAGCGCCATGCAGGCCGATGAGGTTTCCGAACGCGGCTACTGGGCCGAACGCTGTACCCAGTTGGGCAAACTGGCCGGCGCCGAACTGGAGATGATCGATGTCATCAAGGCCAGCCGTGGCGAAGACCCCAACCGCTGCATCCGGCCCGAGGCCGTCGACGCCATCGGCCGCGCCAAGGCCATGGGTGCCGGAATTTCGATCCTGAGCAACGAACTTGAACTGTTCTACGGCGCCGAGGTGTTGGCCAAGGTGCCGCTGTTCGAGTTGATGGATCACACCATCGACGCCACGACGACGCACATCCTCAAGCCCGATCCCGAGGCTTACCGCCTGGCTCTGGATGCCATCGCCCTGCCGCCCGAGCGCATCGTCTTCGTGGACGATCAGATGCGCAATATCGAGGGCGGCCGGTCGGCCGGCTTCGCCTGCGTCCACTTCAACGTGCTCACCCCCCGGAAATCCTATGAGGAAGCGCTCGGCATCCTGCAGACGCTTCGCCGCGAAGAGGTTCAGAGTTATGCGTGACAACAATTTCCTGACGGCCCACAACGCCCGCCATGCCTTCCATCCCATGGGGCATCCTGCGGATATCGAAGCCAATCCACCGCGTATCATCGCCGGCGGCAGCGGGGTCCGCGTCACGGATGCGGAGGGCAACCAGGTGGTCGACGCGGTCGGCGGGCTGTGGAACGTCAACCTCGGCTACAGCTGCGATACGGTTAAGAAAGCCATTACCGACCAGCTGGGTGAATTGCCCTACTATTCGTCCTTCAAGGGCACGACGACGCCGGGGCTGATCGAACTCTCTCAACGTCTGACGGAAATTCTCGAACCGGAGGACATGAAGCGCGCCTTCTTTACCTCGGGCGGCTCGGACTCGGTCGAGACGGCTCTCCGGCTGGCGCGCCAGTATTGGAAGATCCAGGGCCAGCGCGACCGCTTCAAGTTCCTGTCGTTTAAGAAGGGTTACCACGGCACCCACTTCGGCGGCGCGTCGGTCAATGGCGGCGACCGCTTTCGGCGGGGCTACGAGCCGATGCTGCCGGGCTGTTACCACGTCGCCCACCCCTGGGCCTACCGCAACAACTTCGGCACGGCGGACGAAGAGGAATTGACCGCCATCTGCCTCAAGCTGATCGAGGAGGAAATCAAATTTCAGGGTCCGGAAACCGTCGCGGCCTTTATCGCCGAGCCCGTGCTGGGCGCGGGTGGCGTGTTGGTGCCGCCCAAGGCCCTGTGGCCCGGCTTGCGCAAGATCTGTGACCAATACGGCGTGCTGTTGATCGCCGATGAGGTGGTCACCGGTTTCGGCCGCACCGGTGCCTGGTTCGGCTCGCGCCTGTGGGACGTCAAACCCGACATCATGTGCCTCGCCAAAGCGATCACCTCGGGTTACTTCCCGTTCGGCGCCGTGATGCTCAACAGCCGCATCGAGCAAGCCTTCATGGAAAACGATGACGATCTCGGCGGCATCTACCACGGATACACCTACTCGGGCCATCCGGTGGGGTGCGCCGCCGCCCTGGCGACACTGGATGCGACTTTCGCTCAGGACCTGCCGGGCAATTCCCGCGACCAGGGCGATTTCATCCGGGCCGGATTGCGGACCCTGGCGCAGGAGGTGACGACCATCGGCGAGGTCCGCGGCGTCGGCCTGATGATCGCCATCGACGTTGTCTCCGACCTCGAAGCCAAGACGCCGGCGGACGCCGCCATGATGAAGGTATTGGACGAAACTGCTTACGAGAACGGCATCCTGATCCGGGTGTCGGGTAACAACATCATCATGTCACCGCCCCTGGTGATCTCGCGGGATGACTCCCAGGTCATCGTCGATGCGCTTTCCGCCGCTTTCAGACAACTCGAAACGACGAGGTGAACGATGGCAACCGATCAGTTCCTATTGGAGGAATTCGCGCCGTTCCAGTTGGCGGTGGTGGCCAACCGCGTCTCGCAAGCGGTGGCCAAGATCATCGAGCGCAAATTCAATCTCCACATTCCGGAATGGCGCATGATGACAGTGCTGGCGAAATATCAGCCCTGCTCGGGGCTCGATCTCGTGCAGAAGACCGCCATGGACCCGGCCCGCGTCAGCCGGGCGCAAACCCGGTTGCTCGATCTCGGTCTGATCACGGCGGTACAGGACCCCGAAGACCGCCGCCGCCTGATCATCTCCCTGACCGACAATGGGACGGATATCGTCCGTCAACTGGTGCCCGACGCCATCCGGACGGAGGAATATCTTTTTGGCACATTGACCGACGGCGAACGCCGGTCTTTCGAACGGGTTTTGTCGAAGCTGTTCGACCAGACCGATGCGTTGGAGCAGTCCGGGGACGAGATTACCGGAATGAGTTGACCCGAATAGCCGTTATTTCGTCTGTACTGCTTATTAGCTGCTTTCATTAAACAACAATTCGCAGCCGACATCGTGTACACTGTATGATCACTGGACGAAATTCGATTTTCGCAGTATGAGAGTAACACATTTCTTTGCCCGGAAATGAGTTGTTGGTCGTTATGCGTGAATTCCGGCTGGCTCCGCTATACAAGTTGGCGGGATTTTGGGGGCGCAATCGATCATAGAAATTGTGAGCGGCCGGTGTGATTTTAGCCGTTCGGGAAGAGGCGCTATTTGATGTGGCTGCCTGAGCTAAACAAGGCTGATCGAGTATTTGCGGCCTCCACCGCACGCTCGAAATTCGCCTTGTTTTCCGGCGCTGCATTTATCATTGCATGTGGCTTGACGGTGCCGGCAGCGGCGGACGTCAAGGTCCGTTCCTACGACCGCGGCAGCAAGACCGAAAAATCACTGCGCGGCAAGGGCACCGGGACGGCCGGCGGGCTGTTAAGGCGCGGCCGGCGGGGCGGTGCGGAAAGGCCCCATCCCCAGGACGACTTCGAGCCCGGCGAGGTCCTGGTCGCCAATCCACCGCGGGGGTTTGAGGCGAAGATCGGCGAGCTCGGAATGTCGGTGATGGAAAAAGTATCGCTGGGCGCCATCGACTACAAATTCTATCGCCTGAAGACGCCGCGGAAAATGCCGGTGCGGAAAGCCATGGCGTTGATCAAGGATAACTTGCCCGGCGCGTCGGTTGACGCCAACCACCGCTTCGATCTTTCCGCAAAACGGGCGGCGCGGGGCAGTTTTCCGCTGCGCGCGGCAGGCTGGCAGAAGGTCGGATCGCAGTGCGGCAAGGGCGTGCGCATCGGCCTGATCGATTCCGCTGTGGATGTTTCGCACCCGGTCCTCAAGGGTCAGAAGATCCAGTACAAATCGTTCCACGATATGCGCCGCAATCCGGCACCCAGTTCCCATGGCACGACCATGGCGGCGATGCTGATCGGCAAGCCCATGAGCAGCGGCTGGTCCGGTCTGTTGCCGGGAGCCAGTCTCTACGCCGCCAGTATGTTCGAGATCAACCGCCGCGACGAGGTTGTCGGCACCAGCGTCGGCTTGGTCAAGGCGCTCAACTGGATGGCGGAAAACAAGGTCAAAATCGTCAACCTCAGCATTGCCGGCGGCGACAACAATATGGTCCGTGACGCGGCGGCACAGGCCCGCCGCAACGGCATGGTTCTGGTGGCATCGGTCGGCAATTGGGGCTTCACCAAGGGTGCAGCCTATCCCGCCGGGTATCAGGAAGTCATCGCGGTCACGGCCGTGAGCAACCGGCGCAAGATATTCCGCGACGCCAACAAGGGCTCGTATATCGATTTCGCCGCCCCCGGCGTGCGGATCTGGGCTCCCACCATGCCGGGCGTGAAACCGCAAAGCGGCACTTCGCTGGCGACACCTTATGTGACGGTGCTGGCCGCTCTACAGGTCGCCAAGGGCGCGCGGGCGGACCCCAGCGCCTTGCGTATCGCCCTGCGCCGCGGGGCGATCGATCTGGGCCGCCGCGGCAAGGACGATATTTTCGGCTGGGGTCTGGTGGCGTCAAAACCAAGTTGCATGCCATAACCCGCCAAACTCTTCCATTTGAGCCTTCGTCGTAAACGATTATCATTCGCTCAACGGACGAATTGGGTGCGCGTCGGCGCGGTCGAAGGGAACAAGCAATGCAGTGTACGGCCTGTGCCGCAGATAATCCGGCCGGCAACAAATTCTGCGGCCAGTGCGGCGCGTCTTTGCCCCTGGCCTGCCCGTCGTGCGGGGCTGAAGTTCCGCCCGGCAACCGCTTCTGTGGCCAGTGCGGTTCCGATCTGGACAGCGATGCTTCGCCGGAACCGTCCGACGCACAGCCGGCTGCTGAAGTTCGTTCGGAGGCGGAACGCCGCCACTTGACGGTCATGTTCTGCGACCTCGCCGACTCGACCGCGCTGTCCGAGCAGCTTGATCCTGAGGATTTGCGCGACGTCGTCACGGCCTACCAAAAAGTCTGCGTCCGTGAAATCGAGGATTTCGGCGGCTTCGTCGCCCGCTACATGGGTGACGGCATCCTCGCGTACTTCGGCTATCCCCAGGCGCACGAAAACGATGCCGAACGCGCCGTTCACGCCGGGCTCAATCTGGTCGCCGCGGTCACCGGCCTGAAGCCCAGGCCCGGTCTTTGGTTGAAGGTCAGGGTCGGTATCGCCACCGGTCTTGTGGTGGCCGGCGACATTATCGGCGAGGGCGCTTCGGAGGAACGTGCCGTCACCGGCGTCACGCCGAACCTGGCGGCTCGACTGCAGGGTCTGGCCGAGGCCGACAGCGTGGTGATCAGCGATGCGACGCAACGGCAAGCCGGTGGCTTCTTCGAATACGCCGATCTTGGCCGGCAAACCCTGAAGGGTATCAGCGAACCGGAGCAAGCCTGGCTGGTGCAGGGCGAAAGCGCGGTGGTCAGCCGCTTTGAGGCCAGCGCCGCGGCCGGATTGAGCCCGCTGGTCGGACGCGAGGAGGAAATCGCGCTGATGCTCAACCGCTGGCAGCTCACCCAGAACGGCGAAGGTCAGGTGGTGGCGTTGTCGGGTGAGGCCGGGGTGGGAAAATCGCGTATCATCCAGGCCTTCCAGGCGCGACTGGAGGACGATGATCACGCCCGTATCATTCTTTCCTGCTCCCCATTCCATACCAATAGCGCTCTTTACCCGGTCATCGGCTGCCTTGAACGCGTCATGGGCATTACCCGCGGAGACCGGACGGCCGAGCGCGTGGCGAAGATCGATGCTTTTGTATCGGAACTTGGACTGGAGGCGGCCGATATCACGCCCTACGTCGCCTCAGTGATGGTGGAAAGCGATGCGCCGCCGTTGCCGGCGTCCGCCGACACGCCGGAGAAACAGCGGCAACTGGTCTGGGAGGCCTTGCTCACGCTTTTGGAGGCCCAGTCGCAGCGTCGGCCGACCGTGATGATCGGAGAGGACATCCACTGGATCGATCCCTCAACCGAGGAATTTCTCGGCGCACTGGTCGACCGGCTCCGTTCACTGCGGCTGCTGCTCCTGACCAGTTCCCGGCCCCAGTACACGCCGCCCTGGAGCGGCCATCCCCATATCACCACGCTGACCCTCAACCGCCTCAGCCGGGCGCACAGTGCATCGCTCGTAGCGGGGGTCACCGGCGGCCTGGCGCTGCCGGACGAAGTGCTCGATCAAATCGTCGCCAAAACTGACGGCGTGCCCTTGTTCGTCGAGGAGTTGACCAAGACGGTGCTGGAATCCGGCATCGTCAAACAGGCCGGCAATCGCTACGAACTGACCGAACCGATGGCTTCGTTGGCGATACCGGCTTCGCTCCATGATTCTTTGATGGCGCGTCTCGACCGCCTGGCGCCGGTAAAGGAGGTGGCGCAAATGGCGTCCGTCCTGGGCCGCACCTTCGGCGAGGACGTGCTGTTGGAGGTTTCGAAACTGGGAGCGGAAGAGTTGCGCGGGGCATTGGATCAATTGATCGAAGCCCAGTTGATCGTGCGGCGAAGCCATGCCGGCGTTGTGAGTTATGAATTCAAGCACGCGCTCGTGAGGGAGACCGCTTACGAATCATTGCTGAAGACGACCCGTCAGGGCTTTCATCTCGAATTTGCACGAGTTCTTGAAAAATTGCGCAACGACGAAGGGGGTGTCGAACCGGAGGTTCTGGCCCATCACTTCGCCGAGGGCGGTCTTGCCGAGAGCGCCGTAGCTTATTGGCGGGAAGCGGCCCAGCGGGCGACCGAACGATGGGCCAGCGCGGAAGCCGTCAGCCATGTCGGCAAGGGACTTGAGCTTTTGGAGGGTATCGCCGAGGGACCGGACCGGGCGGAACTGGAACTATCCCTGCTGCGCGATCTCGTCGGCGGATTGCGCATCCTGGACCGTTATCAAGAGGCGCTCGACATGCTGGCGCGCGCCCAGGTGGTTGCCGAACAACACGATCTGCCGGACGAACTTGCCTGGGTTCACTATCTGCGTGGCAATATCTGTTTTCCGCTGGGCGATATCGACGGCTGCCTGGCAGCTCATCAGAAGGCCTTGGAGTATGCCCGGATCACGAATTCGACCGAGATGGAGGCGCGCGCCCTCAGCGGTCTGGGCGATGCCAATATCATGCGCGGTGACATGACGGCGGCCTTCGACCATTACGACGAATGCGTGGCGAAGGCCCGCCAAGCCGGTCTCGATTCCGTCGCGGCAGCCAACCTTTCCATGCGCGGGCATGCCCGGCTTTATTTGTTGCAGATCGAGGAGGCGCTGGCGGATTGCCCGGAAGCCGCCGAATTGGCGGTGGCCGAGGGAAACCAGCGGGCGGAAATGATCGCCCGGGGCAGTTGCGCCGGTAAGGTCCTGTTCGACATGGGGAATTTGGCAGAATCACGGAAGCAGAGCGAGCATGCCGTCGCCATTTCAAAGGAGCTCGGCGCGCGCCGCTTCGAACCGGTCAACCAGGCCGTATTGGCGCAGATACTTGCTCTGGAGGGGGACCGCGAAGGTGCCGAGGAACTGGCACGCAATGCAGCTCAGACCAGCCGGGAGACCGGTCTCAAATTCGCCGGGCCCATGATTATGGGGGCGCTTGTGCAAGTCACCAAATCCGAAGAGGTTCGGCGGTCGGTCATCGCGGAGTGTACGGCCATCCTCAGCGAAGGATGTGTCGGCCATAATTATCTTTGGTTCTATCGCGGCGCCATGGAGGCCATGCTGCAGAACCGCAATTGGGAGGGCGTCGAAGCCTTCGCCCAAACTGCAGAGGAATACATCGCCGACCGCTCCATTCCCTGGCTGACGATGATTGTCGAGCGCGCGCGTGTATTGGCCGCTATCGGCCGTGATGGCGCCAATGAACAAAATCTGGCGGCGGCCAGGGATTTGGCGGCACGCGCTAGGGCGTGCGGCTTCCTGGTCATCGTACCTGCGCTGGAAACGGTGCTGGAAGCGGCGTGATGGACAAATTCGATAAGGACTCCAAGCGCGTTCCGGATTCGAATAAAATTCCGGCCAAGCCACGGATGCGACTGGGGCACAAGCTGTTGCTTTCGGTGCAGACCTTATCGGGCGTTGTCGCCATATTCCTCATTCCCCTTTTGTGGGGATCGTGGTCACAAACCGTAATGCTGGTCGTTCTTGGATCGATCCTGGGCTGTGCGGGCCTGTTCGCTCTCATCAATTACATCCTTTTCCGCTACAACATGCGGGATGATCTCTAAGCGGCTGGATGGCTAACCCGCCTTGCGCGTTTGGCGGGCGATGGAAAATGTGTCGTCCACATGTGCGACGAGTTCTTCCACCGCTGCCTCCAGCGACAGGTTCTCGGTATCGACAACGGCATCCGGCGCATGGGGCTCTTCATAGGGCGCGCTGATACCGGTGAATTGAGGAATTTCTCCGGCTCGGGCGCGGGCGTAGAGGCCTTTGGGATCGCGCTGTTCGCAGGCCTCAAGACTGGCTTGGACGTAGATCTCGCGAAACTGCCCGCCGATGATGGCGCGGGCGTTGTCCCGGTCTTCGCGGTATGGCGAGATGAAGGCCGTGACGACGAGGAAGCCGGCGTCGGCAAAAAGATTGGCGACCTCCGCGATGCGCCGGATGTTTTCCGCCCGTTCCTCCGGCCCGAAACCGAGGTCGCTGTTGAGGCCTTGGCGCACGTTGTCGCCGTCGAGCACGTAAACCTGATCGCCGCGTTCGAACAGGCGGCGCTGCAGGCCCATGCCCAAGGTCGATTTACCCGAGCCCGACAAGCCGGTGAGCCACAACACGCCGCCCTGGTGTCCGTTGGCCGTGGTGCGTTCGGCGCGGGTGACCGTTTGATTGACGGAGGTGAGATTGCGGCTAAGCGCCAGATCGGCGGCGCCCTCGATTGTGCAGCCGCCAACCAGGCGGTGGTCGCGGATCAGCACGCCGCGCCCGGTGCCGCGGTTGTCGGCGAAGGCATCGAAGGCGATGCGCGAGCGGCTGCGCAAGGTAATTTCGGCCACGCCGTTGCGTGAAACTTCGGTTGAATTGGACGGGGCCAGGGTCTGCACGTCGATCAGGCGGTCTACCGAAGCGACGGCAACGCTATGCGCCGAGGTGCCGATCTTCAACGTGAGACGGTCGCCTTCTGCCAATGGCTCCCTGTCGAGCCAGAACAGGTGCACTTTGAGATTGTTGGCGGTTGCCGGGACCGCACCGTCATTGGCGGCGATGTGTCCGCGTTCGACGAAGATGTCCTCGTCCAGGGTGAAGGCGACGGATTGGCCGGCTCCGGCCGAGACGCGCGACGGCTGGTCCGCACCGGTGCTGCTCCAGTCTTCGATGCTGTGGACGCTGGCCGTCTGGCCGCCAGGGGAGAAATTCAGCCGATCTCCGACCCGTAGGTTACCGCCGGCGATCCGCCCAGCCAGAATGCGCTTGTCGTCCTGGCGGTAGACGTCCTGGATGGGCAGCCGCAGCGGTTGGTCGATCGGCGCCCTTGCCGGTTCGATGGCGTCTAAGGCCGCCATGACGGTCGGGCCCCGCCACCAATCCATATTTCCGTCCGGCTCGACGATGTTGGCTCCTTCGCGGGCCGAGAGCGGAATGACGGACAAGGGCGAGATTTTCAATTCCCGCAAGTAATCGGTGATTTCCTCCGCGACCTCGCCGAACCGGGTTTCGTCGTAGTTGACGAGATCTATCTTGTTGACTGCGACGACGACCTGGGAGACGCCCAGCAGGCCGAGAAGATAGGCATGCCGCCGGGTCTGTTCGGAGACGCCTTCTACGGCGTCGATCACCAGTAGGGCGGCATCGGCGGCCGCGGCCCCTGTCACCATGTTCTTGAGGAATTCCTTGTGGCCCGGCGCGTCGATGATGACGTAGCGCCGGACGCTTGAGCGAAACCAGATGCGTGTGGTGTCGACCGTGATGCCCTGGTCGCGTTCCACCTGAAGCGCGTCCATGACGAACGACCACTCGAAATCCGCGCCGCGGCGTTCCGCCTGGGTGCGCAATTCATCGACCTTGCCGTCCGGCAGGCTACCTGTTTCGTGCAACAGGCGGCCGACCAGGGTGGATTTACCGTGATCGACGTGACCGACGATGACGATGGGCAAGGGGGCGGCGGCCGAAGAGGCGGCTTTCGCCGGTTCGGCGATATTCGTGCTCATGATAATTAAACCCAGCTAAATCAAATGTTTACAGATACCCATGAGCACGAAGGCGCTCAAAGGCATCTTCCGATTCATGGTCCATGGCGCGGCCGGCGCGTTCGGGCGCGCGGGTCGCCTCCAGTTCCTCGATAATCTCGTCGATGGTCGCGGCGTCGGACTCGATGGGGAAGGTGATGCCCTCCTCGCCGAGGGAGCGGAAGCGTTTGCCGTCGCGCGCAAAGTACAAGGGCACGACCGGTATTTCCTCGCGCTGGATGTAGCGCCAGATATCAACCTCGGTCCAATGCAGCAGGGGATGGACGCGGACATGGGTGCCGGGGGGGAAATCGGTGTTGTAGTGGTCCCAGAACTCCGGCGGCTGGTCGCGGAAGTCCCAGGCGCCGTCCTCGCCGCGCGGGCTGAAGACGCGTTCCTTGGCGCGGGTGGCCTGCTCGTCGCGGCGGATACCGGTGATCAGGGCCTCGAAGTCATAGCGCTCGATGGCCTGCTTCAAACCAAGGCTCTTGCGCGCGGCGAAGCGGGAGGCCGGCGGCAGGTCGGCGTCGACCTCCTCGATCGGCGGGCAGGGATCGTCGATCAGGTCGAGCCCCCAATCCGGCGCATACCGTTCGCGGAAGGCGTAGGTCTCGGGAAACTCCCTGCCCGTGTCGAGGTGGGCGACGGGAAAGGGCACGCGGCCCAGGAAGGCCTTGCGGGCCAACCAGATCATCACGTTCGAATCCTTGCCCAGCGACCACAGCATGGCGAGGCGGTCGAACCGGTTGTAGGCCTCGCGCAGGATGTAGATGCTTTCGCTCTCGAGGGCATCGAGGTGGTTCATATGTCGGCTCCGTAGTTGGAAAAGTTACTGTTGGCGACGTGGATGCCGCATTCGGATTTGTTATTACCGCGCCAGCGGCCGGCCCGCGCGTCTTCGCCCGCCGCCACGCGGTCGGTGCAGGTCATACAGCCGATTGAAAGAAAGCCGTCCGCTTCCAGCGGGTGGCGGGGCAGCTTGAATTCCTCGAAGTAGTCGTCGACCATCTCCTGGGTCCAGTTGGCCAGCGCGTTGATCTTGATGCGGCCGTCCGCCGCTTCGAAACGGGCCAGTGCGCCACGCGCCGCGTTCTGGTCACGCCGCCGGCCGGTGAACCAGGCATCGAATTCCCCCAACGCGCGCTGCAGGGGAGCGACCTTGCGGATGTGGCAGCACTCGTCCGGACGCTCGGACCATAATATTCCTTGCGGGTCGCGGGCCTCCACGGCAACCGGATCGGGCGTGATGGATCGCACGTCGGATAGCCCCAGCAGGTCGGTGAGGTCGTCGCGATAGCGTTTGGTTTCGCCGAAGTGCTTACCGGTGTCGAGAAACAACACCGGCGTCGCCGGATTTGCCTGAGCCGCCATATGGAGCATGACGGCGGAGCCGGACCCGAACGAGGACACCAACGCCAGACCCTCGCTGAATTCGTCCCTGATCAGCGCCTTTACGAGGTCCCGCGCACTGAACAGTGCGTACTTGTGTTCCAACTCGCGTACGCGCGCTGCCAATTCGCCGTCGTCTGTGAGCGCCGCCGGTGCCGCGGCAAGCTTCGCCGTCATTTTCCCGCTCCGCCTGCGCTTGCGCCGATCCCGGGTTGGGGTTGATAGGTCACGGTGATGGCGCCGACGGCTTCATCCCAGGCTTCGGCTTCCGTCTCGTCCCGCGCCTCGACGGCATCGAAACCGCTGCGCACGAGAAAGGCGAAGACGTCCCGCACCAGCGGACCGACGGCGCGGATTTCACCGGCGAAACCATGCCGCTCCCGCAGCATGCGCCCAACCGTGTAGCCCCGGCCGTCGGCGATGGCGGGGAATTCCACGGCGATCAGGTTCACGTGCTCGAGATCGGCGGCGATATCCTCGGCGGTGTGGTGACTTGCGAGACGGACGCCGAGCGGCTGGCCGGTGGCGATCAGTTTCTCGCGTTCGCCCCGCCAGCGGGCCAGTGAAACGATAATCGGCCCGTACAACAGATGCTGCTCGTCGTCGGCAATGGCGATCCAGGGATCGACCACCCGTTCGCCATGGCGGATCAGGGGACCTTGTTGTTTAGGCGTCGCCATAGAGCTGCTCCCGAAACGGATCGAGGCCGAGCCTGTTCACGGCATCGATGAAGCGTTCGCCCGATTGGCGCAAGCCGAGATAGGTCTCGATCAGGTTTTCCACGGCATCGGTGACCTCATCGGCGGGCAGGGCCGGGCCGACGATCTCGCCGATGGAAGGCGCGGCATCGGCGCTGCCGCCGATGGTGATCTGGTAGAATTCCTCGCCGTGCTTGTCGACGCCCAAAACGCCGATGTGACCGACGTGATGGTGGGCGCAGGCATTGATGCAGCCGGAAATCTTGATCTTCAACTCACCGATATCGTGCAGACGGTCGAGGTCGTCGAGCCGTTCCGAGACGCTTTGCGCCACAGGAATGGATCGGGCGTTCGCCAGGCTGCAGAAATCCATGCCGGGGCAGGCGATAATATCGGTCGCCAGGCCGGCGTTGGCGGTGTCCAGATCATAATGACCGAGCGCCGTCCACAACGTATGCAGGTCTTTGAGCCGCACGTGCGGCAGGATCAGGTTTTGCTCGTGACTGACGCGGATTTCGCCGAAGGCGTAACGCTCGGCCAGATTGGCCACGGCATCCATCTGCTCGTCGGTGGCATCGCCAGGTGCCCGGCCCGCCGCTTTCAGGGAGATCGTGGCGATGGCATAGCCGTCCCGTTTATGCGCCGCCGTGTTGGTCGAGAGCCAGGCGGCGAAGGCAGGACTGCTCGCCCGTGCAGCTTCCAGGGAGGCGTCGGTCGCCGGCAAATCCTCGAAGCGGGGCGGTAGAAAATGGCGGCGCATCTCCTCAATACGCGCCGCGGACAGGTGCAGGCCGCCGTCGCGGATTTCCGACCATTCGGCCTCCACCATGTCACGGACGGTATCGATACCAAGTTCATGAATCATGATCTTGATGCGCGCCTTGTACTTATTGTCGCGCCGGCCGAGCTGGTTGTAGACCCGTAAAATTGCCTCGACGTAGGCCAGCAGATCGCCCTCGGGCAGGAATTCGCGGATGGTCTTGCCCAGCATCGGGGTGCGGCCCAATCCCCCGCCGACCATTACCTCGAAGCCCACCTCGCCGGCCTCGTTGCGGCGCAACTTGAGGCCAATGTCGTGGACGGCAATGGCGGCGCGGTCCTGTTCGCTGCCCGACAGCGCGATCTTGAACTTGCGCGGCAGGAAGGAAAACTCGGGATGCAGGGTCGACCACTGGCGCAGGATCTCGGCAAACACGCGCGGGTCTTCAACCTCATCCCGGGCGGCGCCGGCGAAGTGGTCGGCGGTGACGTTGCGGATGCAACTGCCGCTGCTCTGGATAGCGTGCATCTCGACGGTGGCGAGATCGGCCAGCACGTCTGGCGTTTGCTCAAGCGAAAGCCAGTTGAACTGGATGTTCTGACGGGTCGTGAAATGGCCGTAGCCCCGGTCATGGGTCCGCGCGATATCGGCCAGCCTGCGCAGCTGCCGGGACGACAGCGTGCCGTAGGGAATGGCGACGCGCAGCATATAGGCATGCATTTCCTGATAGAGGCCGTTCATCAGCCGCAAGGGCCGGAACTCGTCCTCATTCAGGGCGCCGTCGAAGCGCCGGCGCACCTGATCGTCGAATTGCGCGACGCGCTGGTCGACCATGATGCGGTCGTGGCTTTGATAGCTGTACATGGCGTCCTCCCGAACGGCTTTTCGCTCAGGCCGCGCTGCGCTCGACGTCGTAGGCGGACACGGCGGAACTCGTTGGCAGGATCGTGGTCGGTCCGAAGGCGCGGATTTTTTCGCGTAAGCGCAACGGCGTAATGCCGCCGTCGTCGGGGGCGAGGGCGACATCAATGTCGTAAGCGCTGACGACCTGTTGGGTGAGCTTCGCGCGCTCGGCAATCAAGAGGACGTCTTCCAACTCGCTGGCCGCTGTAATGACGCGGGCTTCGGCGATGTCATTGGTCCACTGGAAATGGCCGTCGAGGAAGACGACGGTTCCGTCATTCAGCTTATTTGCCGTGATGACCTTGGTGGCGGCGGGTGTGGTCTGGGCCGAAGGAGGCATGGAAAATCTCCGTACGATGCGCCCGTCCGTGCGCGGCGTCGCCGACACAGGGGCCGTTTCAGTTGTCTTGGGGATCTCTTGAGCAGCGCCCTAACTTGGCTCAGCCATTGGGGCGGGCGCCGGCATCAACAGGCGCAGGCGCAGCGGCACATCCGGGAGGTTAGAGGCCGCAGCAAGGGCGCCGACATGGGCGCGCGGCGGTTCAATTCGTCGAATTGAAGGTCTCTGCCGAGCACGATTGTTGCCATGTCCTTATGCCCCTCGGTGCATATCCGACGAATTCATTTCACCGGTTGGCTGTTATAATACACATCAAGTGGGGATTAACAATCGTTATTCAACAGAAAATATGTAAAATATATTTTATTACATAAAATTAATGTGAAATACATAATGAAACTAGCCCAGTGAAATGACACCTCAAAGCGAAATTTTACTTGTGGAGCTTGAGCTTAGCCTGAAACAAGGGGTTCTCGGCGACGCTGCGGTCGACCAGGTGATCGGGGGCATTTCCGCTCTTGATACTCAGCACGGCGGCAATATCCGAGGCGCCGATGCCGGCAAAACACTGGTCGGTCCAGCACAGCGCATGGGGAGTCAGGATGACGTTATCGAGCTTGAGCAGCGGATCGTCAGCCGGCGGCGGTTCCGGATCGAAGACGTCCAGGGCGGCGCCGGCGATGCGCCGGTCCTGCAACACCTTCGTCAGGGCTTTTTGGTCGACCACCGGTCCGCGCGAGGTGTTGATGAGGTAGGCATCCGCTTTCATCAGCGCCAGGCGTTTCGCGTTGACGAGGTGATGGGTGTCGTCCGTCAGCGGCGTGTTTATGGTGACGAAATCGCTAGTCGCGAACACGGTTTCCAAATCCACCAGTGTGACGCCGAGTTCCGCCGCCGACTTTGGATCGGCCCAGGGATCGTGGGCGATGAAATTCATGTCGAGCGGGGCGCAGAGGCGGAACGTCTCGGCGCCGATATTACCGATGCCGACGGAACCCAGGGTTTTACCCACCAGGCCTACGCCCATGTGGTCGATGCGGCGGGCGAAACCTTCCGGGCCTTCGCGCACCAGGGCGTCCTTGATGAACAATTTGCCCGCCAACGCCAATATCAGCGTGAGGATGGAGGCGGCCACGGGCCGGCGTACGCCGTCGGGCGTGATGGCGACGGCGATGCCGGCTTCAGCACAGGCCGCGACGTCCACGTTGTCGTAGCCGACGCCGAAGCGGGCGACCAGCGCCAGCCGTCCGTCGTCGGGAATGCTGGCGGCATCGAAGCGCGGCACCAGCAGGATGAGGGCGTCGTAACCCGCGACGCTTGCCGCCGGGATCCGACCGTCCACGATCTCGACGTAGTCGTATTCGATATCCGGATCTGACTCCAAGGGGCCGAGGTCGAACATGGGGAAGGCGGGCGATCCGTCGGGTGTGCGGAAATCGGCCGACAGGGCAACGCGGAACTTGGTCATTTGCGGCTCCGTTTGCGGCTGGCGCAGGCTTTGCGGATATCATCGACGCCGTCGGTCAAGGCCTGCTGGTAGACCCAGAGATCGCCGGAATAGCAAATCACGTCGAAGCCCTGCTTGTAGAGCGCCTTGGCTTCGCCCGGGCTGCCGATCAGCCGGCCGAGCGCCTTGCCGTGCTTTTTGGCGGCGCGTCGGACGCGGTTGACGGACTTGGTGAACAGGGGATTGTCAAACTCGCCCGGAATACCGAGTGACGACGAGAGATCGAAATGGCCGATCCACAGACAATCGACGCCGCGAACGCCGGCAATGGCGTCGACATTTTCGATCCCTTCAGCGGTTTCGATCAGGGTGGCCAGCGCGGTGCGGCGGTTGGCGGCGCGTAGTTTGGTGGCGGCCGGACCCGGCTTGTAATCGTCGTGGGCGATGCCCAATGCCACGCCACGGCGGCCCATGGGCGGATATTTCATGTCGGCCACGGCTTCCTCGGCCTGTTTCGCGGTACCGACCATGGGCAGCATCAGGCCGTCGGCGCCGACATCCAGGGCGCGGGCGATGTGGTGGGATTTTTTGGAGGGCGGCCGCACCAAGCTCGGCAGGTCGGCGACGCGGCACGACGACACCAGACGTTTGAGGTCGGCATAGCCGAAACCCGAATGCTCCATGTCGATAAAGACGAAGTCCAGGCCGGCCACTTGCATGATCTGGCCCATACCCGGCGAATCGAATTCGAAAATCGAGTGGCTGACTTTTAGCCCGTCCTTTCCCAACAGCGATTTCAAGTTGGCGCGCGCCATGTCCTTCTCCCCTAAGATTTCAAATTCCAGACTATCTTCTATCTGCCGGTGACCGCAGCAATTTTTGGCAACGTCAGGACCGACAGAAAGATCAGGCCGGCCGCCACCGCCAGGACATCGAAAAGGACCGAGAAGCCCCAGTTGCCGTGCAGCCAGGCGATCAAGGGCACCGTGGTGGCCATCACCGAAAACGTCACGACATAGCGAATGGCAAAAATGCGGCTGCGCCATTCGCTGCGGCTGATGCGGCCGATCAGGACATCGTTGATCGGGATCTGGCCGAAGGCGGCCAGCATGAACGCCACCGCGACGGCGACCGACAGAAGGCCGTCGACCTGCGTCATGATGGCGAAAAAAATGACCTGCAACGAGGCGACGCAGGCGAATACCGTGCGAATGGAATGGCGGTCGACGAGATAACCGACGACCAGCTGGGCGAAAGCCGCCATGGCAAAGACGATAAAGGCATACCATCCGATGATCGTCGCGCTGCCGGCGATATCGGCCAGACGCTCATCCAGAACCTTGGGCAGCGAAAACGTCGTGCTTTGGAAGACCAGCCCGCCCACGGCCGTCGAGAAAAGAATGACGCCAAATATCCGCTTGAGCATCGGCCGCGTGATATCCGGTTCGGAAGGCGTGCCGCTCGCGGACGAAGTTTCCGGCGTGGAACTGGCAGACGATTTCCGTCCGCGGGCCTGGAAATAGACATAGCCGCATCCCGTGATGATCGAAATGATCCCGGGCACGATGAAGGCCGAGCGCCAACCCGCGGCATCGATCAGAAATCCAGTGACCAACGCGGCGCAGGCGACGCCCATATTGCCCCAGACGCCGTTGACGGCCAGGGCGTGGCCGGTCTTGGTGCGATTGTGAACCACCATGGCCAGTCCGACGGGGTGATAAATGGCCGCGAACACGCCTATGGCAAGCAGGCCCGCGCCCAGGGCGGCGGGCGAGCCGGCCTGGCCGGTCAGAACGGCGCTGGCGCCGATGCCGATGAAGAAAATCGCCATCATGCCCTCGCGGCTCCACTTGTCCGCGATCCAGCCCGCCGGCAAGGCGCAGACGCCAAATGCGACAAAGCCCGGCGTGGCGACGGGGATCAGCTCGGCGTAGCTCATGCCCCATTCGCGGGCCAGCGCCAGGGCCGAAACGGTGGCGAAAATCAATACGAAAAGGTGGTCGAAAAAATGCCCGACATTGAGGAAGGCGAAGTCGATTTGCTGTCGGGTCACGGCGTCCGGCCCCCCTCAGTTTCGAAGCGTGGCAGGAAGGTTGACCCTCCTAATGCCTTCACATGAAGGCACAATTTCAGCAAATCGCAACAAAAATTGAATGGAAAAATTAACAAATATCAGGTGCAAGGTCGGAAAAATCACCTTATAAGAAATGCCGATCCCGGTGAAACATCAGCCGAGGCGTACCAAGGCGGCGTGAATACGATCGGCGTGGCTACTCTCAGACTTTTCGACACCGGCATTTTGCGCAGCCGTGCATGGGGCGTGGTGCGCGCGTAAAAAGAAGACACTTGAAGGAGTAGTCATGGCTACGGGAACCGTAAAATGGTTCAACCCCACAAAGGGGTTTGGGTTTATTGAGCCGGACGAGGGCGGCAAAGACGCTTTCGTGCACATCTCGGCAGTGGAACGTGCAGGCCTTCCCGGTTTGCGTGAGGGACAAAAGATTCAGTTTGAGTTGGTACCCGGCCGCGACGGTCGCGAATCAGCCGACAATTTGGTCGCGATTGACTAATTTGCTTTCCCTGTCCCGGAGTGGCCGCGGTTCGTTTTGAACGCCGGACCCTCCGGGATTTGGATCGCACTCTTGTGTAACGTCGGAGCGTATCCGGCGCTTAGTGTTGCCACGGAGATCCGGGGCGTCATAACTGTGACTGTGCCCGAACCGGGGCGCGGAACTGGGGTCGTGTAACCCGCCGCTGTCCAACCCGCAAGACGGTCTCCGATAACCAGTCTCGGTAAGTCGGGCTCCTCATCCAGACATATGAATGCACCATCGGGCAAATCGGATATTTCCGCCCGATAGGTAATCTGCCGCCGCGTTCGGCTTTCGACGCGCTCGATGTGAAGTTCCCTGTCCATGTCGTCGGCGCTGGGTCGGAACCCTCCTCGGGCCGCCAACCAGGCCTCTCTGAACGCGTTGTATTCGGTGCGGCGGCATTCGGCGCAGGGGCGATGTCCGGCAGCCATTGCCACGGCCTCATCGAGGAAAAACAGTTCAGTGTAGTTGCCGGGCGTCATGACCAGCCTATGGCGCTGCTTGAATGCCGTTCGGCAGATGATCCAGTGGCGGTGCCGCCAGCGCGCCACGCCCAGGGTCCGGTCCTCATCGTGAAGGATGCCCCGGTTGCCCATGAACAGTCCCCTCGCCGGATCGGCGACGATTTCGGATGACGGTGTTACGCGGTTTTGCAGCGGCATGGTCAGGACCGGTCCTCCCGGTGTTGGTCAAACCTGGTCTGGTTCATCCTGATCGAAGATCTCACGCAACGTCCTCGACAACTCTCGTTTGCTGTAGGGCTTCGTTATCAAGCGGACGTTTTCCAGTTTCAACGCGTCATCCTGATAGGCTTCCTCGTTGTATCCCGAAGTCAGCAGGACTTTGACGTCCGTCTTTTTATCGATGGCCTTTCGCGCCAGATCGAAACCGCTCACGTTGCCGGGCATGATGACGTCCGAGAATATCAAATCGATGTGACCGTCGCCGTCCATGATGCGCTCGCCGGCGGCACCGTCCTCCGCTTCCAGAATCTGATAACCGAGCGACGTCAATCCGTGCACGACCGTTTGGCGGACGTCCTCATCATCCTCGACGACGAGAATGGTTTCCGTGCCGCCGGCATACAAGCGACGATCGGACCGTTCGAGTATTGCCGCAGACACTCTGTCAGAATCTTGGGATGCGCGCGGGAGGAAGAGGGAAACTGAAGTACCTTCATCTGTCTCACTGCTGATTTTGGCGAACCCGTCGGATTGCCTGGCGTAGCCGTAGACCATGCTGAGGCCCAATCCCGTCCCTTTGCCGACGCTTTTGGTGGTGTAGAACGGCTCGAAGGCGTGCTCGCGTGTTTCCTGGCTCATACCGTGACCGGAATCGCTCACCGATATTTCGACAAAATCCCCGGGTTCCACCTCGTAGAGCGCCGCCTCCTCGGTATTGAGCGTATAGTTCCGGGCGCCAATGGTGATCTCGCCGCCGTCTGGCATGGCATCCCGGGCGTTGAGCGCCAGGTTCAGCAGTGAAGCGTCAAGCTGGCCGGAATCCGCATAGGCGGTCCAAAGATCGTCATCGGCGTTGGCGGTGACGGGATGGCTTTCGCCCAAGGTCCGACCCAACACGGCGCAAGATTCCGTCAGAAGCGTGTCGATTTGCAAAAGCCTGGGCGCCAGGGATTGTTTCCGCGAAAAGGCCAACAGGCGCCTAGTCGTTTCGGCCCCCCTCATCGTCGCGCTCCAGGCCGACTTGAGAGCCTGCATGCTGCCTTGATCACCCTCCTTCACGGCTTCTTCGATGAACTCAAGGTTACCGGCGATAACCATGAGCAGATTGTTGAACTCATGCGCTACGCCACCGGTCAACTGGCCCAGCGATTCGAAGTGCTGGGCCTGGTGAAGGCGTTCTTCGTTGGTTTTCAGTTCTTGTATGTCGATAACGGTTTGCACGGTACTGCCGTCACGCAGTTTTTGCTCCTGGATGCGGTACCAGTTGCCCTCCCGGATGGCCTCCATCGTCCCGACGGGATCGCGGTGGTAGGCCAAGCGCTCTTCATACCATTGACGTTGGGCGTCAAGGCCGTCCGGCAGAACGCCGAGCTTGAACTGGGAATCCAGCCAGGTCTCGAATTTGACGCCGGGAACAAGTTCGGCTGCGGCGGGGCCGGCCAGATCACGGTAGTAATCGTTGCAAAGTACGAAACCGTCTTCCTCGTCCCAGAGCGCAATGCCTTCCGTCAGGTTTTCCAGCGCAAACAGGAATCTGTCATGGGTGATTTGAGCTTCCACTTCCGCCGATACGTCCGTTCCGGTGCCCCGGTAACCCTGGAATTCACCTTGTTCGCTGAATTTCGGCGTCCCCGACAAATCGAATGTTTTCAATGCGCCCTTGCCCAGGTCCCATTGGACGCGATGACGGGAATAGCTCCGATGATTCCTCAGCGCTTCGCTGTGGGCTGAGTGTTTTTCGACATCCCGCTTCTCCGCTTCGGAGAGGTATTTTTCGTTGAATTCGCCAAGAGACGTGCCGATCAGCCGCGCCGCGCCCAAACCGACAACACGATCGGCTTGCTCCGAAAAGAAACTGAATTTCCCGTCCGCATCGGTTTCCCAAAGCCAATCGGAACCCATTTCCGCGAAGTCGCGAAAGCGTGCTTCGCTAACCGTTTGAGCTTGCGTCGCGTCGATCAGGTTGGATCTCATTTCCTCCAGCGCCAGGGCCAGTTCATCGATTTCGTCCTCTCCATTGGAACCCAATTTGTTCCGCGGCAGCGTAAGCGGCGTGTTGAGGTTGTCGGCGCGAAGGCGGCGGGTGAAATCGGTTAGAGATCCCAAAGGGCGCGTCACCAGCAGGCCGAAAAGCATGTAGATGAATATTGC
>CAZGTM010000007.1:0-95378 GCA_964528595.1 uncultured Rhodospirillaceae bacterium
GCTAGCGCTCGACGTTTTTCATCTGCGTAGCCATGGCGGTTGTAAACGGCAGCTACGCCGCTGATGGTTCCACTGGCGTGGTTCAAAACCTTCTCAACGACGTGCGGGGCTATGCCTATGCGTGCCATGCCGCTGGCTGCAGTACGGCGGAGGTCATGTAGCCGCCAGTTAGCCACGCCGGACTGTTCATCACAGCGTTTCTTGGCCCTGCTGAAGCCGGAGATTGGGGTGTTTCCGGTCGTGGTAAAAACATACTCCCCGGTGTGGGGGACATGACCTAGGATCTCTAATGCTAGCTCGGAAAGGGGAACGTCATGCGCTCTATCAGACTTGGTAGCTTCGCGCGGTAGTGTCCAAAGAGCGTTTTCGAAGTCTAAGTCCTCCCACCTCATGCGGGCCACTTCCTCACGCCTTTGTGCTGTCACCAGCATCAATTTCATGGCCAGACCAAAGGGCCAATCCATGTCGTCCCAAACGTTCCATACGGCAATGATTTCGGCGTCGGTGAGTATCCGTTCTCGTGCCACTTCCTTGGTTGGCTTGGGGATTTTTACTACAGGGGAAGCGGTCAATATGTCGCGCTCCACGCACCAATTGAAGAATTTGCGCAACGCCGCCAGCACCCGGTTAGCCATGTACGGTGACCCACGATCAACAATGGCATCAAGCAGAACAATGATGTCGCGGCGTGCAATGTCTGCAGCAGGCCGCTTACTCCATGCCGCTAATACGTAGCGGTCAAAGATGCGAGCGCTTTCCCGCCAGCTGCGGTTATTGGGTTTGGCGTGACGTTCTATGAATTCGTCTACCGCTTGGCGGACGGTTTGAGGTTGGCCCCGACCTATAGCTAGCCTAGTCCCCTGCTTCTCGCCAGCTGCGTCAATTCCCTTCGCCGCTTTCGTCAGCGCAGTGCGGGCTAGGTCCCTTGCGTCGGCAAGCGAAATAGCGGGGTACTTACCCAAAGTCAGGCGGCGTTGCCGACCATTTACCCGGTACATGACCACCCATGACTTCGCCCCCTTCTCGGTAACTCTTAATCAGCGGGTCACAGGTTCGAATCCTGTAGCGCCTACCATAATTAAACCTTGTTAAGTCAATGGCTTAACAGGGTTTTTCTTTGCCAGTCAGGGTGTTTGTTCGATTGGTTTCGAGCGATTTCCAAGCCGTGTGACGAAATCGATATAAGGGTCGGGCTGCAAACTGCCGCTGACGACCCGGCAGGGTCGCCGTCCAGGCTGAACCGCCACCTGCGCAAGCACGTCCCGAGCCGCTGATTTCCGCTGCTCGTCATCGGCCTGGTTCAGGTAAACCGTCCAGGCGGCGTCCGCCTGCAGGCCTTTCGAGAGGCCGGCTTCATCTGCAATTACCCTGGCCAAGTCCGCAGGCGTAACGGGCTCGCCTGGAGCCGACCCTGTGATCCCCGCCCAAATGCCGCTGCGGAAGAGATGCCCTTCATCCAGCGACTCGCCCAGCCCGCTTAGCCCGGCGACGGATATCATCGCGTCGGTGGACGCGGGCACGACGGGTTCGTGAGGGGCGGGCGCTTTCAGGGGGCGCCGGGCGGAGCCGTCGGCTTCGATGATGATTCGGTCGAACCGGCCGGTGGTGGCGGCTTCGTCGATAGCCCGGGGCGAAAATCCCAGGGCCCTGTCGCCGCGCTCGTTGTGTCCCGAACAGGCGACGACGATGCCGCCGGGCGGCGGTAATTGTCCGGCCGGTATGGTGGCTAAATCGGATACCGTGAGCGGCGGCCCCAGCCGTTCCGATTCACGCGTCGAGATTTTGGTCGTTGTCGTCAACAGAACGCGGTCGCTGGCCGCCGCGAATTCGCGTCCCAGGGCGAACATCAGGGAGGTTTTGCCGCCCGCCCCGGTCAGCGATATGACGCGGGCGCTGTCCAGTCCCAAGGCCTCGGTCAGCAACGCGATGCCGGCCGGTTGAAATGGCTCAACACGCCCTCCAGAACCGCGCCCGATATCGTCCGGGCCTTGTCGGATATGGTGCCGCAGTAGGCGTTGTCGCCGCGGGGATCGATGTCGCCCAGTTTGAGGCCGCTCGATACTTCGGTACCGGGTTTGATCAGGCCGCGCAGGACACCGCCGAGTTTCGCGACAACCGGTTCGCCCGCGATGTAGCCGATGGTGGTGCCAGCCCGGACTTCGTCGCCGATTTCCAAGGTTGAGTCGAACCGGCCGGTGACGGGCGCCCGGACGACGCGGTTTTCCGTCTCACCCGCAATTGTACCGGGTATGCCGGTATTGGCGGCCGCCGGGCCCGTTGAAATGAGACGTCCCAGGTCGTGGCCACGGTTGGTTTCGACCACAAGGTGGCAATCCCGCCCGGCTTCAAAGCCCGGGCCCAGCGCGAGGACGAGAGGGGCTTCGGTCTTGTCTGTTCCGAGGTTTCGTTTCGCCAGTACGGCATCGACAACGACATCCGGCGAACAATCGGACAAACCGGACCAATCCGTGGTCAGCATGATGGCGATTTGCCCCTGCTGCCAAGCCGCTTCCATTTCGCCGGCGTCGCGCACCGCGACCGCGTCGACGTCCTCGACTTTGGCTAAACCGCCATCCAGGGCGGGGCAGAACGACACCCGACGGCGCACCGCCAGGGGCTGGGGCAGATCCAGCATGCAGATGCGCCCCATGTTGGCTTTGTACAGCCGGACGGCAATGGCGCTGGCCATTTCGCCCGCCGCCTTGATCAGGATGAACGGAGAGAGGCTGCGTTCCAACGATGCCGGATTCAACTGATTCATGCTGCCGCCCCCGGGATCTCAAGTCGCTCCAGGTCCGACGGCCGGTCGACATCGAGGAACCAGTCCTCCCGATCGAACACCACTGCCTCAACGGTGGCCGGATTGGCCTCGATGACGGGGCGGGCGCCGACATCGCCCGACAGCGCCAATATTTCGGGGTAAAAACGCCGGGCGAAAATAACCGGTGCCCGACGCCGGCCGTTGCAAACGGGGCAGATGATGCTGTCGGGGTGTTCCTGCTGGTGTACGAGCAGCGCGTTGATCACGCCGGCATCGAGCAGCGGCTGGTCCGCCATCAAAAACATCGCCGCGGCGCTATGCTGCCGAACCGCGTGCAGACCGGTCGTGACCGACGTGGATTGTCCCTCGCCGTAGGCCGTGTTCTCGATGAACGCCAAACGCGGATCGTCCGTCAAACCGCCGAGTGCCGCCTGGACGCGTCCAGCCTCCAGCCCCACGACCACATTGACGCTATCGAGATCGGATTCCAAAGCAGCCTTCACGCTCCACCAGGCCAGCGGTTTGTTCCGGAACGGCGTCAACTGTTTGCAGCCGCCGAAGCGTCGCGATTGGCCTGCGGCCAGAACGATACCGGCGACGCCACCCACGGGTTCAGGTTTCCCTGATCAGGCGTTTGGCCTTGCCCTCGACGCGGGGCAGGGCACCGATATCGACGATGTCGACCTCGGGCGTGATGTTGACGCGGTATTTGACCGAGCCGATGAAGTGCTCGCGGGCCTCTTCGAGCCTTTCCGCCGTAACGCAGTCGCTGGCCGGTTCGACCCGGATGCGCAGATGCTTGCCGCTGCCCATTTTCGGGATGACCAGTTCGTATTCCTGGGAGAACTCGTCAATGCCGTGCAGCAGGTTCTGGATCTGCGTCGGGAAGACGTTGACTCCGGCGAACTGGAACATGTCGTCGGAGCGGCCCAGGACGCCTCCGTCGAGCCGCAGATTGGTCCGGCCGCAACTGCAGGTGCCACGGTTGAACTTGACCAGGTCCCGCGTGCGGTAGCGGATCAAGGGAAAGCTCTCGCAGGTCAGGTTGCTAAGGATCATCTCGCCGGTCTGGCCATCAGGCAGAGGCTCGTCGGTGTCGGCATCGAGGACCTCGGCTAGAAACAAACCCTCGGCGACGTGAGTGCCCTGGTGATGGACGCACTCATATCCGAAGTTCGAAATCTCGGTGGAACCGATGTCATCGAAGCATTCGGCTCCCCATTGTTCCTCCAGCGTCTTCTTAGTGGCGGGAATGCTGGCGCCGGGTTCCCCTGCCGCAACGATTTTGCGGATCGGCGTATCCTGCAGGTCGAGACCCATCTTGCGCGCGGTTTCGGCCAGATAGAGCAGATAGGAAGGTGTGCCGCAAACCACGGTGGCGCCCCAATCGACCATGTTGCGCAGGCGGTCCTTTGAACTCTGGCCGCCGCCGGGCACGATCAGTAACCCGGCTTTTTCCATCGCTGCCTGGAAACCCCACCAGGCCACGAACAGGCCGTAATTGAAGGGCACGAACAGCACATCCTTTTCCGTCAGCCCGAAGCCGCAGCGGAAGTGCATGAATTGCTGATAGTAGTGCTCGAACCAGTCCGCCTTATTCAGCGGCACGCGAACCGGCGTGCCCGTGGTGCCGGAGGTTTGAAAAACCCGGATGGCGTCCACCGGATCGATACAGCCGACATCGCCCCAGGGCGGATTAGCCGCCTGGCTGGCCTTCAGCTCTTCTTTCTCGGTGAAGGGAATACGGCGCACGTCGTCGAGTGTTTGGATATCCGCGGAACCAATTCTCGCCGCGCTGAATTTGCGCTGGTAGAACGGGCTTCGTTCAATGACGTAGGCCATGCGCTCGCGGAGCAGGCCGAGTTGATGTTGTTCCAAGGCCGGCCGCGGCAGGCATTCGAGTTTTTCATCCCAATAGAATACGTCTTCCATCATTACCGCCCCGGTTAAACCTCTCCCCCCAGAACGATCAAAAGGCGCCACCCTCTATACTTTTTCCTTCGCCAGTCTTTCCTCGCGTTCCAGTTTCTTGATGCCCCTGAGAATTTTCTCCGGCGTAAACGGCGTCGAATGCAGGCGCACGCCGGTGGCGTCGTAGATGCCGTTGGCGATGGCCGCGAGGATGCCCGAAATCAAACCTTCGCCGACCTCCTTGGTTCGGTAGGGTTGGCCCACCTTGTATTCCTCGGTAATGACGTCGGCGTCTTCCGAGATGGCCATGTTGTGGATGGTCGGCATGCGGTAGTCGAGCCAGCTCGGGTTTAGCGTATAGCCGTCCTTGGTCATGACCTCTTCCATGAAGGCGTGGCCCAAGGCCATGGAAATCTGGCCGTCGACCTGTCCCTTGACCAGCGCCGGATTGACCGGGAAACCGCAATCGTGGACGGTCAGCGCCTTGGCCAGCCTCGCTTCGCCGGTTTCGATGTCGACCTCGACCTCGGCGACTTGGGCGCTGAACGCGTAGTTCTCCGTCCAGCGGCCCTTGGTGGTAGCGAGGCTCGGGTGGTTGGGTTCGTCCCGCATGGTGCGCCAGAAACCCTCGCCGATGATGGTGTCGCCGCGATGGTTGGCGACGCTGGCGGCGAAGACCTGGGCATAGGTCATGCGGTTGTCGGGATTGCTGCGGCTGAAGACGATTTTGTTATCGAGTTCGAGATCGTCGACCGGCGTGTTCATCTGCTCGGCGGCGACGCCGATCAGTTTCTTGCGGGCATTGCCGGCGGCCTCGCGCGCCGCGTTACCGGTGACGTAGGTCATGCCGCTGATCCAGGCGCCGATGTCCTGGGGCGTGGTGTCGGTATCGGAACTGACGATCTTGATGTCGTCCATGCCGATGCTGAGTTCCTCGGCCACGAACTGGGTGATCACGGTTTCCGCCCCCTGGCCGACATCCAGTGCGCCGGTCAGAACCATGACCGAGCCGTCGTCATTGAGCTTGACGATGACGCCGGAGCCGTTGGGATAGATCAGCGTGCCGCTCATGTAGGAGCTAACGCCGATGCCGATGCCGCGGCGGACGGGGCCGTTCTCTTCCGCCGGATCGCGGTTGAGGCGGCATCTGGCCACCAGGTCGGTCTTCTCCGCCGCCACTTTGATGCAGTCCTGCAGGCCGGCCTGGTGGGTATTGTCCCGGTTGGGCAGGTCTTCCCATGGATCGCGGGCGTTCTTGAGGCGGATCTCGACGGGGTCGATACCCAGTTCCTCGGCGATGCTGTCCAATTGGGATTCCAGGGCGAAGCGTACCTGGGGGCAGCCGTGACCGCGCTGCGGCGCCCGCGTGGTGTAGTTGGTATAGACCGAATAGCCCTCGTACTTCAGATTGGGCACGCGGTAGGGCGCCATGGTGAAGCCCCAGGCGAGGAAGACGACGACGACGCCGCTGCCCCGGTAGGCGCCCGAGTTGTTGATCACGCGCAGACGCTGGGCGACCAGTGTGCCGTCATTTTTTACGCCGGTTTTGACCTCGACGATCAGCGGCTGGCCGTGGCGGTAGGCGGAGAAGATTTCCTCCCGGCTGGCGACGAAGCGGACCGGGCGCCCCGTCAGCATGGAAAGCCGCGCGGCGGCGTATTCGTGACTGTAGAGGTCGATCTTGCCGCCGAAGGTGCCGCCCGTGTAGGTCTTGTGGATGCGCACCGACGAATAGGGCAGGTCGAGCACCTTGGCCAGCTTGGCGCGCTTGACGAACGTCCCCATGGACGAGGTCCAGATGTTCAGCTTGTCGCTCTCCCAGTGCGCCAGCGTGACCTGGGGTTCGAGGTAACCGTGGGTGCGGAGGTGGCTTTCATAACGGTCCTCGCGCACGTAGTCGCTTTCCGCGAAGCCTTCGTCCACGTCACCCCAACCGGCTTCGGTCTTGCCGCCGAGGTTCGAATAAGGTTCGTCCACCTTGGGATTGCTAGGCCGCACCTGGGGGGCCTCGGGGTCCATGGCCTCTTCCGGATCGAACACCGCCGGCAGGATTTCGTATTCGACCTCGATCAGGTCCATGGCCTGACGGGCCGTGGCGTCATCGACCGCCGCGACGGCGGCGATCTCCTCGCCGACGTGCACCACTCGGCCGCGTGCCAACACCTCCTGGTCGGCCGGATAACGTGGCGTTTCGACGAAGCCGTGCATGATGCCCTTGGTGTCGTCGACCGTGATCACGCCCTTGACGCCGGCCAGCGCCTTGGCCTTCGAGGTATCGACGCTGAGTATCCTGGCGTGGGGGTGGGGGCTGCGCAGGATGCGTCCCTGCAGCGTGCCGGGCAGTTTGACGTCCTGGCTGTAGACCGCCCGCCCCGTCACCTTGTCCGGGCCGTCCTTGCGGCGAAAGCTTTTACCGACGTAGTTGAGTTTGCTCATGATGCCGGACCCGCCTTTATTCCATCACCGGCTTCACGCCTTGATCCGTCGCCTGCAGGATGGCGTCGACGATGGCGTTGTAGCCGGTGCAACGGCAGAGATTGCCCTCCAGCGCCTTATTGATGTCGGTCCTCGACGGTTTGGGGTTTTTCGCCACCAGCGCCGTCGCCGACATCAGCATGCCGGGCGTGCAGAAGCCGCACTGCGCCGCGCCCTGATCGAGAAACGCCTCCTGCATCGCGCTGAGCGTATCGCGGACCGCCAATCCTTCCACGGTCTGGACGGCGCAACCGTCGGCCTCCAACGCCAGGGTCAGGCACGAGAGCACGGGGCGGCCGTCCAGCAACACGGTACAGGCGCCGCAGGTGCCGGAGCCACACCCGTCCTTGGTGCCGGTCAGGCCGACATGCTCGCGGATGGCTTCGACCAGGGTGATGCGGGGGCGAACGGTAATTTCGTGGTGTTCGCCATTGATCCTGATTTCGATGATCCGGGGCTTTGATTTCTTTGATGAAGTTTGAGCCATTCTCGTTACTCTCCGGTTGCCCGTTCGACGGCGCGGGCCAGGACCCGGCGCAGATGAACTTCGATGTTGTCCCTGAGGTAGCGGATGGTGAAGCCGTGGTGGGGCAGGGGATCGATTTCTTTGGCGGCACGCTTGGCGAAATCGGCCAGCGCTTCGGCGGTCAGTTCCGCCCCCGACATCGCTTGTGCCGTTTCGACGGGCGACAGGGGGCTTTGGCCGACGGCGCTGAAGACGATGTTTGCGCCTTCACAGGTTTTGCCGTCAGCTGACATCTGCAAGGTCGCGGCGATGACCGCCATGCCGAATTCGAGGCCGCCGCGCAAGCCGGTCTTGTGATAGCCCCAGCCAAAGCGGGGGGGCGTCGCGGGCAGCGTCACCGATTTGATGATCTCCGCCGGCCCCAAACTGTTCGGCGACAAGGCATCGCCGGTGAAGAAGTCGTTTACCGGGATCTGCCGGGTGCCGTCGGGTTCTAGCACGTCCAGCGAGGCGTCGAGCGCGATCAGGGCGGCCGCGACATCCGACATATAGACCGCCCAGCAGGTCGTCTTGTCGTTACGCGGAAAGGGATAACAGCAATCGCCGCCCCGTTTGTAGCAGGGTTCGACGAACTGGAAATCGTGATTTTGATTGAGGTAGAGGCAGCGCACTTCCTGGCAGAGGTTACCGCCCAGCGTACCCATTTCACGGATCTGGTTGCCGGCAACGGTGTGGGCGCTTTCCGCCAGAAGGGGATGGGTCCGGCGTACCGTAGGGTCAGCGGTGAGTTCGGCTAGCGGTATCAGGGCATCAACGGTGATTGAGCCGTCGCCGTTCTCAAGCGGGTCGGTCGGCGCGATGCCGGAGAGGCTGACCACGACATCGGGCATTTCCAGCTCGATGCGCATGTTGGGCAGCAGGTCGGTGCCGCCGGCCATCAGCCGGGCGCTTTCGCCGTTCTCCGCCAGCAGGGCGGCGGCGGCTTCCAGGCTTTCCGGCTTTTCGTATTCGAAGTCCTGCAAAATCATCGCGGCGGGTCCCTATCCGAGGACGGCCAGCACAAATCAGGCGGCCATATAGTTTGATCATCAAACTATACACTAAAAGCACAATTATTTTAAGGTTATTATTCGACTCTGAAGTCATTCCTGCCGGTAACGAATAAGACGGGAGAGGCGGGGCCGCAGGCCGCATGCCGCTAGAGGGGCGGCAGCTCCACGCCGATCTGTTCGAAAATACCCCGGGGCGCCCCGCCGGAGACGGGATCGGGCCGGATTTCGAGCAGCCGACCCGCCTGAACCTTATAGAAGAAATAGTGTTCCGGGATCGTAACCGTCCGGTCCGTCGCCGGGACTTCGGGGAAACCCGGCAGCGCCAGGGTTTCCGTGTGGGTGCCGCCTTGCCGCCATCTCACTGCCCAGTCCTCGCCGCCCCGATGCTCGGGCGGATCGTTGTCGTAGTGCCAATCGGGAAAACCGTCGTAGAGGGCGGTCAGGAACGCCAGAGTCTGGGCCCTTTCCATGGTTCGCACCGGCGTCACGAACCTGGTTTCATCGCTGAAGGTACTGCCGATGAGATCGACGTCATGACTGCGCAGACCTTCCATATACCTTGACAAAGCATGCGGGGGTCGTGGCATGGTCGCTGTCTCCTGACGAATTCTCTCAGAGCCGGTGTTCGACCAGGTTCAGGATATGCCCGGCCGGCGGCGGCGGCAGTTCGACGTCGAAGTGGCGCAAGAGAATATCGGCGATCAGTTCGAAGCATGAGCCGTAGCGCACGACCTCCATGGTTTCCAGGTTCAGCAGGGTCGAGGACGCTTCATAGAGGTGATATTTGCGCAAGCCGTGGTCGATGACGATGTCGGCGATGTCGAGGATTTCGGGTTCGATGTCCTGCACCCTGAATTTCGTGCCGGTCAGCGACAGATTGGCCGACGATCCGAACAACGCATGCCCGGCCTCCCGGCTCAGGCGGCAGATCTCGCCATGGAAGGCCCCGGCATTGATGAGCATGAGGACCGTGCCCTGGTCGCTGCTGCGCTCAAGCGCGCCGGCTTCCATGTTCTTGAGGATGGGGTGATCCATGCGGGCGGGCGCGATGGCGCCGAGCGGCAGGCCGTAATCGAACGTGATCGTCTCGGCGATTTCTTTGCTGCGGGTGTCCACTATGTGAATTTCCCGGTGCAGTTCCATATCGCCCAGCATGGCGTTGAGTTTGGCCGGCGCCCGCTTCTTGGCGTTGAAGATTTTTTCCAGCGCCGCTTCCGAGCCGCCGATGGCGGAATACCCCACATCCATTGGCAGGATCGCAACGCCGCCTTGGTGTAGAACATCGAATGCCCGGCGGGCATCGCCCGCGATATCCGGTCTGCTCACGCTGTTCCCCGTTTCTGTGCTACTTCTTTTGCCGGGATTGACTGTAGCGGAAGTGCAATGTCCGAAGATAGTTACGATGTGGTCGTGGTCGGAGCGGGGAACGCCGCCCTTTGCGCCGCCCTGTCGGCCCGGGAAAACGGGGCCAGCGTATTGGTTCTGGAATGCAGCGCGGAAGAGGAGGCGGGCGGCAATTCCAGGTTCACCGCCGGCGCGATCCGGTTTGCCTACAACGGCGTGGAGGAACTCAGGGAAGTCGTCACCGACCTCACCGAAGACGAAATCGCCAGCACCGACTTCGGTATCTATTCCGAGGATCAATTCTTCGACGACATGTTTCGCGTCACGCAATACCGCACCGATCCCAACCTCTGTGAAATCCTGGTGCGCCAAAGTTTCCCGACGGTGAAATGGATGCGCGGGAAGGGCGTCCGCTTCGTGCCCATCTACGGTCGCCAGGCCTTCAAGGTCGACGGCAAGTTCAAGTTCTGGGGCGGCCTGACGGTTGAGGCCGTCGGCGGCGGGCCGGGCCTGGTCGATACGTTGACCGCTTCGGCCAAGCAGGCCGGTGTCGATATCCGGTATCGCGCCCGCGCCTTGAGTCTGATTATCGATGGCCTGAAGGTCGACGGCGTAAGAATTCGCCAGGCGGGCGAGATCAAGGAAATTAGAGCCAAGTCCGTCGTGCTCGCCGCCGGCGGCTTCCAGGCCAATGCCGAGATGCGCACGCGCTACCTTGGCCCGGGCTGGGACCTCGCCAAGGTGCGCGGCACCCCGAACAACACCGGCGACGGCATCCGCATGGCGCTCGACATCGGTGCCTCCGCTTGTGGCAACTGGTCGGGCAGCCACGCCGTGGGCTGGGAGCTCAATGCGCCGGAATTCGGCGACCTGGCGGTGGGTGACGGCTTCCAGAAGCACTCCTACCCATTCGGAATTATCGTCAATGCCCGGGGCGAGCGTTTCGTTGACGAGGGCGCCGATTTCCGCAACTACACCTATGCCAAATATGGCCGCGAGGTGCTGGCCCAGCCCGGTCATTTCGCCTGGCAGATCTTCGATTCCAAGGTGACGCATCTGCTGCGCGACGAATACCGCATCAAACAGGTCACTAAAGCCAGCGCCCACTCGCTGCGCGGATTGGCGGAGAAACTGGAGGGCGTCGACGCCGACGGCTTCCTGGCCACGGTCGAGGCCTACAATGCCGCCGTCAAAACCGGCGTACCGTTCGATCCCAACGTCAAGGACGGGCGGGGCACGGAGGGCCTGATCTTACCCAAGAGCAATTGGGCCAATACCATCGACGAACCGCCCTTCGAGGCCTACGCCATCACCTGCGGCATCACCTTCACGTTCGGCGGCTTGCGGATCGACACGGATGCGCGGGTGCAAAATACGGACCTGGAACCCATCCCCGGCCTCTTCGCCGCCGGTGAACTGGTCGGCGGCATCTTCTACCACAACTACCCCGGCGGTACGGGCCTGATGAACGGCGCGGTGTTCGGCCGTATCGCGGGCCGGTCGGCGGCGGAGAATTCGAGCGGTTAACGCATAAATGGGGACAGGTACACTTTTTCAGATTCGAAAAAGTGTACCTGTCCCCATTTATGCGGGGCTCACTGAAACTCAGCTCATGATGACCTGGATGTCCGTGTACTCCTCCAGGCCTTCCTTGCCGAATTCGACGCCGATGCCGGAGCCCTTGGTGCCGCCGAAGGGGGCGTTGGGCTGGATCATGCCGTGCTTGTTGATCCAAACCGTGCCGCATTCCATCTTCATGGCGATCTGCTTGGCGGCTTCGATGTCGTTGGACCAGACCGAACCGCCCAGGCCGTTGGGGTTGTCGTTGGCGCGGTCGACCACCTCATCGACGTCGGAGAAACGGATGATGGGCAGGGCCGGGCCGAACTGTTCTTCATCGACCAGCGGCACGCCGTGGTCGACGTCGGCGATCAGGGTGATGGGGAAGTAATGGCCGGATGACTGGCCGTTGGGCTCGCCGCCCATCAGCACCCGGCCGCCGCGCTCGATGGCGTCCTTGACCAGGCGACTGACCTTATCGAACTGCATCTTGTTCTGGATCGGGCCGAGCACATTTTCTTCGTCCAGGCCGTCGCCCATCTTCATGTTGCCGGCGAAAGCGGTGAGTTCCTTGCAGACCTCGTCATAGATGTCGTCGTGGACGTAGAGGCGCTTGAGCGCCGCGCAGGTCTGGCCGCCGTTGATGAAGGCGCCCCAAAAGAGGCCCTCGGCGATCTGTTTGGGATCGACGTCGGGCAACACGATGCCGGCGTCGTTGCCGCCCAGTTCCAGCGTCAGGCGCTTGAGCGTTTCGGAGGCGTTGGCCATGACCTTCTTGCCGGTGGCGCAGGAGCCCGTGAAGATGATCTTGCCGATGCCTTCGTGCGACGACATGGCGGCGCCCAGTTCGTCCTCGCCGGCCACCAGGTTGACCACGCCGGCGGGCAGAATGCCGTTCATCAACTCCACCAGTTTGATGGTCGAAAGCGGCGTATAGGGGGAGGGCTTGATGACCACGGTATTGCCCGCCCGGATGGCGGGGATGATGTGCCAGACGGCGATCATCACCGGCCAGTTCCATGGCGTGATGGAACCGACGACGCCGATGGGCTTGCGGTGCATTTCCACCTTGCCCTCGTTGTTGTCCTGCAGCACTTCGACGGGCAGGTCGAGATCGGCGGTGAAGTGGGCCCAGCCCGTGGCGCCGCCAAGCTCGAAGCGGGAGCCCAGGCCGTTCAACGGTTTACCCTGTTCCAGCGTCAAAAGGCGGGCGATGTCCTCGGCGTTGTCCTCGATCGCCTGGGCGATGGCGTGGCAGGCGCCGGCGCGTTCCTCGGTCGGCGTCACGCTCCAGGTCTTGAAGGCCTCGGCGGCGGCTTTGACGGCGTAGTCAAGCTGATCGATCGTGGCTTTCGGCGCCAAGCCCACGACCTCGCCGTTGGAGGGGTTCTTGACCTCGAACGTATTGGACGTCTTGGTCGTGTAGCCGTTGATGATGAGCGGAAACTTTTCCATCGCGCACTGCCTCCATTTGCGGGCGCGGCGCCCGTTGGGGTCCGACCGCAGCCTCCCGTAAACACGCCGGGTTCTGACAAAATAGCCCAGGATGTTTGCCGTTGTTATCTGTTGTTTGTATACTGTATTCAAGTTTATCGGTATTGCAAGTCGAGAAGTGCGCCGCCCCGGCGCCATCAAAGGACCCTCAGATGACGCCAAAATCCGATCCCTATTGGTGGGATGCCATTGAACGGGAGACCGACGCCAAGCCGGAATTCGCCGATGAATACGACGCCGTCGTCGTCGGCGCCGGCCTGACCGGCGCGTCGGCCGCCCGAACGCTGGCGAAAAACGGGGCGTCGGTTCTGGTTCTGGAGGCGGAGACGCCGGGCTACGGCGCCAGCACGCGCAACGGCGGCATGATCGGGGAGGGGCACCGCGTGCCGCTCGCGACGATGGCCAAACGCTATGGCATGGACACGGCCCGCGCCTTGTTGCGGGAGATCTACGTCGAGCCCCTGGGTTTTGCCAAGAACATGATTGTCGAGGAGAACCTCGACTGTGACTTCCATACCCATGGACGTTTCCGCGGCCAATGGAACACGGCCGAGTACGACGCGACGGCGCGCTCGCTCGACGAATTGCGCGAGATCGCGCCGGTGAACGTCGAGATGATCCCCAAGGAACGCCAGCGCGAGGAGATCGGCACCGATTTCTATTCCGGCGGGCTGTTGCTGCACGATCACGGCGGGCTGCACCCCGGCAAATACACCACCGAACTGGCCAAGGCGGCGCAGCGCGCCGGCGCCACCATTTCGGGCAACACGCGCGTTACCGGGGTCAAACAGATAGGCTCCGGTTTCGAGGTCGCCACCTCGCACGGCACGGTGCGCGCGGGATCTGTATTGATGGCGACCAACGGTTATACGACGCGGAAGTTTTCCTGGCTCAAGCGCCGCATTATTCCGGCCAAGGCCTTCGTCTGCGCCACGGAGGAATTGTCGCCCGAACTGCTGGCGGAGATCATGCCGGGTAAGCGCATGTGCGTCGAAACTCGCAGCCGGCATTGCTACTACCGCCTGTCACCGGACGGCAAGCGCTTCATCCTCGGCGGCCGGGTGGCGCTTTCGGATATCTCGCAGGGTTCGGCGGTAGCGGGCCTGCAGAAACTGATGACACAGATCTTCCCGCAGCTGAGGGGCGTGAAGATTACCCACTGCTGGCGCGGCGCCCTCGGCTTTACCTTTTCGTTTCTGCCCCATCTCGGTCAGCACGACGGCGTCTGGCACGCCATGGGTTATTCCGGCAGCGGCAACGGCATGGCGCCATATCTCGGGCACAAAGCCGCCCTCAACATGATGGACCTGCAGGGCAAGGAAACGTCGTTCACGAAGACCGCGTTCGAGACCCGCGCCTGGTACCAGGGCACGCCCTGGTTCCTACCCTTCGTCCATGCGCTCTATCGCGGCATCGACCTGCGGGAAGACCTGAAGCACGGCAAGTAGGCTTGGACCTCAAGGCGGTCTCCCGGGCCACACAAATGAATTAGTGAGGCGAAAAGCGAAGCGCTATTTATTGTCCGCAGCGCGACGGTCTGTGTTAACGCGTTCTTCGGTCGCGCCGAAGGCTTTGAACAAAGCTTCGACTTCTTTGTCTTGCTTCTTGCGGCGGTCGCCACCGCCGGCACGCTCCTCGGTGGCGCCGAATTCCTCGAACAGCGCTTTTACATCAACATCGTCATCTTTCTTAGCCACTTGTGGAACTCCCAGTGTCTGAATCACGGCGCCAAGACTAGTTCAAGGATCGTTCGAGATCGAGCGTCCCGTGGGGATTTTCTTTGCCGCGGGTACAAGACCGCTACAATGATGCGGTCAAGCCGCCAATTTGTTCGGAGATTGCCGATGGTCGCCAACGATCCAAAGGCCCAAAAGTTACTGGAAGGCGCCTACAAGCTTTCCACGCCGGAAGACAACGTCACCTATTACCAGTCTTTCGCCCCCGAGTATGACGATGTATTCGCCAAGGGCATGGGTTACGTCTACCCGAAGGCGGTTGCCGACACCTATCTCGAGACCTGCAGGGAAGGGGACGTCCCGATCGCGGATATCGGCTGCGGCACGGGCGCCGTCGCCGAGCATCTGAAACCGGGCTTGCCGGTCGACGGTTTTGATATCTCGCCGGAGATGATCGAGGTCGCCCGAACGAAGGAGTTGTACCGCGAGATTTACCAAGCCGACCTGACCGGCAGTCTGGCTCACCTGCCGAACGACTATGGGGCCGTTTTGAGCGCCGGAACCTTCACTCACGGCCATCTTGGCGCAGATACGCTGAAGGATCTGTTGGCCCTCGGGCGGCGTGGCGCGCTTTTTTGCATCGGAATCAATTCTGCGCATTATGAAAGCCATGGCTTTGCCGATCTGCTGGCTGCCCTGACAGATGCGAATGCGATCAGCGAACTCACGGTCAAATCCTGCAAAATGTATCAGGCCGAGAACCATGAGCATTCGGAAGACACAGCGAACATTCTGATTTTTCGCTTGGTCTAGTATTTGGGTGCGCCGCCAATTTGACCGCGGTCAATGTCGGAGCCTTCAATTCATATTAGAAATTTATAATATAACAAAATCGTTGGCTTTGAGGGCTTGCGGGACATGATCGATCAGAGAACTCGACCGCGCTTGGCCATCGGCTTGGCGGTGATCACGACGATATTCGGCCTGCTGACCCTCAAATCGGGTGGCGAAGTTCTGTTTGTCGATGGCGCGGGACGCGCGGCGGCGGGTAACTACGTCCCGTTTGTCGTCTGGTTCAACTTCCTGGCCGGATTTGCCTATATTGCCGCGTCGGCCGGGCTCGCCCTGTGGCGGCCCTGGGTCAAGCCCCTGGCTTTTACCATTGCCGGACTGACGATAGCGGTGTTCATCGCCTTTGGTATCCACATCCTGATGAACGGCCCATTCGAACTCCGCACTGTGGGCGCGATGACCCTCAGATCCTTCGTTTGGCTGGGCGTCGCCTTCTTGGTGCGCAGGAAGTTTTGAAACGGCGCAAGTAAAAAGGGACCGGAACGAATTCCGGTCCCTTTCCACTTCCGGCCGCGCTCCGGGGGGGTGGGGCGCGGCGGATGTTCTACATGGCCTCCAGGTAACGGTCGACCTCGACCGGCGTTACTTGGTTGGCAAAGAACTCGACTTCGCGTTCGGCCTGGCCGATCTGGATGGTCAGGGCGTCCTCGTTGATGACGCTCTTCATAAACTCCGAATTGCGGGCCAGTTCGATGGCTTCCGAAAGATCCGTGGGGATCGGCGTGGCCTCTTCCGAGGCGTAGGCGTCGCCCTGATCCGGCTCGGTGGGGTTGAGGCCCTGTTCGATGCCGTCCAGGCCGGCGGCGATCTCGCATGCCATCAAGAGGTAGGGATTGCAATCCGCCGAGCCGTCGCGCTTCTCGACGCGGACGGCGCTGTCCTTGCCCTCGATGACCCGGATGCCGACGGTGCGGTTGTCGACGCCCCAGGAATTGTTGGTCGGGCAGAAGGTGTAGGGCTGGCGGCGGCGGTAGGCGTTCGGCGTCGTGGCCGAAGCCAGCGACATCTCGGCCATGCGCTGCTGCATACCCGCGAGGTAGTTGAGCCCTAGGGCAGAGAGCTTGCCGTTGTCGGCGAAGACGTTCTTGCCGTCCTGCCACAGCGAATGGTGCAGGTGGAAACCGCTGCCCGATTCCTCGAAGAACGGTTTGGACATGAACGTCGCCGTGTAGCCATGCGCCGCGGCAAGTTCCTTGACGAGGCTGCGGAAGGCGACGGCGCGGTCCGCGGACTCCAACGCCTCTCCGTAGCGGATGTTTACCTCGACCTGGCCGGCGGCGTATTCCGGATTGGACTGTTCGATGGGAATGCCCACGTCGTTGAGGTAACGACGGATTGGGCCCAGAACGTGCTCCATCTCGGCTGCGCGCTTCATGCCGTAGACCTGGATGCCGCTGTCCCGCGGCTTCAGCGTCTCCGGATCGAGCAGGTAGAATTCCAACTCGGCGCCGATCTGGACCTCGTAGTCCATGCCCTTGGCGCGCTCCAAAACGCCGATCAGAGCGTTGCGGGGATCGATCGCCACCGGCTTGTGGTCCATACCCTCGAACCGGGCAAAGCAGAAGGCCGCCCCTTCCTCCCACGGAATGGGATGGGGCGTGCCGATCGGGAACATGTGCATGTCCGGGTAGCCGTTGCCGAAGTTGGCGTATGGCGTATCCCAGATATCGCAGGTCACATCGACGGTGAGCGTCGCTACGCACAGCGCCACGCCGTTTTCACATACTGTCGGCCAATGGCTGGCGGGAATTCGTTTGCCGCGGAGAATGCCGTTGGTGTCGCCCGCGCCCAAAACCACCGTGTGGGTGCCCGGGGGCAGATCCGTGCTGGTTACGCTCATTAGAAACCTCCCGTATCAATTATGCCGGCGATTTATCTCGCCTTTTTTTCCCGTAATTATCCTATCGCTTGTTCACCAGGAATAAACCTTGTCGATGCCGGCCATCTTGACGCCGGTGAAGGCTGAGGCCTCCATCGAAAGTGCGCGCAGGTCCTCGACCTCGAGGTTATGGACCGACGACTTGCCGCAGGCCTTGGCCAGCAGGGTGATCTCCATGGTCATGGCCGTCAGGTACCGGGCCACGCGCTCGGACGCTGCCGCGACGTCGACGCGTTCCTCCAGTTCGGGCTCCTGCGTCGCCACGCCGACCGGGCACATACCGGTATGGCAGTGGTGGCACTTGCCGGGTTCGGTGCCGATGGCGGCATAGTCGTCGAAATAACGCGGTGAGTTGCAGCCCAGCGCGATCATCGAGCCGGTGCCGATCATCACGGCATCGGCGCCCAGCGCCAGGCACTTGGCGGCGTCGGTGCCTGAGCGGATGCCGCCGGCTGCAACCAGCGAGACCTTGCCCGTCATGCCGCAATCGTCCAGCGCTTCGCGCGCCGCCCGGATGGCGGAGATCGTGGGGATGCCGGTGTGGTTGAGCAGAAGTTCGGGCGAAGCGCCCGTACCGCCCTCGGCGCCGTCGACGACAATGACGTCGACGCCGGCCTTGGCCGCCACCGCCACGTCGTAACGCGGCCGCGTGGCGCCCATCTTGAGGAAGATCGGCACCTGATAATCGGTCGCTTCGCGCAGTTCTTCGATCTTGATCTGCATGTCATCGGCGCCGAGGAAATCAGGGTGGCGCACGGTAGAGCGCTGATCGACGCCCTCCGGCAGCGAGCGCATGCCGGCCACGCGTTCCGAGACCTTCATGCCGAGCAACAGGCCGCCGGTGCCGGGTTTGGCGCCCTGGCCGACCACCAGTTCGATGGCGTCGGCCTTGCGCAGGTGTTCGAGATCCAGCATGTAGCGCGACGGCGTCATCTGGTAGACCAGCGTTTTGGAGGCGCGGCGTTCGTCTTCCAGCATGCCGCCTTCGCCGGTGCAGGTCAGCGTGCCGACTTTGGAGGCGCCGTAGCCCAGGGCCGCCTTGGCGCTGGCCGACAAGGCGCCGAACGACATCGAGGCGATATAGATCGGAATGTCGAGCTCCAGCGGTTTTTCCACCAGGCCCGAGCCGCCGCCCAGGACGGTCTTGCTGTCACAGCTCTCGCGGTAACCCTCCAGCGGCAGGCGCGTCATGGTCGCCGGCACGAAAGTCAGGTCGTCGAAGGTCGGCAGGCTGTGGTTGAAGGAATTGAAGCCGCGGATTTGGTAGCGGCCGAGGCGCGACAGGGCATGGATTTCGGAAATCGATTCCGGCGTCCAGCTTACCGATTCGCCCCGGGCGTAGGAGGACGGAACGCCCGCCGGGCGGTCCTCGACGCCGCCGTCCGACATCGCCACGGCTTCTTCCGTGGGCATCTCGAAGGGGTATTCATATGGGGTCTTCAGATCATCAGCCATGCGCTTGCGTCCCTACTTTCAAAGTGCCAAAGCCGCTGTGCCGAAACGATTTTCTGCCAGTCGCGCGACGTGTCGTTGAGACCGCGGCTGGCCAACAGTTCCTCCAGCGAGGCAATTTCCTCAGGCTCGGGTTCGACCACCTTGCTGTCGACCCCGAGTGACTCGATGGGTCCGGCTACCCAGACCTCACCCCCCCATAGTGAATCGGCCGTCGCCTCTCCGGCGCCGCCAAGGGCGATGATGCGCCCGGCATGCGACATGAAACCCGACATGTAACCGATCTTGCCTTCGACGATGATGTCACCGCCCTTCATGGCGACGCCGCAACGCGGGCCGGCATCCCCCTTGATGTGTATGAGACCGCCGCGCATCGAGGCGCCGACCGACATGCCGGCATAGCCGTTGATCAGGATTTCGCCGGTTGCCATGGCTTCGCCGACAGACCAGCCGACGTTGCGCTCGACCTCGATATGGGCGCCGTCGTTGAGGCCGCCGCAGTAATAGCCGACGCTGCCCTCGAAGCGCACGTGCGAGCCGGCCGGCAGGCCGACGCCGAGGTTGTGACGAGACCGGGTGTCCTTAACGACAAGGCTATGGCCTTCCGCCAGGGCGGCCCGGATTTCCTGGTTGACCTCCCGGATCGGGCGGTCGCCGACGGTGATAACTGCCTCACTCATGCCGCTTTCCTCACTGAACCGATTTCCCAGGTCTTAGTCATGCTCGGACCGTCGTAGTTGTTGATGATGTTTTCGCCGGGATAAACCGTGCGCACGGCCTGTTCCTCCGTGGCGACGGCCATTTCGCCTTCTTCCTCGACGGAAACCAGCGGCTTGATGGCCCAGCGGTCCTTGGCGAAGCCCATGCTTTCGGTGTTCGAAATTAAATAGGTGAAGACGCCGTCGATCTGCGAGATCGACTGCTCAAGCGCCTGCGGTTGCGTCAACCCTTTCGACATCTGATCGGAGATCCAGACGGCGATCAGTTCGCTGTCGTTGTAGGTCATGAAACGGTAGCCGCGTTGCTCCAGTTTCTCCCGCCAGGTGTAGTAGTCCGTGATCTGGCCGTTGTGGACGATGGCGACGTCGGGAAAGGGGCGGGCCCAGAAGGGGTGGCTGGCGGTCGGCGACACCGACGATTCGGTCGCCAGCCTGGCGTGGCCCAGACCGTGGGTGCCGACGAAGTCGCGAATGCCGTGCTTGTCGGCGACCTCCGAGGCGCCGCCGAGATCCTTGACGATCTCCAGCGAACGACCGACGGACTGGATTTCAAACCGCTCTGAAATCGTGTCGGCCTGACGCGACCATTCGGCGAAATCGGTCGGATCCTTGATCAGCATGCGCACGGAGACGTGGGCGGTGTCGCTGTCGTCGTGGGTTGGATCCGAGATGAAATCCGAACCATTGTCGCGCAGGATTTCCAGGAACGACGTCAGGTCGCCCGACAGCTTGTCGCGGTCCGACGCCATGGCGCGCACGATGTAACCGCTCTCGACCGGCGGGCCATAGAGCGCGAAGCCCGTGGAGTCCGCGCCGCGGTGGCGCTGTGCTTCCATCAGGCCTACGAGATCGGCGCCGACGTTGCCCGGCGCGCTTAAGATTCTTCCAGCAATTCCACACATATTTGGCTCTGCCCTATTTTTGTATACTGTATACAAAACACGTTGGATTCTTACGCGTCTTTGTCACTCAACACAAGTCCTACCTTCGCGAATTCGGTCAAAAACCGATATTTTCCGCCCTTCGCGGGGCGTATTGCACCCGCGCTACCGCATTGGTTCCGGGTTGGTGGCGATGATGCCGTTGGGCCGGAAAACCAGGAAAAAGATCAAGAACAGCAAGACGGCGGCGTCGCGGAACACGACGTACTCGTCCGGCAATATCATGAGCAGAGTGGCCTCCAGGGCGCCCAGCAAGAAACCGCCATAAAGGGCACCCTTGGGATTGGAAAGGCCGCCGATGATAGCAGCGATCAGCGCCTTGATCATGGGCGTCAGACCCAGGGTCGGGAAGACCGCGCCGCGCTGGGAGATCCACAGCAGGGCGGCGATACCGGCCAGGACGCCCGACAGGAAGAAAGCCAGCGCAATGACCCGGTTTGCCCGGATGCCCATGGCCCGCGCCACGTCGAAATCGTCGGCGGAGGCTCTTAAAGCCACGCCCAGCCGTGAATTGGCGAGAAAATACCGCAGCAACAAAAGCGAGCCGATCGCCACGATGATGGTGAATATCTGGGCCCGGCCGATGAAGACGTCGCCGAAGGTGATGTAGCCCGAGAGGAATTCGGGGATCGGAATGGGCTTCGAGCGCGGGCTGATGGTGATCTGGAAGATGACGTGCAGCGCGCCTGAAATGGCGAAGGAGGTGATCAGCAGCGTCATGGGACTGTGCCCGCGCAAGGGTCTGAAGGCGATTCGCTCCATGGCCAGGGCGCAAACGCCGGCAAACAGGATGGCGACGACGACGGCGATCCAGAACGGCACGCCGTAGAGGGTTTGGAACAGCAATGCATAGCCGAACAGCGTCATGAGGTCGCCGTGGGCGAAGTTCAGGAACCCGAGTAGGCCGAACACGACGACCAGGCCGAGCGCCAGCAGGGCATAGATGCTGCCCAGGTTCAGCACGGCGATCAGATATTGGGCGAATTCTTCCATGTGGCTCCAGGATCCTCGCTCTCAGGCGGCGCCGAGATAGCTGTCGTGAATTTCCGAATCGCTCGCCAACTCGTCGGCCCGGCCGGACTTGACCATCAGGCCAAGCTCCATGACGTAGGCGCGGTCGGCGACGGCGAGGCTCTTTTTGACGTTTTGTTCGACGAGCAGAATGGTGACGCCGGCTTGGCGCAGATCGGCGATGATCTCGAAGACCTTGGAGACGATTTTGGGCGCGAGGCCGAGCGACGGTTCGTCGAGAATGAGAAATTCCGGGCTGACCATGAGCGCGCGGGCAATCGCCAGCATCTGCTGCTCGCCGCCCGAAAGGGTGCCGGCGTCCTGATCCTGGCGTTCCCTTAGCGTGGGAAACTGCTCCATCACCGCCTTGATGCGCTCTTCCGTCTTGGATTTTGCCAGCGTGTTGCCGCCGGCCTTGAGGTTTTCCAGCACCGACAGCGATTTGAAGACGCGCCGGCCCTCCGGCGAATAGGACATGCCGAGGCCGGCCCTGGCTTCGACCGGGACCTTGGCCAGCGAGCCGCCGTTGAGCGAGATCTCGCCGCCCGCGAGCGGGACCAGTCCCATGATGGCGTTCAACGTGGTGGTCTTGCCGGCGCCGTTGGCGCCGATGATGGTCACCAGTTCACCCTTCGAGACCTCAAAGGATACCCCTTTGACCGCCGCGACGGGGCCGTATGAGACTTCAAGGTTCTGGACGTTCAGCATTCGGATCGGCCACCAAATAAGGATGAGGCGGGGTTGGCGGCGTTGATGCCGCCGCCAACCCCATACTCAACTACTCAACTACTCAACCACTCAACTACGCGACGGTGTTTACTTCCGCGAAAGGGGGATTTCCGAGGGATCAAGTTTGATCGACTTGATGTACTTACCCTTGCCCCCTTCGATGCGCATGATGTGCACTGGCAGGTTCGGGTACTTGCCGACCCCCTTGAAGGTAACGCTGCCGATTTCGGTGTCGACGTTCTCCAGGGTGGCAAAGGCGTCACGCACGGCTTTGGCGTCCGCTGTGCCGGCGGCCTTTACGGCAGCCTCCACCATGCGCATGGCGGCATAGCCGACCATGGCCGGGTAGAACGCATCGGCATTACCGAACTTCGCTTCATAGGCCTTGACGAAGGCATCGGCGGAAGAACTGGCGGCCGGGGCTGCCATGGTCACGTAGTAGACGCCTTCGACGACTTTCCCCAAGCCCTTGACGGAGGGATTGTCCAACACGTCGGGACCAAGGTAGGTGGACTTCACGCCACCGGCGCGAAGCTGGTTGATGAAGATCGGGAAGTCATTGTCAAAGGGCATGCCCATGATGACGTCCGGCGCTTCCGGCAATTTCTTGATGGCCGCGACAACCTTGGAGAACTCTTGCTGGTCGTAGGCGAAGCTGGACTGGCCAATGACCTTGCCACCATTTTTCTCGAACAGATCCTTGAAGTAGATCGGCAGGAATTCAGTGTAGGGATCGAAGTCCGACGTAATGATGTAGGCCGTCTTCGCCTTCAGGTCGTTGCGGGCGAACTTGGCGTAAACGCCGCCCATGTGGGCGTCCGACATCATGACGAGATAGCTGCCGCCGCCGGCGCGGGCCGGAATGGTCGGCTGTGAGGCGATGGTGTGCATGATCAGGAGATCGTGCTTTTTCACCATGGTTCCGGCGGCGATGGCGGCCGGCGAAATTGCGCTCGAGATGAAGGCGTTCAGTTTTTCCTTCTTGAGCATTTCAGCAACCGCGATAGCGGCTTTCTGAGGATCGGAGGTATCGTCGCGCTCGATAACCTTCACCGGGTACTTGCCGGCCAAACCGCCTCGTTTGTTGGCCTGCTCGGCGTACATGTTGACGCCCTGCATGAACGGCGCGTCGTATGCCGCCATGAAACCGGTACGGGCGCTAACGGCGCCGATCACGAAGTCCTCCGCTGCCGCGGGAACGCTCCACATTCCGGCCAGGCTGGTAATCGCCAAACCGGCAGCCAGTAGTTTTTTCACAGACATGGTCAATCCTCTGTTGATTGGTTGCACAAATTTATTTTGTTATTGCTCTTCAGTTTCTTCCCCGACGTAAGCCTCAATGACATCCGGATTGGCCCCGATGTCCTTGGGCAACCCCTCCGCAATGAGCTGACCTTTGTTCAGCACGTATATTCGGTCGCAAAGCTGCATGACCATTTTCAGGTCGTGTTCGACAAGCAGAATGCCGACACCGAAGTCGGATACGATTTGCCGAAGGGGTTCCTTCAACGCTTCGGTCTCCGCGGAGTTCATCCCCGCCGCCGGTTCGTCCAGCAGCAGAAATTTCGGTTCCAGCGCCAGCGCGCGGGCGATCTCAAGCTTTCGCTGATCGCCGTACGCCAGGTTGCTGGAAATGATGTTGGCTTTGTCGGCCAGGTTGAGGAACGAGAGCCAGCTGAACGCCCTGGCCTCGGCTTCATGCCGGCCCAGTCCCGGGGCATGCACCGTAACGGCCGAAATGACGTTCTCAAGCGCGGTCAAAGACGTGAACAGCCGGATGTTCTGGAATGTGCGGCCGAGGCCCTGTCTTGCCAGCTTGACGGCGCTCCACTGGGTGCCGTCCTGATGGTCGAGCGAGATCTTGCCGCCCGAGGCAAACAATGATCCGGTCAGCACGTTGATGAATGTCGTTTTACCGGCGCCGTTTGGACCGATCAGACCGACGATCTCGCCTGCCTGGACGCGCAGACTGACGTCGTCCAGCGCCTTCAAGCCGGTATAGGTTTTCGCCAGCACATCGGTTTCAAGCACCGATTCCTTCGGTACTTCGTAGGACGGCAGTTCGACGTTACCCATGGACCGCGCGTTGGGCGTCGCCAGCCTGCCGATCAGCGCCGCCAATTCGCGGTAGCCCAGCACACCTTCCGGACGCTTGTAGAGAATGATCAGAATCAGGATGGAAAACGAGATGGCAGTAAGGCCGAAGACCAGGGGAAATTCGAAGCCGAAAATCGTTTCCGTGCCGGCAAAGGTGCCCAGATGCTCCTCCGTCTTGCGGAAGATTTCCTCCGCGATGGTGATGACCACGGCGCCGATGACGCAGCCGCTGATGGAGCGGTAACCGCCCAGGATAATCATCACGACGAAGGCGAAGGTTTTTTCCAGGTAGAAGCCGTTGGGCGATATGACGCCGGTGACATGACCGAACAGCGCGCCGGCCATGCCGACGATGCCGGCGCTGGCCACCCAAAAAATGAAGATATGGATTTGCGGTTCGATGCCGATCGAGCGGGAGGCTTGTTCCTCGTCGCGCGTCGCTTCCATGTTGCGGGCAAACCGCGTGCTCTTGAGGTAGAAGGCGGCAGCCAGGGCGACCGTCAGGGCGCCGATGAAAACCGGCCAGGTGGCCTGCTCGGTCGGCAGGCCATAGAGCGACTGCTTGCCATTGGTCAGCGCCTTGCCGCCGATGAAATATAGGTAGGCGATGACGACGAGGCCGAAGCTGGCGATCACGGCGGAGGTATCGCGCAGCCGCATCATGACGACGCCGGAGACCGCGCCGACCAGCATGCTGGCCAGCACCGCCATGGGGATGGCCATGGGCAGGGACCATTCGACTTCCTGGATGAACACCGGCATGTCGGCGAGCAGGAAGGATTTCATGGAAGCGGGCAGGGTGAACCAGGCCGAGACATAGGCGCCGACGCCGAAAAAGGCGACATGGCCCAGTGAAAGAATGCCGCTGGTGCCGCAGAACAAGCCAAGCCCCGCGGCTGCGATAACGTTGACGCAGCCGATCAGCAGAAGCTCGCGTCCGGCCAATCCCGTGACGGCGGCGATGCCGATGATGGCGAGGATCAGAGGCAGCAGAATGCCGAAGGAAACCGCGCACTCCTTGGTGCGCTGGTCGATCGTGCTCACCCTCGGGGCCGGGATTTCCCTGGCCTCAACCGACATGCCACCATCCGGTTATCGCCCGTGGCGCGCTTACGAGTTCTCGTTTGATCGGGGCATCATAAAGACGGAAATCCGCCGAATTCTCCCACCGGTCGCCACACCTCAATCGCACGTGAGGCCCTCCCAATTGACTCTGAACAGTACGTTTTTGTTATTTGAATACTGTATCCAAAACACCATATCACTAGTGCGGATTAACGGCAAATTGATTCAGGTGGGGTGGAGATGTGCTGACTTTTGGTCCGGATCGCAGTTTGGATCCGCAATAAATGGGGACAGGTACGCTTTAAAATTAAAGCTTACCTGTCCCCATTTATTGCATTGGACGCTCAGGCATGGATTCCGGACAAACGCTGCGCGCTTTCCGGAATGACGAAGGCGTTGCCGTCAGTCGTAGGAAATTTCGCCGTCTGGTCCGTGGATGATGGCGTCGACTTCGATTTCGACCATCATACCCGGCGTCGTCAAGCCGGCTTCGACACCGGTCAGCACAGGATCGACGTCTTTGAAGATCTCGCCGTGCGCCTTGATGAAGCCGCCGGCGTCGCGCATGTCCGTAACGTAGGCGTTTGTCCGGACGACGTGGGTCAAATCCGCGCCGACCGCACCCAGCGCCTTTTCGATCTGCTTGAAGATGAAAACGGTCTGCTCGTAAATGTCGAAGGGGGCGACGAGTTCGCCGTTGTGCATTGACGTTGTCCCTGCGACATACACGAACGGCCCAACGCGCTTGGCTCGGGAGTACGAGCCCATTTTTTCGAAGCGGCCGCTTCCTTGTGCTGTCAAAACAACCATGTATCCTGTATACAGTAAGTTCGCAAAGAGGCAAAGCATGAAGTTTAGACAGGCCCCGAACGTTCAGCCCCGACTTGCCGTCGATGTCTACGACCAAATTCTGTCGGCCATCGTCAACGGTGATATCAGGCCGGGCGAGCGGTTGATCCAGGAACAAATCGCGGCGGAGATAAACGTCAGCCGCACGCCGGTGCGCGAGGCCTTGCTCCGCCTCGAGCAGGAGGGTGTCCTGGTGCAGTCGGGCCGCAAGGGCTTTTCCATCCGTAACATTTCGGAAGAAGAAGTCCGGGCGCTTTATGGCGCGCGCGAGGCGGTGGAGGGCTATGCCGCCTACCTGGTTTCCGCCGACGGTTCGGCGGAACGGCTGGCCGTGATCAAAGCGGCGGTGGATGCCGAATTGGCAAATGGCGAGCGCAGCCTGGAAGAAGAATTCAGCATCAACCGGAATATCCACCGGCTGATCGTTGAACACACCGGCAACCCGGTCTTGCTGGACATGTTCGATTACCTTTGGAACCGCGGCATTTCACTTTGGCTCTTCGCCGCCACCCAGACGGGCAAGGCGCAACCCCAACCCAACGCGCATGTCGATCTCTACAACACCATCGCCGACGGCGAGCCCGAGGAAGCCCACACGGCGATGATCCAGCACATCCGGGACGGCCTGGGCCTTCACTTCCCCAAAGACTAAGCGACGTTCTCCAGCCCGCGTCAGACGTGGTGGCTGAAGTCGGCGTGACGGGCGTCTCCCATCAGTTTCTGGAAGTCTTCGCCGTTGACGTGGACCACGCTGTCGTGGTCGCCGCCCTCGAAATAGACCTCCTCGAGATGCGACAGCCGGTCGTCCCAAACCGCTTCCATGCCGTAGGCACGGCCCAGCGGCGGTACCGCGCCGGGATCGCAGTCGGGGAACATGTCGCCCAATTCGTCTTCATTGGCCAACTCAAGCCGCCGGCCCAGGACATCGTAAATCTCGCCCTGGGATAACTTGCAGGTCGCCGGCATGACGGCCATCAAGTAGCCCTTGGCGTCTTTCAGCACGACCGCCTTGGCCAGCAGTTCACCGGATACATGGGCGGATCTCGCCGTGGCCAGACTGTCGCCGGTGTGATCGTGGCTGATCACGTCGTACTCGACGCCGCTGGCCAAGAGGTGCTTCTCCACAGTTGCTGGAATTGTCATGATGGTTCTCCCTGACAACAGGGCTGTGCGCCCGCGCGCACGGCCCATGGCTTCAAAAATCAGCAAGCGAATCGTTAAAGAAAAACCATCCTCATCATACCAATTGCGGGGTAGAGGCGGTAGTCCCCCCGGGGTCCAGCGTCAATGCGCCGCACCCGGTTTGGGGTGTTGGGGAGAGAGTTAGGCGACGCCGGCGGCGGCGGCGCGGGTGCGTTCGGACATGCGCACGACGAAGGCGAGGGTGTCTTCGATGTGTTCCTGTTCGATGCCGCGGGTAATGAAGACGATGCGCGTGCGCTGGTCGTCACTGGGCCAGGCGTCGAGCCAGTCCAGCGAATGAAAAATCTGTTGCGCGCCCTGAATAACCGCGGGGGTATCAGGCCGTTCTTCGATGTTGACGATGCCCTTGACCCTGAGCAGGTCGGGGCCGGCCTCCCGTGCCAGGCCGTCAAGAAACAGGCGCAGGGTGTCGATGGGGAGCGGCTCTTCTCGGACCACGCAGAATGATCGGATCAGGGGATCGTGGTTGTGCTCGTGGTCCTCGCCCGGTTCGTGGCCTTGCGCGGCGTAATAGGCGCGGGCTTCGTCGATGGTTTTGGCGTTGCTTTCGGCCTGCGTGCCGGCTGCCGCTGCGGGTTGGCCCTTGTAGATTTCCGGATCCAACGCGGCTGCATCCAGCGCATTGGCCTCGGGATCGAGCATGCCGCCGGCGAAGATCTGGCCGGGTTCCAGGGTCTTGGGTGATTGCGCGATCACGGGGGCCGCTGGATTTAAGCCGCGCAGCCGCTCCCCGATGGCCGCGATGTGGGCATCACGATCGCCGCCCTCCACCAGGTCGGTCTTGGTCAGGATGATGCGGTCGGCGACGGCCACCTGCTTGACCGATTCGGGGAAGCGGTCGAGGGTTTCGGCGCCGCTTACCGAATCCACCGTCGTGACGATGCCGTCGAGCTGATAGGCCGTGCTCACCATCGGATCGGTCAGGATGATCTGCAACACCGGCCCGGGATCGGCGATACCGGTGGTTTCGATCACCACGCGGTCGAACCACGGCACCTTGCCGCCCTTGCGCTGCAAGTAGAGGTCGCGGAAGGTGTCGATCAGGTCGCCCTTCACGGTGCAGCAGAGGCAGCCGTTCTCAAGCTGTATGATAGTTTCGTCGCTGCGCTCGACGAGATCGTAGTCGATGCCGATCTCGCCGAACTCGTTGACCACCACCGCCGCCTTGGTCATCTCGGGATGCTTCAGCAGGGCGTTCAGCAGTGTTGTTTTACCGCTGCCCAAAAATCCCGTGACGATGGTGACCGATATGCGCGACATGTCTTGAGCTTCGCCTCCTTACATCACCTCGCAGCCCGGCAGGCCGCAGGAGATCAGATGGTCGCTCGGATAGTTGGTGATGATATCGCAACCGTCCGCCGTGACCACGACTTCCTCCTCGATGCGGGCGGCGCCCGAGCCGTCCTCGGCGCCTTTCCAGCATTCGACCGCGAACACCATGCCTTCCTTGAGCACGGTATTCTGGCCGGTGTAACGCCGCGAGATGATCGGCCGTTCCCACAAGCTCAAGCCGATGCCGTGGCCGAACTGCAGCAAAAACGCTTCGTCCTCGTTGGCGTAACCGAATTCCTCGGCCTTGGGCCAGACATTGGCGATGTCGTCGACCGTGACGCCGGGTTTGATGGCGTCGATGGCGGCGCTGACCCATTTGGAGCACTGCTCGTAGGCCTCCAATTGCGCCTCGTTCGGCACGCCGCAGATGAAGGTGCGATAATAGCACGTCCGGTAGCCGTTAAACGAATGCATGACGTCGAGGAAGATCATGTCGCCGGGCTGGATGATACGGTCGGAAAATGTGTGTGAGTGCGGCGCGCCGCGCGGACCCGCCACGGAGTTGACGCACTCGACGCGCTCCGAACCCAACTGATAGAGCCGTTCGTGGGCGATGGCGACGAGGTCGCTCTCGCGTGCGCCGGGCCGGATCGCCTTGGCGATATCGACGTAGGTGGCGTCGACCATGGCGGCGGCCTGCTTGAGGAGCTCGATCTCCTCCGGCGTCTTGCATTCCCGGGCATTGAGCAGGGCCTGCTGGCCGTCGACCACTTCGATGCCCTGAGCCTCCAGCGCCCGCAGCATGGGCAATTCCATCAAATCGATGCCGATGGGTTTGTCGGCGATGCCCAACTCGTCGAGCTTGGCTTTGATCTGAGCGGCAAACTCGTCCTGGATGCCGTGGACCGGCGGCAGCGCCCCCTGCAGGGTGCTGATGGGCGCCGCGACGCGGTCTTCGAGCCAGGGTGAGCTCTTTCGCTTGGCCGGGGGGGCGGGATCCCAGAGGTAGGGTTCGCCTTCGGCCGGGCACAGGGCGTAGCGGTCGAACTTGTCGCGGCCCCATTCGCCGATGTGCGTGCCCGTGATGTAGCGGATGTTGTCGTAGGTAAAAGCCAAGGTGGCGCCCAGCCCCGCCTCGGCGGTGGCGGCGCGGGCTTTTTCGGCACGGTCGCGGTTGAGTTTTTGGAAATCCACACCCGCTTCCCAGTCAGTACCCATCGTGCCCCAGGTCGCGGTTGCATGCGGCCGGTTATATTTCATGGTGTCAATCCTCCCCGGATTAATATTGTCGCGTTGGGCCTAACTGTCGAGTTTCGGCACGACCAGATGGAAAAGCTTGGTGGTTCCGTCACCCGCCTGGGCGATGCTAGCGAATTCGCTGGGCTCTAGATAGATGCCGGCGCCGCTGCCCACGTCATAGTCCTTGTCGTTGAGCGTGATCACGCCGTCGCCTTCCATCACGTAAACCAATTGGTAGGTGTCGGCCGTGGCCGCGATGTCGAAGTGTTGGCCGCCTTCCAGCCAGCGCAGCATGCCGACGACGTTGTCCGCATCGCACAACGCCTTGTTGACGATTTCGGCGTACTCGCCCTGCATGTCTTCCGCCGAAACCCGCTCGCACTTGGTCGTATCTACAAATACCGTCATTTTTCGAACTCCTCTTTTCCGCTCTAGCTCTGGACCCAGACGCCGCCGTCGACGCGGTTCCACAAAAGATCCTCCTCGGTGCCGTCGAGGATGGTCGTTTTGAAGCGGTTGGGGGCCTGAAATTCAAAGTAGAACAGCGGCTCGGTGGCGCTCAGGCGATGCCTGGCCTCGGGTGGGAAGAAAATGAGATCGCCGGCCTTGACGGGACGGATGCCTTCTTCGGTCTCTACCGTGCCGGCGCCGGTGATGATGAAGTAAAAGTGCTCGCAATCCTCATGGTAGTGATAGGGTGATGCCGCATCGTGCTTGTAATACATGATACCGCACAGCATATCGTCCATGTCCGAGAGTTCCTTATTGGCGAAGAACACCCGTTCGCGTCCCGGCACGGCCGAGACCAGTCTCGGCAGGTCGTCCTGATGGAAAATGTAGGCCATTAAACTTTCTCCTTGGATCAGTATTCGTTGGTCGCCGGATCGGCCGGATGCCAGAGCCGCCGTTCGGTTTCCTGCTCGTAGCCCTTACCCTCTGGATAGCTCACCAGTTCGAATTGCAAGCCCCAGGGGCTGAGGAAGTAAATCCATGTCTGGCCGCCGCTCGGTCCTTCGGTGCGCACGATGGGTTCGCCCAGGATGCGGACGTTCTTGGACCTGAGATAATCGAGCGCGGCGTCCATATCGTCGACGTAGAAGGCCAAATGGTGGCCGCCAATGTCGCTGTTCTTCGGTGACGCCCAGTTCTGGTCCGGCGCGTCGTATTCGAAGAGTTCGAAGTTGGAACCATTGCCGCAGCGCAGGAACTGCAGCTTCTTCATGACGGTGCGGGGGTGGACGTTAAGCTGTTCCTTCATCCAGTCGTTGTCGAACTTGAATGGGCCGAGTTGGTAGAAGGGCTCGCACCCCAGCACGTCGACGAAGAAGGCCACGGCCTCCTCCAGATTGGGCACTGTGATGCCGATGTGATCGGTACCGCGTAGGCCCGGCAGGCCGCCGCCGTTACTGTTGCCGTTGCTCATTCCGCCGCCCTCACGCCCAGCCCCATGTCGTTCATGATTTCCAGGTAGCCGTCCCGGATCTCTTCGGCGCCGGCAAAGGCGCCCCGTTCCAGCACCTTGGAGACGCTTGGCGAGGCCTCGCCGCCGTGGATGCGCTTCACGGGTTGGTCGAGGTAGTCGAAAAACCGGCGCTGGAGTTCGTCCGTCAGCATGGCGCCGTAGGAGCCGGTCAACGGACCCTGTTCGAGGACAACGACGTTGTTGGTCTTCATCACACTCTGGCCGATGGTCTCCCAGTCGATGCCGTTACGGTCGAGGGAGCGGAGATCGATCACCTCGGCGCCGAGCCCCATCTCGTCGGCCACATCCACGGCCTTTTTGGTCATCGAGAGGTAGGTGAGAACGGTGAATGTGTCACCGGGCCGCACCACTTTGGCCTTGCCGAGCGGGATGTAGTAGTCGAGGTCGTCGACTGGACCGGGGCCTTCGGATGCGTAGAGCTCCACATGCTCGATGACCAACACCGGATCTTCGCACAACAGCGCGCTGTTCATCAGGCCGACATAGTCAAACGGCGTTGACGGCGCGACGATGCGCCAGCCCGGCCATTGGGCGTAAAGCCCAGCCGGGTCCATTGAATGCTGGGAGCCATAACCTGTACCGATCGCGACCTTGGTGCGCAGCACCAGCGGCATCGGCGCCTCGCCGCCGAACATGAAGCGCGATTTGGCGATCTGATTGAAAAGTTGATCGGCGGCGACCAGCGAAAAATCCGGATACATCAGTTCGACCACGGGGCGGTAGGTGCCCTCCATGGCGACGCCACCCGCCAGGCCGCTGAAGCCCTGCTCGGCGATGGGCGTGGGGATGATGCGGTCGGGGAAGCGGTCGTGCAGCCCCCGCGTTGCGCCATTGGTACCGCCCTTGAGGCGGTGGATGTCTTCGCCCAGGCAGAAGATGCGTTCGTCCTGCTCCATGCGCCGGCCCATCACGCCGGAGACGAGATCGATGAACTTCACCTCGGCGGTTTCGCCCGAGAAGGTCTCCAATTCCTCGTAGCGCACGCCGTCGAATTCCGAAAGATCGCCGCGCTGGCCCTCGTCGCAGAAATCGGCCTCGGGCCACAGTCCGGCGACGATCTTGCGCCGGTTGCCGTCGGGTTCGGCGAGAGCACTGGAAATCGCCTGCATGGCCTCCTTGGCTTTGCGGGCCAGTTCCGCATCGCCGTCCTCGCTCAGCCACTTGCGCTTGATCAGCTCGTCGGCCATTTGCGTAAGCGGGTCGCGGGCGCGCCAGTTGGCCTCTTCGTCCTTGTCGCGGTAACCGAAGTTGCTGCCCAGCATTCCGCCGCCATGGTGATAGAAGCGGTAGAGCACGGCCTCGATGATGACGGGCCCCTTACCGCCTCGCATGATCTCCAGCGCCTTCTCGACCGCTACCCGGACGGCTACCGGATCCATGCCGTCGACCCGGAAAGCGGGGATGGCGTAGGCCAGGCCGCGCGACGAAAGCCTCGTTTCGCGGGTTTCCTCCTCCAGGCGGGTGGAGACCGCGTAGCCGTTGTTCTCGATGAAGAAGCAGATCGGCAAGTCCCACAGGGCAGCCAGGTTCATGGATTCCGGCACCGCGCCGATGTTGGTGGCGCCGTCGCCAAAGAACGAGAACACCACATCGCCGTTGCCCTGGCGTTTCCTGGCCCAGGCGACGCCGTTGGCCAGCGGCACGCCACCGCCGACAATGGCGTTGGTGCCGAGCGCCCCGGCCTCGGCCCAGCGCAGATGCATGGAGCCGCCGCGGCCCTTACAGAAACCATCGGCCAAACCGAGAATTTCCGAAAGCGTGCGATGGAGAAGCCGCTGCACCGGGGCGGGAATGTCGCTCGTGACAGGATCACCGCCCTCGGTATCGACGTAGTTCAAGGCCTTGGCGAGGAATTGGTGGTGGCCCCGGTGGGAGCCGGTGATCTGGTCGCCGGCGCGCAGCGGCGCCATGGCGCCGACGGCACCGCCATCCTGGCCGACGCTGACGTGGGCCGGGCCGTGCACCAAGCCGTCGCCGTCGAACTCTAGCACCGTCTCCTCGAAGGCACGAACGAGGTGCAGGTGGTTGTGCATGTAAAGCGCCTGGTCCTTGCCCAACTTCTCCCAGTCGGCCGGGGTGGCGCGGATTTCCTGCCACGGCGCATCCGGTTTCAGGTTGATGGTCTTGCTCATGACGTACCCTTTCAGGGGTCCTAGAGATCGGTGCCGACGTCGACGTTTTCCGGTTTGAGTTCGAGACCGGCCGATTTGGCTTCGAGCTCCAACAGGGCCGCAAAATCGCAGTCGGTGTAGCCGTTGCCCATCAGGGTCTGGATGATCTCGCGCACGTGGGCGGCGATGGGCAGCGGTACTTCAAGCTCGCGCGCCGAGGTCAGCGCCAGATCCAGATCCTTGCGCAGCAGGGCGGGCGTAAACGTCGGCGTGTAGTCGAGGTTGACCAGCGCGGGTGTCTTGTAGCGACTGAAGCGCGAGCCCATGACGCTCTTGTTGATGAAGTCGAGCATGGCGTGGCGCGGCACGCCGCCCTTTTCACCTAGTACCGTGATCTCGGCCAATGCTTGGGTAACGACGGCGAGCAGCACGTTGTGGCAGATCTTGACGGTGCGTGCGAGCTCGCCTTCGCCGACGTAGGTCACGCCCTCCGCCAGAGCTTCGAGGTAGGGCAGGGTGGCGTCGAACGCGCTGCGCTCGCCCGAAGCCACGATGCTCAACTTGCCCGAGGCGACGACGGCGGCGTTGCCGCTGACCGGCGCGTCGATCATCGAAACCCCTTTGGCCGCCGCGGCGTGGCGCACCTGGGCAGAGGCTTCGGTGGAAATCGTCGTGAAATCGATAAGTTGGTCGGGCAGGTCGCCCTCGCCAGATAGCAGGCCACCCTCACCAGTAATGACTTCGATGAACGACTCCGGCCCCGACACGACGGAAAAGACAATGTCACAGTCGGCCAGGTCGGCGGCGGAATTGACGAGGGTTGCGCCTTGATCCGCCAGCGGTTCCGCCTTGCTGCGGGTCCTGTTGTAGACGGTGAGGACAGCGCCTGCGGCCAGCAGGCGCTCGGCCATGGCGAAACCCATGCGGCCGGTGCCGATCCAGCCGATTTTGCGTGCGTTAAGCGTTTCGTTTGCCGACATATACCCTCCCCAGCATTTTCGTTGGCGCGCACCCTGACGGGGCGGTTCCTATAGCGGGATTGATCCCATGTAGATGCTGTCCGTCAAATCGAGTTCGATGGTTTTTTCGCGGCCCTGGCCATCGCGGATCTCCAGCCTGTAACCGTTGCTGTTTTCCTCGAGCCCGTCGAATTTGAAGTCGCCGTAAATGTCACTGACCGCCTCCTGCAAGGTCTCGCCCGACCTACTGAGGGTAACCGCAGCCCCTTCAAGGCAATCGACGACGCCGTCGTTTTCGGTCTCGACGCTGCCGGCGATGAAGGCCGTATTGTAGCGCTGCAGATTCTTGTACCAGACGCGCGGCTTGGTCCCGTGTTTGGGATGCAGATGTTCGAGGTTTTCGTCAGCGACAATGGCGTTCATTTCCCCGTCGTCAGCTTTCACCGCGCGGATCGCTTGCGTCGCGCACATTTGGGCCGCTCTTGGTTCGGTCCAGCCTTCATCGAGGAGATGGGCGTCGAAAATCCAGGCCTGCGGGATGTCCTTTTCCTCGTTCCACCAGACGGCGTCGTAGGGGCAGGCTTCCATGATCTGCTTCTGGCCCTTGGACTTGACGGGATCGATGATGACGATGCCGTCGGGCCGCTTGGTGACGGCGCCGTTCTCGGCGGCCTCGATGCAGGGCGCGTCTTCGCAGTGCTGGCACATCACCGGCAGGTAGGCGACGTCCATCAGAGAGCCCGAACCACGGACCTTCTGTTCGATGTTGATCCACTTGTGCCCGTGTTTGGGCATTTCAGCGGCATAGCCGGGAAAGTCGTTGCCGCAGTATTCGTCGTGGCAGGCCAGCACGCAGGCATTGCAATTGGTGCAGTTGGCCACGTCGACGATAAGGTTCCATTTCTTCATAGCGTTACTCTCAATACGTCCGGCTATTCGGCGGGCACGGTGACGGGATCTCGTAAGGTGGCCACGGCCGGTTCGCCGAAATCGACGTTGCCGTTGCCGTCCCACAACTCGACCTGGACCAGGGCGGCGGCGGCGGCCATGGAATGGCCTTTCTTGAGCTGCGACCGGCTCGGCGTGATCTGGTTGAGGCAGCCGCTCTTCTCGATGGACGATCCGGGTTCGCCCAGCGGCTCGTAGGTGGCGCAGCTTTCGTAACCGTGCACCGTGCCGGGGCGGATGCGCTCCGTCACGATGGCGGCACAGAGCACCGCGCCGCGGTTGTTGTGAACCTTGACCAAGTCATGGTGCTTGATGTTGCGGGCCGCCGCGTCCGCCGGATTGATGCGGATGACCCAGTAGTTATAGCCGTCGATCAGGACGCGGTGTTCCTCGATGTTGTTGAGGTAGGTGTCCTTCTGGTCGCCCTGGGTGTGGAAGCTGAAACGCGGATGCGGCGTGATCAGCTGCAGCGGGAACTTGTCGACAAGTCCTTCGGTGCGATGACCTTCCCACGACGTCGAATACTTGACGATCGGTGGCCGTTCCGGATCTTCGGCGTCGAAACGCTTGAGGCTTTCACATTCGAATTCGATCTTGCCGGATTGGGTCTGCAGACCGTCCAGGTATTCGTCGGTGTAGTCGGACGGCAGTGGCATCGGTTCCGGCACGTCCTTCTTACGGCCTTCGTAGAACCAGTTCCACGACAGCGGCGGTCTGAGTTCCTCCTTGTCCGCCGGTAACACGACGTAGCCTTTGCGGATGAATTCCTTCCACGAGATGATCTTTGGCAAGTCGGAGGCGTCAAACTCGCGCTTGACCCAGTCGAGCGCCGAGACGCCCTCGGAGAAGTAGGCGCTGAGGCCCAGCCTCTTGCAGATTTCGACGAAGATGTCGTAGTCCGATTTCGATTCGCCCATCGGCTCGATCACCTGGTGCTGGAAGACGATGACGCGGTGGTTGAGCTGCGTCTGGCCGTGATGGGCATAGCCGCCCAGCGCCGCCCACTCGCTGATGTCGGGGCGTTCGAAGTTGGTGCAGGCGGGCAGGATGACGTCGGCCATCTTGGCTTCGCCCTCGAACCAGATCGACTGGTTGACGACGAACTCAAGGTTCTCCGACTGGTACATCTTCACGTGGCGATTGCTGTCCGCCATGGTACCGATGATGGAGCCGCCGTACTTGTAAAGCATGCGGATGGGGGAGAAGCCGGGCTTGGGGTAGCTGATCTTGCTGAACTGGGCCTCGATGGAAGCGCCGTTCCAGACGTAACCTTCGGCCTTGTCCTGCATGATGGCTTCGGGCAGGAACATGCGGGGGATGAGCTGCTCGTTGGTGTTCATGCTGGGCGTCTGCGGCTTGCGCTGGTAAAGCTCGACCGACTGGGCGGTGTGGTGCAAATCGCCCGACATGCCGCCTTCGGCGTAGCCCGGGAAATAGAAATTGACGTCGACCGGCGTCCCCCACTGCAGATTGCCCATGCTGACGCCCGGTTTGCCCAGGCCCTGCATGGCGACCAGGCAGACCATGGTGCGGGCCCACTGGTTGCCGTTGGAGTTGCGGCAGGCGCCGCCGTGACCGTTGCCCCAGCCGCCGGCGCCGAGATAGGTCTTCTTGGTGCCCCAGTCGCGGGCCAGCGCCCGGATGTCCTTGGCCGGCACCCCGGTTTCCTCTGCCGCCCATTCCGGTGTTTTGGGCTCGCCGTCCTCCTCGCCCAGCAGGTAGGCTTTCCACTTGTCGAAGCCTTGTGTGCGTTTTTCGACGTAGTCCTTGTCGTAGAGATCTTCCTTGATCCAGACATAGGCGATGGCCATGGCCAGCGCCGGGGAGGTCGTGGGCCGCGGCGCGATCCACTTGCCGCCCAACAATTGAGCTGTGTCGTTGAAGTAGGGGTCGATGTGCACGACCTTGATGCCGAGCTCCTTCAACCACTTGCGCCGGATAGTGCCTTCGAGCGAACCGTAGGAGCCGCTGGTGCCCTCCGGGTTGCTCGACCAGAAGACCACCATCTCGGATTCCTTGAGACAGTCCTCTACGCCGCCGTAGGTTTCCGACTGGCCGACGCGCAGACTGCCGCCCCAATGGTGGGTGGCGCCCCAGTACCAGCCTTCCCAGCTGTCCGGGTTGTGGTGGACGCGGGTCATGCCGACGGTGTTGATAAAGCGGAAATTGGCGCTGAGGTAATAACCGATATTGCCCCAGGTGTGATGGGAGCCGTGGCTGTTGCCGATGGAGCCCGGGCCGTGGACGCGCTTGGTCCGCTTGATTTCGCTGGCGACGATGTCCAGCGCCTCATCCCAGCTGATGCGCTCGTAGCCTGATTTGCCCCGATTCTGCGGGTTTCGTTCGCCATTCGGGTCGAAATCCACCCGTTTCATCGGGTAAAGCAGCCGGTCGGGCGAATAGACCATGGACTTCCAGTTCATGCCGTGGGGGGCCAGGCTGGTCTTGCGCGGCGGCGTGAACTTCTTGCCGCGCGCCTCGATTGTCCAGGGCTGGGGATCGGTCTCATCGAAGACGATCGGCGTCATGCGCACGATCTTGCCGTCCTTGACGTAGAGAAATACCGGTCCGCCGTTTGTCATGTTGACGAAACGGGTAACGCCGTTGCCCATGGCGACCCCGAATTTCCAGTGCGCGGTCATTGCCATCATGACGGTCTGGGTGAACCACGAGGTCTGCTGGTCGGCGCCTTCAAGCGTAATCTTGAAGTCCTTCATGGCGTTGACCTGGTCGAGCTGATTGACCGGCGGCAGCAGCAGACCGAAAGCGATCTCGGCGGTTTTGAAGGCCAACGTCATGTCGGGATTGGGGTGGATCCCCCGTCCGGATTTGATCCTGCCGTCCTCGAAGGTGTAGTAGCGCCCGACCGAGTTATCCTTGGTCTTGATCTGAGCGGTGAAGTTCATTTCGCGGAGGCGGGCGGCGTATTTAGGGTGTCTCCACGCCTGGAAACGCATCATCTGCAGAAGTCCATAAAGCACGACTGAGAACTTCAAACTGTCCACGGGTGATCCCCTTCAATAAATGTGATCCGGCGATAATAGCGTCTGCCATACCACCTTTTTGATGCAATTACCGGGAATATCGATCGATTTTGGTGAACGACCCGTGTGGGCCGATTTTATCCGCCGCTGGGTTCCGTCCGATGCAGATCTTCAAGAAAGGCTGCGCAGAGCGGTGACAGGGCATGTTTGGCGCGGCTGATCACCATGACGTTCCAGGCCGGCATGGAAGTTTCCAGGTTCAAGGGCGTGATGGCGCCGCCGACGATCTTGCCGGCGAAGATCTTGCGCGGCACCAGCGTGACGTAGTCGCTTTGCTCGACCAGCGCCAGAGTGCAGGCGAAGGAGGTGCTTTTCGTCATGTTGGTGGGTGGTTCCAGATCGTTCAGGGCGAAAGTTTGTTCAAAAATGTCGCGCCCCGTGCGGCTGCGCTGATAGACCACCCAACCAACATCCACCAGGTCTTCCAGGGCGATTTTCTTCACCCGCGTCAGGGGATGGCCGGCGCGGACCGCCGGGGTCAGCTGATCACGCACCAAGAGATCGAAATTTAGGTCTTCGTCACGCGGCCGCTCCGGCACCAAGCAAACCGCGAAGTCGATGTCACCGGTGCGGATCGAGGGCAGGACGTCGGGGTAGAGGCCTTCCTCGATCTGAAAATTGACGCCGGGACGGGCTTTCTTGAAGTTGACGATCGCCTTGGGCAACAGACCCATCATCACGGTGGGCGAAGCGACGATGCGGATTTCGCCTGTCGCCGCGCCCTGGACCGCCTCGATGTCGTTGCGGGCCTGGCGCAGTTCGGCTTCGATGACCTTGGCGCGCCGGGCCAGGGCATCACCGGCGGCGGTGGCGGAGACCCCGTGCGAGGCACGCAGCAGTAACTCGGTACCGAGCAATTCCTCAAGCTGCTTGATGCTCTTGGTGACGGCGGATTGGGAGACGTTGAGGTTGCGGGCGGCCTGGCGCACGCTGCCCGCTTCGATTACGGCGACCAAATTCCGCAGTTGGCTCAGCTTCATGGTGTACTCCCGTCCCCGCCAGTCGACCTAAACGACCTTGAAAGTGGCGTTGCCGCGGGCGCACAGCTTACCGTCGGCGGTCACCCGGCATTGCACGAAACACAGGCTCTTGCCTGTCTTGACGACCTCGCTGTTCACTTCCAGCCAGGCGCCGGATTTGGCCACGCCGACAAAGTCGATGTTGAGGTTGACGGTGACCATGTTGGCCCCGCCGCCGTGGGCGGCAATACAGCTGTGGCCCATCGAATTGTCGGCCAGGGCGGAGATCAGACCGCCATGGGCGAAACCGCGGGCATTGCAGTGGGCCTCGCGCAGCCACAGGCCGAGGTCGAGCCTGTCCGGGTGCTTGCGCGAATAAATCGGTTCCCAGGGATCGGTCAGCGGGCTCTTCCTGTCGTGCTCGGTAAAGCCCTCGGGAACGTCCATGCGGGTCTCCTTCCAACTAACGGGAACTTTATCGATAACGGAAATGAAAGGCGTTTCCAAAAGCTTTTGATCTTGTATCATCGCCGGTGGCACGATTTTGGGGGTGTTTGGTCCACTGGTAAAAAGGTTGGAAGATGTCCGAGCCCACCAATTTCGATATCCACAGCGCCGAAAACGACATGCTCCTCGAACTGATTGACGAAGCGAAGGAGCAGGTCAATACGGTCGACGCGTTGGTAGATGCGGTCGGCCAAAAGAGCAAATCGCTCGCCGAATTGTTGTTTTCTGTCCAACAGTTGTCGTCGCTGCTGAGCCGCCCGTCGGAGAACGAGGATTATCGCACCCTCGGCATCGTCGGCCACCGTTTCGAGGACTATCTCACCAACGTCAGGGAACTGACGCCCAAGGGGCTGGCCGACGTCCGCACATTCGTCGAGGTGTTGGAGGACATGCTTGAGGGCAACGTGCCGATGGAAGGCGACGCTTCCCAGATCGTCCGTACCCTGCCGGCCAAGGGCGGGTTCGACGATGAAGAGCTTGAGGTCCGCCACATCGAGGTCATGCTGGTGATGCTGCCCGGCACCGCGACGCGCTATGTGGAGCGCGAACTGCAGCAGTGCGGCTACCGGGTCTCGACCGTCAGCAGTACCTTTGATGCGCTGTCAATGATCATCCGCACCAAGCCCGATTTTGTCGTGGTGTTGGCCATGATGCCGGAACTGAACGGCATCGATTTGGCGATATCGCTGACGACCATGCCGGCCACCAGAAACGTGCCGCTGGCCCTGATCACCAGCCTTGAGGACGACGACGATTATCTGAACCTACTGCCCGCCAACGTGCCGGTCATCCACAAGGGCGAATCGTTCGGCGACGACCTGTTCAAGGCGTTGGACGACATGTTCCTGATTTAGGACGGGTTCCCGCCGGGACTGGATTTTCAGACTGAATTTCGCTATAAAACCGCCCGAATTTTACTTTGAAAACCAATCGACCGAGGAAATCGCATGTCTGCGGAGGAAGCAAAATCGGGTTCGGACACCTCGACCGCGTCGTCGTCCGACAGTTCCGATACGTCGTCCAAGCAAAGCAAGGGCTTTACCAGGGGCGAAAACCAGAAAGTTGTCACCGACAATTACCGTGACAATTGGGATGCCATTTTCGGCAAGAAACGCAAGCGCTAGGCCTTTGCGGGCGCGGCCGTGCGGTGGAAACGCTTGACCGGCCGGCGCACAATCGTTAGGAGAGGCCCCAGCAGGTGCTCAGGGGCGCCTCTCCCGCCGAAAGTCTCCTCACCCTGAGTTAAGAACACGACCACGATCATCCTAATGGTTCTCAAAGCGCTTTCCGTAAAACGGAAACGCCTCATCTCACATATCCGAGGCGGCGCAATGAGCTAATGGCCCTCAGTGTTTCAAGCAAAACTTGAAACACCCCTGGATCATGCGGAGCGGGAACGATCCATAACAGGAGCAACTGTTATGACTGATTCCGTCGAGGCGCTGAAAAACCGCGCCCGAATTCTTCACCGAAATGCCAAGTCTTTGGACGCCCAGGCGCTCAAACAGCTGCGCACGGAACCTGAGCTGCGCAAGTTCGACGATGAAGCCTTGTTGAGGGCGCTCAAACGCCGGCATTGTTTGGCCGCGATCGCTCGCGAGTTCGGCTTCGAGGGCTGGTCTCACGCCGCCTGCGTCTTGGGCGGTAAGCCCACCGACGATTACGGCAAATTGCTCTATCCGAGGGGCTGCGCTGCGCACACGAATATCTGGTCGGCATCCTACGAGGAAGCCCGTGACATCCGCGAGCAGCACGGCGGTTTTCTCCTGGCCTACCAGCGTCAGTTCATCGTTGTGGAGGACGAGTTTATCCGCACGATGGGTCTCGACCCGGACGACCCGGATTGGGCTGAGATGGGCCGGGACTGGATCAAGCCGGCCGATCCGTCTGCCCGTCAACGGCTCTACGGCAAACTCATCGATCATGCGATCGGGCGTTAATCGGGAAACCGGTTCCCCGGTGGGGAACCGGATTTTCCGCCAAACTGGATTGCGTTAGACTGTCACGCTCCGAAAACAGCGAACGGGACCGATCAGCCGTGAAACGCGATCCGAAAGAAATCAAGGAAAGCTATAAGCCTGATCCCGGGCTGCTGGATCTGCGGCCCGAAATTTCCGGCAACAAGATCAACGGCCAGGGTGAAACCGACTTCCGGCGGCCGACGCCGATCTACTGGCAGGATCCGGACAGCATTCCACACGGCGAAATGCAAAAATGGTTCGGCCAGCAGCCGATGATCGACGACGTCATCGAGGCCTTTACGCGCCGGGCCGAAATCCATGCCACCCCCTTGCCGGAGCAGGCGCGGGAAACTGTCGAACACGCCCCGGAAGATTGGGCCGGCATTGTTCATGAACAAGCCAAACAGCGCGGCGCCGACCTGGTGGGCATCACGCGCTTCAACGAGGAATGGGTCTACGACCGGTGTGAAAGCCACGGGTTGCCCTGGATCGTCATGATCGGCGGTGAGCAGGATTATGAAACGATGCTCAACGTACCGGACCAGGTCGCCGGCGCCGAAGTGCTCAATCAATATGGCGAAGTGCTCAAGTCCGCCCGCACCCTGGCCGGCTGGATCCTCGAGCAGGGTTTCCGCGCCGTCCCGGTCGGCGCGCCGAGCCATGCCACCTTCGTCATGATCCCGCCGGCGCTGGAGTGCGGCTTCGGTGAATTAGGCAAGCACGGCTCCATCATCAACCGCAAGCTCGGCTCGAACTTCCGCCTCAGCGCCGTGCTCACAGACATGCCCCTGGTCGCGCAGCCCTCGGACGAGTTCGGTGCGGACGATTTCTGCACGCACTGCAAGGTCTGCGAAAACGCCTGCCCGGTCGACGCCATCAGCCCGGCCAAGACCTGGATCCGCGGCGTCGAGCGCTGGTACGTCGATTTCGACCGCTGCATCCCGTTCTTCAACGAACATCTGGGTTGTTCGATCTGCACGACTGTCTGCCCCTGGAGCCGTCCGGGCGTGGCTGAAAATCTGACGCAGAAACTGGCCCGCCGCGGCGGCAAAGACGACTGAAGAGACTTTTTCAGAGTACGACGCGGTGCTCGGCCTGTCCTCGTGCGTCAGTTTCGAAAACAAAAGTTTTTCCGGCGTCCGGCTGCTTCCGGCGCTTCTCCTCGCTCATGTTCCGGCAACAGGAGGTGACGTAAAGACTGGAAAGATCGGCGCCGCCAAAGGCCGGGCAGGTGATGTAGACGGTGGGCAGCGACAGCGTATCCAGCAGCTCCCCGTCCGCAGAATAACGAGCCACGCTGTAGCCGCCGTAGCGGGCGTTCCAGAAATTGCCCTGCACGTCGACAACGGAGCCGTCGGCGCCGAATTTCTCGCCTCTGACGTCGATAAACACGTCTGGCTCGCCCAGCGGCCAGCCGTCAGCCGGGTCCAGCCTCTGGCGCATGACCTGTCCCTGCATGGTATCGGTGAAATACGCGACGCCGCCATCGGGCGAAAAGCACATGGCGTTGGGCACCGTGATACCGGAATAGAGCGCGCGCACTTCTCCCCGGTAGTAGCGGTAGATCGTGCCGATCTTCTCCTCGTGGGCGCACCCCATGGTGCCAATCCAGAAACCGCCGAACGGATCAGCTCGCCCGTCGTTGGAGCGCGTCAGGGGATTGTCGTCTTCCAGGGGGACGACGACTTCGCTGTCGCCGCTTTCGATGTCGAAGCGCGAAAGGGCGGAAGCGCTGGCGATCAGCAGGTTGTCGCGGTCGATCCAGCCGGCGGCGGAGACCGGTTCGCCGAACTGCCATTGACGCAAGTCATCGCCGGCGCGGTGGTAGAGTTTCTGCGACACGATATCGAACCAGAACAGTTCCCCGCGTTCCGGATGCCAAAGCGGGCCCTCACCCAACACGTTGACTGTTTGGTCGTAGATTTCCGCAGTCACTGGTTATCTCCTCCTGCACTCATTGGCTTTTTTCGGCAGCGTTAGTCGTCAAGCTTGCGGCGCAGCAGTTCGATGTGGAGACGCAGCGTGTAGGCGCCGGAGGCAAAACCGGCGGGGACGGAGACCTGCTCGACCGAATCCTCGATTTCGCCGAGCCTCCGCCTGGCTTCTTCCTTGGATATTTCACCCAACCTCATCCGGTCGTCGACGGACTGGAGTTCCTTGTACCAGCGGTCGACCTTGGAGCGCATGCGCCAGCGGTAGGCGGGCGGTAAAATCTTGAACAGCGGATACAAGAGTGTCAGCAGCGGCAGCAGCATGATTTTCAGCCGGTCCAGCAGATTGGCGGCGCTGAACGGCAGATAACGCTGAAGGAACGGCGGGCCGCGTTCGTAAAAGCGATCGGCGGTCGGCTCCAGGGGGTAGCTGACATAGTGCGGGGATGGGAATTCACCGGCCGCCTCCAGGTGGCTGCCATGCCGGTGGATGTCGTGCATCGTCAGCAGAAAGAGATCGATCAGTACCGGATGCAGGCGTTCATTGGCGACGATGGTGGCGGCGGGGGCCAACAGCACGGTATCTTCCGCCGGCAGGTTGAGCGCGAGATCGACCGTCCCCTTGGGCAGAACGACCTTGGAGAGGAAGCTGTTGCGCCGCAGGTAGGCATCCGCGCGTTCGAAACTCATCAGCGAGATGGTCGGCTGACTAAGCAGCCTGCGCACCGTTTTGGAAGTAACAGAGGTAACGAATATGGCGGCGTCTACCTCGCCCGCGCTCAGAGCGTCGGCCGATTTGGCGCCGCCGATTTCGACGATCCCGGTATTCTCTCCCGTGATGCCGTTGTCCGCCAATAGGTTGAGCGCGACCGCCCGGGTGCCGCTGCCCTTGCCGCCGACGGCGATGCGTTTGCCGGCCAACTCGGTCAAGCGGCGGGGGTTGGCCTTGTCGCGGACGAACACCCAGATGGGTTCATAATAGATACTGCCGAGCGCTTGAAGGTTCGGATGATCGGCGGCTTTGCCGATGCCGCCCTGGAGGAACGCCACCTCGATGTCGCCGTCTTCGTCCTTCAGATGGTCGAGATTTTGCGACGAACCCGCCGATGATTTGAGCACAAGGTCGATGCCCTCCTCGGCAAACCGGTCGGCGTAAGCCTTGCCGAAGGCGTGATATGCCCCGCTTTGCGAGCCGGTTGCCATCACCACCCGGTCCGGGGCGGCGGGATCGACGAACTGATAGGCCAGGACGAAACCGGCGATCACCAGGGCGACTGCGGGGGTTACAATACCGGCCTGCGCCCACAGGCTTTTGATCAGCCGTCGGCGGTTGTGGCCGTTGGATGTGTCCGGGGCGCCGTCCTTGTCTGACATGCTCGTTACCTCGATCGGTTAGCGAAGTTCGGCGTGGGCTTGCATGGCAAGCCGGCCCTCGGCGTCAGCGGCCCAAAGCTCGACCTGTCCGTCGGTCTCACGGCCATTGATGGTGAAGGGCGCCGTATCGATCAGCGGCCCCATGGCCCGGAAATCAAACTTGGCGACATCGGCGCCGGGCAGATATTTTCCCACCGATCCGATCAACAGCGTCGAGGTAAACGGCCCGTGGACGACCAGCCCCGGGTAGCCTTCCACCTCCAGGCAATATTGCCGGTCGTAATGGATGCGGTGACTGTTGAAGGTCAACGCGGAATAGCGGAACAGCTGGACCGGATCGGGGTGGACCGTCTCCGACCAATCCGCTCCGGTCGGCGCCGCCGGCGGTTCCGGTGGTTTGGCGTCCGCCGCGTCGTCCTCCCGGTAGACGATGTCGTGCTCCTCCCAAAGCCGGCATTCGCCGCCGACCAGGAAATCGTACCGCACGGTAACGAAGCACAGTTCGCCCGTGCGTCCGGTTTTGGGTTGGATTTTTGTGATCGTTGAACGTTTGGTGGCGCTCTCCCCGATGCGCAACGGTTCATTGACCTCAACCCTTCCGCCCGCCCACATCCGCCTGGGCAGAGGGAGGGGAGGGAAGAAATCACCTTTTTCCGGATGGCCGTCGCGGCCCAATTCGGACTGTCTGGCGCCGCTGAGAAAATAGATCCAGTGCCACAGCGGCGGCAGGGGATCGCCCGGACCGGGTACCGGAAAATCGCAATCGAAGGTGGCGTGGAACAGCGCCGCTTGTCCGGCCGCGATCTCGTCATCCATGCTCTCGGTTTTGCCGATCCAGTCGGAAACGGTCTCTTGGTCAATTGCCGTCTGTGTCATGTCGTCTCACCCATCATCATATCCAGCATGGTGTCGAGCAGATTATTGGAGAGGACGACGGCGTAGGCCGCGTCTCCCGGCGCCCGAGGAGTTATTCGAACCGGATCGGCCGTGACCCTGTTCGATGTTCCGATCCGCCCGCCCTGCTTCATCGTCAGTTCGTCGAGCGCATATTCGAGGCCCTCGGACCGGTCGAACGAGACCGTTTCCATGGGATAAACGGAGAAGCGCGCGCCCAAGGGCAGGGACATTTCAAAAGCGCCGCTGGTGACCGTCAAGAGATCAATTGAGTCGATCAGCAGGATGGATTTTTCCCGATGGTACTTCATTAACACGTGCAACGAGGCCAGGGAGTGATCGAGCCGCCGGCCAAGGAAACCGAAAGCGAGGTAGAGCGGCGCGTCGGTCGCGTAGAGGCATTTCTCGAAATCCGTGGTTTCCTGCTCCGCCAGGTGCAGGATTTCCGTGCGTCCATCCCAGCGTTCCCGGTCGACCAGTGAATCGAGGTCGCCGATAATCATATCGGGCGGCGCTTCCGAGGGCGGCATGTCGTTGGCGCCGCCGTCGGCCGCCACCAGCGGAAAGCCCCGGGCGCGCAGTTCCCCTACCGCCTGCCAATCGACCTCGCCGCCCCCGACAAGGACGAGCGGGTCCGGGAATTTCCGGGGTTTATTATCCATCTGCACTCTTCGCGTTTCCCATCGCTTGCTTCCGGACACTATATCCTTATATTGAGCCTGTCTCTCTGGGGTGCCCGATAGGGCTGAGAAAAACCCATTGAACCTGAACCAGATCATGCTGGCGGAGGAAGTCGGAGACGAAAAGGTACCTTAAATACCCTTTCGAAAACTCATCCACCGCCGCCCAACGCTAATAAGAGGGCGAGTTGATGAAACGAATTACCATTCCCAACCTCGGGCTCCTGCTGGGGCTCGCGCTTTTGGTCTGCGGCGCTGCGACGACGCAGGCCGCCGACAGACCGGTGCTCACCGTCTATACCTACGACGCCTTCGCGGCGGAGTGGGGACCGGCGCCGGCCATCAAGAAATCGTTCGAGGCCGAATGCGGCTGCACGCTTGATTTCGTCGCCATGGAGTCCTCCATCGGCATCTTGCGCAAACTTCAGCTGGAGGGTGCGAACACCAAAGCCGACATCGCTTTGGGGCTCGATTCCAACCTGACGGACGTGGCCCGCAAGACGGGTTTGTTCGACGTCCACCAGGCCGACACCGCCAACCTCGCGCTGCCGGTGACGTGGTCGGACGACACGTTCGTGCCGTTTGACTACGGCTACTTTGCCTTCGTCTACAACAGTGAAAAGCTCAAGGACGCCCCGTCTTCATTCAAGGCCCTGGCGCAACGCGGCGGCGATTTCAAGATCGTCATCCAGGACCCGCGCTCCAGCACGCCGGGGTTGGGTCTGCTGCTGTGGATCAAGGAAGCGTACGGCGATGAAGCTGCGGACATCTGGAGCAAACTGGCGCCGAAGATCCTGACGGTGACTAAGGGCTGGTCGGACGCCTATGGCCTGTTCCTCAAGGGCGAGGCCGACATGGTGCTGTCGTACACAACCTCGCCGGCCTATCACCTGATCGCCGAAAAGGATGCACGCTTCAAGTCGGCGGCCTTTTCCGAGGGGCACTACATGCAGGTTGAAGTCGCCGGCGTCGTGAAGTCGACCAAGCAACCGAAGCTCGCCCGGCGCTTCATGCAGTTCATCCTGTCCGACGGTTTCCAAAGCGCCATACCCACGGGCAACTGGATGTACCCCGCGGCAAAGACGGCTGCTGAACTGCCCGAGGGTTTCGCCGCGCTTCAGGTACCGGCAAAATCACTGCTGATGTCGAGCGCCGAGGTTGAGAAGCACCAAAAGGCCTGGATCGGCGAATGGCTGTCGGCGCTCAACCGGTAAGCGCTCTCCCGCCGGGGCGGACGGTCCGGTCTCTCGTGATCGGACTGGGCCCCGGCATCGCCATCTCGATCGGCCTGCTGGCGGTAATAACGACACTTTTCGCCGCCATCATGGCTGAGGCGCCGGAAAGCGCCGATGGGGCTGCCAATTTTTCCGGCGTCGGCCACATTCTGTCGATCACCGTTATTCAGGCCGGCCTCTCGACGGTTTGTTCGATCCTGCTGGGCCTTCTAACCGCCTGGAGCCTCAGCCACCGCCGAACATTTGCCGGCCGGCAAATACTGGTCGATCTGTTGGCCCTCAGCATGGTCTTGCCGACACTGGTCGCCGTGTTGGGCCTGGTTTCGGTGTTCGGGCGCAACGGGTGGCTGAATGCCCTGCTGGATAGTCTTTTGGGCGGCGGCATCGGCGGCGCCATCTACGGCCTTGGCGGCATCGTCATCGCCCATACCTATCTGAACGGACCCTTCGCCGCCCGCACCTTGCTGCATCAGTTGGAAGCTATTCCCAGCGAAAAGCTCAAACTGGCCCGCAGCCTCGGCATGACGTCCTGGCAGCGCTTCCGGCTGGTCGAGTGGCCCGCCCTGGCGCCGGCCCTGCCGGGTTTGGCCGCGTTGATCTTCCTGCTTTGCTTCACCTCGTTCGCCATCGTTCTGGTGCTGGGCGGCTCGCCAAAATTCAATACGCTCGAGGTGGCGATCTACGAGGCCGTTAAGCTGGATTTCGATCTCTTCCGGGCCGTCAATCTGGCGCTGGTACAGCTTGCCGTTTGCGGTGCGCTGGTGTTGCTGGCGGCGGGCTTCCGCTTGCAGGACCAATCGGCAACGCCGCTGCCGCGTATCGATATATGGTCGGATTCGAAACGGACCGTATACCTGCAGACGGCCCTGATCGTCGCGTTTATCATGTTTTTCGTCGGCCCGCTGGCATCCGTGTTCATCGACGGACTAAGGGCGGATTTCAGTGATATTTTTGCCCAAGCCTCCTTCCAGCGCGCCTTATTGACCAGCATCATAATCGCCACGGCATCAAGCTGCCTGACCCTCGTGCTGGGCTTGAATCTGGCCGGCGCGAAGCGCTTTTTGGCGTCGCCCCTGCGGGCGCCGCAATCGACGCTTACGTGGTTTATGGGCTGGTTGGTCTCTTTTTGCGGGGCGATTTACCTCGCGCTGCCGTCGCTCGTGATGGGGTTGGGATTTTTCCTGATCGCCCGCCGGCTGTCCGCCGACCTGACCGGTATCGGCCCGTGGGTCTTGTTGTCCGCCAACGTCTTGCTGGCGCTGCCCTTCGCAATGGTCATCTTGACCCCCGCCATGGAAAAAGCCGCGCGCAAATACGACCGGCAGGCCTTCGCGCTCGGCATCCGCGGCGGCGCGCGCTGGCGCATCGTCGAATGGCCTCTGCTGCGCTCCGAGATCGCCTTCGTCGGCGCCATTTCGTTCTGCATGTCGTTTGGCGACCTCGGCGTCATCGCCCTCTTCGGCAATCGCGATTTCGCCACGCTGCCCTGGTTGCTCTATCAGAAAATGGGATCCTACCGGACCGACGACGCCGCCGGCATCGCGCTCATTTTGCTAGGCCTGACGATGATCGTGTTTTTTGCCCTGCCCAGGCTGCTCGGCCGTCGGGGTGCCTGGCGGGACCGTCATGCTGAAGCTTGAAAACCTTCTCTTCCGCTACCACGACAGCTCGGGAGCGCATAGTTACCGGTTCGAACTGTCGGTCGAACCCGGCATGATCGCCGGATTGACCGGCCGCAGCGGCGTGGGCAAATCGACCTGTCTCGACCTGATCGCGGGTTTCCTGCGCCCCGACGGCGGCAGTGTGATCGTCGACGGGGTCGATATTTCCGAACTGCCGCCCGAACGGCGCCCCCTCACAATCCTTTTCCAACGCAACAATCTGTTCGAGCACCTGACGGCGGCGGACAATGTCGGGCTGGGCATCGATCCGGGATTACGTTTGACCAAAGAAGACCGGCGGGAAGTTGAACGGGCGTTGGCCGACGTCGGCCTGGCGGCTCTGCAGAACCGGCAGGCATCGCGGCTGTCCGGCGGCGAACAACAGCGCGTTGCCCTGGCGCGGTCGCTGGTGCGCCGCAAGCCCGTGCTGCTGCTCGATGAACCCTTCAGCGCTTTGGACACGGATACCAAAAGCGAGATGCTGGCTCTGGTGCGGGAGATCGTTACGTCGCGCCGCTTGGCGGCCCTCATGGTGACGCACGATGTCGAAGATTGCCGCCAGGTGGCGGACCGCCACTACGTCATCGAGAACGAACAAGTGAAAAGCTTGCCTCTCGACGCCTGATCGGGTCGACTGAGGGCGTCGACCAATTGCGCCGGGAGTAGAGGAAATGAGCTGGGAATTCGTAACGATCGAGAAAAGCGGGCGGATCGCGACGGTCCGCTTCGACCGGGGCAATGCCGCCAACGCCATGTCCCGGCAACTGCTCCAGGAATTGACCGAGGCGGCCCAATCCTTCGAAAGCGACAGCGAAACGTCGACCGTCATCCTGACCGGGCGGTCCGATAATTTTACCCTCGGCATGGACCTGAAGGATCCGGCGGTTGAGCGCATGCGGACCGACGGACTGGCCGACCGCCGTCTGGCCCTGAAGGCCGGCGGGCGCATGTGCGCCGCCTGGGAGGCGATCGAACCCATGACCATCGCCGCAATCGAAGGCTGGTGCGTCGGCGGCGGCGTTGCCCTGACGGTGGCGCTAGACCTGCGAATTCTCGGCGCCGGCGCCACCATGTATGTCTCCGAAATCGAACGCGGCATGAATATGAGCTGGGGCTCGGTGCCGCGTATCACGAACCTCGTCGGTCCGGCCAAGGCTAAGCGGGTCGTCGTCATGGCGGAAAAGGTGGAAGCGGAGCGCGCCGTGCTCTGGGGGCTGGCGGACGAAACGGTCGCGGCGGGCGAAGCCTATGCCAAGGCTTTGGAAATGGCCGGACGTATCGCGGAATTACCGCCGGTGGCCGTCCGCATGTGCAAGCAGGACATCAACGCCTATGCCAACGCGTTGAATTATACCGCCAGCCACAGCGATTACGACCAGTACGCCGTGGCGCAGGCAAGCGGTGATTTCGAGGAGGGCGTCAGGTCATTTCTTGAAAAGCGGCCACCTAAATTTACCGGCCAATAGAGCCCTATTCCTTCGGCTTGGGCAGTTTCGGCTCCTTGGCTTCGATGTCGCCGCCGGCTTCTTTCCAGGCAGCGAACCCGCCTGCCATGTGGCAGACCGGCTTCAAGCCCATTTCCTGAACCGCCTTGGCGGCAAGGGCGGAGCGCAATCCGCCGGCGCAGAAAAACACGAAGCGCTTGCCGGTCTGGAAGACGTCGCGGGCGTACGGGCTTTCGGGGTCGACCCAGAATTCCAACATGCCGCGCGGCATATGGATGGCGCCGGGGATAGCGCCTTCCCGCCATAATTCCCTGACGTCGCGGATATCAATCAGGACGACGTCGTCGTCACCGGAACTGTCTTTAATCTGGTCCACCGTCCAGGTTTCAATTTCGGCTTCCGCCTCGGCGCAAAGGACCTTGATGCCTTTGGTGATCATGCGTCAAACGCTCCCGTTGAGAATGGCTGCTGTTACTCCGAATATGCTGCGCCCTATGTGACACCATCGAGGACGCCGCGCAACTTGCTTCCGAGGACCGCTTTGCGAAACGGTTTCCCCAACTCCACGATCCCGTCAGCCAAATTGCCATCTAGGACGACGGCGTCAGTATAAAGTTGTTCATTGATTGGCGGGATCAAACATTGTTTAAGTGGTTGATTATCAAGCTACCGGGGGGAAGCCCGAGGCAATTTCTCAGGCGCCGGTAAAATCATCCAGGGGACGAACGAAAAAATGGATTTGCTTGTTGTCGATGACGATCCGCCGATCCTCAAATTGTTTAGCAGCGTGGCGGCGACCTGCGGCTATGAAGTTGAAACGATGTCGGATGCTGGTGAGTTCATCGCACGATGCGCCGAAGGCAGCCCCGACGTTTTGGTGCTCGATTTGGTCATGCCGAATGTGGACGGCATTGAGGTTCTTCGGACCATGTCTGAAATGGGGATCGGATCACGCATTCTGTTGGTCACCGGCTTTGATCCGGAATTGCTGGAGCGGGCCCAGGCGTTGGCCAAAGCCTGGAATTTGAATATCATCGGCGGCATGACCAAACCCGTCGATCCCGATGCGGTGCAAAAACTATTGGCTGAGCTGATTGATAGCAGTTAACGGCGACGGCTCGAACAATTTCCTGATTGGATAGCTAAATCATCATGACAAAACGCGTTGAGAAAAGCGGTCTGGCGATCGCCGAGGTTCTTTTCGACCTGGTGGGCAATGAGATCACGCCGGGCACGGGTATTGAGCCTGATGCCGTCTGGGCAGCACTAGCCGGCATGATCCGGGAACTCTGCCCCAGAAATAGGGCTCTGTTGCAGCGACGTGACGATCTCCAGGCGGAAATCGATGCCTGGCACTTGGCGCGCAAGGGCCAGCCCTTGGATGCCGAGGTATACAAATCTTTTTTGACGGATATCGGCTATCTCGAACCGGAAGGCGAGGAGTTTGCCATCGGCACCGCCGGCGTCGATCCGGAAATTGCCGTGATTGCCGGGCCCCAGCTCGTGGTACCCGTCATGAATGCCCGGTATGCCCTTAACGCCGCCAATGCCCGCTGGGGCAGCCTTTATGACGCGCTCTACGGTACCGACGCTATTTCCGAGGATGACGGTTGCGAGCGCGGCGGCGGCTACAATGCCAGGCGCGGCGCCAAGGTCATCGAGTTTGCCAACGGGTTTCTCGATCAGGCCGTTCCCCTGGCGGCCGGCAGCCACGGCGATGTCGCGGCATATCGGCTGGCCGACGATGACGGCGCAAATATCTTGCTGGCGGAACTAGCGGACGGGAGCGAAACCGGATTGCGCGATCCAGCCCAGTTCGCCGGGTATGCGGGCAGCGACGAACCCACATCCGTTTTGCTGAAGAACAACAACCTGCATATCGAAATCCAGATCGACCGCAGCCACCCCGTCGGCCAGGATGATCCCGCCGGCAAGAAGGACGTCGTGCTGGAAGCCGCCATAACTACAATCCAGGACTGCGAGGATTCCGTCGCCGCCGTGGACGCCGAGGATAAGGCGCTGGTCTACCGCAACTGGCTCGGCCTGATGAAAGGCGATCTGGCGGAGAACCTCGAAAAAGGGGGGAGCACGATAACCCGCCGACTGAATGCCGACCGGGAATTCACCGCGCCAAACGGCGAAACCCTGGCCTTGAAAGGGCGCAGTCTCCTGCTTGTGCGCAACGTCGGCCATCTGATGACGTCCGATGCCGTTCTAGGGCCGGATGATGAAGAAATACCGGAAGGCATCCTCGATGCGCTGATGACCAGTCTTTGCGCGCTGCACGATTTACGCGGTGAAGGCGGCAGGGCAAATAGCGCCGCCGGCAGCATTTACATCGTGAAGCCAAAAATGCATGGCCCCGACGAAGTGGCCTTCACCGGTGAAATCTTCACCATGGTGGAGGATGCCCTCGGTTTGCCGCGCAACACCCTGAAGGTCGGCATCATGGACGAGGAACGCCGCACCACGGTCAATCTCAAGGCCTGTATCCGGGCCGCCCGCGACCGCCTGGTCTTCATCAACACGGGCTTCCTCGACCGCACCGGGGATGAAATCCATACCAGCATGGAGGCCGGCCCCTTCCTGCGCAAGGACGTCATCAAGGCCCAGCCCTGGATCGCCGCCTACGAGGACTGGAACGTCGATATCGGGCTTGAAACCGGTCTCTCCGGCAAGGCTCAGATCGGCAAGGGCATGTGGGCCATGCCCGACGAAATGGAAAAGATGCTGGCGGCCAAGGTCGGCCATCCCGAAGCCGGCGCCAATTGCGCCTGGGTGCCGTCACCGACAGCCGCGACCCTGCATGTCATGCACTACCACCAGGTCGATGTTGCGGCCCGTCAACAAACCTTGGCGTCCCGCGAACGGGCCAGCCTCGACGATATTCTGTCGGTGCCCCTGCTGGCCGGGCAAAACCTGTCACCGGACGAAATCCGGGACGAACTGGACAACAATGCCCAGGGCATTCTGGGTTACGTCGTGCGCTGGATCGATGCCGGGGTGGGGTGCTCCAAAGTGCCCGACATCAACGACGTTGGTTTGATGGAGGACCGCGCGACTTTGAGGATTTCAAGCCAGCACATCGCAAACTGGCTGCATCACGGGATTTGCAGCGAAGAACAGGTGCGGGAAACGATGGAACGGATGGCGGAGGTGGTCGACCGGCAGAACGCCGGGGATCCGACTTATCAAAATATGGCACCGGATTTCGCCGGCAGTATCGCTTTTCAGGCGGCTTGTGACCTGGTTTTCGAGGGGCGGGCGCAACCGAGCGGCTATACCGAGCCGATCCTCCATGCCCGCCGCCGCGAGGTCAAATCCCGGGCGGCGAATTAGGTTGACGCGGGGCACCTAGTGGATGGTGTCGTCGCCTTCGTGGATGACGCGGCCGGCGATACCGTGGATTTGCAGCAGGACGCCTTCCCAGTGATTGGTCCGGGCAAGATCGACGGCGGCATCAAGACCGACGGATTTTATCAGACTGTCGGCCAATTCGCGTTGGTAATTCCGGTTTTCGTGCATGGTTCCGAGCCTTTTGCCAGTGCCTAACGAGAGAGACAATTTCGACGCTGCCAGAAAAACACCCGAATGCTTCAACAGTGTGACAAAACCGGGAAAAAAGGTTTCTGAATTGCGTATTTGGTTTCGCTTTTGTGTCAGCGCCGACATGCTTGGCGGACAGGCTGGATGAAACACGATCCGACAATCGGTAACTCTTTGTTTTGATGGGAAAAATAATGAATTTGTTCGATCTTGAGGGAAAAGTCGCACTGGTCACGGGCGGCAACGGCGGCATCGGCTTGGCGATGGCCGAGGGCATGGCTCAGGCGGGTGCAAATGTGGCAGTGGCGGCGCGGGACGCCGGGAAAGGCGCCGACGCCGTGGCAAAACTGGAATCCCATGGCGTTACGGCAAAATTCGTCTCCGTCGACGTGACCGACGAAAGCTCGTGCCGCGCCATGATCGAGCAGGTGCAGGCGGACTTCGGCCGGCTCGATATCCTCGTCAACAACGCCGGCACCAACATCCGCAAGCAGCCGGAGGAGTACGACATGGCGGAGTGGCACGCCGTCATGGACACGAACCTCACCAGCGCATTCGCGTGCAGCCAGGCGGCCTACCCGGCGATGAAGGCGGTGGGCGGCGGCAAGATCATCAACATCGGTTCCATGATGTCGATCTTCGGCGCCTCGTTTTCGGTCGTCTACGGCGCCAGCAAGGGCGGTATCGTGCAAATGACCAAAGGCATGGCTTGCGCCTGGGCCAAGGACGGCATTCAGGTCAACGCAGTGCTGCCGGGCTGGATCGATACCACGCTGACCCGCCAGGCCCGCCAACAGATTGAGGGACTGCAGGAAAAGGTGGTGGAGCGCACACCCGAAGGCCGTTGGGGCGATCCCAGCGATTTCTCCGGCATCGCCGTGTTTTTGGCGTCAAAAGCATCGGATTTCGTGACCGGGACGGCGATCCCGGTCGATGGCGGCTTTTCCGTGCAGATTTAAACGGCAGGACAGGGAGAGGACGAAAGAATGAAAGAGGGTGAATTTTCCGTCGTGGTGACGTTCAAGTTGAAACCGGGTTCGGCCCCGTCGTTCACGCCGATGATGATCGAAAATGCCGAAGCGTCGGTGCGGGACGAAGCGGGATGTCTGCAGTTCCATGTGGCGCGCGACGAGGCGGACCCGGATACCATCTGGCTTTACGAGGTTTACGATAACGCCGCGTCTTTCGATGCGCATTTGCAGGCGCCCCATTTCCTGCAGTTTTCCGAACGGGCTGGGGACCTGATCGAGGAGCGTATCATTCAGCGCTGCACCGTGCTCAAAACCTAGTCCGCGTGGGCGTATCCCATGGAAAAAGAGCGCTTACAGTCCGCGAGGTTTACCGCCTTCCGTTCGCCGTCAAAGGAGACGTTTTCCGCCACGCCGCCGCCCGGCCAATAGGCGCTTGCGCTCTGCGGCGGCGGCGCTATGTTGTCGCCCCATGACACAGGAACAAGCGCCCGAGCCGTCTTCACCCCTGAAGGCCGCCATTCTTCCCGTTACCCCGTTTCAGCAAAATTGCTCGATTGTTTGGTGCGTGGAAACCAATCAAGCCGCCGTTATTGACCCCGGTGGCGAAGTCGACCGCATCGTCGCCTCGCTCGAGGAGCAGGGCCTGACGCTGGAGCGTATTCTGGTTACGCACGGCCATATGGATCATGCCGGCGGCGTGGCGGAATTGGCCGAGCGCACCGGCGTGCCTATCGAGGGACCGCACGAGGACGACAAGTTCTGGATTGATGAAATCGAGGAGGCCGGCGCCAAGTACGGCATCACGGGGGCCAGGCCCTTCACGCCCGACCGCTGGCTCCACGAGGGCGACGAGGTGTCCTTCGGCAACGTCACGCTGGGCGTGCGGCACTGTCCCGGCCACACCCCGGGCCACGTGATCTTTTTCCACGAAGGTATGCGCATCGCCATGGTGGGGGATGTATTGTTCAAGGGCTCAATCGGCCGGACGGATTTCCCCAAGGGAAACCACGGTGATCTGATCCGTTCCATCCGCGAGAAGCTCTGGCCGCTGGGGGATGACATAACTTTCATTTCCGGTCATGGACCGCTCTCGACGTTCGGCGAGGAACGCGCCACCAACCCCTTTGTCGCCGACGGCGTCGCGGGTTAGAATTCACGGTTTTCCGGGGGGATGACACCATGAGCGAAGAAGATATCAAATTCGACGGTTTGGACGATCAAACGCGCATCGAAATCGAAGCCGCAGCCTTTCGCGGGCTGGTCGGGCACCTGCGGAAGCGCAGCGACGCGCAGAACATCGACATCATGAACTTGGCCGGGTTTTGCCGCAACTGCCTGTCCAAATGGATCCGCGCCGAAGCCATTGACCGGGGTATCGAGCTCACGGATGCCGCCGCGCGCGAAGCTGTTTACGGCATGCCCTACGGCGAATGGAAGGATAAGCACCAGGAAGAAGCGACGCCGGAACAGAAGGCGAAATTCGATGAAACAAAGCCGCTTCACGCCAAAATCAGCGGCCACAATTGAAACCCTTTACCCGCCGGAATTGAAGAGAGTTCACACGTAACCGTTATTGGGCGGTAAAAGCCAAGCCTGCTAGGTTGTAGCCAACCCAGACGGCGCTGCGCCCGCCGCATTCCCCAGGAGAAATTTGTTATGAGATTAGCCACCACCTCCATCGCCGTGTCCGCCGTTATTGGCTTGGGCGCACTTTCGATTGCCCAGGGCGCCATTGCCGAAGAGATCAAGGATCCGGTCATTGCGAAGGTGAACGGCGACGCGATTTACAAGTCCGAGGTTCTGATGTTCTTCCAAAGCCTGCCGGATCAATACAAGCGGATGCCCATCGGCGTTTTGTTCCCGCAACTTCGCTCGGCGCTGGTCGACCGCCGCATCATTTCACAGCAGGCCAGGAAGGAAGAGTTCGACAAGGACGAGACGGTCCAACGCCAGATGGCTTTTTTCCTCGACGGCGTGTTGCAGGAACGCTACCTGAACAAGTATGTCAGGGCCAAGCTGACGGAAGAGCATCTGCGCTCGATCTACGACGATACCATTGCCAAGCAGACGCCTGAGGATGAGGTCCATGCCCGGCACATTCTGTTGGAAAACGAAGAGGATGCCAAAGCCGTCATCGCGGAAATCAAGGGCGGTGCCGATTTTGCCGAAACCGCCAAGAAGCGTTCGAAGGGGCCGTCCGCCCCGCGCGGCGGCGATCTGGGCTTCTTCGCCAAGGCCGCCATGGTGCCGGAATTCGCCACGGCCGCGTTCGCCATGAAGGCGGGGGAGGTGTCCGAGCAGGCGGTGAAAACCCAGTTCGGCTGGCATGTCATCAAGGTGGAAGCCCGCCGCGAGGGCAAGAACCCCAGCTTCGAGGAAAGCGCCGATCAGATCCGCAGCGAGGAGGGGCAGAAAATTTCCATGGAACTGATGGCGTCACTTCGCAGCGGGGCAAAGATCGAGGAATTCAATGACGACGGTTCGGAGATCAAGCCAATCGTCAAACCGGAAACCAAAACCGAATAGAGTGCCTGCCCTAAACGGGGTCGCTTTTCCTATGGCCCGTGTCGCGGGCGGGATAGAATAGCGCCGGAGCCTGGGGCGAACTGCCCCTGGTAGAAATCGGGGAGCCGCCGGGAAACCGCGCCCGGCGTTTGGTTAAGTGACGCGCTATTCCATCTTCAGTCTAATCCGGAACGCCGTCGGTCATCATAAGGATTGGCCGCTGGCCTGGCGTAGTCCGGAACCCAAGGCGGAATACGACGTCGTTATCGTCGGCGGCGGCGGCCACGGTCTGGCGACGGCTTATTACCTGGCCAAGGAACACGGCATTACGAACGTCGCCGTGCTCGAGAAAGGCTGGCTCGGCGGCGGCAACACGGGACGCAACACCACCATCATCCGCTCCAACTACTTGTGGGATGAAAGTGCCCATCTCTACGAGCACTCGCTGAAGCTCTACGAGGGCCTGAGCCAGGATCTCAACTATAACATCATGCTGAGCCAGCGTGGGGTTCTGAATCTGGCGCACAACCAGCACGACTTGCGCGAACTGGCCCGCCGCATTTCAGCAAACCGCCTGAACGGCATCGATTCGGAATTTCTCACCCCCGCTGAGATCAAGCGCATGGTGCCGCTGCTGGACGTTTCACCCAACACCCGCTATCCCGTCCTGGGTGCTTCACTGCAGCGGCGCGGCGGCGTCGCCCGCCACGATGCGATTGCCTGGGGTTACGCCCGAGCGGCGGATGCGCGGGGTGTCGACGTAATCCAGCAATGCGAGGTCACCGGCATTTTGCGCGATGGCGGCCAGGTTACGGGCGTCGAGACGTCGCGCGGAACAATCAAGGCGAAGAAGGTGGCCCTGGCGGTGGCCGGGCACACAAGCATGCTGGCTCAAATGGCCGACGTCCGCCTGCCCATCACCAGCCACCCCTTGCAGGCGATGGTATCCGAGCCGGTCAAACCGGCGCTCGATCAGGTCGTGATGTCCGCCGCCGTGCATGGGTACATCAGTCAGTCGGACCGCGGCGAAATGGTGATGGGTGCGGGTATCGATACGCTGACAGGTTACACCCAGCGCGGCAGCCTGCCGGTGGTCGAGGAACTACAGCGCGCCATCGTCGTGCTGTTTCCGTCGTTCAGCCGGCTGCGCCTGATGCGCCAGTGGGGCGGTATCGTCGATACCTGTCCCGACGCCAGTCCGATTATCTCGAAGACGCCGGTCGGGGGACTTTACGTCAACGGCGGCTGGGGCACCGGTGGCTTCAAGGCGACTCCGGGGTCAGGCTGGGTCTACGCCCATACCATCGCCCGTGACGAAGCGCATGAACTGAATGCGCCGTTTGCGTTGGAGCGCTTCACGACGGGCGCCCTGATCGATGAACACGGGGCCGCGGCGGTGGCGCACTGAGATGCTGATTATCGAATGCCCCTGGTGCGGACCACGCGATGAGGCCGAGTTCCAATACGGCGGCGAGGCCCATATCGTGCGCCCGGAAAAACCGGCGGATCTGACGGACGAGGAATGGTCCGATTACCTTTTCATGCGGACCAACACCAAGGGCCGGTTCCTTGAGCGTTGGATGCACGCCGCTGGCTGCCGCCGCTGGTTCAACAGCGTGCGCAATACCGCCACCAACGAGATCGAGGCGGTCTACCGGATGGGAGAGCAACCTCCCAAGGGCGACGGCTCATGAGCACGCAATCACACCGCTTGGCCGTGGAGCAGGCCCCCGCCGCCCGTATCGACCGCTCAAAAGCCCTCTGGTTCACGTTCAACGGCCGCCGTTATCAGGGCTTTGAGGGAGATACGCTGGCATCGGCGCTGGTGGCCAACGGCGTCCGCTTGGTGGGACGGAGTTTCAAATACCACCGCCCGCGCGGCCTCTTCGGCGCCGGGTCGGAGGAGCCCAACGCCATCGTCCAGGTCGAAAGCGGCGCGCGCACCCTGCCCAACCTGCGCGCCACGCAGGTGGAGCTTTACGACGGGCTGACCGCCGACAGCGTCAATGCCTGGCCTAGCGTGGAATTCGATATTGGGATCGTCAACGATCTCGCCTCGCGCCTGTTGCCGGCCGGGTTCTATTACAAGACCTTCATGTGGCCGGCGAGTTGGTGGATGACATACGAGCACGTCATTCGCCGTGCGGCTGGGTTAGGCGTGGCGCCGCCGTCGGCCGATCCCGATACCTACGACCACATGTATGCGCATTGCGATATTCTCATCGTCGGCGGTGGCCCCACGGGGCTTGCCGCCGCCCTGGCGGCGGGCCGCACAGGTGCCCGCGTGATCATTGCGGATGAGCAGTCGGAATTCGGCGGCGCCCTGCTGGGGTCGCGTTCCGAAATCGATGACATGCCGGGTATCGAATGGGCAGCCTCGGCGGTGGCGGAACTGGCGGGCATGGACGAGGTCCGCGTCATGCCCCGGACGACGGCGTTCGGTCACTACGATCATAACTACATCGGACTGCTGGAGCGCCGGACGGATCATTTCGGACCGGGACGCGGCGACGGCAACGTTTCCCGGCAAAGGATGTGGAAGATCCGGGCCGGACGGGTGATCCATGCCGGTGGCGCCATCGAGCGGTCCCTGGTCTTCGCCGGCAACGACAGGCCCGGCGTGATGCTGGCCTCTGGGGCCGCAACTTATGCCAACCGCTGGGCCGCCGTGGCGGGCCGCCGCGCCGTGGTGTTCACCAATAATGATGGCGCCTATGCCGCCGCCGCCGATTTGGTCGACGCAGGCGTGGCCGTGCAGGCGCTGGTCGACCTTCGTCCCGAGCCCGGCATGGACGCCCGCATGCAGGCGGAGGCCCGCGACATCGAGATACTTGGCGCCCACGCCGTGGTCGGAACCCGGGGCCGCCGGGGCATCGAGGGCGTCGACGTGATGATGCTCAATGACGATGCCTCCGGTCTCAATGTGGGGGACAGACGCATCGACTGCGATCTCGTCGCCGTATCGGGCGGCTGGAGCCCCGCCGTGCATCTCCATTGTCATGCCGGCGGTAAGGTCGAATTCGATGCCATTCAGGGCTGTTTCGTGCCCGGCCGGACGACCCAGGATGCGCATTCCGCAGGCGCTGCGAACGGCCAGTTCGAACTGGCCGAATGTTTGTCCGGCGGCTGGCAGGCGGGCGCGGATGCAGCCGATGCACAAGGTTTCCGCAAGCCGGGCCGGGCGCCCAAACCGCCCGCCGCCGAATTCGTTTCAACCGCGCCGCCCCGGCATGTCTGGACCATCCCGGCCAAGCCCGGCAGGCAAAACAGCGTCAAACGCTTCGTTGATTTACAACACGACGTGACCGACGCCGATATTCGCTTGGCGGCGCGGGAAGGCTACCAATCGGTCGAACACCTCAAACGCTACACGACGCTGGGCATGGGAACCGATCAGGGCAAGACGTCCAACGTGCCGGGCCTCGCCATCCTGGCCGACGCGCTCGACAAACCCATCCCCGAGGTTGGCACGACGACGTTCCGGCCGCCCTACACGGCCATTACCATGGGTGCGGTCGCCGGACGCCATATCGGTCAGATGCTCGATCCCGTGCGCCGCTCGCCCATGCACCATTGGCACGAGGACCACGGCGCCGCGTTCGAGGACGTCGGGCAATGGAAACGTCCCTGGTATTATCCGCGCGACGGTGAAGACCTACATGCCGCCGTCGACCGCGAGTGCCTGGCGGCGCGCAACGCCATCGGCATTTTGGATGCGACGACGCTGGGCAAGATCGATATTCAGGGACCGGACGCCTCTGAATTCCTCAACCGCATCTACACCAACGCCTGGTCGAAGCTGGAGATCGGCCGTTGCCGGTACGGCCTGATGCTGGGCGAAGACGGGATGATCATGGACGACGGGGTGACGTCGCGCATCGCGGAAAACCAATATCTGATGACGACGACGACCGGCAATGCCGCCTCGGTTATGGGCTGGCTGGAGGATTGGCTGCAGACGGAATGGCCGGATCTGCGCGTCTACTGCAATTCCATATCGGAGTACTGGGCGACGCTGACAATCAGCGGCCCGTTCGCCCGTGATCTACTGGCCGAGCTGTGCAGCGATATCGATTTGTCGGCGGAGGCTTTTCCCTTCATGTCGTGGCGCGAGGGGACCGTGGCGGGAACGCCCGCCCGTATCTTCCGCATCAGCTTTACCGGTGAGGTTAGCTTCGAAATCAACGTCGGAGCTTCGCACGGCCTGGGTCTCTGGCAGGCTCTGATGACGGCAGGTGAGAAATACGGCATCACACCATACGGTACCGAGAGCATGCACGTGCTGCGCGCCGAAAAGGGCTACATCATCGTCGGCCAGGATACCGACGGCACGATGACGCCCGGCGACTGCGGCATGGACTGGATTGTCTCCAAGAAAAAGCCCGACTTTATCGGCAAGCGCAGCCTGAGCCGGCCAGACACCGTGCGCGAAGATCGCAAACAGCTTGTCGGCCTGTTCACGGAAGACCCCTTGCAGGTGCTGCCCGAGGGGGCGCAAATCGTCGACGATCCAGATGCCGCCGTGCCCATGCCAATGATCGGGCATGTTACGTCGAGCTACCATAGCGCCAATTTGGGCCGTTCCATCGCGCTGGCGGTCGTCCGGGGCGGTCTCGGGCGGATGGGCGAAACCGTTCACCTGCCCTTGGACAACGGACGGACGGCGCGGGCTGAAATTACCGGCACCGTGTTCTACGATGCGGACGGGGAGAGGCTCCATGGCTGATCCCTTGCGGCAAAGCGCCCTGGCGCACCTCCATCTTATCGCCCGCGCAGAGGCCTCGCCGTCCGGGGCCGGCGTGGTGATGGGCGAACGCGGTTTCCGTTGCCAGTGGGTCTTGCGGGGACATTTCGAAGACGAGGTGTTTACCGCCGCCATGCTCGCGGAGACCGGCAGCGCCCCGCCCCTCAAACCCAATTCGGTCCACGCCAGCGGTAAGATCGAGGTGCTTTGGCTTGGTCCGGACGAATGGCTGGTCGTGGGACCGGACGACTCCGATGTGGGTCGACGGTTGAGCGAAGCCTTAAAGGATACCCACGCCGCCGCCACTGACGTCAGCGAAAGCCGAACGGTTATCGCCTTGTCCGGGCTCCACGCCCGCGACGTTCTGGCGAAGGGATGCGCGTTGGATTTACACCCCAGCGTGTTCGGGGCCGGCCAGTGCGCCCAATCGACACTGGGGCATGTTCACGTCATCCTACACCGGCGCTCGGAAGCGCCGGAATTCGACATATATGTACACCGCAGCTTCGCCGAAGCGCTTTGGCAGTGGCTGGAAGATGCCGCCGCCGAGTATGGCCTGGTGATCTCAAATCCCTCATAGCGACCGGTTAAGCCCATGAGCAATATCGACGACATGCCCCGTCTGATTACGATCGACAACGGCGAACGACTACCGGCAACCTTCAGCCAGGCCGAGATGGACAGGCGTCTTGCGGGTGTGCGGGGCCATATGGCGGAGGTGAACCTGGACGCGGTACTTTTCACCTCCTACCACAACGTCAACTACCACGCGGACTTTCTCTACTGCGCCTTTGGCCGACCGTTCGGTGTGGTCGTGACAGCCGACGACAGCACCTTGATTTCAGCCAATATCGACGGTGGCCAGCCCGGACGGCGCAGTCCCGATAATCTGGTCTATACCGACTGGCAGCGCGATAACTTCATTGCCGCCGTGAAGCAGCTTGCAGCCGGGGTGAAACGGTTGGGCGTGGAGTTCGACCACGTGACCCTGGATGTCCGCGCCAAACTCGAAGCCGCACTGGATGGAGTTGAACTGATCGACGCAAGCCTGGCTGCGATGAAACGGCGAATGGTGAAATCGCCGGAGGAAGTCGTTCTCATCAAGAACGGCGCGCGGACAGCAGATATCGGAGGCGCCGCCTGTGTCGAGGCCATCGCCGAAGGCGTGCCGGAATTCGAGGTCGCCAATCATGCCACGGCCGCCATGGTGCGCGAGATCGCCGGGACCTACCCGGACGGCGAACTGCGCGACACCTGGACCTGGTTCCAGTCCGGCATCAATACCGACGGCGCCCACAACCCCGTGACCTCACGCAGGCTGCAACGGGGCGATATCCTGAGCTTGAACTGTTTCCCCATGATCGCCGGTTACTACACGGCGTTGGAGAGGACGCTGTTCCTGGACCATGCCTCGGAGCGTCACCTCGAGCTTTGGCAAATCAATTGCGAAGTCCACCGTCGCGGGCTCGAATTGATCAAGCCCGGCGTGCGCTGCTGCGATATCGCACTGGAGCTCAACGAGATTTATCGCACCCATGACCTGCTGGACCGCCGCACCTTCGGCTACGGCCATTCCTTCGGCGTGCTGTCGCACTACTACGGGCGCGAGGCGGGGCTGGAACTCAGGGAGGATATCGAAACCGTGCTGGAGCCCGGCATGGTCGTTTCCATGGAGCCGATGATCATGATCCCCGAAGGCCAGCCCGGCGCCGGCGGCTACCGCGAACACGACATATTGGTGCTGGGCGATGACGGCGCCGAGAACATCACCAAATTCCCCTTCGGGCCGGAGCACAATATCGTCCCTGGCTGATCAGTCTTCGGGGTCGGATCGCCGATAGTTGTAAACGCCGTTTTTCTTCCCCTGATCCGTAAACAATCCCGACCGGGAAATAGCTGTCGGTATCCAGCCCGGAACCGGGAACATCCACACGGCCATTCCGCCCTCCGGTTTCAACACCCTGTGCATTTCCGGCAGCAGCTTACCCAAAGGCAGAGTTGGAAAAGGTAAGACGCCGAACAGCAAAGCCAGATCGACGCTGCCGGCCTCCAGGCCGGTTTGCAGGGCATCGCGCCTGATCACCTCGACGTTGTTCAGACCCGCCCGACGGATCTTATCTTTTACTTTTTCGACGAAATGCGTAACCGGATCCATGGCGATGAGGCGGCCGCTTTCACCGATCATTTCGGCGGCTGGCAGGGTAAAGAAACCTGTGCCGCAACCCACCTCCAGGATGCTCTGCCCGGGCTTGATATCGGCGGCCAGTAGAGTTTTCCGCGGATCCATCAGCCTCTCGCGCAACCGGCTTTCCATGGTCGCTCCGCCGGGCCACGAAAGAACGTTCATCAGCCAGGAATTTCCGAGTTTTTCAGTATCCACGTTCACTCCCTAGTCCGTCCGCAGCGGGGCATCTAAGGGTGAGCTGTGGGTCCGTCATTGACTTGTGAGATAAGCGCGGATGAGCTTTTTCGCTTCGGACAATTCCTTCTTGGACATTTTCGAGGCTATGCGCTTTCGGGCCTTGAGCGCGCTGGATTTGAGTTTGCCCTTGGAGTTGGTGATGCAGAGCGACAACCACTTCAGCGCTTCGACGGCATCGCGTTTGACGCCCTTGGCCTTGTCCAATCGCAATGCAATGACGTACTGCGCGCGGGCATAGCCGTTTTCCGCTGCGCTCAAATACAATTTGATGGCGGCCGCTTCGCTCTTTTCGACGCCTTGCCCTTTACTATGCATCAGACCGAGGCTGTATTGCGCCTTGCCGTAGTCTTGCTCGGCTGCTCTCTCGTACCACGCCGCCGCCTTGGCAAAGTTTTTCTTTACGCCGTAGCCACGCCGATAAAGCAAACCGATATTGGCCTGCGCCCTTGGATCACCGGATTTGGCCGCCGGCAGCCACTCGGCGTAGGCCTTTTTGTAGTCGCCCGCTCTAAAGGCGACGATGCCTTCGGGGAATCCCGCGATGGCCGCCGACGGCAGAGCAATCTGGGCGACAAGACATATGGTAAGCAGGCACAGCCGGAGTGCGTGCATTTATTCCACCCCATACCTTTCGCGACCTAGGATACTATTACGGGTCCGCCCGAGGGAATAGGTTCAACACCTGAGTGCCCGCCGCGACAACACTCGGATGCGGCTCTCCATGTCGGCGCGGTCGATGTAGAACCCCTTCAAGTGGCGATGGCCTGTTTGCGGGAAGAACTCCGCCCGGCCGTGAAGAATGCGGCGGTTGTCGAACACCACCATCTCCCCGGCCTTCAGCTCGACCTCGACGAGGTAGGCCGGATCGCGCACCAGAGCCATGAAACGCCGGTAGGCGTCATAGTAGGCCGGGATCACGTCGGGCGCCATGTCGAACGTGTCGGCTATGTGGGCGTTGAAGGCAATCATGACAATTTGACCGCTCTCGTTCAGCGTGATGACCGGGCGGTGAACCCGGATATCCGCCGTGGCGTCGTGAAAGCGAAAGGGAATGGCCACCTGCGAGAGTAAATCGAAGTGCTCTGGTTCGCTGGCGCGGAGGTCCTCCGCAATTTTCAGACCGTCGCAGAAGAGTGAGCCGCCGCCTTTCGCAGTATTGCTGATGCAATGCAGGAACTGGTAGCCGGGCGGAATTTCCTGATTGGGCAGGTCCGTGTGAAGGGGCAGGGCGTCGGCCGTGTAGGCCGAATTATTGGGGTCGGGTTTGCTGACGACATCGAAAGTCAGATCGAAATTGGAATTCCGCATCGGGCCGATCAGCGCCCCAAGATCGAGACCGGCTTCCTCGCGGGGCTGCAGACCTTCGACGATGGCAAGGCCGTGGGACGCTGCTGTTCGCAAATAAGCCAGCAGTTCTTCGTCTTGTGTCGTCAGGTCGGCGGCCGGAAAACGTGGGATGGACGAACCCGAATGGGCATCCCATGACGCCCAGCCGATCCGGCCCGGATCGTCGTTGGGTTTTCCCGGTCTATGCGACGCCAGCCAGGCCACCGAAAAGCGGCTCCCGCCCACGAGGTCAGGCCATGTCAGGGTAAGTTCGTCCCCGCCGGGCGTGTGCTCGACAGTGCTGGGCGCAATGTCATCCTGGACGCTTAAGAGATCGAAGGTTCTTTCGCGCGTATCGGGATGAAACCCCGAGGGGTCGTTGTCGCGCAGCCAGAGGAACGGGAAGATGCCTTCTACGCCGTCGGCCCACTGAATGACGAGGGCGCGTTCGCCTCGCCGGATACCGTTGATGTGCATGAAAAATTCTCCATCATGGCAGATTGTTCGGAAAAACAATTACGCATGACGGTCGCCGGTGGCGGCCACCACCAGCCGATCTTGGCATGGCGAACTCTGTTGCGCGGAGCCATCGGAGGTCTCGTCAGTTGGTCCTGACGCCGATGTTAACCACGGAAATGGAGGCTTGTCAGCCTAGATTCGAAACGCCCGCCTTGTCGGTTTGCACCCAGCCTTCGAGGCCGTGAATGAAGCCGTTGGCCATTGGTTCGCCGTCGATTAGTTTATCCAGTTCCAAGCCGCTTTCTTCTTCGTCCAGGTGGCCGTCCAGGAGGTTGCGAAAAACATCGGCGACGGCAACCATGTCGGCGCTGTGGGGAGACAGGCGGAACATGCCGACGCCGTCTTTGGCCAGGCCGCGGACTTCGCGGGCGAGGCTGACGTAGGAGTGGGAAATCGTCTGAGTGCCGTTGACCGCAAGGAAGGGGCGACGGTCCAAGGTTTCCACCTCCATACCGTCGGGGTCCTGCTCGCAGACGTATTGGCAACCGTCCTTGCTCAGATTATGGGCGCGGGCGTGGTAACAGCGGGCCGACAACGCCAGGGGCAGGCGGCCGAAGGCCTGAAGCTCGATTTCCGTGAAGTCCAACGCGGCGATCGCAGCGACGGCATCGCCGGGAAGTTCAGCGGGCAGGCAGATCCGCCGCGCCCCGTTGGCGACCAGATAGGCGACTGTGTCTTCGTTGTAGACATTGACATACGGCCCGATGCAGTGGGACTTGCCCATCAGCAGCGAAGCCGTGGCGACGTCGTTGGCTTCGATTTGGATATCGTCGTTCTGGCAAAGCTGCCGCGCGGCGTCCTGCTCGCGCTCAGTCATGATCAGCGCCAGGGAAGAGAGCACGACCTCCTTGCCGGCTCCCTGGAGGCGCTCGACGACTGCCGGCAGATAAGGCGCGAAGAATGGTTCGCGCTTGGAACAAACGACTTCGCCGACGTAGACCGTGTCGACCGCGCTTTCGTCGGCCATGCGAAAATAGAAATCGCGTTTTTCCTCGGCCGGCCAGTTGAAGATCAAAGGCCCCAGTGACAGCTTTGCGCTCATACCAGCTACCCCTACCGCCACGCTTTTTCGTAGGCCCCGGCGGTTTCGCGCTGGCCTTCGGTCAATTCGTCGAGATTGTTGACGGGGACGGGATTGCCAGCGGCTTGGGCGTCGACGGCGGCGCGGAAAGCCTTGACGACCTGGGCGACATAAGCGCGGCCTCTCTGGCGGCCTTCGATCTTGAGGGCCACGACGCCGGCCTCGACAAGTTCCGGCAGCATACCGGCGGCGTTGAGGCTGGTCGGTTCTTCGAAGAGGTACGAGCTTTCGCCCTCCGCGACAAAGCGGCCCTTACAAAGTGTCGGGTAACCCGCCGGCTCGCCGTCGTTGAACACGTTGATGGTGAATTCCCCGAGACGGGAAACCAGGCCGTCACCGCGTTCCTCGTAACGTACGTGGCTGGCCGGCGAACAGACGCCCGTCAGGTTGGGCGATTTTCCTGTGGCATAGGAGGACAGCGCGCAACGTCCCTCCGCCATTACGCACAGGCCGCCGAAAGCGAACACCTCTGTCTCCACGGGGATTTGCTTGTTTAGCGCGGCGATCTCGGCCACCGTCAGGACGCGGGGCAAAACGATGCGCCGAACGCCGAATTCACGGTGGAAGAAGTTGATCGCTTCGGCGTTGGAGGCCGAAGCCTGGACGGAAAGATGGCGGCGCAGGTCCGGATGATAGTCGGTGCAGTAGTTCAGCAGCCCGATATCCGCCAGGATCACGGCATCCGCGCCGAGCGCCGCGGCATCGTCGACGGCGCGGCGCCAGGGGCCAGGATCACCGGCCTTGGGAAACGTGTTGATCGCGACATAGACCTTGGCGTCACGCTGGTGGGCATACTCCAGGCCTTCCCGAAGTTCCCGCCGGTCGAAGTTGAGACCGGGGAAATTCCGCGCGTTGGTTTCGTCACGAAAACCGAGGTAGACCGTGTCGGCTCCGGCATCGACGGCGCTGCGCAGGGCAGCGGGCGTGCCGGCCGGGCAGACAAGTTCGAGCGGTTCGTTGGTCATCCCGATTTCCTCGCGCGGGCTTTTTCCCGGCGCAATTTCTTTTCCAGATCGTCGATGCGGTTTTCAAGGCGCTCGATCGTCGCCGCCTGACCGTCGGCGCGGCGGTCCAGCGGGCGCACCGCGGCGCGGCGGACCGTCTCCAGGTCTTGGGCGGCGCGCTGGTAGGTCTGGGCGAGCACCCCGGCGGCCATTGCCCCGGCGCGGGCCAGCGGCGCAGGCAGGGGGGTTAGGTCGGCCAGCTTGATCTCGGCGCCATCCATGGCGTTGCGCAGGGCGACGACGGCTTCGGTATCGCCCTCGAACGTCAACTCGCGCGAAAAAAACAGGGCGTCACCGTCGACGCGGCCCTCCAGCAGGTCGATCAGAACCTCCACGGGGCCCCGTACGGCGGCCAGGGCGCGGTCTTCGTCTTCCGGCCCGGCGCTGCGCAGTTCGGGGTGCGCTGGATCTAATGTCAGAACCATGCTGACGGGCAGATCGGTCGGATCGATCAGCAGCGTATCACGACCGTCACCTGCGCCGAGGGCGGGCAAGCGCTCGAACAAATGTTCATGGTGTCTCAACAGCTTGTTCATGGCCGCGGACAACGCCCGGTCGATGACCGCACGCGGCACGGGACGCAGGAACATCCCGGCGATCAACGCAGGCGTCAAAGGGGGGGATGGTTGCTTCATGGGGAGTATTTGGCCGACCTCACAGCGTCTGTCGGATAGTCGCGCTGTAGGTCGGCTCGAACCTTGATGATGGTCAAGCCATGGGCGGTTAACCCCTGCCGACAAACGGCATTTTGGTTGCCATCACGGTCATAAACTGAACGTTCGCCTCCAGGGGCAAGCTTGCCATGTGAACGACGGCATTGGCGACATGCTTGAGGTCCATCAGCGGTTCGGCCTTGATGGAGCCGTCAGCCTGGGGCACGCCGTCAGCCATGCGCATGGCCATTTCGGTTTTGGCGTTGCCGATGTCGAGCTGGCTGCAGGCGATGTCGTGCACTCGGCCATCCAGCGAGGTCGTTTTTGTCAAACCGGTGATGGCGTGCTTGGTTGAGGTGTATGGCACTGAAAACGGCCTCGGCGCGTAGGCGGAGATCGAGCCGTTGTTGATGATGCGCCCGCCCTTGGGATCCTGCGCCTTCATCAGCCGGAAGGCTTCCTGCGTACAGAGGAAGGGGCCGGTCAGATTGATGTCCACGACCGCTTGCCATTGTTCAACGCTGAGTTCGTCCAGGGGAATGCCCGGCGCGTTAATGCCCGCATTGTTGAACAACACGTCAAGGCGGCCAAAGACCTCTTTAGTTTTGGCGAACAGGGCGGCGACGGCCGTGGGATCGCTGACGTCCGTGGGCACGACCAAGGCCTGCTCGGCGGCATCGCCCGCCATGGACTTGGTTTCTTGCAACGGCTCCTCGCGGCGGCCCGCCAGTACGACGGAATAACCGTCCGCCAGCAGCGCCAACGCCGACGCCCGCCCGATGCCCGAGCCGGCACCCGTCACGATCGCAATTTTTCCCTGTCCGCTCATCGTATTACCCCATGTAAATGCCAGTCCCGACAACATAACGCCGAACCATTGCTCTGGTAAGCACAGGTCGAGAAATTTGAGCGTTTCCAGCAAACGTATTTTTTGTATACAGTATACAAAATTATTTAGCGCACCACCGACATTCGAATGCCGGACGCGAGATGATAAGGGGAATGGTCCGTGGAGCGATCCGAACTGAAAATTCTCGTCTTTCAGCATCATCCCGCCGAGCACGTCGGCCGTTTCGCCAAGCTAATGGAAGCGGATGGCATTTACCGCCATGTCGTGCAGTTGGATCGGGGCGACGAAATTCCCAGCCTCGACGACTTTGACGGACTGTGGGTTTTCGGTGGTCAAATGCAGGTGTGGGAAGAAGCGGAACACCCGTGGCTGTTGGCCGAAAAGGCCGCCATTCGTGAGGCAGTCGGGGATCGCGGCATGCCGTACTTCGGCGTGTGTTTGGGACATCAGCTGCTGGCTGACGCCCTTGGCGGCACGGTTAGCCGGCTGGCGGCACCCGAGGTCGGCAACCTGAACATTGCGCTGACGCCGGAGGGCAAGGAAAGTCCCTTGTTTGAGGCGATCGATGCGCCCTTGGTGTTCACCCAGGGACATGGCGCCGAAGTCTCCCGGCCGCCGTCCGATGCGCGTGTGTTGGCGAGTTCTCCGGTTTGTGCCGTGCAATCAATGCAAATCGGGGCTAACGCCTTTAGCGTTCAGTTTCACCCGGAACTGACGCCGGACATGATCGTCGAATGCTTGGAAATACCCGAATACAAAGTCGAATTCGATGCCATGCTCGGGGAAGAAGGCACCAAAGATTTCCTCGCCTCCAGTACGGAACTGGCCACTCGGTTTGATGAACTCACCGCCAGACTGTACATGAACTGGATGGCCGCTTGTTTTGGCGAAAATTTGTCCGCCACGTCGGCAACTAAAGCAGGCTGACGTTTACCCCGCAAAGTGAGAAACGATTGTCGCCGGTGAGCAGGCCGCGGCGGTCGGCCTCCGACAGGATGGCCGGACGGTTTTGCGGCGTCAGCGACAGACCTGAAACCCCCGGACCGCGGCCGTCTTCGGCCCCGATAAATCTAAGCGTCGCGTTGTCGAGAGAGATGTGGGGCGTATCGGGTTGGCCCTGGACCGGTTGGTCCACAACCTTGGCCCAGAGCTCGGCCAGGCCGGCAGGGTCGGCCGACTGGATCTCCAGCCCCGTCATGGCGCTGGTGACGTTGGTCTTGATGTGGTCGCGCCAAGTCGTTCCGGCCCACTGCCAGTCCGCCGTTTTCTGATGGTGATCCGGCGCCGCCGCCATGGAATCGATCGACAGAATGGCGCCGCCGACGTCGGCCGGATGGAAATGGGTGGCGAAGGCATTGGGGCCGTCGTGACGCCAGACGTCGCGGATGCCCATTGCGGTGATGCGTTCGCGCTGCGCCACTGCGTCTTGGCACTGCAGGATGACCATGTAACCGCCGTTGCCCTTGCGCCGGTCGAGATAGCGCCCGGCCGCGGTGCCGTCTTCGGTGGGCGCCACGACTTCGAGAAAATTGCCGCCGACCGCGAACAGCGCGTTCTCAAGGCCAAACTCGGCCACGCCGGGATCTTGGTAGCAGACCTCCAGACCCAGCACCGAACCGATTTCCTCGACGGCCGGTTCGAGTTTCTCTGCGACGAAGACAAACTGACGCAATCTCATGACTGGTTCCCAATTCCGTTGCCTGCCGGTGACGTTAGCACAGGGATTTGATCGTCGTGAATACGGGGCGGGTGTTTTGAAGGAATTGCCGAACCCGCCGGTTTCCTGTTTCATGAGTTGGGGGAGGTAACGAATCTCATGAGGAAGAAGCCGTGACCCAGGACACCGACTATGACGTGAGCGCAGGCAATCTGAAGGCGCTGGCCGCAGAACTGATCGAAACGCTGCGCATCCGCACCATCCCCATCGGTATGAAACTGTTCGAGGATGTGGCGGAGATGAGGGAGATCAAGGGCGTACGCTCACCAACCGAAGATTTCCATTTCACCATGTGTCAGATGGTGGGGCAGTCGCGGACCGCCGGTTTCACGCTGGGCATCGTCCACGAAAACACCCGCATGAACAGCAACTGCGGTGGTGTCGCCGGGCTCAACGCGCCCTCCGAGAGCTTCCTTTCCGGCGAGCAGATGGATGGGGTTTGGTTCGGTAACCGCGAGGCGTCCAAGGCGCATCAGGCGGAAATGATCCGGGTCGAGCCCAAATACCAGGGGCTTTGCGTCTCCCCACTGCGTTCCGGCCGGCTGGATCCGCCGGATATCGTTCTCTTTTATGCCAACCCGGCGCAGACCATCCTTTTCGTCAATGGCCTGCAGTATAAGCGTTACAAGCGCTACGATATGACGATCACCGGCGAGACCGCCTGTTCGGATTCCTGGGGCCGGGCTTTGGCGACGGGTGAGACGTCGATTTCCATTCCCTGCTACGCCGAGCGGCGCTACGGCGGCGTGGCCGACGATGAAATGCTGCTGGCCATGCCGCCCGACGAATTCGCCCGCGGTATCGAAGGGCTGCGGGGGCTGGGCAAAGTGGGTTTGCGCTATCCCATCCCGCCATATGGGACGCAAATGGATCCCAAGTACGGAATGTCCGCCAGTTATCCGGGCAAGTAACATTGGGAGAGGCGAAAATGATATTGACCAGCGCCGAAGTCAGGCAATTCAATGAAGCCGGTTACGTCTCTCCCGTCGACGTACTGGATGAGGCGGAAGCCGGTGTCCTGCGAGCCCGGCTAGAGGCCGTAGAGGCCGGGCAGGGCGGCTCTCTCGAACCGGCGCAGCGGGCCAAATCCTTTCTGCTGTTCAAATGGCTCGATGATCTGATCCGGGATGCCCGGGTGCTGGATCCCGTCGAGCAACTGATCGGTCCCAATATTCTCTGCTGGAACACCATCTTCTGGATCAAGGAGGCAGGCGCCAAAAGCTTCATCTCGTGGCATCAGGACACACGCTATTGGGGGCTTTCGAGCAACCGGGTCGTCACCGCCTGGCTGGCGCTGTCGCCGGCCAGTATCGAGGCGGGCTGTATGCGGGTGATGCCGGGTACGCACATCGGCGATGTCCTGCCCCACGAGGACCTCTACCATGAAGACAACATGCTGACGCGGGGCCAGGAAATCACGGCGGGCGTGGACGACAGCGCCGCCGCTTACATGCCGTTGCGGACGGGCCAGATGTCGCTGCACAACTATCGCCTGGCGCATGCTTCCGGGCCCAACAACTCCGACGACCGGCGCATCGGCGTATCCATGCATTTCATGCCGACGGAGACCCGGCAGGTGGTGGGCGATTGGGACTGCGCGGCCCTGGTGCGCGGTGTCGACGAATTCGCGAACTTCGAACCAGCCCCGAGACCATTGCGCGATTTCGACCGCGACGCGGCAGAATTTCACGAAAAAGCGGCGGAAGCTATGCGGCGCGTCCTGTTCGAGGGCGCAGCGGAAGATACGCATAAGCTCTAACCGCCCGGGCCTTCGCCGTTTGTGCCGGGTCTCAGAAAATTTAGCATAAATGCCAACTACTTAGGCCTTGCACAGGCCTGATCTCATCCCCATATACCGGTCACGCAATCGTTCAGATTGTCCTCGACAAAGGCAAACCGTCGGAAACGGCGGGACGCAAAGCTCCGTACCTAAGGCCTTTACGGCTACGGCGGACGAGCCACCGAAAGGAAGAAACGATGCTCTCCATCAACACCAACCCCGTGGCCCATTCCGGCATTCGCGGTTTGAACGAGACCACGCGCGCCCTCGGTCAAACCGGCGTCCGCATCTCCACCGGCCTGAAGGTCAACCGCCCCCAGGACGATGCCGCGACGCTGGCCATCGCGCAACGGCTGTTGGGCGATATCGGCGCCGCCACGTCGGTAAAAATCGGTCTCGATTCGGCCCAGGCCACCATCGGCGTCGCCGCCGTTGGTGCGGCCAATATTTCAGATCTCCTGGTGGACATGAAGTCCATCGCAGTTCAGGCGAGCCAGGAAAATATCGATGCTGAATCCCGTCAGGCCCTGAACAGCGAATTCAACGCCTTGCGCGATCAGATCGGTTCCGTCGTCTCATCCTCCGAATTCAACGGCACCAACCTGATCGAACCGGGAGCGGCAGACCTTAATGTGCTGAAGGATGCCGACGGCGGCCGTATTAACGTTTCCGCACAGGATTTCAGCGCTGCCGGCTTAGGTATCGACACTGCGGCACTGGACACCGCAGCCAATGCTCAATCGGCTTTAAGCGCTATCGAGACCGCATTGAGCCAGGCGACCAGCCAGCAGGCGGATCTGGGGTCTTCTGCCAAACGTATCGAAAGCCAACAGGACTTCACCGTGCAATTGCGCGACATCCAACAAGAGGGTGTCGGCAATCTAATCGATGCCGATCTCGGCACCGTAAGCGCCGCGTTGCAGGCGGGGCGCGTCAAGCAGCAATTGGGGTTGCAGGCCCTTTCCATTGCGAACTCAAGCCCAAAGCACATTCTCAGCCTGTTCCAGGGCTGAACCGGAATTGCTTGCAAATGAAGGCGATATGCCATGCAAATCGACAAGAAATTTGTAACGAGTACGCACCCGCGCTTTACCCAGGCGCCCGAAAAAATGACCGAGGAGGAGTGGCTGGCGCACGTCAAGCCGGGCCGCTACGAAACGCCGTTTTGGCAATTTGTCGCGATTCTCGGCTGGGCGGCCGCCACTGTCCTCGGCATTCTCATCATGCTGGATCGGCCGATCTTCTGAACTATCTTCAAGCGGGGGAGGGAAGCGGCCGGTCGAAGGGGACCGAGCCGCTTCCCGGCGCTGGCTCAGTACGTTTCAAGCTTGAACTCCACGGGGAGTGAGTTCGAAACGATGTCGTAAACCGGGCTATGCAGGGCCAAGGCTGTAAGTTCCTTCTCGTCGGCTTGGCTTTTCACCCGCATGCCGACCCGGACCTGGCTATAGCCCTTGCGGACATTGTCGTCCAGGCCCAGTAAACCGCGGGCATCCATGTCGCCTTCCAAATGCGACTCGACGACCTCGATTTCGATGCCCTGTACCGCTGCGTGGTAGATCAGCGTACTTGTCAGGCACCCTGCCAAGCCATGTAGAACGAATTCCATCACGTTGGGTGCGCTGTCTTCCCCGGCCATGATCGCCGGCTCGTCCGAGTCCACTGTAAAGGGCTCGCTACGGGTCTCGTCTTCCGCGCAAGCGGCGTAGAAGCCCTGGATGCGGGAGCGGTTCAGGCCGCCGTTGATCCAGTTGTTCTGCACCCTGAATTGCATTTGCGCGGCGGCCGGTTCGGCCTGGATGGTTTCGATGACGTTGATGACCGTATCAACATTGACGCCGTTCTTGACGTTGGCGCTGTCGATAACTGCTGCGTTGGTGTTCATGATCAGATTCCCTTCCGAAAAAATTGTGGTAGATGCTCCAATCAACCACCGTATTCCGATGATCGATTGCGGCAGACGGTAGGGGAGGCGGGGCTTGCGGAATACTGCGCGAAGCGTAGTATCTGACTACGGATAATGTAGTTGGGGGGATGGAATGACAAGCTACGGTCAATATTGTCCTGTCGCCAAGGCAACCGAGATTATCGGCGAAAAGTGGACGCTGCTGATATTGCGCGAGCTGCTGATGGGCACCAGTCGCTTCAACGATTTTCAGCGCAGCATGAGCCGCATATCGCCGACCGTCCTGAACAAGCGGCTGAAGGAATTGGAAGACAAGGGCATCATCCTCAAGAAGCGGCTGTCGGGAAAAAGGGGCCATGAATACCGCCTGACGCCGATGGGCCGGGAACTGGAACCCGTGGTGGATCAGGTTGCCAGATGGGGCCAAAGGTGGGCGCGGGGCCGGATGTCCGACGATGAATTGGATGTCGAGCTATTGATGTGGGACATTCACCGACGCATCGATAGCGCCGGTTTGCCCGACGGCGAGACTGTGATCGGATTCGTCTTTACCGACCTCAAGAAACATAAAAGCTGGTGGCTCATCGTTGATGCCGACGGCGTCGATCTCTGCACCGAAGATCCGGGCAAGGATGTCGACATTTATCTCTCGACCGACGTGCGCACGATGGTGGAGGTCTGGCAGGGCGATGTGGGCCTCAACGCCGCCATACGTCACGAGCGTCTGGTGGCGCTGGGTCCCAAGGGCATGATCCGCACCATGCCCAAATGGTTCACGCTTTGCATGTACGCCGACACCAAACAGGTTGGGAATTGATGACGAGCGTCGTTCTAATTTCCGATGGCGTAGATGGCGCGGGCGATTTCGCCTTCGAGGGGGAAGGACAGCATGCCCATGACTTCGTAGCCCAGCATCCAGGGCACGAGATAAAAGCGGATCATGAAGAAGAACCAGGCCACGAACAGCGGCACGATGGGTGCGACCAGGAAACTCGGGGTAATGAACTCGAAGGCGTCGATGATGGGATCGGTGACGCGGACGAAAAATCGCATAAAGAAAAAGCTTGAGTTGATTGGCAGGAATAACGACATGCCGGCGCGGCCGATCAGCGTCCACATCACCATGCCCAGTATGTAATCGATTACGATGACCCAGATCGGGAAGGCGTCCAACAAAACTCTGCTCCGGTTAACTTGGTGACGGCGAGTCTAGTGCAAAAAAATGGGGCGGAACAGAGTTCCGCCCCAGTCGTTACTTGCTTGTACGGTTCGACTAGTGCGTGGCGGAGAGCACCGTGGCGCCCTTCGGAATACGCATGTTGTCGACCATCGCCTGAGTCTCGGCATCAGGCTCCGGAGTCATCTTGGTGACGATGATCATTGCGACCAGACTTACCGGCATGCCGATAATTCCGAAGCGCAAGTGATCAATGCCAAACCAGATGTCACCGCCCAGGAAGCGGATGTTGACGAGGTACAAGGTACCCGCCACGAAGCCCGCAATCATGCCGGCGATCGCGCCCTGCTTGTTGGCCCGCTTCCACCAGATGCCAAGCACCAGTGGGAAGAACAGGCCGGAACAGGCGAAATCGAACGCCCAGGCAACGGCACCGAGAATGCTCGTCAACTTCAGACTTGCGACGAACGCACCGGCGCCACCGATAGCCACCAGCAGGACGCGGGCGACGATCAGACGCTTCTTGGTGTCGGCTGTCGGATCGATCATCTTGTAGTAGAGATCGTGCGACAGAGCGTTGGCGATGGCCAGCAGCAGACCGTCGGCAGTCGACATGGCGGCTGCCATGCCACCGGCGGCGACCAAACCCGAGATCACGAACGGCAGGCCGGCGATTTCCGGCGTTGCCAGCACGACGATGTCGCCGCGCATGAAGAATTCGTTGATCTGGAGTATGCCGTCACCGTTACTGTCGACAATCTTCAGGAAGCCGACGTTACTCCACTTCTGAATCCAGTCGAGTGACGAGACATCCGAGAAGGCTTTGCCGATGATGCCGGTTGCCAAGTTCGGATCCAGCACCTGCAACTTGGTGAATGTTGCGAGCGCGGGCGCCGTGAAGTACAGCAGGAAGATGAACAGCAGCGACCAAGCCACCGACTGACGCGCGGCCTTCACCGAAGGTGTGGTGAAGTAACGCATCAGAATGTGCGGTAGGGATGCCGTGCCAGCCATCATGCAGGCCACCAGAGTGACGAACTTCCAACTCGCCATGGCGGTATCTCCCGCCGCGGCGTGTGGAACGGTCAGCGCGCGCAGGCCGGCGAAGGCCTCCGTAGGCTTCAGTTCCCCAATCCTGTGCAATGCCTCCAGCTCACCCAAACGGGCCACCGCATCGCCATAAGCGAACTGCGGAATCAAGCCGAAGCCTTGCTTGTTGGACATCCAAAACACCGGAATCAGATAGGCGATGATCAGCACGATGTACTGCGCCACCTGGGTCCAGGTCACGGCCCGCATTCCACCCAGCATCGAGCAGAGCAGGATGCCGAGAAGGCCGAACCAGACGCCAACCTCAAACGGAATTTGCAAGGCACGGGACGCGATGGTTCCGGTGGCGTTGATCTGCGCCGTCACGTACGTGAAGGACGCGACCACCAGGACGATCACGGCACAAAGGCGGGCCAGGTTGCCGCCATAACGCGTTCCGATGTAATCGGGCACGGTATAGCAACCAAACTTCCGCAAATACGGCGCCATCAAGGATGCGACGAGCACATAGCCGCCGGTCCAACCGACCACGAAGGCCAGATAGCCGTGTCCGCCGAAATAGATGCCGCCTGCCATGGCAACGAATGACGCCCCCGACATCCAGTCGGCGGCTGTGGCCATGCCATTGAAAACGGCGGGTACTTGCCGTCCCGCCACATAGTAAGCTTCGACTTGCATTGTCCGCGACAACCAGCCGATGCCGGCATAGATGAAGACGGTAAACGCAACAAACAAAATGCCGATGGCTTCAGCGCTTAGACCTACTTGCTCCAAGACCGCCATCAACAGGATAAACACGATGAAACCACCGGTGTACATCCCGTAGATCTTGGGTAGGTTGTCAATAAATGTGTTCTTCACAGAACCTCTCCCATTTTTCCCAATTTGCCGGGTTTTACTCGTCTTCGTCTTCGGCAACGCCGAATTCGTTGTCGATAGCGTCCTGGCGTCTAGCGAGCCAGAAAATCAGGACAACAAAAACGACAAGAGATCCTTGGGCTGCCATATAGAACCCCAGTGGAAATCCAAGGAAGGAGATTGAGTTGAGTGAGTCGGCGAACCAGTGCACGACAAAGGAAAAGATGAACCAGATGACAAGAACCGTAATTGTTAGGCTCTTTGTCTTGGACCAATGCGCTTCAAGCACATTAGGGTCGGTTTCAGCCATTATGAAGCCCCCTTTGAGGTTATGACCAAACGACCGCGAAAACACTACATGTTGTGCCCCCGCAATCGACACAATCCACCTATCGAGCCGTCATTTCCCTGTACTTTTTTTGTCGGCGATCTTTAACTGCCGCCGTTGGTTATGATTCGTTTTTGGCTCGACAAGCGAATATTCTCTTCTACAAGCACGCGGATACTACTCAAATTTGAAAGCAGAATCTATGCTTCGTTCGCTTCCCCTGGAATTACTAAAATTTAAGAATTCGTTAAAAGAAGTCGCATTCTACGTTTTTTTGGCCCTAAAAGCGTTGCGGTTTTGGCGCCGCGAACCGCCTGTGACCACGCCGGATGAGTTGGCCCGCTACGCGGACACCAGATCGAAATTCGTCGCCCAGACGACGCTTTTCGGCTACCTCAAGACCCGGTCGGGCACGCTTTACCGTTCCTTGTTCGAAGACGAAAAATTTGCCAATTCCATCAATATTGCCAAATGGGAGATCTACCTGATCTGCCTTTGCGACTTCGCTATTTATGCGGCGGCGCGCGTGGGCAATACGGCTTCGGCCAGCGACGACGAGTTCCAGGGTCTAGCTCGTTATCTGGTAATGTCGGTTCTGGCGGCGGAGGAAATTCCCGCGGAGCGGCCCGACGGATTTGACGACGTCCGCGAAGCGTTTGAAATCCGGATCATGGGTGTCATCTGGCGCGATACCGACGAAAGCGACGATTTCTTCGCGGACAGCCGGAAGGCGTTGGTCAAATGGGCGCCGATTGCCGATGAACTCAAGGATTTGGATACCGAGATCGTCGAAAACTCGATGTTTTTCAAATGGAAGCAGGTCCGGGGCCAGTTCAACGAACTGCTCGTGGCCGAGGCGGTGCTCGAGGCATGGCGGGCGCAGCAGAGCGATACGCTGCCGGATTCCGTGGAACATGAGATGATTCCGGAGAGCTCCCGTACACCGCAAGAATTATAATAACTGGAGCGGGGAAGCAGTCCCAATGACAGCCGCTACGGAAATTTTCTTCAAACGCGTTGACGAGCACGCCGACGGACAACCGGCGGAGGTAACTGCCGAGACGACGCTGCGGGAAATCGTCGGCCTTATGGCGACCAGCAAGTTTACCGCGGTCGTCGTGGTGGACGCCGAGCGGCGCCCCGTCGGTATCATCACCGAACAGGATATCGTCCGCCGCGTCGCCTTCAACGCCGATCCCGATCAGTCTGCGCCCGACATCATGACGGCGCCGGTCCACACGATCGGGGCATGGGAGCGCCTTTTTATCGCCATTGCCCGCATGCGCAGGCTCGGTCATCGGCATCTCCCCGTGGTCGACGGCCAGGGCCGCCTCAGTGGTATCCTCGATCTGCATGACACGATGGTTCATGCCGCCGGCAGCCTGATCGACGAAATCGAGGAACTGACGCAGGACGATTCCATCGACGGTCTGACCGAGATCAAGGCAGCGCAGGTCGATGTCGCCGATCAAATGCTGCGGGACGGCGTCTCGGCCAGCGAAATCCAAACGCTGCTCAGTCACGTCAACAATGATATCTACCGGCGGCTGACGGATCTGAATCTGGCGGCGTTGGCGGCCGAGGGCAGCGAGCCGCCTGTCGGGTTCACCCTGATCATCATGGGATCCGGTGGACGCAGCGAAAACTACATATATCCCGATCAGGATTTCGGCTTCATCGTGGCCGACTACCCGGACGAGCGGCACACCGAAATCGATCAGTGGTTCATCGACCTGGCGGCACGCGTATCAAACGATCTGGACAAGGTCGGCTTGCCCTACTGTACGGGCAATGTCATGGCGACCAATCCCTTGTGGCGCAAAAACCTGTCGCAATGGAAAGGCCAGATCGATTACTGGAACCGGCGGGCCAATGTCACGGCCTTGATTAGCTGCGACATCTTTTTCGATTTCCAGGCCTCGTGGGGCGATCCGTCGCTGGCGTCGGAATTGCGCAGCTACGTCACCAAGGTAACCAAGGGGAACGAGCCGTTCATGCGGGCGTTATTCACGGCGGACCGCGATCACGGAACGGCACGGCGCTGGTTCGGGCGCTTCGCCACGGAACGCAAAGACGAAGACCATAAGGGCGAGGTCAATCTCAAACTGTACGGCACGCTGCCGCTGATCGAGGGCGTGAGGCTGCTGGCCTTGCGGGAGGGCGTGGAGGTAACCGGCACGTTGGCACGTCTGGAAAGCCTGCTGGAGCGAAATGTCGCCACACGCGATGAATTCGACGATCTGACCAGCGCCTATAAGACGATCAGCGATTTGTTGCTGCGCAACCAGATCGGAGATTTCAAAGCCGGCCGCAAGGTTTCGGGTTTCGTGCATCCCAAGAAACTCAGCCGCTGGCAAAAACGCCGGCTGCGGGAGGCCTTCAAAGCCGTCGAAGGTTTACGCCAGCGCATCAATTACGAATTCGGCGGTGAGATTTTCTAGAACTGTTCCTGCATTTTCCGCACGTGTTCGATCTTGGAACTGACGTCGACCACCTGCCTGAGCGTCGTGATGCCGCGCGCCTCCAGCCGGTGCATCATCTTCAACAGGATCTTGGCGGTGGCGATGCTGTCGCCCAAAGCGGTATGCCGGCCCTCGATGGTAATGCCCATACGCTCGGCGATAGCGTCCAGCGAGTGGTTGTGGCTCTCGTGCTCCAGGAAGACATTGATGAGAAGCGTATCGATCACCAGGTTGGGAAAGATGACGCCCGTCTCCTCTTCCTTGAGCTGCAGAAACCGCATATCGAAGGCCGCGTTGTGAGCGACCAGGATGGCGTCCCCCACGTAGTCGCGGAAAGACGGCAGAACCCCACCGATGCGGTCTTCCTCCACCACCATGTCGTCCGTGATGCCGTGATACTTGATCGAGAGCGGCGGAATGGTCATGCCGGGATTGACCAGTCTGGAATAAACGTCCGTTTCGTTCAGCTCGCCATTGTCGACGCGCACGGCAGCAATGGAAATGATTTCGTCTCCGTCGGAGGGTTTTAACCCCGTCGTTTCCGTGTCGAACACGACGAAATGCAGGTCCTTCAGCAATTTGCCCTGAATCTCGTCCCAGTGCATGGGCTGGCTGTGGTCGTCGAAATCATAAAATTCAGGGCGTGCCGGCAGGCTGCGGTGGTCGGTGTTGCGGGCGACCAACAAACGGTCCGCCATCAACCAGAGTACGGTCGTGGCCAGGAAGGCCAAGGCCAGGATCCACCAGAGGTAATCGACCGGCACGCCGGGGCTGCCGTCGACCAGTCGGCCGGGCAGGAACAAGGCTGTGGCGCCAACCAGGATGGCCAGGATCAGCACGACGCCAGTGAATGCCAGCGCGACAATACGGCGGATACTCATGGCCCTGATCTGGCGAATGTGATCCATGCGGCAAAACCTAATCAGTACTCAGAACTGCGCTACGAAGGCAGTCTATCTTAAATGATCTTGAGCCGAATGCAGAGGGATCACGGGAACCTGATTTCTGGATCCAAATTGGCTGTTCAACTCAAGGCCCAGTCGTGCTACCTAGTTGGCGTCGAATAAATTGATCGGTCGCATCGATCAGGGGGAGAGAATGACGATGCGGCCAATCTGGCGAAATGCGGTTGCCCGTAGGGCGCGGCTTTTCGGCAGGGGTACATGTTTCGAAAAATCGCTTGAGAATTGTATGCCGGTGGGCGTCCGGCTGCGTGGTCCGCGTTGCTCTCTCACAGTCTATCGGTGGAGCCCGTTCCGATCGGGACAGGCGCCGCCCAACAAACAAGAACTCAAAACGATATACAGGAGGAGTGCATGTCCAAATCGAAAGTCAAATCGTCCCGCCGCAAATTCCTGAAGGGAATGGGCGTTGCGGGCGGTGCAGCGGTAGCCGGCACGATCGCCGCGCCGAGCATCGTACAGGCCAAGACCAAGGTTCTCAAAGTGCAGGCGGCCTGGGGCGGTGGTATTTTCCTCGAAAACGCCAAGAGCTATGTGAAACGCGTTCATGACATGGCGGGCAAGGATCTGAAGATTGACCTTCTGTCGGTCAATTCGGTGGTCAAAACCAGCCAGATGCAGGACGCGGTACACCGCGGCGTTCTCGATGGCGCCCATTACGTACCGGCCTACTGGTATTCCAAGTCGAAGGCTGCGTCGTTGTTCGGCACCGGCCCGTGCTTCGGCTGGTCCGCTCAGGAGCTTCTGGGCTGGATCCATTACGGTGGCGGCATGGAACTCTTCAACGAGTTGATGGGGAGCCTCCAGCTCAATCTGGTGAGTTTCTTCAACAGCCCGATGCCGGCACAACCCTTGGGCTGGTTCAAGGAAGAAATCAAAGACGCCTCCCAGATGAACGGCCTTAAGTACCGCACGGTCGGCCTGGCCGCCGACGTTCTTTCCGTCATGGGCATGTCCGTCGCACAATTGCCGGGTGGTGAAATCCAGCCGGCCATGAAGTCGGGACTGATCGATGCCGCCGAGTTCAACAATCCGACCTCGGACAAGGACTTCGGCATGCAGGACGTCTCGAAGCACTACCATCTCGCCAGCTTCCATCAATCGCAGGAAGCCTTCGAGATCACCTTCAACAAGAAGACGTTCGATTCTCTGCCGCAGGAGCATCAGAAGATTCTCGAGTATGCTTCCGAGGCGGAAAACTCGAACTTCTATTGGCACAACACGCTGCGTTATGCCGATGATTTGATCGTGCTCAGAGAGAAGAGCGGCGTGAACGTCTACCGCACGCCCGATTCCGTGATGCAGGAGCAGTTGAAGGCTTGGGACGTTGTCGTCAACCGGATTTCCGGTGAAGATCCCTTCTTCGCCAAGGTCGTCGATTCGCAAAAGAACTACGCCAAGAAAGTGATGGATTACCTGCTGCTGAACCAACCGGATTACAGCATGGCGTACAAGCATCACTTCGGTTAAACAAAACAACGATCATTGGTCGATTAAACGATGAATGATGAATGTTTGGGATAGGGACAGCCAACGGGCTGTCCCTGTTCTTTGCTTAGACGTTTAAGACGGGAGAGAGCGCATGAGAGCTGCCATTCATGCCATCGAAAGCCTCAACATCTGGATTGGGCGCGCCTTCGGCTGGTGCATCGTGATCCTGACGCTGTCGGTGTCGTATGAGGTTTTCGTGCGTTATGTCCTGAACGCACCGACGGTCTGGGCCTTCGACATGATGGTCCAGATGTACGGCGCGCTTTTCCTGATGGCGGGTCCGTATGCCCTGGCCCAGGACGGCCACGTCCGCGCGGACGTTGTTTACCGGCTCATTCCGGTTGAGTGGCAGGCGCGGATAGATTTCTTTTTGTACATTATCTTTTTCTTCCCCGGCATGTTGGCGCTCTTTTGGTACGGCGCCGAAATCGCCAACGATTCCTGGCGCTACAAGGAGGTGAGCTGGAACAGCCCGGCCCGCATCCAGATTTATTTCTTTAAAACACTCATTCCCATTGCCGGCGGCTTGCTGATCGTGCAAGGCGTTGCGGAGTGCATGCGCTGCTATCTCGCCATCAAAACCGGCCGCTGGTTGGAGCGCCTCGAAGACGTGCAGGAAACCGAAAACGTGCTGACCCAAGAATCCAGCATCGATTGATCCCATGAACCAACACCGTCCGATCATTTTCGGAGCGACGGAGTACGCCAAAGAATGACAAATCCCGAAGTCGCCATTCTGATGCTGAGCTTGTTCATCCTGCTCGTACTGCTCGGATTCCCAATCGCCTTTACGCTGGTCGCCATGGGCGTCGGTTTCGGCTACTACGCTTACTACGACGCCGACCGCATCGACATCTTTGCCGATCTTTTTGACAACCAGATTTTTTACCTGTTGAACCAGAACACCTACTCGGTGATGGAGAACGACACTTTGGTTGCGGTGCCGTTGTTCCTGTTTATGGGGTACGTCGTCGAACGCGCCGACATCGTGACGCGCCTGTTCTCATCGCTCAGGCTGGCGGCGCGAAACATGCCTGGTTCCATGGCAATCGCCGCCTTGCTAACCTGTGCGGTCTTTTCCACCGCCAGCGGCATCGTCGGCGCCGTCGTGACCCTTATGGGGCTGCTAGCCTTCCCGGCCATGGCCCAGGCCAATTACAACAAGCAGTTCGCGTCGGGCGTGATCTGCGCCGGCGGCACGCTGGGTATCCTGATCCCGCCCTCGATCATGCTGATCGTCTATGCGGCGATCGCCGAACTTTCGCCGCTCAGGCTATACGCGGCCGCGGTTTTTCCAGGCTTCATGCTAGCCGGGTTCTACATTCTCTACGTCATCATCCGAGCCAAGATTACGCCGTCGCTGGCGCCGAAACCGCTGGACGAGGAAGTCCCGCCGAAAAGCGAAATCTACCTCTCCCTCTTGACTTCGTTCGTGCCGCTGACGGTGCTCATCATGATGGTTTTGGGCTCTATCCTCGGTGGCCTGGCGACGCCGGCGGAGGCAGCGGCAATGGGCGCCCTGGGCGCTGTCATTCTGGCCGCACTCTACCGTTCCCTGTCGTGGGAGAAGATGAAGGAATCCGTTTTCCTGACCGCCAAGGCGACAGCCATGGTCTGTTGGCTGTTCGTCGGTTCCTGGACCTTCGCTGCCGTCTTTTCCTATCTCGGCGGGCACGACATCATCGAACACTGGATCGTGTCGTTCCAGCTCGAGCCCTGGCAGTTCCTAGTCCTGGCCCAGGCCATCATCTTCCTGTTGGGCTGGCCCTTGGAATGGTCGGAGATCCTGATCATCTTCGTGCCGATCTTCCTGCCCATGCTGGATACCTTCGGCGTCAATCCATATTTTTTCGCGATGCTGGTGGCGCTCAACCTGCAGACCTCCTTCCTGACCCCACCCATGGCGATGTCGGCCTATTACCTCAAGGGGGTATTGAAGTCGCAGATCGAGTTGATGGACATCTTCAAGGGCATCATGCCCTACCTGGGAATCGTCATTTTCGCCATGGTCCTGATGTACCAGTTCCAGGGTTTGGCGCTGTGGTTCCCGGACTTCCTGTTCGGTCCCTACATTCCCTAACGTCCAGTTCGTCCGGTCAGTAAATGTCTTTGCACCTCAAAACGGCCACGGAAGCGACCGCCGAACTCAGGACGGGCGATTATTCGTCAGAGGAACTGGTGCGGGACTGCCTCAACCGGATCGAGGCGACCGATGCCGGCGTCAAGGCCTGGGTGTACCTCGATGGGGAACTGGCATTGGCCCAGGCGCGGTCACTGGACGAGATGCGCCAGCAAGGCAAGCCGTTAGGACCTCTCCATGGCGTGCCCGTTGGCATCAAGGACATTTACGATACCCACGATATGCCGACCGCTTTCGGGTCGCCGATATACCGGGACCGCCGGCCGGTCGCGGACGCCACTACGGTGGCCAAGTTGCGCGAAGCGGGCGCGGTTGTCATGGGCAAGACGGTGACGGCGGAATTCGCCTTTGTCACGCCGGGGGAGACGACCAACCCGCACGACCCGGCGCATACGCCGGGCGGTTCCTCCAGCGGCTCCGCCGCGGCGGTGGCTGCGGGACACGTACCGCTGGCTTTGGGCAGCCAGACCAACGGATCGGTGGTGCGCCCGGCATCGTTCTGCGGCGTCGTCGGTCTCAAACCGAGCCGCGGCATGATTTCCCGCCACGGCGTGCTGCAAACCTCGGAAACCCTCGATCAAATCGGCGGATTTGCAAGGACCCTGGAGGACATGGCGCTTCTGACCGACGTCCTGACGGGTCACGACGCGGCGGACGGGGCGACCTATGCGCGGCCCAAGCCCGACTTCAGTGCCGGCTTTCGGGAGGACGCTCCCGTCGATCCCTCGCTGGCCTGGCTTGAATTGCCTTACTATGACCGCCTGATGGACGATGCCCGGAGCGGTTTTGCTGAATTGCGCGAGGCTCTCGGCGACTGCGTTGAGGAAGTCGCTTTCCCTGAGAGCCTTGGTGACGTGATCGATCACCACCAGGTCATTCACGAATATGAGGTGCGCCGTAACCTCGCCGAGGCGTATGACAGCGCACCGGATCGGATCAGTCCGCAGCTGATGGAAAAGATCGAGAACGGCGCCAAGCACACCGATGAGCAATACGCCGCCGCGTTGGCGGCCGTTGCCGATACAGGCGCTTACTTCGCAGAATTTTTCACCGACTATGACGCGGTTCTGACGCCTTCGGCCTCGGGTGAGGCGCCCGAGGGTCTGGACTGGACCGGCGATCCGATATTTTGCACTATCTGGACGTTCTGTGGCTTGCCCAGTTTGTCCCTGCCGTTGTTGCGGGGGGAATACGGATTGCCGATCGGCGTGCAACTCGTTTCGAATTTGGAAGAGGACGCCCGGCTCTGCCGGACCGCCAGATGGCTGATGGAGCATATTTCGGACAGCTAGGCAGCGTCCGTGGAGGAGATCAAATGTCGCAAAGAGGCATCGACAGAATTTCAGCCGTGATCGGCGCTTTGATCCTGATCGTCTTTATGGTCGGCTTGGCCGAAAGCATCTCGTCCGGTCTCGCCGGTTTCTGGGGTGGCCTGCCGTTCTGGGTGATCACCATCGCGTCACTCTGCCTGGTGGTCTACGACGTCTGGGACAACTTCTTTCGCCGTAACGGCGCGAACTGACGCCTCAGCCCGGCAAAGGCAAATCGGTATCGGCTGAATCGTTCAGGGCGACGACGCTCATCTCGCCATCTTTGATATCCAGGACCGTGTGCGAGCAGTGGGCCGGTGAAAAGCAGATCACCCGGGCGTCGCCGCGTGCTGCCGCGACGGCCACATTGATCGCCACATAGTGGCTCACCACAACCGTTTCCTCGGTAATTTCATGCAAGGCTTCCAGAACCCCCTGCCGCCAGGTCTGTAGTTCCCGCTTCATGTCCGGCCAGGTGGAGCTGAGGGTTTCCTGCAGCCAGGCGCGTCGTTCGTCCGGACTGCCTGGGGGTCCCGGAATTTCGGCGACGCGCGGTTCCAGCCTCGGGTCGACCTGCCAGCGGCGCGCCAATGCAGATGACGTTTCCTGGGTCCGTTTCAAAGGGCTCATCAACATGGGCAGCGGGCCGAGCGACGAGATTGTCGCGGCCATACTTTCCGCCTGTTCGAAGCCAAGTTCGCTGAGCCCCGGGTCTGGTTCCTCCGCCCATTGCGCTGCGGTGTCGCCGTGACGGATCAGGTGGAGACGGACTGTACTGCTCATGGCTCAACTCATTCCCAAATACCTGGCGAATGTTGTATCCACTTCGGCCGGCTTGCGCAAACGCCTGACTGCGGTGTGCGGGCAGGTGGAGATCTACTCGAGAGATATTTCCTGCCGCAGAACACGGCCGCGGGAAGGCTGCCGCACTAAGATTGCATTCCGTGCCTGGATCAGTAGTTCTTGTCCGGCATTGAGGCTTTCTTTTCGGCGATAAAGGATTGCAGTGCCTCGTCGATGGCCGGATCGATTTCGGGCGCCTGGTAGTCCGCAAGGCGTTGCTTCCAAATGGCGTTGGCGCGTTGCGCGGTATCCAGCGAACCTTCCGCTTCCCACTGTTCGAAGGAATTGTTGTCGGCGACGGATGAGCGGTAGAAGGCGGTTTCGAAATGAGCCTGGGTATGCGCGCAACCGAGGTAGTGGTTGCCGGGACCGACCTCGCGGACGGCATCCAGGGCCTGGGCGTCTTCCGTAAGTTCGATGCCCTTGGCCAGAACCGCCATCATGCCGCACTGATCCTCGTCCATGATGAACTTCTCATAGGACGAGACGAGGCCGCCTTCCAGCCAGCCGGCGCCGTGAAGCATGAAATTGACGCCGCCCATCAGCGCCGGCCAAAGCGATTGGGCGCTTTCATAGGCGGCTTGTGCATCCGGCGTTTTGGCGGCGCAGAGCGAGCCGCCGGAGCGGAAGGGTAAGCCCAGCCGTCGCGAGAGTTGCGCCGCTGCCAGCAGGACCTTGGTGGGTTCGGGTGTGCCGAAAGTGGGGGCGCCGGATTGCATGGAAAGGGCGCTGGAAAACAATCCGAAAACGACCGGGGCGCCGCGCCGGACGAGTTGGCTGAAGGCCGCACCCGCCATGGCTTCGGCCAGCGCCTGGGCGAGCGTGCCCGCTTCCGATACCGGACCCATGGCGCCCGACATGATGAACGGCGTCACGATGACCGCTTGATTTGCGCGGGCGTAAGCTTTGAGCGCCCCCAGCATCGTTTCATCGAACGTCATGGGTGAATTGACGTTGATCAGCCCGATCACGACCGTGTTGTCGGCGACGAATTTTTCACCGAACAGGATTTCCGCCATGCTCACGGTATCCTTTGCGCGTTCCGGGTGGGTCACCGACCCCATGAAAGGTTTGTCGGATAGCCGCATATGGGCGTAGACCATATCGAGGTGGCGCTTGTTGACAGGCTTGTCGACCGGCTCGCATACCGTGCCGCCGGAGTGGTGAATATGCGGCGATTGGTAAATCAGCTTCACGAAATTTTCGAAATCATCAAGCGTGGCATATCGCCGGCCTTGCTCCAGATCGCGCACGAAAGGCGGGCCGTACACCGGTGCGATGACGGTGGCGTCGCCGCCGATCTGCACGTTGCGGGCGGGGTTGCGGGCATGCTGGGTGAAGACGGGAGGAGCCGTGGCGATCAGGCTGCGGGCCAGGCCGGGCGGCATGCGGACGCGGTTCCCCTTGATGTCGGCGCCGGCCTGTTGCCAGAGCGCGAGGGCTTCGTCGTCGTCGCGGAACTCGATGCCGATCTCCGACAGGATGGTGTCGGCGTTGGCTTCAATGATCGCCAAGCCTTCATCCGATAGAATTTCGGTCAGCGGAATCTTGCGCTGAATGTAAGGCGTGCTTTCGATCACGGCGGCGCCTCTGGCGGCGCGCCGGGCGTCGCGTCCGCCCCGGCGTCCACCTTCGCGGGCGGGTCGCGCCTCGGCTGGATCACTCATCGTCGGGTCCTCCCCCCGTGTCTCAATTCATAGGAATATGGGGTCGCGCCCTTCCAGTGACTAACTTCCGCCCGACATCAACTTGCGCACAGCCGCCCCATCATTTGTCTGTTTTACGGTCGGGGGATGGATCCAAGCGGGTCTTGATGAACCTATTGTGCAATTATGTGCCGGTTCATACACACGGGGAGGAATGAATGTCGTTTTACGGACTGCCGCCGGAAGAAATGGCCAAGGCCATGGAACACATCAACGCGGCGATCGAAATTTACACTCGAAACGAACAATCAGTTCTCGCCGTCGACAATATGCTGGTCGCCCGACGCGTGATGAGCTTCATGCGGGACGAGAAATTCAACAACATTATTCGTAAACACTGCTACGAAGCCGACGGGACGGAGAGGCCAACCGATCTGGTAAAAATCTGGCGCCTGCACGTTTATTCATGGTGCGCGCAAAACGCCCTGCGGATAGAGGGCGATCTCGTTGAATGTGGCGTTCACATGGGGTTGTACTCGCTTATCATGCTGGAATTCCTCTCGGCGTTTCCCGAGGGCAAATCGATTTTCCTCTATGACACGTTTGAAGGTCTGGACGACAATCTGTCGACCGAGCGAGAGCGGGCGCAGACCGAGGGCGTCTACGAAATCGAAGATTGGCACGAAATCGTCTCCCAACGGTTTTCCGCCTATCCGTACGCCAAGGTAATCAAGGGCCGCGTGCCCGACATACTTGCCGATACCGCGCCGGAAAAAGTCTCCTTCCTCCACCTCGACATGAACGCGGCGAGTGCCGAAATCGGGGCCATCGATTATTTCCAGGACCGTTTGACCCCCGGTGCCATCGTGCTGATGGATGACTACGGCCGGATGGATCATGTCGAACTGCATCTTGCCCTGAGAGATTGGTTTGCGGCAGCCGAGCGGCCGATCGTGGAACTTCCGACGGGGCAGGGCCTAGCGCTCTGGCTCTAGGCGTCCCGGTTCGTCTTGACAGCGGCGATGACGGTATCGCGATAAATGGTGGCGGCGGCGCGCTAGTTCGGGCCTAACACCTGAGCAAGATTGGCCGCAAGCGGACCCCCGCCGGGGCCGCGCGGGTTATGGCAACCAAAGTGTCAGTTGGGGAAGAACAATGAAATCTCAAGCTCGAGTTGTGGTCATCGGCGGCGGCGTCGTCGGCGTGAGTGTGCTTTATCATCTGGCCAAGAAAGGCTGGTCGGACGTCGTGCTGCTGGAGCGCACGGAACTCACCGCCGGTTCGACCTGGCATGCCGCCGGCCTGTTGCCGCTGTTCAACATGAGCTACACAGTGGGCCAAATCCACAAGTACTCGGTCGATCTCTACAAAACGTTGGAGGCGGAGACCGGACAGGACGTCAGCTTCCACGTCACCGGCAACCTGCGCCTGGCGACCAACAAGGAGCGCATGGACGAGTATCAGAAGTACTGCGGCACGGCTAATACCATCGGCGTGCCCTTCGAACTGATCACACCGGCCGAGGTCAAGGAGCTCTGGCCGCTGTGTAACGTCGAAGGCCTGGTCGGCGCGCTCTATCACCCTGACGACGGCCATATCGCACCCGTCGACGTCACCCAAGCCATGGCCACGGGCGCCCGCAACAACGGCGCCGAGATCTATCGCCAGACCCAGGTTGACGCCATCGAACAGCAGCCGAACGGCGAGTGGCTGATCAAGACCAACCAGGGCGATATTACCTGCGAGCATGTTGTGTCCTGCACCGGCAACTATGCCCGTCAGACGTTGTCCATGGTCGGGCTCGATATCCCGGTGATCCCAGTTGAGCACCAGTACATCATCACCGACGAGGTGCCGGACTTAATTGAGCGCAAGAAACAGGGCCTGCCGGAGATGGCGGTGTTGCGCGAATCGGATGCCTCGTACTATCTGCGGGAGGAGCGCCAGGGTTACATTCTCGGTCCTTACGAAAAAGGCGCACCCGCCTGTTTCGTCGACGGCGTGCCGGAGACCTTCGGCCAAGACCTCTTCCCTGGCGATCTCGAACGCCTGATGCCGCATGTCGAAGCCGCCATCAACCGCGTGCCGACCTTCGAGGACGCCGGCATCAAGGACATTGTCAACGGGCCCATTGCCTATACGCCGGACGGCAGTCCGATGGTCGGACCTGCCTGGGGACTGAAGAATTTTTGGATGTCAGAAGGTCATAGCTTCGGCGTCACGGCCGCCGGTGGCGCCGGCTGGCAATTGGCCGAGTGGATCGTCGAGGGCGAACCGGGCATCGACATGATCGACGTCGATCCCCGCCGCTTCGGACCTTACGCCAACAAGGCCTATACCAAAGAGAAGAACGAGGAGTGCTACGAGCACGTCTTCATCATCCACTATCCGGACGAGGAACGCCCGGCGGCGCGACCCGCCAAGCAAAGCCCCTGTCATGAGCGACTGGATGCCGAAGGTGCGGTGTGGGGCCAGCGCTACGGCTGGGAGCGGCCCAACTGGTTCGCCCCCGAGGGCGTCGAGCGCAAGGACGTCTGGAGCTTCCGGCGCAGCAACTATTTCGAACACGTCGGCAACGAGTGCCGCGCCGTCCGCGACGGCGTGGCTCTGATCGATCTCACCAGTTTTACCAAGCATCTGGTGACCGGACCGGGTGCGGCGGATTACCTGGCGGGTCTGGTTTGCCGCAAACTGCCGATCAAGATCGGACGTATCAACCTGGCTCATGCCCTGACGGCGAAGGGCGGCGTGCGCTCCGAATTCACCATCATGCGGGAAGGGGAGGAACAGTACTTCCTGGTCTCCTCAGGTGCTGCCGAACGCTTCGACAACGATTATCTCACCAAGCATCTGCCGGACGACGGCAGCGTGCGGCTCGACAACATCACGACGGCCAACGGCTGTTTCGTCGTCGTCGGGCCGAAGTCGCGTGAACTGATGTCCCGCGTCTCCGACGCCGATTTTTCCAACCAGGCCTTCCCCTGGCTGACCGGGCAGACCATCCAGCTCGGCATGGCCCGCACCCGCGCGCTACGGGTGAACTTCGTCGGTGAACTGGGTTGGGAGTTGCATCACCCCATCGAATATCAGAACCACATCTACGACGCCCTGGCGGCGGCGGCGGAAGACCTTGGCGGTCTCGCCATGTGCGGCATGCGGGCGATGGACTCATTACGCATCGAAAAGTCCTACCGCATGTGGGCCCAGGATTTGACGCGGGATTACACCGTGCTCGAGGCCGGGCTCGATCGCTTCGTCCACCTGGACAAGGGCGAGTTCATCGGCCGTGAGGCTCTGGCCGCCCAGCAGGCAGCGGGCGTGCCCAACGCTTTCGTCACCCTGGAAGTCGACGCCGTCGATGCAGATGCCTGGGGCTCGGAGCCCCTGTTCATCGGTGAAGACATGATCGGCCGCGCCACGGCTGGCGCCTACGGCCACTGCGTGGAAAAGAGCCTGGCGCTGGCTTACGTGCAGCCGGAATACGCAGCCGTCGGTACCGAGATGGAAATCAACATCCTGGGCGACCGCCGCCCCGCCCGCGTCATCGAAGAATCCCCCTGGGATCCGGAGAATGAGAGGTTGCGGGGGTGATTTTCGCAGGATTGAAATAGATCCTGCAGGTATTTATGGGTGACAGCAGGCGAAGGTACCGGCGTCCTTGGACTAAGGTGCGGCCTTAGTCGCTATCGGTGTCCCGCCGATAGCGCCATCGATATCAATTTGCTTCCGCTGGGCACTTCGCGGGCGAACCAGTCGTAAACGCGATAGCTCGTCTTGGCGAATCTCTCCCATGGAACTTTGTTGATCTTGATACCAGTGCTTGAGACCGTATTTAACGCTTTTTGTTCGGTCCTCTCGGTGGCGGCGAAAACACTTGCGGTTGTAGCCTGGGCTGCCTCTCTGAAGTTCCTCTTTTCAGTCCGCGAAAGCTTGTTCCAAGCTCGCATACTCATCAGCAAATAGCCGGGATTAAAGGAGTGATCGGTGAGCGAAAGATATTTCGTTGCCCGGTACGTTCTGAGGCTCACCATACTTGCGAGGCTCGTTTCCTGGGCTTCGATAACGCCTCGGTTCAGCGCCTCGTAGACTTCGCCAATCGGCAACGCCACGGGTACCGAACCATATGATTTGAACATGGCTGCGGTCCATTTCAGACCATACGTCCTAACCCTCATACCTTTGAGATCTTCTGCCCCTCTAATCGGATTTGATGTGCTCGCGATGTGGCGTCGCCCGAAGTCGAACACGCCCAAAACAATAAAACCGTTTCTTTCCGAAATGGAATTTAGGACCGCCGGGAGCATTACGTCTGCCGCATTTTTTAGATGATTGCGATCCTTGAAAAGAAATGGAATATCGAACACGCCGAACTCGGGGATTGTCTTTGGGACCGACCATACAGCAACCGCTAGATCGATAACGCCATTGGTGAGGGCCGCTGGAATTTCATGTTCACGAGCCATCGCGCCACTGGCGACAATTCTCACTTTCGTCCGCGGTGTGCGCAAGTTTAGTTCTTTGACGAAGGTTTGGGCGGCCGTACCGGGAGACGAATTGATATGGTACCCGACGGCTAGATTGAATTCGGCGGCGATCCCGGCGTGCGCCGTGAGCGATAGAACCCCGACAGTTACCGCTGCTCCGAGCACCACGGCCTGAATGTACTTAGCCAGATTTAACAAATCCAAGCTCCCTTATCGGTCAAGGTACTTAAGCAACTCTGGTCGACATCTAGAGTTGCTTGTGTTTTCGACCTTACCCATCGCAGCATCCGTTCGTTTTTTGCGAATGAAAAAACAAATGTCCCTTGGCTTAGGTATGTTGACGAATTTTTGACTCTGATTGTTG
>CAZGTM010000008.1:0-76186 GCA_964528595.1 uncultured Rhodospirillaceae bacterium
CCGAAAACGCTGGCCGCAACGACGACGCAGATCAGTCTGGCGGCCAGCATATAAAACAGTTTGTCGGGATCGATGTAGTAATCCCAAAACAGGTAACCGAGAAAAAGCGCGCCGGCGATGGGCAGCGAAACGCGCACGAAGGCGATGGAACGGTCGGCGTATTCCAGCCGGAACCGAGCCTCATTCTCGGCATCAAATTGCTTGAGCAACATCGGGCACCTTGTTGCAAATTATTGAAATTAATAATGAAATCGGAAAAACAGTACTTTGGCACAGGTCGGAATGACAAGAACAAATATTAAGGCCGTTTCAGAGTGGAAACCCAAACCGCCGATAAGTAGTCAAGAATATTTCCATATGTTGTTGTTAGTTGAGGACGCCCACACGACATGGAGTTCCTATAGGAATTTCCCTCTTTCGAAAAAATATTCCGAGTTCAGGACCGGTTCTTGGGAATTCCGATGAATTTCTAGGTGGCAAACAGCGGCAGCGCGGCCGGGCCGGCGTCATCCGGGCTTTCCGCCAGCGGCCCCCCCGAAGCGTCATCGAGGAACGTTGCGAACTCGCCCGCCAAGGCATCCAGGCAATACTGATTGCAGCGCGCCAGGTAATCCGGTTCGACCATCGGTGACGACATTTCCGATTCGGTGACGTTTCGTCTGAAATCGGCGGTGTCAAAATGGCTGCAGCGCAGGAAATAGGGCTCCTGGAATTTCATGCGCCGGCGAAACAGCCGTTCGGCCATGGTGATCGGTTGTGCTTCGAAGTCGTGATTTGTCGACAATGTAATGCCGTCGACTTTCAGCGATTCGGTGGCGCTGCGGAAAAGCGTGGCCAATTCAACGGTGTGTGCGCTGGTAATATTGTAAATGCCGCCGGCTGATCGTTCGCTCTCGGCGATGCGCCACATGGCTTCGGTGACAAAGTCCACGGGCACGACGTTGACCGGCAACGAGGGATCGGCGATGACGCGCAAGCGGAGGTCCCGGTCGAAGCTTGGACCGATATTTATTTCCAGCCGCCGGGTCAGCAGGTAAAGCGCGCGAAAAACGCCCTGGTAACCGGTAAAGCCGAGGCTAAGACCGCTGCCGCTTTCGCCGGCGACGATGGGTGGACGAAATATGCGAAACTCAAGGTTCCGGGCTTGGCAAAACTTCGCGATACGCCGTTCTGCCTCTGCTTTGGTGGCTTCGTACTGGTTGCCTTTCACGTCTCCCGGCTCGGAAAGACGCTCAAAGGCGACGCCGTTCTCGACCGGCGCGGCATAGGCCGTGCTGACATAATTCAGGCGGACCGGTTGTTTGAAACTTTCGAGGTACTTGAGCAAATTCTCGGTGCCACCGACGTTGGTGGCATAAACGTCGCCGCCCCCGTTGCTCTGATCCTCAAAGGTGGCGGCAAAGTGCCAAACATCGGTCGTCGTGGCGGCAATACGTTCCGCGTCGCATTCTCCAAGGCCGCAGCCTGACGCCCGCACGTTGCCGTCGATGCTGGTGAAACTGGCCGCGGGATCTTTGGGAAAATCTCTGTGCGTTCCGCCAATCCTGTCGATCGTCGGAAGAAGCGATCGTTCCGGCGCGTTTCGCACCAGGGCGAACACCTGCAATCCCTGGCGCAACAATTGGGCGGTAAAAAATGCGCCGAGAAATCCCGTTGCGCCGGTGACGAATGCGGTCCTGGCCATCAGAGACCGGTCTTGGGTTTTTCGGCCGAAATCAACGTATAAAGGTAAGTCGTCGGGGTCACTTCGACGTTGGTGAACCGGGCCTCGTCGAGCATGCGGGATACCTCACCGTAGGACCGGATCTTTCCGGCCGGGCTGATGAGCTGCATCAGCAGTGAAATGGCGAACGTTTCGTCGGGCGTATCCGCCGATGTCCGCATTGTTTCGTAGATCAGCAAACGCCCTCCCGGCGGCAGTGCCTTGAAGGCTTTGCGCAGCAACAGCTTTACCGTGTCGTCGGGCCAATCGTGCAGCACCCGCATCATGATGATGGTGTCTGGACCCTCGGGGAAATCATCCCGGAAAAAATCGCCGGGGAATATTTCGATACGAGAATTGAGGGCTGGGAACGGCGTCAGGTAATCCTGTGCCTGGGCGCAAATCTGCGGCAGGTCGAACAGCACGACGCCCAAATTCGAATACTGCGAGGTTAACGTCGCGGCTAGGCGCCCGCTGCCGCCGCCGACATCGAGCAGCCATTTGCTGTCGCTGAAGTCATGGTATTCCATCAGCAGCAACGCCGGAACGACGCCGCTCTCGTGCATCAGGTCGGCGTAGTTGCTGGAGAGGTTATCGCCGTCGCCGAAAAAGTAGGCGAAATTCGTTGTCGTCGGTGCGTCTTCGACCAGAGCCGTCTCGAGTTCCCGGCAGGCATCGTAAAGGCTTTCGAACAGTTTGACGTTGGCGCCCTGGTATTCCGGACGGCCCTTGACGAGATAGGTCGCGGATATCGGCGAGTTGCCGTAGAAATCTCCTTCCTTCTCCAGAAGATTAATGGCGACCAGACTATCGAGAAACAAGGCGCAGGGGTTTTCGGGAATTTTCAGGTGTTCTCTGAGATGCGCCAGGTTCAATGATTTGTTCGACAGGTAGGTGAAAAGGTCGCGCTTCAGCGCAACGGCCAACAGCTGAGTTCGAAACGCCCCGGTCATGATGCCGAAGAGTTCCGATTCATGCCGTGTCAGAAGCGAACGGTCAACCTGTTCGCGCTGAAATTGGTCAATCGAAATGACGCACCCCCAGTAAATCGAACCACATGTCGTTCCCCGTACCAAACATCGGCCTGCCAACGTCGAACTGACATTGTCAAACCGGGCGGTGCCCCCCAAAAGCAAACTGCCAAATTTAATTTGGCAGCCTGTTTGTTAAACAATAAGTCTTAATTAAACATCTAGGCAATTGAAATATTTCAATAAATAGGAACCGATTTCCTATTTCGTCCTATCGCTCACGGCAATTTGTGCTAAGGCCGGTTGAAATTAAGAAGATGCTAATATACGATTTCGGCAATGTCGTCGGGTGCGGACGGGTGTATATTCACCGCAGCCAATTCACCGAACCAAAGACCTGAGGGAACCTACCATGTCGGATTTTGACACCGAACTCGATGCCCGCGGCCTCAACTGCCCGCTGCCCATTCTCCGCGCCAAGAAAGCCATCACCGGCATGGGGTCCGGCGAGGTTCTCAAGGTCGTTGCCACCGATGCCGGGTCGGTCAAGGATTTCGAAGCCTTCTGCCGCCAATCGGGCGACGAACTGATGGATTCGACCCAGGACGGCAGCGAATACCACTTCCTGATCAAGAAGGCCTAATTCGCCGACATACATTTGAGAGGGCGCGCGTTGACCGTGCGCCCTTTTCTATTCGGCGGGCGTAGCGGCCGGCGGCGGGCCGTGGGGTTCGGCTTTATCCTTCGCCGTCTCAAGCTCGCTGAGTTTGCGGGCGATGTGGCCGGAGGGTTTGGCGAAGCGGGCCAGCAGGAGGTAGAGCACCGGCACGATCAGCAAGCTCAGGACAGTCGCAAAACTAACGCCGCCGATGATGACGACGCCGAGCGAGCGGCGCGCTTCGGCGCCGGCGCCGGTGCCGATGGCCAGGGGCAGGGCGCCGAACGCCGTGGCGATGGAGGTCATCAGGATGGGCCGCAAGCGGTTGACGGAGGCCTCCGTGACCGCGGTCAGGATATCCTCCCCCTTGTCGCGCAATTGATTGGCGAACTCGACGATCAGGATGGCGTTCTTGGCCGTCAGGCCGATCAGCATGATCATGCCGATCTGGCTGTAGACATTGAGCGTCACCCCCTCGATCAGCAGCGCTCCCAAGCCGCCGGTCACCGCCAGCGGCACCGACAACATGATGATGAAGGGGTGGATGAAGCTCTCGAACTGCGCCGCCAGGGCCAGAAAGACGATAATCAGCGCCATGGCGAAGGTGAACAGGAGGGAGTTCGAGGATTCGCGGAATTCGCGGCTGGCGCCCGTCCAACTGATGCGGGCTTCGGTGGGCAAGGCCTCGCGCGCCGCGTCACCCAGTTCCTCAACCGCTTGGCCCAGCGTATACCCAGGCGCCACCGATGCCGTGATGGTTACCGCCCGCATGCGGTCTGCCCGTTTCAACTCCTGCGCCCCGGCGCTTTCGCGGAAGTGTACGAGGTTGGCCAGCGGGACGAGAACATTGGTTGACGACGAGCGCACGTAGATGTTGGTGAGATCGTGTGGGCTGGCGCGTTCCTCGGGTCGGGCCTGCAGGATGACATTGTAGAGTTTGCCGCCCTGATCGAACGTCGTGACGTAGCGCGACCCCAGCAAGGTCTCCAGCGTGCGGCCCACTTCTTCAACCGGCACGCCGAGGTCGGCGGCGCGGTTACGGTCGATATCGACGAACAGTTCGGGCCGGCTTTCCTCGAAATCCGAAATAACGTTAATCAGACTGGGGATGGACCGTGATTCGTCGATCAACCGGTCGCGCCACTCCTTCAGCGTTTCGTAATCCGGTCCCCCCATCACCATGCGGACCGGTGCACCAAAGCGGCGGCGGCCCAGACTGGCCGGGCTGACGGCAAAGGCGCGCACCCCGGGCACGGTCATCAGCTTGGGGAAGATCTCCTTGACGACGTCCTTCTGGGCAATTTCGCGTTCGCCCCAGGGCACCAGGCGCAGGATGATGAAAGCCTTGTTGACCGGACCGGGCCGGCCCCAGCTCGGCGCCACGATGGTGAGCATCGACCAGGCGTCGCCGCGCTTGATGATGGGCTGCAGGCGTCCTTCGATCTGGTCGACATAGCGCCGCGTGTAATCCAGGCTGGCGGCGTCGGGCGCCGTGATGGGAATGAAGATCGCGCCGCGGTCCTCGATCGGGGCGAATTCCTTGGGCACCACCGTCCATAGGCCGAATGCCACGGCCGACAGGGCGCCTCCCACGGCGACCACGACCAGCGGCATGGCAAGCATACGCCCGACCAGCCAGCGGTAGCCCGAATGCATGCCGTCGAACAGACGCTCAGTCAGGCGGTAAAGGCCCGCCTCCTCGTTGGGGTTGACCAGCAGCTTGGAGCACATCATGGGCGTCAAGGTCAGCGCCACGAAGCTGGAAAACGCCACGGCGGTGGCGACGGCGATGCCGAATTCGGTGAATAGCCGACCGGTTTCCCCCTCCATGAAGGAGATTGGCACGAACACGGCCACCAGCACGATGGTCGTGGCGATGACGGCGAAGGCGATCTGGCGGGTGCCGCGCACCGCGGCCAGCAGGGTGTCCTCGCCGTTCTCCATGCGGCGGTGGATGTTTTCCAGAACCACGATGGCGTCGTCGACCACCAGTCCGATCGCCAGCACCAGCGCCAGCAGGGTGAGGATATTGATCGAGAAACCCAGAGCCGCCAGCACGCTGAGCGAGCCGATGATCGAAACCGGGATGGCGACCGCCGGGATCAGGGTGGCGCGCAGGCTGCGCAGGAAGATGAAATTGACGGCGATGACCATCACCAGGGCGATGGAAATGGCGATGAAGACCTCGTAGATCGCCTCGCCGATGAAGACTGCCTGGTTGTAGGCCACCTCGAGCTTGACGCCGGGCGGCAACGAGCTTTGCAGCTTATCCATTTCGGCGATAACGCCGTTCGCCACCTCCAGCGTGTTGCCCTTGGACTGCTTGACGACGCCGAGGCCGATGGCGTTGCGGCCCGCCACGCGCAGGTCGGTGCGGTCGTTTTCGGCCCCGAGCTCGATTTCGGCCACTTCACCTAGACGGACGAAGTATCCGCCCGCTTCCCGCACCACGACATTTTCGAAGTCGGCCACATCGCGCAAACTGGAATCGGTGCGCACGGACATTTCTCGTTCGACCGATTCGATGCGCCCCGAGGGCAGCAGCACGTTCTGGCGGCGCAGCGCGGTTTCCACGTCCTGCACGGTCAATTGGCGCGCCGCCAGGGCGTTTTTGTCGAGCCAAATGCGGATGGCATAGCGCCGCCCGCCGCCGATGCGGATGTTGGCGACGCCGGCGACGATGGAAAGGCGATCCCTGAGAAAACGGTCGGCGTAGTCGGTGAGTTCCAGGCTGCTCAGGCGGTCGCTGGTCAACGCCAACCACATGATGGAGCGGGCGTCATCGTCGGACTTGGCGATACGCGGCGCGTCCGCCTCGATGGGCAGCTGGCGGACGGCCCGGCTGACGCGGTCCCGCACGTCGTTGGCGGCGCTGTCCATGTCGCGCTCGACGCCGAATTCAATGGAGACGGATGACGACTCTTCCCGACTGGTTGACGTGACGGACGTGATGCCCTCGATGCCGGCGACGGCGTCTTCGATGATCTGGGTTACCTGGCTTTCAATAATCGTCGCCGAGGCGCCGCGGTAGACCGTGCTGACGGAGACGACGGGCCGGTCGATGTCGGGCATTTCCCGGACGCTCAGGCGCTGGTAGCCGAACAGGCCGAAGATGACGAGCACGAGGCTCATCACCGTCGCCAGAACCGGCCGTTTAATCGATGTATCGGAAAGCAGCATGCGCGACCGCCTAGCCCGACGTGCCGGCGGGCTTTTTCGCCCCCGCCGTCGGCATGCCGGCGGGCTTCTTGGCATCGGAACTGCCGTCCGGCTTCTTCGCTTTGGGTTTGCCGCCTTTCTTGAAGCCGCCCGGCGGTAGGATTTTGACGGCCTGGCCCTTGCGCACCTTCTGGATGCCGGCGGTGACGACCGGCGTGCCGGCCGCTAGGCCGGACAGGATTTCGATTTCCCCCTTCACGTGTTCGCCGGTCTTGACGGCGACCTTGTCGGCCTTGCCGTCCTTGATGGCGAAAACATAGCGCGCATCGCTGGAGGCGATCAGGGATTCTTCCGGTATCAGGATGGCGTTCTTGCGCACCGCCGCCGTGAGCGTGGCGGCCAGGAACATGCCGGGGCGCAGCTTGGCGTGCTTGTTGTCGAAGTGGGCGCGGATTTCGACCGAACGCGTCACCGGGTCGACCCGGCTGGAAACCGTGCCGACCTTGCCCCGGAACACGTCACCGGGATAGGCGGCGCTGGTGGCCGAAACCGTCTGGCCTTTCTTGACGAACGCCAGCGCCGTTTCGGGGACGCGGAAATCCACCTTGATGCGGGACGTGTCGTCCAATGTGGTGATTTCGGTGCCGGGCGTTATCAGGGCGCCGAGGGAGATACGGCGAAGACCCAAGCGCCCCGAAAAGGGAGCCCTGACGACGGTTTCGTCCAACCGGGCTTCGTCGGTGGCGACCCGCGCCTGGGCGGCCTGCAGCAGACCGAACAGATCCTGGACCCGCGCTTCCGGTACGTTTCGGTTCTTCAGCAGGCGTTTGGCGCGGTCATACAATCGCTTGGCGTTGTCCCGGCTGGCGTGGGCCTCGGCCAGTTCGGCGTCGAGCTCGCCGGCTTCCAGTTCCAGCAGCACGGCGCCTTTCTTGACCCACTGGCCTTCGCGGAAACGGATATTGCCAACCATGCCGGTGACCTTGGCCGTGACGACGACCGCTTCGTTGGCCTGCGCCGTGCCGACGGCATCCACGGTGACCACGACGTCGCCGGTGCGCGCCGGCTTGACTTCGACCAGCGCCGGGCGTCCACCGCCGCGGCCACCCTTTTTTGCCGACTTATCGCCGCCGCTTAGCCACGGCAGCTTGTCGGCATAGGGGATTTGATCGCGGTACTGCCAGCCGCCGTACCCCATACCCGCAATGACCGCCACGACGACCAACTGGGTGATTACTCTCATCCGCTATGCCTCACAGTACGCCCGACAAATATCAAGGGCGCGGCAGGTCCCGCGCCGGGCTGGCATTAAAGCGTGAAAACACGGAAAATGACAGCGCCGCACAGGTTTTCTCACGCTGTCGTTACATCCCGGAAAGGCCCCCGCCCGTGACCACTCAGCTCTATTCCCACCCTTCGTTTCTCGACCATCGCACGGGGGATTATCACCCGGAAAAACCGGCGCGCCTGACGGCCGTGCTGGAAGCCCTGGGAACGGACGAATTCTCGGACCTTGAACGGCTGGAAGCGCCGCCGGCGGACCTCAACCGGCTCGAACTCGTGCATCCGCTCGATTTTGTCAAAGGTGTTCTCGACGCCTTTCCGGATGAGGGCGGGGAGGCCCCGCACCGGCACCTTGATCCCGACACTGTCGTGTCCAGCGGATCCAAGGAAGCCTCGTTGCGCGCGGTGGGCGCTTTGTGTGCCGCCGTCGACGCCGTTATGGACGGGGCCGCCGATAATGCGTTTTGTGCTGTGCGGCCGCCCGGCCACCACGCCGAACCGCGCCGGGCCATGGGGTTCTGCCTGTTCAGCAACGTCGCCATCGCAGCTCAGCACGCCCGCGCCGAATACGGCTTGACCCGGGTAGCCGTGGTCGATTTCGACGTCCATCACGGCAATGGCACCCAGGCCGCCTTTTGGGACGACGCCGACCTGTTCTACGCCTCGACCCACCAGTATCCCCATTATCCCGGCACCGGCGCGGCGGATGAGACGGGCAAGGGCAACATCTTTAATGCGCCGCTGCCGGCGGGAGCGGACGGGACGGCATTCCGAGGCGCCATGACCGATTACGTCCTGCCGGCGATGAATAATTTCGCGCCGGAACTCGTGCTGATCTCGGCCGGTTTCGACGCCCATGCCGACGACCCGCTGGCCGAACTGAACCTGGTCGAGGAGGATTTCGCCTGGGCCACGCGGGAATTGATGGACTTGGCAGGCATCCATGCCAACGGACGTGTGGTATCGGCGCTGGAAGGCGGATATGATCTCGCCGCCCTGGGCCGCAGCGCCGCCGCCCATGTCCGTAAATTGATGAGTGCTTAGGAGAGAATATTGGATTCGGAGGAGTTTCGCCACCACGGCCACCAGTTCGTCGATTGGATGGCCGAGTATATGAACACGGTTTCAGACCAGCCCGTGCGTTCCGGCGTGGCGCCGGGTGACATCGCAGCCCAGCTGCCGGCATCCGCACCCATGGCCGGCGAGGACATGGCGGATATATTCGCCGACTTCCAAGAGATCGTCATGCCCGGCATCACGCACTGGCAGCATCCGCGGTTCTTCGCCTATTTCCAATCCAACACCAGCCCGCCTTCCATTCTGGCGGAAATGCTGATGTCCACCGTGGCCGGCAACTGCCTGTTGTGGCAGACCTCGCCCGCGGGTACGGAGATGGAAACCCGCATGATGGAATGGCTGGCCGAGATGATCGGCCTGGGCAGTGAATTTGAAGGCGTCATCCAGGACTCCGCCTCCAGTGCCACGCTCTGTGCCATTTTAACCGGGCGCGAAAAAGCCACCGGCTGGAAGGTCAACGAGGATGGTTTGGGCGCCGTGCCGACGCTCGCAGCCTATGCCTCGGTTGAAGCGCATTCCTCCATCGAAAAGGATGTGATGGTTGCCGGTTTGGGGCGCAACAATCTGCGCAAGATCGCCGTCAATGCGGAGTTTTCAATGATCCCCGCGGAGCTTGAAGCAGCGATCGAAGCCGACGTCGTAGCCGGCATCAAGCCCGCCGTCGTTATTGCCTGCCTCGGCACGACGGGGGTCGGCGGCATGGACGATCTGCGCGCCGTTGGCGAGATTTGCCGCCGCCACAATGTCTACCTGCACGTCGATGCCGCCTGGGCCGGCACCGCTTTGGTGCTCGAGGAAAACCGGCATTTGATCGACGGCATCGAATACGCCGACAGCTTCATTTTCAATCCGCACAAGTGGATGTTCACCAATTTCGATTGCACCGCCCATTTCGTGCGCAATCCCGGCGACCTCACGCGCACGCTGTCGATCCTGCCGGAATACCTGAAGGGGCGTGAGACCGGCAGCGTGATTGACTACCGCGACTGGAGCGTGCAACTGGGCCGGCGCTTCCGGGCGCTGAAGCTCTGGTTCGTCATGCGCAGCTTTGGCGTTGAAGGCATCCGGCAAATTATCGCCAACCATATCGCCTGGGCGGCGGAGCTTTACGAGGTCGTCGACGCCGATCCGGAATTCGAGATCATGTCGCCCTTAAGGCTCTCGCTTTTCAGCTTCCGCTACCGCCCCGCCGGCATCGAAAATGACAATGACCTGAATGCTTTGAACGAGCGCCTGTTGAATGCCATCAACGACGACGGCCGCACGTATCTGGCCCAGACCCTGGTCAACGGCCGCTACGTCATCCGCTTCGTGACGGGGCAAACGGCCACGACGCGCGACGATGTCCTGGCGGCCTGGGCGGCGGTCAAGGAGATAGCCGAAAGTCTATAAAGATCACCGCATTAGCTCGGTCCTTGCCCCCATCGCGGGGCGGGCCTAAACTCCGGGCGAATTGAGGAGGAATAATGGCCAAGGCCCCGGAAAAGAGCGGTGAAATACCGCCGGAAATAGCCAAACTGAGCTTCGAGGAGGCCCTGAGCAGCCTCGAGGACATCGTCGAACGGCTGGAAAGCGGCGACGTCAACCTTGATGGGTCGATCGACATATACACGCGCGGCACCGCCTTGCGGCTTCATTGCGAGGCCAAGCTGAAGGATGCGCAGGCCAAAATCGACAAGATCGTCAAGGGGCCGGGCGGCGGTGTTGCCACCGAGCCCGCCGATGCCGACTAGGCTTTCCGAAGAATATGTCTGAACGACTAGACACCGCACTGCGTGATTGCGCCGACGATTTGGCGCGTGAACTGAACGCCATCCTGCCCGAGGCGGAAGGCCCGGAATCCCGCCTGCACGACGCCATGCGTTATGCAACGCTGGTTGGCGGTAAACGTTTGCGTCCCCTGTTGGTTTTGACCAGCGCCGAGCTTTTCGGCGTCGCCCGCTCGTCGGCTTTGCGGGTGGCGTCCGCGGTGGAACTGGTTCACACCTATTCGCTGATACATGATGACCTGCCCTGCATGGACGACGATGACTTGCGGCGCGGTCAGCCGACCGTCCACAAAAAATATGATGAGGCGACCGCCGTCTTGGCGGGCGACGCCCTGTTGACCCTGGCGTTCGAGGTGTTGGGGCACGAGACCTGCCATCCGGATCCGCTTGTCAGGGCGCGGTTGGTGCTTGGCCTGGCGGAGGCTGCCGGCGCCCACGGCATGGTGGCCGGGCAGATGATCGATCTGCAGGCCGAGCAACTGGCCCCGGACGTGAGTACGATTACCCGCTTGCAGCAATTGAAAACCGGCGCGTTGATCGCCTATTCCTGCGAGGCCGGCGCGATATTGGGCCGGGCTCCGGAGGCGCAAAAACATGCCTTGCACGCCTACGCTCATGATCTCGGGTTGGCCTTTCAGATTGTCGACGATCTGTTGGACGCGGAAGGCGACGAATCTGCGGTGGGCAAGGCGGTGGGCAAGGACGCCGGCCGCGGCAAGGCGACATTTGTCTCGGAAATGGGCGTTGAACGCGCCAGAACACAGACGAAAATGCTGGCGGATCAGGCCTCTAGGCATTTGGAACCGTTCGCAGAAAAGGCCGATTTGTTGCGTGAAATTGCCGCCTTTGTGATAAACCGTAGTATTTGAACAGTAATTGACGAGTTTTTAACGTGCCGAACACGAGCAAGACGCCGCTATTGGATACCGTCGCTGGCCCGCCGGACATTCGGGACTTCGACGACGAACAACTGCGCCAGCTGACGGATGAAGTCCGAACCACCATGATCGACGCCGTTTCCAGGACCGGCGGACATCTGGGCGCCGGACTGGGCGTGGTTGAGTTGTCGGTGGCCCTGCATCACATATTCGAAACGCCCACGGACCGATTGATTTGGGACGTTGGGCATCAGTCCTACCCCCATAAGATTCTGACGGGCCGGCGCGACCGCATCGGCACCTTGCGCCAGGGCGGCGGCATCTCTGGCTTCACCCGGCGCTCCGAAAGTGAGTACGACCCGTTCGGCGCGGCCCACAGTTCCACCTCGATCTCCGCCGGCCTCGGCATGGCGGTGGCGCGCGATCTGGCCGACGGCGACAACCGCGTGATCTGCGTCATCGGCGACGGCGCCATGACGGCGGGCATGGCCTACGAAGCCATGAACAACGCCGGGTCCATGTCGAGCCGCCTGATTGTCATCCTCAACGACAACGACATGTCCATCGCGCCGCCCGTGGGCGCCATGAGCGCCTATCTTTCCCGCCTGATTTCCTCGCATCCCTATCGGGGTTTACGCAACATCGCCAAGCAGGTGGCGCAAAAACTCCCCGACAGCGTCGAACGCACCGCTCGCTTGGCCGAGGAATACGCCCGTGGCATGGCGACGGGCGGCACGCTGTTCGAGGAAATGGGCTTTTATTACGTCGGTCCGGTCGACGGTCACAATTTCGACCACCTCCTGCCCGTGCTGCGCAATATCCGCGACAGCGAACAGGACGGCCCGGTATTGCTTCACGTCGTGACGCGCAAAGGCCACGGCTACGCGCCCGCGGAAGACAGCTATGACAAGTATCATGGCGTTTCCCGCTTCGACGTCGTCACCGGCGCACAGGAAAAACCGACGCCCAATGCGCCGAGCTATACCGGCGTTTTCGCCAACTCCCTGATCGCCCAGGCCGAATTGGACGACCGAATTGTGGCGGTAACTGCAGCCATGCCGTCCGGCACCGGTATTGATAAATTTTCCGAACTGTTTCCCGAGCGCAGTTTCGACGTCGGGATCGCAGAACAGCATGCGGTGACCTTCGCGGCGGGCATGGCGACGGAAGGCTACAAGCCCTTCGTCGCAATCTATTCGACATTCCTGCAGCGCGCCTACGATCAGATCGTGCACGACGTCGCGCTGCAAAGCCTGCCCGTCCGGTTTGCCATTGACCGCGCCGGCCTGGTCGGCGCCGACGGCGCCACGCACGCCGGCGCCTACGATCTTGCCTACCTCACCTGCCTGCCGGGCATGGTCGTGATGGCGGCGGCGGACGAAGCCGAGCTTGTCCACATGGTGGCGACGGCTGCCGCCTACGAAGACGGTCCCATCGCTTTCCGCTATCCGCGCGGCGAAGGGGTCGGCATCGATCTGCCGGAGCAGGGCGAGGTTCTGGAGATCGGCAAGGGACGAATCTTAAGGGAAGGCACCACGGTCGCCATCCTGTCCCTCGGTACGCGCCTCGGCGAATCGCTGAAGGCGGCGGAGGAACTGGCCACCCGCGGGTTGTCGGTGACAGTGGCCGATGCCCGATTCGCCAAACCGCTCGACCATGGTCTGGTGACGCGCCTGGCGCGGGATCACGAAGTCCTGATCACCATCGAAGAAGGCGGATCCGGGGGCTTCGGCGCGGCGGTCCTGCATTATCTGGCGACCGAGGGCGCGCTGGATGAGGGCCTCAGGATCCGGCCCATGATGCTGCCCGACGCGTTGATCGACCACGACAGCCCGGCCAAGCAATACGAGACGGCTGGATTGGATGCCGCCGCCATCGTCGAGACGGCATTGAACGCCCTGGCCGAAGACGACAGCGAAGCCAACGCCCGCGCCTAACCATCGAGCCCGATCCGGGCTATATTCACGGCATGACCAAGACGGCGAAAAAGCGGCTCGACCTCCTGCTGGTCGAGCGTGGTTTGGTGGAAAGCCGGGGTAAGGCGCAGGCCCTGATCATGGCGGGCAAGGTCTATTCGGCCGAGAACCGCCTCGACAAACCCGGCCACCGCATGCCCGAAAACCAGGCCTTGTCGGTGCGTGGCCAGGACCATCCCTGGGTCAGCCGGGGCGGTCTCAAGCTCGCCCATGGCCTCGACTTTTTCGACATTGATGCAAGTGGCGCGACCGCCGTCGACGTCGGTGCGTCGACCGGCGGCTTCACCGACGTGTTGCTGCAGTCGGGCGCGAAAAAGGTCTACGCGGTGGATGTCGGCCATGGCCAGTTGGCCTGGAAGCTCAGAACGGATGAGCGGGTCGTCGTTTTGGAAAAAACCAACGCCCGGTACCTGACGGCTGACCAGATTCCCGATCCGGTCGACCTGATCGTCTGCGACGCCAGCTTTATCGGGCTTCGCACCGTCCTGCCCGCCGCCATGGTGCTGGCCCGGCCGGCGGGGCATCTGGTGGCGCTGATCAAGCCGCAGTTCGAAGTCGGCAAGGGCCGCGTCGGAAAGGGCGGCGTGGTGCGCGATCCCGAACTGCACCGGGAGGTCTGCGACACCATTTCGGAATGGATCGGGGGCTTGCCGGATTGGCGGGTCCTGGGCCTGACCGAAAGCCCGATAAAAGGTCCCGAGGGCAACATCGAGTTCTTGATCGCAGCGCAAAAGACCACAGGTATAGACGATGCTTCCCCTGCATGACGACAATCCGACCCATATCCGGCCCTATGTCACCTGGACGATAATCGGGCTCTGCGTCGTCATCTTTCTCTGGCAGTTCTCCCTGGATGCACGCGGCGGCCGTGAGGCGGTCTATGGACTGGGACTAATTCCGTCGGTGCTGTTCGGCGAAAATCACTTGCCGCCGCAGCTGGCGCATGCGCCCGCCATCCTCACGCCCATCACCTCAATGTTCCTGCACGGCGGCTGGATGCATCTGATCGGCAACATGCTTTTTCTCTGGGTGTTCGGCAATAACATCGAAGACGCCATGGGACATTGGCGCTACATCGGATTCTATCTTCTCGCCGGTCTCGCCGCGGCCGGCGGGCAAATCGCCTCCGACCCGTCGTCCGTCATTCCCATGATCGGCGCCAGCGGCGCCATCTCCGGCGTGCTCGGCGCCTATTTGATGTTGTACCCGAAAGCCCGCGTTTTGATGCTGGTCTGGCTTGGTTTCCTGGTCACGACCATCCGCGTGCCGGCCCTGATCGTCCTCGGGCTTTGGATCGTCATGCAGATATTCAACGCCACGCTGTCGGGCGGCGGTGGAGGCGGCGTCGCCTGGTGGGCTCACATCGGCGGCTTTATCGCCGGCATGGCGCTCATCCCGTTGTTCCGCCACAAGCACATTCCATTGTTCGGACACGGCTATGAAGGCCACGGGCGCGGGGGCTTTGCACGGAGCGGCGACGATCCCTCGCGCAAACCGTTCGTGCTGCGCACCGGCGGCGAGCGGCCTGCCGCCTCGACGGCCGCCAAGGGGCCCTGGAAGCGGCGTAAGAACACGCCGCCGGGACCGCCGCCCCGCCGTAACAAACCCGGACCCTGGGGGCGTCGCCGCTAGCGTCCATGGCGGATCTCGACGTCGAAGTTTCGCGCCTCGGCGCCCGTGGGGACGGCATTGCGGATAGCCCCAACGGGCCTTTGTACGTGCCGTTTTCGTTGCCCGGAGAACGCTTGCGGGTAAAGCCCGGCGCCAAGCGGGGCGTGGGGCGAACGGCGAGCGTAGTTGAAATCCTCCAGGCAGCGCCCGAGCGGACCAAGCCCCCGTGTCCGCACTTCGGTGACTGCGGCGGCTGCGCCCTGCAGCACATGTCCGGGCCGGCGGAACTGACCTGGAAGCGGACGCTGGTCGCCGAGGCCCTGGCGCGCCGGGGATTTAGCGCCGTCCTCGTCAACGAAGCGCATGCCGTCCCGCTCGGCGCCCGGCGGCGCACAACCTTGCACGCGGTTCGCGCCGGCGGGCGGATAATTCTCGGTTTCAACGCCAGGGCCAGTCATCGGCTGGTCCCCGTGACGGTGTGCGCCGTGCTTGATCCGCGCTTGAGCGCTTTGATCGAACCGCTACGGGTCTTGGCCGGCCATCTGCCGATACCCAAGCGGGGGCTGGAACTATCGCTGACGGCCACCGCAGCCGGCGTCGACCTGCTGATCGGCGCGCGGGGATCACCGGAACTCGAGGCGCGGGAGCAGCTGACCGATTTCGCGCTGGCCCACGACCTGGCGCGGGTTTCCTGGGGTCGGCGGGATCCCGAATTGATTATATTGTCGCAGAGCCCCCAGGTATCCCTCGGCGGTGTGGCGGTCGTCGTTCCGGCGGGCGGATTTCTGCAGGCCGGGCCAGATGCCGAGGCATTCCTGATCGAACGGGTCGGCGCCTATCTCGGCCAACCCCGGAAAGTCGCCGATCTTTACGCCGGGGTCGGAACCTTCGCGCTGAGTTTGGCGGCAGCGGGCGCCCAGGTTTCCGCCTTCGATGGCGACGATACGGCGATCGCGGCCCTGCAGGCGGCCGTCAACGCCGCCGCCGGACGCCTCAGGGTGACGGCAAAGTCACGCGATCTGGCCGAGCGACCGCTAACTGCAGCCGAACTGGCGGATTTCGACGCGGCCGTGCTCGACCCGCCGCGCGCTGGGGCGGCGGCGCAGGTTGAAGAATTGTCCCGGTCCGACGTGGCGACAATCGCCTACGTCTCCTGCCACCCCGGCACGTTCGCGCGGGATGCCCGGATACTTGTCGACGGTGGCTACGCCCTGATCGACGTCACCCCGGTCAACCAGTTCCAATGGTCACCCCACGTCGAACTGATCGGCCGTTTTGAAAGGCAATAACGCCTAACGGTCCATGCCGTGGTATTCGGGGTTGGGCATCATGTCGACGGCCAGGGCGACGCGGTTGCTCATGTTGAAGAAGCCGGCGACCTCGGCGATTTCCCAGATGTCCGAATCGGAAAAACCGTGGTCGCGCAGACCCTGGCGGTCTTCTTCCGACATGTTCTTCGGGTTCTCCGTCAGCTTGACCGCGAAATCGAGCATGGCGCGCTGGCGCGGTTCCAATTCGGCGTTGCGGTAATTCATCACCATCAATTCGCCCAGCATGGGATCGCCGGAATACTGGCGCACGGCCTGGCCATGGGCGACCAGGCAATAGACGCATTTATTCTCGGACGACACCGCCACGGCGATCATTTCGCGCTCCAGCTTGCTCAAGCCCCCCTCGCTCAGCATCAACTCGTTGTACATGTTGACGAAGGCGGAAAGCTTCTTCGTGTTCCACGAATAAGCCTGCAGCACATTGGGAATCATGCCGAGTTTTTCGGTGCATTTGTCGAAGTAGGCCTGCATCTTGTCATCGAGTTCGGCCGGCGGCAGGTCGAGCGCCATGATGTGGTCGGGCTGTGCGGACATGGTGGGGGTCTCCGGTTGGACGAAAATAGAAGGTGTTAGTTACCCGTCTGGCCGCGGTGGCGCAACAGGTGATCGGCCAGGGTGCAGGCCATCATGGCCTCACCGACAGGAACGGCGCGGATGCCGACGCAAGGATCGTGACGGCCCTTGGTCTCCACATCGGTATCGTCGCCGCCGGTCGTAATGGTCTTGCGCGGCGTCTGGATACTGGACGTCGGTTTGACGGCAAAGCGGACGACGACGTCCTGACCGGATGAAATGCCGCCCAAGATACCGCCGGCGTTGTTGGAGAGGAATTCCGGCCCGTTCGGTCCGGTGCGCATTTCATCGGCGTTCTGTTCGCCGCTCAGCGCCGCGGCGCCGAAACCGGCGCCGAATTCGACGCCCTTGACGGCGTTGATGCTCATCATGGCCGCCGCCAGATCGCCGTCGAGCTTGCCATAGATCGGCGCCCCCCAGCCGGCCGGCACGCCTGAAGCGACGATCTCGATCACCGCACCGATGGAGGAGCCGCGCTTGCGGATGGCATCGAGTTCGGTTTCCCAGCGTTTGGCCGCTTCGGCGTCGGGGCACCAGAACTCGTTCTCACCGATGGCATCCCAATTCCAGGCGTCATAATCCACCCGGTCGTCGCCCATCTGCACCATGGCGCCGCGCACGGACACGCCGTCGCCGAGGATCTTGCGCGCCACCGCGCCGGCGGCGACACGCACGGCCGTCTCCCGCGCCGAGGCGCGGCCGGAGCCCCGGTAATCGCGCACGCCGTATTTTTCCCGGTAAGTGAAATCGGCGTGACCCGGCCGGTACTTGTCCTTGATTTCGTCGTAGTCCTTGGAGCGCGCGTCGATGTTGGCGATCTCCAGGGCGATGGGGGTTCCCGTCGTCAGCCCCTCGAAAACGCCCGACAGTATGTGAACCTCGTCGGTCTCGCGCCGCTGCGTGACGAAGCGAGACGTGCCCGGGCGGCGGCTGTCGAGCCAAGGCTGGATATCCGCCTCGGTCAGAGGGATGCCGGGCGGCGTACCGTCGATCACGCAGCCGATGGCCGGCCCGTGGCTCTCCCCCCAGGTGGTGACGCGGAAGAGGTGGCCGAAGGTGTTATGGGACATCGGTCCGCGATCTAGACGGTGGAAATGTCGGGGGCGTCGACGGCCTTCATGCCGACGACGTGATAGCCGCAATCAACGTGGTGGACCTCACCGGTCACGCCCGCCGAAAGGCCGCTCAGCAAGTAGAGGGCGGAGCCGCCGACCTCATCGATGGTGACGTTCCGGCGCAGCGGCGAATTGAGCTCGTTCCACTTGAGAATGTAGCGGAAGTCGCCGATCCCGGAGGCGGCCAGGGTTTTGACGGGTCCGGCCGAGATCGCGTTGACGCGGATGTTCGAGCGGCCGAGATCCTCTGCCAGGTAACGTACGCTGGCCTCCAGCGCCGCCTTGGCCACGCCCATGACGTTGTAATGGGGAATGACCTGTTCGGCGCCGTAATAGGTCAGGGTGATCATGCTGCCGCCCTCGTTCATGATCGCTTCGGCCCGGCGGCACAGCGAGGTGAACGAATAGCAGCTGATATCGAGGCTCATCAGGAAGTTTTCGCGGCTGGTGTCGACGTAACGGCCCTTGAGTTCGTCCTTGTCGGAATAGGCGATGGCGTGCACGAGAAAATCGATTTTGCCCCAGGCGCTTTCCAGCTCGCTGAATACCGCCTCGACGCTGGCCTCGTCGCTGACATCGCAGGGCATGACCATGGTGGAGCCAAGCTGGTCGGCCAGCGGGCGCACGCGTTTTTCCAAAGCCTCGCCCTGAAAGGTGAAGGCGAGCTCCGCCCCATGTTCCGCCAAGGCCTTGGATATCCCCCAGGCAATGGAGCGATCATTGGCCACACCCATGATCAGGCCCTTCTTGCCCGCCATCAACGATGTCGTGTCCGACATATGTTCCTCGCAATTTCGTACCGAATTTCAAGTGGTTCGCGGCATCGTACACCAAAGGCGGGGGGCGTCAAACCAAGGCGGGCCCGCAACCTCATACCGCTTCTTGCGCTCCCGCCTGCCGCCCGATGGCGGCGTTAATCTCCGCGCCGAACAGAAAAACCGCGCCCAAAAGATAGAAAAAGATCATGGCGATAACCACGCCGCCCAGGCTGCCGTAGGTGATGTCGTAATTGTTGAAGTGGCCCAGATAGAGCGTAAAGGAGGCCGCCGCAGCGCCCCACAGGACCAAGGTGAGCAGCGCGCCGGGCAGGATCGCCTTCCAGGGCGGCCGCCGGGCGGGCAGCATGCCGTACAGCGCGCTCAGCAACAACAGGACGAAGGCGACGCCGATCAGGCTGCGGAACGGGCCAAGCTCAAACGCCGGCAAATCGATGAAGCCCAATTGCGCCGCCGCGTCCTGGCAGAGGATGGGAGCCAGGATCAGCACCGTCACGCTGATCACGATCAGGACGCCGCCGACCATCACCAGGCCGATGCTTTCCAGTCGCCGCCGCCAAAAGGGGATCGGGGATTTTTCCCCGAAGGCGCGCTCGATACCGGCCCTGGCGCCCTCCACAGCCGAGGCCGCCGTCCAGACAGCGCCCGCCATACCGATGGTCAGCAGGCCGCCGCGCAATTCCTGCAGGACCTGCAGGATCGGTTCCTCGAACACGGCCGCCACGTGTTCGGGCATGTTCTCCAGCACGAAGGCGACGATCATGGTGCCGGCCTCGGTATTACCGATGAAGCCGGCCAGGGCGACGATGAAAATGAGGAAGGGAAAGAGGGTCAAGAGCGTCATGAAAGCGAGGTGACCGGCGATCAGGGGGGCGCCATTGCGGATGAATCCCACAAAAGCGGAGCCCAGTACCCGGAATGCGCTGTGACCGATGCGGAGCATGAGCGTGAGAGTAGCGCCTCCCGGCTGTCAAACCCATACCTTTGGGCGTTTTACATTTTGTCGAATAGCGAATGGCGGTACTCTGCCAGCCTTCAAAACGGAGCTTGGAATGACAGAGTACAATTACGCCGATTTCAGCCTGAAGCGCGAGATGCCGCCGTTCGATGAATTCCGCGACCGGCTGCACGCCGGGGAACGGGCGCCGGACTTCCCGCTGGAGGACCTTGCCAGCGGCGCGACCGTGCAACTGCGGGACTTGTGGAAAAAAGGCCCGGCGATCATCGAGTTCGGCTCCTTCACCTGACCGTACTGCGCCATGGCGGCCGAGGCGATGGACGACCTCGCCGACCGCCTGGCGGACCGAGCCGTGAGCTCGGCCTTTCTGTACACTCGTGAAGCCCATCCCGGCGAAAACTACCGCCACCACACCTCGATGGACGGCAAGCGCGCCAACGCGAGGGCCTTTCAGGAGCATGTGAACCTGAGGCGGCCGATCCTGCTGGACGATCTCGAAGGCACGGCCCACAAGGCCTACGGTATCCTGCCGAACATGACCTGGATCATCGGCAAGGGCGGCATGATCCTTTACAAGGCCGCCTGGACGGGCGTCGAAGATGTCGAAGACGCTTTCAACAGTCTGATGGACGGTCACGCCCGGCGCATCAAGGACCAACTGGTGCCTTTCTACAGCGAACGCTTCGCCTGGCGGACGCGCGATGAGGACGGCTTCAAGGGCGGCCTGGAACGCGCCGGTCCGCAGGCCGTGTCGGACTTCTACGACAAGGAATAGCAGGACGCTGTCGGACCGGGGTTAATTTCATTGAACAAATCGACCCTACCCCCCCCATCCTATCCTTCCCCCGCCAGGGGGGAAGGAACTCACATTGGAAATTCGCCCAAACATTAAAAGCCCTCCCCCTTGACGGGGGAGGGTTGGGTGGGGGTGGGGCCACAAGAACTAAATTGGGTTAGCTGATTTCAGCTCGTGGGTAGGATTTACAATTGGACCCAGCCATCCGGCGGCGAGCCCTTGCCCGGATGCACGGTACCGCAGTTGGGACACTTGCGCGCTTCCTCGTCTTCGTGGAAGGCGTCGTAGATTTTCGGCAGGGCCGTGACGATGCCGCTGGGACCGCCGAGGGGCACTTCGATGCGGTGGACGCGGGCCTCGCACTCGAAGCAGTACCACTCGAAGCCTTCCTTCATGCCGTCCATGCGCGGGCTCTCGACGACGATGCCAACGGACCCTTCCTGCGGCCGTTGCGGCGCGTGGATGGTGTGCGACGGCATCATGAAGACCTCGCCCTCGCGGATCGGCACGTCATAGATCGCACCGTTGTCGGCGATCTTCAGCATCATGTCGCCCTTCACCTGGTAGAACCATTCCTCCACCGGGTCGTCGTGGAAGTCGACGCGCGTGTTGGGGCCGCCGACCACCATGACGATCATGCCGCTTTCGTCGTGCAGCAGCTTGTTGTTGACCGGCGGCGTCAGGGACGCCTGGTTGTCGGCAATCCATTGCTGGAAATTGAAGGGGATCAATGTCGGATGTAACGGCATGGCGGAAACTCCCCCGGTCGATGATTACAGTTGAAACCTATTCGGCGGCTATATCGTCCGTGACCAGACCGCAGCTTTCAAGGGCTATTTTTGTCCGGACCTTTTCGTCCTCCGTCAAATCGAGCATCGGCCGGCGCACCGGACCTCCGGCCTGGCCCAGCAATTCCTGCCAGTATTTCTGGTGCGCCTGCGGTTTGCCGCCGGGGCGGGTGCCTTTCAGGGCCTGGCGAACGGGTTCCAGGCTGTCGCGCACCGTCCGGGCTTCCTCGACGCGGCCGGCGAACGCGAGCTCGGTGTATTCATGCATGCGCCGGTCGGCCTTGGTCTGGATCAGATAAGGGGGGGAGGAGCAGAGGTAGAGCTGCCAGCCCAGTTCCACGATGTTGTCGAACCATTCATCCTCGGAGGCCGAACTCACCAGTATTTTGTCGCCGGCCAGGCGCGTGAGCTCGGCGTACATGTCGCGCGGCACGCTGTACTTGATGGCGACGATGTTGTCGAGATCGGCAATGCGGTTGCACAGTTCGGGGCTCATCAGATAACCGCTGTCGGGATGGCTCCACATGGCGATGCCGAGGCCGGTGCGCTCTGAGATGTAGCGGTAATATTCGTACAAGAGATCATCCCGATCCGCTACGAAATGGAGGACGGGCGCATGGACGACGATGTAATCGGCGCCGACGTCCTCGGCATGCCGGGTCAGCTCGAGGACGGTATCCAGGTTCTGGTCTGACACCGACATGATGGTGTTGCCGGCATCACCGGTGGCCTCGACGGCAAGCTCGAACGTGCGCTTGCGTTCCTCAACGGACATCGAGAAAAATTCGCCCTGCTTGCCGGCGATGAACAGGCCCTCGATGCCGAGGTCCTCGATCCAGTGGCGGATGTTGGCGCGAAAACCGTCCTCGTCGATGGAAAGATCCGGTTTGAACGGGGTCAGCGCCGCCGCCCAGATGCCCTTCATGTTCTGCCGCGCATAAGCCTTGGCGTCCTGCTTGTCGTACTTCATCGATTTTTCTCCTCCGCGGCACGCATGGCGCGCCACACCCGTTCACTGGTGAGCGGCATGGCCAAATTTTCGACCCCCAGCGGGCTGAGGGCGTCCAGCACCGCGTTCAAGATCGCCGGCGGGGCGCCGATGGTTCCCGCCTCGCCGACGCCTTTGGCTCCCAGCAGATTAAAGGGCGACGGCGTTTCAAGCGAGCGCAGGCCGATTTCCGGCATATCATCGGCTCTCGGCAGGGCATAGTCCATCAGCGATCCCGTCAACAGCTGGCCGTCCTCATCGTATACGATACGCTCCATCATCGCCTCGCCCAGGCCCTGGGCGATGCCGCCCATCACCTGACCCTCCAGCAACAGGGGATTGACGATGGTTCCGGCGTCATCGACACAGAATAGTCGCTCTACCGAGACGGTGCCGGTCTCCCGATCGACCGAAGCCGTCGCGACGTAGCAGCCGTTGCCCCAAGCCTCGCCCTCGTTGTGGTAGACCGCCTCCGCTTCCACCGCTTCACCGGGGCTGGCGCGTTGCGACAATTCCAAGGCCTCCCGGGCGGCCTGCAGCAGGGCGCTGCCGCCGATGGCCGTCGACCGGCTGGCCAGCGCCCCGATCCCGGCCGGCGAGGTTGCGCTATCGCCGAACAAGACAGTGATTCGACCGGGATCGATCTCGAAAACGTCGGCGACGATCTGGGCGTAGGCGGTTTGCCGCGCCTGCCCCTGGGAACTTGATCCGGAGGCGGCGGTGATGGCGCCATCCGCCTCGACCCGCACCCGGGCGCTCTCCCAGCCTTGACCGCTGGGTTCGACATACGCCGAGATGCCGATACCGAACAGCTCTCCGGCATCGCGCCGCCGCCGGCGTGACGCCTTCAGTTCGGTATACCCGCTTAATTCAGCCGCCGCTTCCAGGGTGGCCTCCAAATCGCCGGAATCGAGAACGCTGCCCGTCGTGTGGCGGTGGGGGAACCGGTCCTTGCCGACGACGTTCCGCCGGCGGATTTCCAGGGGGTCGAGGTCCAGCTTCCGGGCGGCGGCATCGACCAGCCGTTCCATCAGCAAAGCGGCTTCCGGCCGACCAGCGCCGCGATAGATGCCCACCGGCGCGGTATGGGAGCCATGGGCGGCGACATCGATGTCGACGGCGGCAATATCGTAGGGGCCCGGCAGTATACGCCCCGCGTTCCAGACCGGAACGGCGGCGCTGAAGGGCAGCCAATTGCCCAATGGACACCGGATTTGGGCCCGCACGGCCAGAAAACCACCCTCCTGTGAAAGTGCCAGTTCGCCCTGGGATTTCGCGCCCCGTCCGTGGCTGGCGCTCAACAGGTCCTCGGCGCGGCTGGCCACCCATTTGACACAGCACTTGAGTTTGCGGGCGGCGAAGGCGGTCAGAACTTCCTCGGGGTAAACGGACGCCTTCATGCCGAAAGCGCCGCCGACATCCGGCGCGACCACGCGGATTTGTTCTTCATCGAGGCCGATAATTTCGGCGATATTCCGGCGGGCGCGGTGCGGCGCCTGGCTGGTCGTCCACAGGGTGAGGGTGTCCCGGTCCTCGCGCCATTCGGCAACCATGCAGCGCGGCTCCATGGGGGAGGGAGCAAGGCGAGGGTGTTCGACCTCGACCTGCACCGTGGAAAACGCCGCCTCGAAGGCCGCGTCGCAATCGTTCGAGCGCCAATTTTTGGCAATCAAAGCTGTTTCGACGCCATCGCTTTCAAGTTCTTCCAGATCGGCGAAGATCAGTTCAGCCGCATCGGTTGCCGCCGCCTGGGTGTCCGCGATGACGGCGGCGATGGGTTGGCCGATCGCGGTAACCCTGTTATGCGCCAGAATTGAGGTCGGCGGAATGCGCATATCCTCGATGAGGGGGTTTACGGGAAGCGAGCCCAGACCGGCGACATCGGCACCACTGATGACGGCCACGACGCCCGGGAAATTGCGGGCGTCGTCGAGGTCGAGCGAATTGATTTCGGCATGCGCCAGGGGACTGCGGAGAAAGGCGAGGTAGAGGCATCCCGGCGGCGTGACGTCGCCGACGAACCGACCGCGCCCCGTCAACAACCGGTCGTCTTCCCTTCGTTTGACGGGCCGCCCGACCCAGTTACCGGGTTGTTCCGAATTATCGGCCAATGCAGTCAATTCCGTTACCGCCCAAAGATTGCGACCGACACCTTGCGTTATTGGTGATCGAGCCTCAAGCCCTTGATCTGAAGTTCCCCGGCGTTGCAGGGGGGCCGGTCCGGCTTGGCAGCGGCCCGGATCAGTTTCGGCGGCGGTGGAACTCCGGATATTTCGAGAATCAGTTTCCGTCGGATGGCGCGGGCAAAATCCTTGAAGCCATCGGCCACGATAACGAAGGCGCCGGGGCCGCCGATAACGCAGTCCTCGAAATAAGCGTCCAGATTGAGTAATTGCGACAGGCGGTAGGGGCCGGGGCGCTGGTTGATGATGGGCAGACCGTTGATGGTGATGCCGGCGGACACGGCCCGGTCGCGGGCCGGCGCCACGACGTCTCCCTTGTTGTTCGGCCCGTCGCCGGAGATGTCGATGATGCGACGGCGGGAGTCGAAGCCGTTGCCGTCAAAGCTCGGCGCCAGGGTATCGAGCAAGGCGCTGATCGACGTCCAGAATTCAGTTCGAATTTGGGGTCGGCCGACGGCTTCGGCGAATCGGGCGGCACTTTTGGCATCCGAGAGTTCGGTCCAATTCACCAGAACCCGCTGGACGCCCGGCCCGGCCCATTCGACGTAAGCCACGGCGATGCGCCCGAAGCGGCCGCTTCGAATGGCCGCGATGACGTCCCGGTGCCTGAGGGCATTGACGAAGCCCTGCCGTTGCAGTCTTGCTTCCTTGCGATCCATGCTGCCGGAAATATCCGCCGCCAGGATCAGCTCCAGATCAACCTGACGCGCCACGGCTGTCTGTCCGTCGGCAACCGTCCAGATCAAGGCAACGGCGGCAAGTAGAAATCGACCTTGCATCAAGCACCTGTCCGCAATCCGGCGCCGCCGGCCGGGGCTATTTCTTCTTGAGGCCCTTTCGCACATCGTAATCGTTGCCCGGCGCCCAATCCTTCACCAGATGGGTGAACGCCTTGTCGTTTTCCGGCAGGACGATGCGCAGCGTCATATGCTGGTCGCCCCGCACACCCGTCTTGCGTTCGGCGACCCCCTTGCCCCGCAGGCGCAAGCGCGTGTTGGTGTTCGAGCCTTTCGGTACCGTGAGGCTGACCGGCCCGTCGATGGTGGGAACCTCAATATGGGCGCCTAAAACGGCCTCCTGGATGGTGACCGGTAGTTCGACGTGGATGTCCTGACCGACCTGAACGAATACAGGGTGCGGGAGAATGTTGATTTCCACCAAGGCGTCGCCGGCGGGTTTGGCCCCGAGACCCGTCTTGGCCGCTTCGCCCATGCCCTTGAGGCGGATGATCTGACCTTCCTCCACGCCGGCGGGAACGGCGACGTAGACATCCTTGCCGTTCTTCAGCGTCAGCCGCTTCTTGCCGCCCTTGATGGCGTCCAACAGGCCGATTTCCAACTGGTAGCGGTGGTCGCCTGCCTTGCCCTTCGGCTGGTCTTCCCGGCTTTCCTTTTTGCCGCGGAAAAACGGCTGAAAGATATCGCTGGCGGAAAATCCGCCGAAGCCGAAATTTTCGAATGCGGCCGCTTCGACCTTGGTTTGCTCGGACGCCGTTGCCGTCGCCTGCGGCGCCTCCGCACTGGCGGCGTTCGCCGCAGAAGCGGTCGCCGAGGCCTTTTCCGATTGTCCGCGGTTGCCGGTCGATTTGCGTTGAGCGCTGCGGGGTTTGGCCCTGGAGCGTTTTGCGCCCGATTGGCGGAAATTGGTCTGGTGTTTACCCGATGCGTCGATTTCGCCCCGGTCGAAACGGCTGCGCTGGCGGGCGTCGCCCAACAGGTGGTAGGCCGCGGCGACTTCCTTGAAGCGTTCGGCGGCCAGCACGTCGCCTTGTTGGCGGTCCGGGTGCCATTGCTTGGCCAGCCGCCTGTAGCTTTGTTTGACCTCGGCCTGGCTCGCGCCGCGCGAAACGCCGAGGACTTCATAGGGATCTAGCATGGCGCGCCCACTTACCCCCTTGGTTTTGAGTTCAGGCGGGATGATGCGTGAGACGGTTCTGGTCGTATGTTAAGGCGGCATTTTACCGCTGCGAAGGTCATTTTCGCGTGTTGAATCATACCAAATTATTAACGCCTGTGGATTTGCCGGCGGCGGCGGCCCGAGACCCGGAATTCAGGGCATTTTCTTGTTCTTTTCCCAGGATTCTGTAAGCCGTTGGGCGCCCACCAGTTCGTGGGGCAGCATTTCGGCGCGCAGTTCGCCAAGGAAGCGCTTGGCGGTCTGGTGTCCGTTGTCGGCCGCCAGCGACCACCAGAGATAGGCGCGGGCCAGATCCTCGTCCACGCCGGCGCCGTCGCGATAAAGCCCGCCGACATAGAACTGGGCGTCCGGATCGCCCTTTTCCGCCGCCGGTAGCCAAAGGTCCAGGGTGGCCTCGTAGTTGCGCGCGCGGTAAGCCAGCAGTCCGGCATCCAGAATTCCGGAGGGCGGCGGGGCGGAATTCGGTGACGTCGATACCGCAATGGTTTCCGGCGCCAGGGCGGCGGTACGCACGGATTTCCCACCCGTTTCCAGTTCGTTGAAGCCACTGCCCGAACCCTCGGCGGCTTCCTTTATCTCTGCCGCCCGGGCCTCGGCCACGATGACCGGCGAGGGCGGTTTGGGCAGTGCGGGGGGCGTGGGTTTGGCGGCTTCAACCTTGGGCGCGTCCTGCTGTTCGGTTTCGTCGGTTGTGACCGAAGCGGGCGGCGGCGGCGCGGCGGCCGGTTTTTCCGCTGGCACCGACTTGTTCGCTTCGTCTATTAGGACCTGGGACGGCGGAACCGGTTCGGCGGGCAACGCGGCAGCCGTTTGCGTGCGGGCCTCCTCGACGAGGACCGGTGAGGGCGGTACGGCTTGGGGGGCGGCGGCCTTCAATCTTTCGGCTATTTCGGCCTTGCGCTTCTCTTCTTCGGCCTTCAATTCCGCGGCGGCATCGGCCGCCGCCTGCCGTTTTGCCTCATCGGCTTCGCGCTTCTCCGCCTCGGCCCGCAATCTGGCGGCAACCTCGGCCTCGGCCTTCCGTTTCGCTTCTTCGGCTTTGCGCTGAACCTCGGCTTCCGCTTCCGCCTTGATACGGGCTTCTTCCGCCCTGCGTTTCCGCACCTCTTCTTCTTCGGCTTTGCGTTTGGCATCGGCGGCAAGTTGCTTTGCCGCTTCGGCCTTGCGCTTGGCTTCGGCTTCCGCCTCGGCTTCCGCCTTGAGGCGGGCGTAAAGTTCTTCGGCCCGGCGTTTTTCCTCAGCCAGGCGTTTTTCTTCTTCCTCCCGGCGTTTACGCTCGGCTTCCGCAACCGCCCGCGCTTTAGCCTCTTCCGCTGCCTTGCGTTTCTCCTCCGCCAGGCGCCGTGCGTCAGCTTCCCGCTTGGCCGCATCCGCCTTGGCTTTTTCCAGCGCTGCTACTTTCCGCCTGGCTTCGGCTTCCGCGGCAATTTTTTCGGCCGTGCGCGCCGCTTCCTCCGCCCGGACGCGCTCCTCCTCCTCGGCCTTCTTTTCGGCGGCAATGCGCGCCTTGGCTTTGAGGATTTGCAACTCGGCTTCCTTGCGCCGCTCCTCGGCTTCCTTACGCGCCGTTTCCGCCGCCTCTTCGATCAGGATGGGCGAGGGCACGGCTTGGCGTTTGGCGATGGCGGCGGCGAGCTCCTGCTCGGCCTTGCGTGCCTCCGTTTCGGCTGATTTGGCGGCATTACGGACTTTTTCCGCTTCCGCGACGGCGATCTTGGCAATCCGTTCCTGCTCGGCCAACAGGACTTCCGCCGCCTTGCGGCGTTCCTCCGCCTTGGCCACGGTCGCTTCGAGGTCCTTGCGTTTGCGTTCGGCCTCGGCAATCGCGGCCTCGGCGGCACTGCGCCGGTTTTCGGCATCGATCCGGCGCTGTTCCGCTTCCTCGGCGGCCGTTTCGGCGGCAGTGCGCGCGACCTGGGCCCGAACCGCTTCCGTCGCCTTGCGTTCGGCTTCCTCCTGGGCAGCCAGGGCGGCGGCCTTTTCCTCTTCCAGTTTTGCCGCCGTCACTTCCGCCGCACGGCGGGCCGCCGCCGCCGCGGCTTCGGCGGCATTGCGGGCGGCCTGGGCGCGGGCGATATCGGCGGCTTTGCGGTCTTTCTCGGCTTTCGCGGCATCCTCGGCCGCCTTCAATTCCATGGCCCGGCGTTCAGCCTGGGTGACCTCGCTGGACTGCTGGGCGGCCGCCGCAACGCGGGTGGCTTCGTCCCTGGCGGCTTCCGCCTTGACGGCCTCGGCGCGCGCCGCCTCCGCCTTGGCGGCTTCTTCCTGCAACTTTTCTTCGGCCAGCCGTTTGGTGTCTTCTGCCAGTCGCTTGGCTTCCTCCGCCAGGCGTTTGGCTTCGGCTTTGCGGCGGATTTCAGCGGCGCGGCGTTCCGCTTCAGCCTGTTTGCGGGCGGTTTCCGCCTTGCGCGCCGCCTCGGCTGCCTCCGCCGCCTGCTTTTTCGCTTCGGCTGCGGCTTCGGTGGCGCGTTTTTCGGCTTCGCCGGAATCAGGCGGGGTATCGGTGGGTGCCGGTGTCACGCCCTTAGAGATCAGTAGGGCCAGCTTTTCCATTGCCTTGCGATTTCCCAGACGCGAGGCCTGGTAGTACCAACTCAGGGCGGTGACATCGCTTTTTTCGACGCCGACGCCGTTTTCAAACATCAGGCCGAGGTTGTATTGCGCAATATGGTGGTTCTGTTTCGCCGCCCGCGTGAACCACTTGGCCGCTTCCTTGGGATCCTTGGAGGTGCCCTGGCCACGCAGATACATATTCCCGAGATTGGCCTGGGCCCGGGCAAAGCCTTGCTCGGCGGCTTTACGGTACCAGATCAGGGACTGCTTGAAATCCTTGGGTACGCCTTGGCCGACCCGGTAGAGGTGGCCGATGTTTCGTTGTGATGCCGGGTCGCCCTTTTCCGCCAGCGGCAGCCATTCCTTATAGGCCTTGGCGTAGTCGCCGATTTCATAGGCGGCGAGGCCGGCGGCAAAATCGGCGCGCGCCGGAGCTGCGGCGGCAAACGACAGCACCGCCGTAACAAGAAGGGCGTAAAGAAATCGTACTGAAGTCACTGTCTCTCGATGTATTCAGTTTAAACCGGATAGCATCAGTTCTGAATCTTCCAGGTGCCGTCAGGTTGGCGGCAGGCCGTACCGTAGGCTTCCTCGGTTCGGCCGCCGACGGTGATGGTCTGCTGGAACTCCCGGCAGTACGTACCTTGCGCGGTTTGGTAGGTTCGCTGCGGCGTTACCGTACCGCTGTTGCCCGAATCCGGGTTTTTCCAAGTGTTCGAGGTGCCGGAAGGTTTGGTTTCCAAAGTCGCCTGCTGAGTGCGATTCAAATACATCATGTCGGCACGGTCGAGGGTCTTGCCGACGCTGGAGCCGGCCAGCGAACCAAGCAGCGCGCCCATGGCGATACCGACGTCCCGGCCCTTGCCTTTGCCCAATTGAGCGCCCGCGACGGCGCCGACGGCAGCACCTACGACGGTGCCGATTTTTTCCTTTTCACCCGCACCCTCGCACGCAGCAAGAGACAGAACGATGATGCCGATGGCGGCGAATCTGACGTATTTCATACCTGACTATGCCCCCTAAAGCATTGAGATCATTAATATTTCTATACCTTTGGCGGTCCAACCCCTCGAGCCGCCGATCCGCCGTCGGAGTATAACAGCAAGCGGCGGCGCAAGGAGAGAGATTTTGCTACCATGACGACCCCGAAAATTGGCCTGTAAGGTCGACATTCCTTGAGCGGCACTCTAAAAATGGCCCGCCAGCCGCGTAAGTGCGGTGGCTTCCAGAGGACCTTATGAACGGATTAGAGCAGAAATATGGCGGGCGGCGGTGAGTGACCTAGAAGATCCGTTTGAGCGGTTTGCCGGCTGGCTTGAAGAAGCGGCCGAGACCGAACCCAATGACCCGACCGCCATGGCGCTGGCGACCGTCAATGCCGACGGCGCACCTTCCGTGCGCATGATCCTGCTTAAAGGTTCCGACGAACGCGGCTTTGTCTTCTATACAAATTTGGAGAGCCGTAAAGGGGACGACCTTGCCGCCAATCCTCGGGCCGCCTTGTGCTTCCATTGGAAGAGCCTGCGCCGGCAGGTCCGTATCGAGGGCGTGGTGGAAGCCGTTTCCGACGAGGAGGCGGACGCCTACTTTGCCAGCCGTCCCCGCGACAGCCGCATCGGGGCCTGGGCGTCCGACCAATCCCGGCCCATGGCGGGACGTTTCGACCTCGAGAAAGCCGTCGCCAAGTACGCCGCCAAGTACGCCATCGGTGATATTCCCCGCCCGCCGCATTGGTCCGGCTACCGCATCGTGCCGGCACGCATTGAGTTCTGGCGCGACCGCCCGTTCCGGCTGCATGAGCGACTGGTCTTTAGCCGAGAGCCCGGCGCGGATACCTGGCGCACCGAAATTTTGTTTCCCTGAGGTTGGAGAGTTCTGGAATTTCGATGACGGAAAACCCATCCGCAAGCAGCCAGCAGACAAACACCACCGTCGGCGCCATCGACCCCCAGAAAGCGCGCCTGATGCGCTGGGCGACTTACGCTTCGGTCAGCGTGGCGACGATCCTCATCGCCATCAAGATGTGGGCCTGGCTGGCGTCTGATTCGGTGGCGCTGCTGAGTTCGCTTGTCGATTCGATCCTTGATGTCGTGGCATCGATGGTGAGTTTGATCGCGGTGCGTCAAGCGCTGGAACCGGCGGACGACGAGCACCGTTTCGGCCACGGCAAGGTGGAATCCCTGGCCAGTATGGGCCAGGCGGCCTTCATCGGCGGCTCCGCCGTATTTCTGGTTTTCGAAGCGGGCCACCGGCTGATCCGCCCGCAGCCCGTCAGTCACGGTGAAATCGGCATCATGGTGATGGTTGTCTCGATCGCACTAACGCTGCTCCTCGTCCTGTTCCAAGGCTATGTCGTGCGCAAAACAGGCTCCATCGCCGTCTCGGCGGACAGCCTGCATTACCGCAGCGATCTGCTGGTCAACGTCGGCGTTATTGTGGCGCTGCTCGCCGTCATGCTGCTCGACTGGCAGATCGTCGACGCCTTGGTGGCCTTCGCCATCGCCGGCTACATCCTGCGCGGCGCCTGGACCATCGCCCGGCAGTCGTTCGACATGCTGATGGACCGCGAATTTCCCGATGAGGAACGCCGCCGCATCCGCGACATCGTCATGGCGCACGAGGAGGTTTACGAAATGCACGACTTGCGCACCCGCTCCTCGGGCGTGAACTCCTTTATTCAGTTGCACCTCGAACTGGACGATGAATTGACGCTGTTGCGGGCCCACGAAATAGCGGACGAAGTGGAGCTCAAAATTCGCATGGCCTATCCGGGTTCCGACGTTATCATCCATCAGGATCCGCAGGGCGTTCAGGAAGCTCACCGCAGCTACATCTGAGTGTCGGCGGCAAAGCGTAACGGGGTCGTCAGATGATCACGGAAGATCAGACCGAGGTTGTCCGGTTTCTCTCAGACCCCTTGTCGTACGGGACCGGCGCGGACGGCGTTCAGCGCATCGATACGCACGGCGCCGTCGTATTCCTGACCGGTGATCGCGCCTACAAAATGAAGCGCGCGGTCTATTTCGAATACATGGACTTCTCGACCTTGGCGCGGCGTGAGCGGTTTTGCCGGGCCGAGGTCGAACTCAATTCCCGCACCGCGCCGGATCTCTACATCGGCGTTGTCGCCGTTACCCGGAGTCCGGAAGGATCTTTCGCTTTGAACGGCGGGGGCGAGGCCGTCGAGTGGCTCGTCGAAATGCACCGTTTCGAGGAAAGCGGCGTTCTGGACAAAGTGGCCTTGCGCGGCGAATTCGACGATCGTCTGGCGGCCCAGCTGGCGGAGACGGCCTGCGATTTTCTCGCATTCGCCGAGGTCCACCGGGAAGAGGACGCTTGTGACACGATCGCCGATATCGTCGCGGAAACCGCCCGGCTGTTGCCGGAAGGCGTGGGCTCGATGTTTGAAAAGGACGACGTCGACAGATTGACGAGGGCGCAGCGCGGTGCCGTCGAACGCCTGGGGCCTTCCTTGGAAGCACGCAGGCTCAACGGCTTTGTGCGCCACGGCCACGGTGATTTCCACCTGCGCAATGTTTGTCTGATCGATTGCCGGCCGACGCTGTTCGACGCCATCGAGTTTAACGACCGGCTGGCAATTTCGGACGTCCTCTACGACTTGGCGTTCTTGCTGATGGATCTCATCCACCGGAACCTGGGCGCCCAGGCCAATCTGATCCTCAACCGTTATCTGGAGCGCACCGGCGATTACGTGGGCATCGAGTTGCTGTCGTTGTACCTCTCCGTACGGGCGGGGATACGGGCCTTTACCGCGGTTCCCGCCGCCGCCAGCCAAAGCGACCCGGAAGTCGCCGAGCGCGTGCGGGTGGGCGCCAGGGAATATCTCGCCCTGGCCGCCGGTTTCCTCGAGCGGTCACGGCCAACCCTGGCCGCCGTCGGCGGCTTGTCGGGCAGCGGTAAATCCACCCAGGCCAAGGTTGTGGCACCGCTGCTGCCCGGGTCCGCGGGCGGTGTTGTCCTGCGTAGTGACGTCATGCGGAAGACCATGTTGGGCAAAGCGGAGACGGAACGGCTCGGTCCCGAAGGGTATTCACGCGAGATGTCCGGCCGGGTGTACGAGGCTTTGCGCTCGACCGCCGCAAAGCTCCTGGCCGCCGGACATTCCGTCGTGGTCGATGCCGTGCATGCCAACGAGGCGGAGCGCACCGCCATTGCCGCCGTCGCTGCGGCGGCTGACGCCGATTTTACCGGATTGTGGTTTACGGCGGAGCTCGAGACCATGGCGGCGCGGATCGAAAAACGCACGCACGACGCCTCCGACGCCACGGTCGAGGTTTTGCGGCAACAAAGCGGCTACGATTTGGGCGACTTAACCTGGCGTCGAATTTCGACGGACGGCAGCAAAGAACAGACATCTCGCCTCGTCAGGGAGGCGCTTGGGCGCGCGTCATGACGTCGCAGCCCCGGCGTAGATTACCGCTTGGCAATTACATGAGACGTCCCAACGTGTTAAGTATCTAAGGAACGATTGCTGTAGGCAGCAAAGGGAGGCGAATATGGCGATCAAGACAATCCTTATTCCGATGAGCGGGATGGCCGGGATTTCGGCGCCGCTGGACGCGGCCTTGACGGTCGGCAGGCGGCTCGGTGCGCATGTCGAAGCGTTGCATGTCGCCATCGATCCACGTGATTCCGTGGCCTATGTCGGCGAAGGCATGACCAGCGCCATGATCGAGGACGTCATGGCCAGCGCCGAGCGCGAGGCCAACGAAAGGCGCGCCCGCGCCCGCGAACGTTTCGCCGACGCCTGTACGCGCTGCAGCGTCAGCGAAACTACCACGCCTTCGGCCGACGGCGGTGGCACGGCGCATTTGGAAGAGGTCGTGGGCCGCGAAGAAGATTATGTCGCCTCACGCGGCCGGTTGGCCGACCTGATCGTTGCCTGCCGTCCGCAGGACGATGACGATGCGGCGCCTTCCGCCACGTTGGAAGCGGCCTTGATGGACACCGGCCGACCGGTGCTTGTCGTCCCGGCCGGCGAGACCATAGAGAATTTGGGCAAAACCATCGCCATCGGCTGGAACGGCAGCCCGGAATCGGCGCGCGCGGTCAGCGCTGCGCTACATTTTCTCGGGGAAGCCGAAACCGTTGTGGTATTGGAGGTGGAGGAAGCCGGTAAACACGGCCCGAGCGCTGAGGATGTGGTCGAATATCTGGCCTGGCACGGCGTCACCGCTAGCAGCCGGGACGTGCAAAGCGGCGCGGGTTCGGTGGGCGAGAGCCTGCTGGCCGCAGCGGCGGAAGCCGGCGCCGATATGGTCGTCATGGGCGCCTACACCCACAGCCGCATCCGCCGGCTGATATTCGGCGGCGTGACGGGCGATGTATTGAGGACGGCATCGGTGCCGGTCTTGATGGCGCACTAGAGCGCCGTCTTTGGAGTGAATTGGTCAACGAATGAATAACGCCGAACGCAGAACCTTAATCCTCACCGGCGCCAGCCGGGGTATCGGCCACGCCACGGTCAAGCGCTTCAGCGCCGCCGGCTGGCGGGTCATCACCTGCTCGCGCCAGGAATTTTCCGAAAACTGCCCCTGGGAAGCGGGGCCCGAGGATCACGTCGTCATCGACCTATCGAGCATGGAAAATCTGGCCAAGGGCGTGGAAACTCTGAAGGAACGCCTCAACGGCGGGCCATTGCATGCCCTGGTCAACAACGCGGCGATTTCGCCGAAAGGTCCGAACGGTGAACGCCTCGACTGCCTCAATTCCGAAATGATTCTCTGGCGGGACGTCTTTCACGTCAATTTCTACGCCCCCATCGTGTTGGCCCGCGGCTTGTTCGAGGAACTGAAGGCCGGCCAGGGCAGCATCCTCAACGTTACGTCCATCGCGGGCAGCCGCGTCCATCCCTTTGCCGGGGCGGCCTATTCGACCTCCAAGGCAGCGTTGGCGTCATTGACCCGCGAAATGGCGGCTGATTTCGGCCCGCACGGCGTGCGCGTCAACGCCATCTCGCCGGGCGAAATCGAGACGGCGATGATCGGACCGGAATACCAGGCGCTGGCCGACGAAATCCCCATGCACCGGCTGGGCCGGCCGGAAGAGGTCGCCTCCATGATCTACGTGTTGTGTTCCGAGCAGTCGTCCTACGTCAACGGATCCGAAATCCACATCAACGGCGGCCAGCACGTTTGACCGCCGGAGAAATCGGCGTGGTTTCCCTTGATTTAGGCGGCTCCTTGTATCCGCCGGACCCATGCAATTTCTGCGGATTTGAATTGCAAAAAAATCACACGTCGTAATTCCGAATTAGGCCTATATGGGGCTCAAGACATTACTTGTTCTGGCTCATTTCAGAGGAGACCCATCATGGCCGGTCAGAATGAAATCAACCCGGTAACGCCTTTCTCCGGATTTGTCGTGACCACCAGTGAAATCATTGCCCCCGTAGCGAGCTCGATCGCCAACGGTTTGATTTACCTATCCGGAAAGGTCACCGAATATCTTAACCGCGACCATGCCATGAGTGCACCGGCGCCCGCGCCGCACGTCTCCCTGGTCGTCACCCCCGGCAATTTTGTGACGGACGCGTTTACGCGCCGCTAGATAGTCGCAAATCGAAAGAAAAGCCCGCTGTTTCAGCGGGCTTTTTATTTGGGAGTGGCCTCAGGCCCGATCAGCCGGGCGTGAGACCGCGAAGACGTTCGTTGCGACGGCGCAGCAGTTCAAGCGTCGTCAAAAGGGCAATGGAAATCATCACCAAGATCGTCGCCACCGCCAGGATGGTCGGACTGATCTGTTCACGAATGCCGGCCCACATCTGGCGCGGAATGGTGCGTTGTTCAAAGCCCGCCAGGAACAGCACCACGACAACCTCGTCGAACGATGTGATGAAGGCAAACAAAGCGCCGGAAATCACGCCCGGCAAGATCAGCGGCATGGTGATCTTAAAGAACGACGTTGTCGGGTTGGCGCCGAGATTGGCGGCCGCCCGGGTCAGGGAATTGTCAAAGCCGATCAGGGTGGCCGTTACGGTGATCACCACGAACGGCGTGCCCAGGACCGTGTGCGCCAGGATAATGCCCAGGAAGGATTGGTCCAGGCCGATGCTGGAATAGAAGAAATACATGCCGGCGGCCGAAATGATCAGCGGCACGATCATCGGCGAAATCAGCACGCCCATGGTCAGCGCCCGATACGGCATATGCGGTTTGCTCAAACCCAAAGCTGCCAGCGTGCCGAAAAAGGTCGCCAGGATGGTCGAGGCGATGGCGATGATGAAACTGTTCTTGACCGAATGGGTCCACTGGGTGTTGGTGACGAAGTCCTCGTACCAGCGCAGGGAGTAGGCATCGGGATCGAACGAAAGCATGCCTTGGGTAAAGGTGAAGTAGGGCTCCACGTTGAAGCTGAGCGGGATGATGATCAGGATGGGCGTGATCAGAAACACGAATATGCAGGCGCAAATGAAGCGGAACGTGTAATACCACGTCGTCTCGAGGGGCCCTGCGTAACTTGGTAATGCCATGGCTCTATCCCAACCGCATGTTGTCGACGCCGACGATCTTGTTGTAAATCAGATACAGCGCCAGCACCGAGAACAGCAGCAGGGCACCCAGAGCTCCCGCCAAACCCCAGTTCAGGGAAGACTGCATGTGATAGGCGATCTGGTTCGAGATCAAAGTGCCGTCCGTGCCGCCGACCAGGGCCGGCGTGATGTAATAACCGATCGACAGAATGAAGACGAGAATGCTGCCGGCGCCGATGCCCGACAAAGTTTGCGGCACGTAGACCCGGATAAAGGCGACCACCGGGTTGGCGCCCAACGACAGTGCCGCCCGCATGTAACTCGGCGGGATCGTCTTCATCACGCTGAACAGTGGCAAGACCATGAAGGGCAGCAGAATGTGCGTCATGGCGATAACCGTACCGGTGAGATTATGTATCAGCTGCAGCCTGTTTTCGTCGCCCACCAATCCAAAGAAAACAAACAGGTCGTTTAGAACGCCCTGGGATTGAAGCATGGCGATCCAGGCGGTAGTGCGCACCAGCAGCGAGGTCCAGAACGGCAGCAGCACGAAGATCATCAGCAGGTTCGAATAGCGCACCGGCAAGGTCGCCAGCAAATAGGAAATCGGGTAGGCGAGCACGACGCAGATCAGCGTTATGGCAAGACTGATGGCGAACGTGCGCATGAACAGCATGCCGTAAATCCGGCGTTTTTCTGGCTGCATCACGATATCGCCGGTGGTGTTGTCGTATTTCATGTCCACCGCGTTGAGATAATAGCCGATCGTGTAGGGGGCCGTGTTGCGCTTGATGACCGTCCAGGTTTCCACTTCCTTCCACTTGCGGTGCATTTTCAGCACGATGGGCTTGTAGGGGCCTTCCTTGACTTTTTTGGATTTGCGGGCGGAGCCGGTAATCATGCCGCGAAGACCGGATTTCTCATAATTCAGCCGCGTCGCCACCTTGCCGATCTCACGGGACTTGGCCCCGGCCTGCAGGTCCTGGATCAGGGCCGCGAAAACCGGCTCCTCCGGCAGGTCCTTGCCGTCCCAGTCCTTCAGCGCTTCGGTGGTTTTGGGCATCAAGGTGCTGACATGCCAGTTATCGACGCTGCGCATGGTCATATCGAAGATGGGAATGAGGAAAGAAAAAAGAATAAATATGAATAGAGGGGCCACCAGAAGCAGGGCACGCACCCGGCTTCGGCGCATGGCTTTGTTCAGGCTGGCTTTCAGGGGCCGGCCGTCGGCCGCAAGGACAACTCCGTTTGCCGTCGTATCTTCAGCCATTCAATTCCCCATCGAAATAAAGCGCGCCGGACGTCGTTGGAAATTTCTTGTTGGTTGGATTGCGGGGCAGGCGAACCTGCCCCGCGCACCAATGTCGAGCCTTACTTCAGCAACCAAGCTGCGAAACGTTCATTCATTTCGTCAGCATTGTCCGCCCACCAGGAGAAATTGGTGAGGAAACCCTGATCGGCATATTTGGTCGGCATGTGCGGTCCCATTTCGATGCCGAGAGTGGCATGCTTGGAAACCATCGGACCGGAGGACTTGCGGGCCGGGCCGTAGGAAATGAACTTGGCCTGATCGGCCAGACGCTGTGTGTCGGTCGCGAATTTCACGAACTTCATCACGGCGTCGATGTTCTTACCCTTGGCGGAAACCGCCCAGCCATCGATGTCCAGGACCTGACCGTCCCAGAGCATGGAGAAAGGCTGCTTTTCCTCGGCGATGGCGGAGAACCAACGACCGTTGTAGCCCGTGCCGAACACGGCTTCGCCGTCGGCCAGCAACTGCGGGGGAACGGCGCCTTCCGTCCACCAGATCACGTCCTTCTTGATGGTCGCAAGTTTGTCGAACGCGCGGTCCTTGCCTTCGTCGGTGTCCAGAACGTCATAGATCTTGCTCAGCGGAACGCCGTCTGCGATCAGCGCCCATTCGAGGTTGTTAATCGGTTTTTTCTGCAGGGTGCGCTTACCCGGGAAGTTCTTGGTATCGAACACGTCAGCCATGGTTTTGGGCTGCTTGCCGCCCCAGGCATCGCTGCGATAAGCAAAAACGGTCGAGTAAATGATCTGCGGAACGAAGCATTCCGAAAGCAGCGTGCCTTCAAGGAAATCCTTGGAAGCAGGGGTGCCGTCGGGCGCCTTTGCCATTTCCATGTCGATATCGATCGGACGGAACATGCCTTCGTCACAGCCGGTGATGGCGTCGGACAGAACCACGTCGACCAGATCCCAGGTGACGTTTCCGGCTTCCGTCTGGGCACGCATTTCGGCCAGACCGCCGCTGTAATCAATGGAATTGATCTTCACGTCGGGGTTCTTTTTCATGTACGGCTTGTGATAGGCGTTCATTTGGCTGGCCGTGTAGGCGCCGCCCCATGAAACGACATTCAGGTCGACAGCCTGGGCCGTCGTCGCCAGACCGGCAAAGGCAATGCCCGCGACTGCAAGAGTTGATAATTTCAGCAACTTACTCATTTGATACATCCTCCTTGTTGGTATCGGTATTTTTGTTAAGCGTTCTACTATCCTTGTCTGCCGAGCTTGGTGACGCGGACCAAGCCCTCTATCCGTTGACGGCTACGCGTCCAGTGCCCGGCAATCGTCGGCTTCCCAGCCGATTTGCGTGACCTCCCCTTCCTTGAGGTGAACATGGCCGTGAGAGTTTGGAACCTTCACGATGAATTCGTCGTTGCCGGAAAGACTGACCCGGCTGCGAATGTGGTCTCCCAGATAAATAAGCTCCACCACCTTCGCTTCCAGCGAGTTGGCTGAACTTTCCTTGGCCGCCCCGATGGTGGTGCGTTCCGGGCGGAGCGATAATGTCGTCCGCGATCCGACTCCGTCGATATTCACGGCAAGCGCTTTGACCATGCCGCCGCCGCCTTCCAGCTCCACTTGGCAATAGTCCCCGTTGACTTCCTTCACCTCGCCGTAAAGTCGGTTGTTCTCGCCTATGAAGCCGGCGACGAACGCATTCAGAGGTTTTTCATAAAGCTCATCGGGTGGCGCCAGTTGCTGGACGATGCCGTCATCGAACACCGCGATGCGGTTGGACATGGTCAGCGCTTCCGACTGATCGTGGGTAACGTAGACCATGGTGACCTGCAGGTTCTCGTGGATATGCTTGATCTCGTACTGCATTTCCTCGCGCAGGTTCTTGTCCAGGGCGCCGAGCGGTTCATCCATCAACACCAGGCTGGGTTCGAACACCAGGGCCCGGGACACGGCGACGCGCTGCTGCTGACCGCCCGACAATTGCGCCGGTCGGCGGTCGCCAAAGCCGCCGAGACGCACCATGTCGAGCGCCCGGTTGACCTTTTCGCTGACCTCGGATTTGCCCATGCCGCGCACTTCCAGGGGGAAGGCGAGGTTTTCGGCCACCGTCATGTGGGGGAACAGCGCGTAATTTTGGAAGACCATGCCGATGCCGCGCTTGTGCGGGGGCACGTTATTGATGGGGACGCCTTCCAGGTAAATTTCGCCGTGGGTGGCCGGTTCGAAGCCCGCCAACATCATCAGGCAGGTTGTCTTCCCTGAGCCGGATGGGCCGAGCATCGTGACAAACTCGCCTTTTGCCACATCCAGATTGAAATCTTTTACGACAAGCGTTTCACCATCGTAACTCTTTTGCACTGATTCAAAACGAACCAGTGGCTCCGACCCGTCAGACATTAATTCCACCATCCCCGCTATGTCATTTGGCCTGACTTTGTTGCCAGTGCCGGCTTTTTATTTTGTTCAATTAAACCTAACACGGAAAATTCTTCAAACAGAACCGAGAATATCGAATATTTCCTGTGCCTGGCTCAAATTGGCTAGGTTGGAGCCTAACACCGGTTTTGATCTTGATTTTGTCTCAGGAGCGACAGGTTCGGAGCCAAATGCGCATATGACCATGGAATATTTACGCAAACACTGGCGGGGGGATCTCCCGTTTGCGCTGACCTTTTGGGTCAATCTGGTGCTTTTGCGCACCCTCATCGTCTATCTCGAAGACTTCGTCCATCCGCCGTTTCTGGAGAAGTCGGCGGCGGTCATTGCCTTGTCGTTTCTCTATTTTCTGGTGTTCGACGTGGTCGTTCTGATCTGGCAAGTCAGGGGGACGATCAAGGCCAGCGACCGTTACGCCGCCGCGTACGGTTCGCCGATCATGGTCACGGGATCGCATTTCGGCATCGCCGTCTGCCTGTTGTTCACCGGATTTGCCAGCCATACGTCGTATCAGTCACTGTTTGTCAAAGACAGTTCAAACAGCGAAAACCGGTTGTCGTGGAGCCACAGCCTGCTCGGCGACTACACCCTGACGCCCGCCCGCGATAATTCGCGCATTCATGTCGAAGGCGATTTCAGGATCGGCATTTCCGACGAACTGGCGGGCATGCTGGAGAAGATGCCGTCGGTTGGCGCCATCGTTCTGACCAGCAATGGCGGACGGGTCACCGAAGGCCGCCGGCTGGCTCAACTGTTCAAAAAGTCGAACCTGGATACCTATGTTTACGGCGAGTGCAAATCAGCCTGCACGACGGCCTTCATCGGGGGCCGGAAGAGGGTGCTGGGGCCCCGCGCCAAACTTGGATTCCATCAGTTCAGTCTGGACGGCGCTTATTTCAATCCCTATGTCGACGCCGAAGCCGAGCAGAAAATCGATCTGGACTTCTACACCCTGCAGGGCATCGGCAACGAATTCCTGGAAGAGGTTTTTCAGGCCACCCATAACGAGATGTGGTTCCCCGAGCCGGAAGCCCTGCGGGCCGCCGGCGTAATCCACCAAATCCTGCCGGAGAATGAGGATTTCCGAAAGTCGGATTGGTAACGGAACAGCTAGGGGTGCCGGCGGCCATTGCGGCTTCCGCCGGCCCGAACCGGCGGCGCCACGATGGAGCCGGTCTTGGTTACGTCGTACAGGCTTTGGCGCCGGCCGGGCGTTCGGGCGCGTTATCGAGAAGGCTCTTCAAGGCGCTTTCGCTGGTTTGCGCCACGACGCGCGCCAGTTCGCCTTTCGGCGAGAGCATGACCAGCGTCGAGCGCCTGACGACCCTCAGCTTTTTCGAAATCGGGGAACCTGCGTGAATATCCCAATCAGCATATATAAAGGCGATGTTCCTGTCGTAGTCGGCGTTGCCTGATCTCAGTTGCCGGATCACACGGACCTGGCGCTGGCAGGTGCCTCACCACTTGGCGCCGAAATCAAGGACGACCGAACAGCCCTTGGCCAGCGCCGCATCAAGTGCCTTCGGCGAATAGGGTGTGTCCCCGTTCCCCGCGTTCGCCGCCGTGGCGCCCATTAGCGCCAGGGCGCCCGCGGCCAGCATTCCAATTTTATTCAATTTCAACTCCTCCCCATCTCATATCGAAACGGATAGATCCTGTAACCAGAGCGGCAGGATATTCAAAACACGGCCCTCCAGCCAATGGTCAACGCCCAATAAAATGCCCACGCCGACACACAAAAACGTGATCCCCAGGACGGGTTTGGCGCGCTCGGAAAGGTATCCGAACGCTTTTTGCCGTCGCTGGATGACTTCGCGGGCGCCGAAGGCCAGCGCCAGGATGACGCTGGAGACACCCAGCGCGAAGGTCGCCATGATGCCACCGGCCCAGGCCAGGCTTTCCCCTTGCGAGGCCAGCGCGATGGCGCCGCCCAGCGTGGGGCCGATGCAGGGCGACCAAATCGCCCCCAGCAGAAAGCCGCCGATGAACTGACCGCCGAGGCTGGTGGCCGCGCCGCCCGCCTCGAGTCCGCGCAGACCCGTATCGGCGCGGGCGGCGAATACCGCGGTTAGGGCCGCAAAGCCGTCATTCAGGCGCGGCACCAAAAGAACCACGCCAAAACCGATCATCAACCAGGCGCCCGTCGTGGTCATCAGGCGTTGATCGAGACCGATGGACGCCCCCGCCACCAGCACAAACATGCCGACCACGACGAAGGACAGGCTGAGGCCCGCAGCCATGACCAGCGGCCCCCGCCGGTCGGCCTGCAGCGAAGAGGCCAGCACGATGGGCAGCACAGGCAGAACGCAAGGATTGATCAGCGTCAGCAACCCGGCGAGATATCCCAACACCAGTTCAAGCACCGCAGTCTCCAAATTTCGACCGTCAAATAGAGACATGAAAGCCGGATTGGCTTCCAGTCACTTTTCCTTCATCAAAACCAGAATTTTTTCATCTGTGTCGCCGGGACGGCGTCGCCTTGAGCAAATAATAACTATTTTCGAAGGAACGTCTGGAAGCGGGCTGGAAAATCAATTTTCATCGCCTACACCTAACGCGGCGCAAAGCGCCGGTGAACATACGAAATGGATATGGGCTCATCGGTCGGCGGTCCCTTTTTTTGTGCTTTGTGTCTATTGTGCGATTGGGAATGGTCAATCAAGACACCGGACATCATTGTCGGTCTAAATATCCTCCAGTCCAGCTTTCCTCAGGCCGTCAATCAGGTCCTCCTGGCAGGAAATCCGATAGTCGCCAATGATATTGGCAAGGTCCGGGTAGGCAGCCTGGAGAGCCTCGCACTCGGCTCGGGCATCTTCCACCTGCCCCAGATGGGCGAGTGCGGCGATGCGTACAGCCGCAAAGTGAAAGATCTGTGAACTACCGGTGGCCGACCCTTCAAAATTTCGGGCCTTGGTTGACATTTCAAGAGCACGGTCATAGTCGCCAAGGGAAAAATGAGCTATCACCAAAGCATCTAAAAACTGATGTGCCAGAATGTCGCGCGGGCTCAGGCGCATGGCCGCTTCTATATGTTTGATGCCTTCATTGGCACGTCCGACATACACCAAAGCCCGCCCGAGTGTGCTCCGGATGGAGGCTGAATTTGGATTGACGGCCAGGCCTTGCTCCAGGACAGGCAAGGCTTGCTCAAGCCGGCCCAGGATGCAGCCCTGCATCACCAACACAGCACCAAGTCCCCAATAGGTATTTACATCGTCGTGACCCAATTCAACAGCTCTGCGCCCTTCCGCAATTGCTTCGTCGAATGTGGCGGAACGATTCTCGGTGATGTTTGTGTAGGCCTGCATGCCCAGGGCTCGTGACACCCCAGTATGTGCCTGCGGTAGATTGGGATCGAGCGAAATCGATTGGCGAAACAAATCCTCCGATTTTGCGAGACTTTCGGGTGTTGGACGTACTAAGCCCTGCATCCCTCGCTGGTATAGGTCCCACGCATCAATGTTTGCCGGATGTTTGCGAATGGACCGCTCGCGTTCAGCCCGGGTAAGTTCGGGTTCAATGGCTCCGGCGACAGTTCCGGTTATCTCGTCTTGGAGGTCGAATATGTCTATGAGATTTCTGTCGTAGCTTTCAGCCCAGATATGGCTGCCTGTGGAACCATCTATTAGCTGAGCCGAAATCCGCAATCGGTCCCCGGCTTTTCGAACGCTACCTTCAAGCACATAGCGCACATTCAAATCCTTTGCGACGTCGCGAAGGTCGGGCGATTGCCCCTTGTAGGAGAAGGTCGAGTTGCGGGCTGTCACTTGAAGCCATCCGATCCGCGACAAGGCAGTGATAATGTCTTCGGTGATGCCGTCTGAAAAATACTCCTGTTCCAGATCACTAGACAAATTGTCGAACGGTAACACTGCAATCGCCGGTTTTTCAGGCGCCGCTACTGAAGAACCAGTTTTGATTGGTTCTATCCCGACACGATATGCGCGGATCGGCAATTCGATGTTTTTGACACGATGTTCGCCCATATCCTCGACAGTAATGTCGAGCCGGTGACGAACCTGATCAGCGACGATGCCGGTCAGGCAGATGCCACCCGGTTCTGCCAGGCTTTCCAACCGTGCGGCTATATTGACGCCGTCACCATAAATTTCACCATCGTCATCAATAACCTCACTCATATGGATCCCGATGCGGAACAACAGGCGCTGATCTTCCGGTATATCCCTGTTCTCGTCCCGGAACCGACGCTGAACTTCGACGGCCATTTCGACGCAACCGACGACGCTGCCGAATTCAGCAAGGATCGCATCTCCGGCATAATGGTTTACCTTGCCTCCCCGGCCCTCAATGGCGCGGGTCAGCGTGGATAGTCCGGAACGTAGCGCCTCGTGCGTGGCGTCTTCGTCTAGCCCTGTTAGTCGTGAATACCCTGCAACATCGGCATAAAATATAGCTGCCAGTTTTCGCTGGTATGGTTGGTCCGCCATATGCCTCCCCCAGGCATAGATCTTCATGATCATTCTAGAGTCAGTTGGTCAGATAACAATGGGTTTGGAGAAGTTGGAGTTAAAGCGTGAGTCTGTTTTGGGTCATCATCGGACCCGCACACCAGCATCAACAAATGGTCTTTACGCCCATCAAAGCGGATCTCGGTTCTCAGGAGCTCCGCATTCCAGCGCAAAGTTGACCGGCAAAAAAACCGAGGTGCACCGACGTGGCGGGAAAATTGTTTGCTAGCCACTAAGCGACATGCAACTTTCTGAAGCGGTGAATAGCTCGGGGGGGTAAATACGCATGACCAGCAAACTCTACTTTGAAGATATCCAAGTGGGCGACAAATTTGTCGGCGATACGGTCGTCGCCGAACGGGAGAAAATGCTGTTCTTCGCTGAAGAATTTGATAACCAACCGATGCATCTCGATGTGGATGCCGCACGGGCCATGGGCTTAAAAGACATCATTGCCCCCGGGGCCTACATATTCGCCCTGAACGCGAAATCACAGCGGGCCATTTGGAAACGTCTTCATATGCTGCCCAGTGGACTTGGCATCAGCGTCAGTTTTTTGTTGCCGGTGTATGCCGAGGACACGCTAACCGCGCAGCTGGAGGTTCTAGCAACGCGACAGAGCAGCAAACCGGGACGCGGTTGGATCGACACAAAAGTGACGATTAGAAATCAAAGCGGTGATGTCGCCGTCGACTGCGAAGCAGCACTACTGTTGGTTGGCAGGTAGCGTTCGCAAATGACCGCAATAGGTTGCTTGCCGACGACCGCAGCGGCTTGGAGAGTTTTGCGGCAGGCGACGAAAAGCGAAAGACCAGGCTACTCGCGTGGGGCCAAAAGCAAGATCGGCCCCCTCAGCGCAGGCCTTCCTTCGCGACATGTGCTTCCGTCTCGTCGAGGGCTTTGCCAAGCCGGCTGATCATCTCACCGATTTCCGCTTCGGAAATTATCAGCGGCGGACACAGGCCGATGTTGTCGCCCATGGCGCGGACGATCAGGCCGTGGTCGGCGGCGCGGTCGGCGAGGTAGGGGCCGACGCCCTGACTGGGATCGAAGCTGCGTTTTGAGCCCTTGTCGGCGACCAACTCGAGCGCGCCGATAAGGCCGATGCCGCGGGCCTCGCCGACCAGGGGATGATCGCCCAGCGCCTTCAATCCCTGCTGCAGGCGCGGGCCGACGGCGGCGGCATGCTCGAAAACCTTGCGTTCAGCCAGCAATTCAAGGTTCTTGTTGGCCACGGCGGCGGCAACGGGATGGCCGGAATAAGTAAAGCCGTGGCCGAAGATGCCGATGCGGTTGCTCTCTTCCTTGACCCCTTGATAGATCTCCTCGCTGATGACGACGGCGGAGATCGGCAGGTAGGCCGACGAGAGCGCCTTGGCGACGGTCATGGTGTCGGGCTTGATGCCGAAGGTCTGGCAGCCGAACGGATTGCCGGTGCGGCCGAAGCCGCAGATGACCTCGTCATCCAGGAACAGGACGTCGTGTTTGGCCAGCACAGCCTGGATTTTCTCGAAGTAAGTGGCCGGCGGCACGATCACGCCGCCCGCGCCCATGACGGGCTCGGCGATGAAGGCGGCGACGGTCTCCGGGCCTTCGTCAACGATCAGCTGGTCCAGGTTGGCGGCCAGGCGGTCGGCGTATTCCTCTTCCGTTTCGCCGTCCTCGGCGCCGCGGTAGTGGTGCGGACAGTCGGTGTGGATGAAGCGTTCGAACGGCACGTCGAAGGAGCGGTGGTTGTTGGGCAGGCCCGTTAGGCTGGAGGCCACCAGCGTGATGCCGTGGTAGGCGCGCTGGCGCGAGACGATCTTCTTCTTCTCGTGCTTGCCGCGCGAATTGTTGTAGTACCAGACCATCTTGATCAGGCTGTCGTTGGCCTCGGACCCGGAATTGGCGAAAAAAACCCGGCCGCCGTCGATCGGCACCATCGTGTTTAAGCGTTCGGCGAGGTCGATCGCCGGGTTCGTCGATTTGTGCGCGAACGTGTGATAGTAGGGCAGCTTCCTCATCTGTTCGGCGGCGACTTCGACCAGTTCCTCGACGCCGAAGCCCAAGGCGGTACACCACAATCCGGCCAGGCCCTCGATATATTCCTTGCCCGTGTCGTCATAGACATAGACCCCCTTGCCGCTGTCGATGATCAGCGGACCCTTTTCCTCGTGCACGGCCAGGTTTGTGTAGGGGTGCAGGACGTTGGCGATATCGCGCGCGGCGGGTGAGTTGACCCGGTCAGACATAAGCGTGCTCCATTTACGGATAGAGAAACATGGTCGGGGCGCCGGTTCGGCGGTCCGCGAATAGAACGACTTTCCCGCGGCTCTGTCAAAGATCGATTGGTCACATTACCATGCGGGCGGGATCAACAGGATTGAGAGCGGAAACCAGGTCATGAAGGCGGAGGAATTCGATTTAAGCCTCGACGGCGGCGTCACATTGCATGCCTACCGCTGGGAGCCCGAGGGAACACCAAAAGCCGTCATCCAAATCGTCCACGGCATGGCCGAGTATGCCGCCCGCTACGCCAGGTTTGCCCAAGCGGCGACAGCCGAGGGTTACGCCGTCGCAGCACTGGATCTGCGCGGTCACGGCAAATCGGCGGCCTCGCCCGACGACTGGGGATTTTTCGCCGAGCGCGACGGCTGGAACAAAGTCGTCGGTGATCTGGCGGCGCAGTGTAAATGGATCAACTCCGAATACCCGGACCGGCCGGTGTTCCTGTTGGGGCATTCCATGGGCTCGTTCCTGGCGCAGCAATTGATGATCGAGCACGGCGGCGATTATGCGGGCGTCGTCCTGTCGGCCTCGAACGGGCCCGTCGGGCCGCTGGGCGCCGTGGGCGCGTTTCTCGCCCGGCTGGAGGTGCTGCGGTTGGGGCCAAAAGGCATCAGCGGGTTGCTGGGCGCAATGTCGTTCGGCGCTTTCAACAAGCCCTACAAACCGCCCCGGACGGATTTCGACTGGCTGTCGCGCGACGACGCCGAAGTCGACAGGTACGTCGCCGATCCGCTCTGCGGCTTTGATTTCCGCGCCAGTTCCTGGCGCGACATGATCGACGCCTTGGGCCGCCTTTACGGCACGGCGGCGTTGGCCCGTATCCCCAAGGATTTACCGGTCTTCATCCTGGCCGGGACGAACGATCCGGTCGGCAACATGACCAAGGGCGTCGACAAGCTGATCGCCGTCTACCAGGGCGCGGGGCTTGCGGCCGTCGAAAGCAAGTACTACGACGGCGCGCGCCACGAAATCCTCAACGAAACCAACCGGGACGAAGTCACGGCGGACATCCTGGGCTGGCTGGACCGGGTGGCTCCGCAGGTTTGAAAGAACGCGATTTCGCGTCCTAGGCCTAGTTTTTCACTGGCCTGTGCGTTGCCGCGCGGGCAATATTCCTGCGGGCGGGCGTCTTCAACGGCGGCAGCGCAATTAGAAAAAACTCAAGACAACGGCGAGGCGAAAGGAATTCCCCATGAAAGGACTGATGCAGGATTGGCCGCTGCTGATCTCATCCCTGATCGACTATGCGAAGGATTATCACGGGGACCGCGAGATCGTGTCGCGCACCGTCGAAGGCCCGATCCACCGCTACACCTATGCGGACGCGCACGGACGCTCCAAGCAATTGGCCAACGCCCTTGGCAAGCTGGGCGTCAAGCTGGGCGACCGCATCGCGACGCTGGCCTGGAACGGCTATCGCCACTTCGAGCTTTACTACGGCGTTTCCGGCAGGGGCGCGGTGCTCCACACCATCAATCCGCGGCTTTTTGCCGAACAGATCATCTACATCGTCAATCATGCGGAAGACGACTACATCTTCACCGATCTGACGTTCGTTCCGCTGTTGGAGCAGTTGCACGACAAGTTCGAAGGCGTGAAGGGCTTCGTCATCATGACCGACGAAGAGCACATGCCGGAAACCAGCCTGCCCAACGCGCTGTGCTACGAGACGCTGCTGGCGGCCGAAAGCGCCGACTACGACTGGCCCGAATTCGATGAAAATACCGCCTCGTCGCTGTGTTACACCTCTGGCACCACCGGCAATCCCAAGGGCGTGCTCTATTCGCACCGCTCGACCGTGCTGCACAGCTTCATCGTCTGCATGACCGACACCTTGGCGCTGTCGTCCATGGACACCGTGCTGCCCGTGGTGCCGATGTTCCACGCCAATTGCTGGGGCATCGCTTACGCCGGGCCGATGTGCGGCACCAAACTGGTGTTTCCCGGCGCCGGCATGGATGGCGCCAGCGTCTACGAAATGCTGGAAAGCGAAAACGTCACCATGACGGCGGGCGTACCCACCGTCTGGCTGATGCTGCTCAACCACATGCGCGAGAACAATTTGACGCTGACCGAGCTCAAACGCGTGGTCTGTGGCGGTTCGGCGGCGCCGCGCGCCATGATCGAGGAATTCGAGGAAGCCCACGGCGCGCGCATGGTTCATGCCTGGGGCATGACGGAAATGAGCCCCATCGGCACCTGCGGCACGCTCAAGACCGGCATGGAGGATCTGCCGGCCAAGGAGCGCTACGACATCCAGGAGAAACAGGGACGCGGCATTTACGGCGTCGAAATGAAGATCGTGGATGACGGGGGCGCCGCCCTGCCTTGGGACGGCGAAGCCTTCGGTGACTTGCTGGTGCGCGGCCCGGCCATCTGCTCGGGCTACTTCAAGGAAGAGGGCGGTAAGGTCCTCGACGACGGCAACTGGTTCACCACGGGCGACGTCGCCAACATGGACGGCGAGGGCTACATGCAGATCGTCGACCGCTCGAAAGACGTCATCAAGTCGGGCGGCGAGTGGATCAGTTCGATCGATCTGGAAAACACCGCCGTCGGTCATCCCGAAGTCGTCGAGGCCTGCGTCATCGGCGTCTATCACCCGAAATGGGACGAACGGCCCTTGCTCTTGATTATTAAATCGGAGGGCAGCGAGCTCGATAAGGACGGCATGCTGGCCTATCTCGACGGTAAGATCGTCAAGTGGTGGATGCCCGACGACGTGGTCTTTGTCGACGAACTGCCGCACACGGCGACGGGCAAGTTGCTGAAAGCGGCGCTGCGCGAGGAATATCAGGATTACAAACTGCCGACGGCCGAGAGCGCCTGACCGCTTGACGCCGCCGCCATGACCAGCCTCGATCCCCGTCATCCGCTATTCGAGGACGGGCGGCGAGGTCTGTTTGCCTTGCGCTATCCCGAACTCTGGCTGGCCGGCGGAATGGTCATGGTCATGCTGGTGCTGGCTGGTGTCCTGGGCGCGCCCATCGTTTTTCCGGCGGGCACCAGCCTCAATTTTCTCGGACTGCACTATTCGCTGCCGGTGGCGATGCCGTTGGCCTGGTTCGCGCTGGTTTTGTTCGCCCGGGCAATGGGATTTTCCGATCGCCGGGACGATGTCCCGTGGTCCCAAAGAATCCTGCGCTACCTTTCGTTCATCGTCAGCCTAAGCGTCGTGATCTGGTGTCACCTCAACATCAAGCTTTGGCTGCCACTCCTCAATCCGGCGTCGTTCGACGCAGCCTACCAGGCCAGCGACCTCTGGCTGGGGCCGCTGGTCGGGGGCATGACCTGGATCCGAGCCGAGGTGGCCGGGTACGTCCCAACGGTCGATACATGGTACCTGTTTTTTTTCATCTTCCTGTTCTTCGCCTCGTTCGTCTATCACGCGGTGTTTGACGAAAAGAACCTGAGCCGTGTTTTTCTGGCAATCCTGCTGATAGAGACCATCGGACCGTTTTGTTACCTCATCGCGCCGGCGGCCGGACCGTTCATCTATGAGCCCAGCGTCAACCAGGTGGCGCACATGAACCAACAGGTGATGTGGCAGGCGCATCAGGACATCCGTAGCCTCGGGACCGCTTGGCTGGCCGAAAACGGCCGCTACTACCTGCCAGCCGGGCTGGCGGCGATGCCGTCGTTGCATGCCGGCGCCCCGTGGATCTTCGTCCACTACCTATACAAGGCGCGTTCGACACTGCTGCCGATCAGCCTGCTGATGTTCGCTTGGATCCTGATCGAGGCCGTCGTGGCCAAATGGCACTATGTGGTCGACCTGCCCGCTGGCATCGTCCTGGCGATCATCTGCATCTGGCTGTCGGAGCGGTTCCACACCGCCGAATAATCTCAAACGTCGGCAACATCAGGGGGTTGTGCCGGCACGGTAAAACTGATGGTCGTGCCCATGCCCTCCTTGCTGGCGGCGGATATATTGCCGCCATGTTTTTCGACGAAATCCTTGCAAAGCAGCAGTCCGAGCCCGGATCCGGTTTCGCCGTCGGTGCCGGGGGTGGAGTGGTTGGCATCGATCCGGAACAATTGATCCAGGTGCTCGTTACTCATGCCGATGCCGGTATCGGTGACGGTGAAAGTGATTTGCCCGTTCTGTGATCGGCCGTGAGCGGCTTCGGCGCTTACGACGACGCCACCTCGGGGCGGCGTGAACTTAATCGCGTTGCTCACGAGATTTCGTATGACTGTGGTCATCATGTCGGGGTCCGCGACGAACTCTATTTCGCCCGGCAGCAAATTCACCTTCACGCCTTTCAAATCGGCCACATCCCGGAGTCCATCCATTCCGGCGTCAAACAGGTCGCTGGTGGATAACGTCTCGGGATTGATCTTGACCGTGTTCATTTGCGACCGGCCCCAGGCCAAAAGGTCTTCGAGGAGCTGATAGAGTTTACGGCCGCTGGTGCTCACCGAATGCGCCATATCCAGCATTTCCTCGCGGCTCATTTCCCCGCCCATGCGGTCGATCAAATCGGCATAGCCAATCATGACGTTGAACGGATTCTTCAGATCGTGGGCGATGATCGAGAAGAATCTGCTTTTTTGCTGGTTGAGCAACAACAACTCGTCGCGTTGCCGAGCCAATTCCAGTTCCACCAGTTTGCGGTCCGTGATGTCGCGGCTTACGCCCATCAGCGTTTCCGGCTCGCCAAGTTCATCGCGGACCAGGATGGCGGCGGCATGGACATGTGCGATGCCGCCGTCGGCCCGAACAATCCTGTACTCGATATCGAACTCGTCGTCGTCGGAAAAGACGCGATCCAATGCTTCCCGGACGCGGCCGGCGTCTTCCGGATGCAGGCTGTCGAGAAAATCGGCCGCCGCCTCGCCGGTATAGGTCCCCGGCGCCAAACCCCAGATTTCGTGGTTACGGTCGTCCCAGTAGTGGCTGCCGTCCTTGATATTCCATGAAAAGGTGCCGATGCCGCTGGATTTCAGCGACAAACTCAGCCTTTCCTCGCTTTCCCTAAGTACCTGCTCGGCCTTTTTCAGTTGGGTAATATCGTGGATTTGGCCGAGGATAAACTGCGGTGCGCCGTCGGAATCGCGAAGATGGGCGGAAAAGACCCTGGCCCAGATGACATCTCCATCCTTGTGGACGTAACGTTTCTCCAGCACGAAGTTGTCCAGCGATCCGGCCTCTGCCTTTTCATCGAGCGATTCGGTCGGGCCGACATCATCCGGGTGCGTGACATCGCGCCAGTTCATCTGCAGAAATTCCGGCTCCGAATATCCCAGGATATCGCAGAAGGTTTGATTGACCTTCAGATAGGAGCCGTCGACGCCGTGCAAGGCCATGCCGGCGGCGCTGGTCTCGAAGGCGCCGCGAAACTGTTCCTCGCTTTGCCGGAGTTCGATTTCCGCCCGACGGGCGCGTTCTTCCGTTTCGACTTGTTCGGTGACTTCCCGCCCCGTCCCCCGATAACCCTGGAACTCACCATTGTCGTCGTAAACCGGACGGCCACTGATCGACAGCCACACCGAACGCCCGTCTTCTAGGATGTATTCGTAACAAAAATCGCGGAACGGGTTACGGGCTTCCAGGCACGCCAAGTGCTCCTGCCAACTGTCGTCATCAGCATTGGCGGCAATTTCGTAACGGGTTTTACCGAAAGATTCCTTAGCGCCGCCTTCGGTAACGTTGAGCAGGCGTTCCGACAATTGCGTAAACCGGTGTTCCGCGTCGGTCTCCCAAACCCAGTCCGACGTCGACGCGGCGAAGTCCCGGAAACGTTCCTCGCTTTGTTGCAGGGCCTCGGCCGACTGCCTGCTCGTCGTGATGTCGGTGTAGGTAACGACCAGGCCGTCGTCCGGTGTTTGATTGACTAGCGCTTCGTAGGTGTTTTCGCCCCGGACTGTTATTTCAGTACGCGACTGGGTTTGGTCCCAAATCAGGTCGAGTCTTTCCGCCGCCAGCTTCGCGGGGACTCCGTCCCCGAATTCACCTCTTTCGGCAAGGTACAAAGTCAGATCGATATTGGGCATGCCGAGCTTCAGGAACCCTTTGGGAAGCTGGAGGATTTCTTCGTATTGATCGTTCCAAAGGACAAGGCGGCGGGCGCTGTCAAACATCGCCACACCTTGTGAGATGTGTTCCAGAACTACCGCCAGGAGGTCAGATTTTTCCGTCAATCCCTTTGCTCCCGCGCCGTCCACGGGCATTTTCGCCCATTTCCCGGGTCCGTGGCGAGTCCGATTACGCTTCGGTGATCAAGGCCTCTTGCCAACGCTTCATACATTAAGAGTAAGATAGTTCAATCAGTTCGTTTAAGTATTTCTCGCGAACAACACAGGGGGGTGTCGGTTGTGACAACTGTGCTAACGGAATCCGGGCCGGTGGACGTGACGGCGGGCCCGGGCGGCGTTGACCAGCTTTGGCTGTCGACGCAGGAGACGGAAGCCGTATCCGGCTGGAGCCTGAAACCGGAAGGCTTGTGCCGAGGCGACGTTTGCATGCCCGTGCCGGGTGGCCAGGCGGACGAATACGTCCGCGACGATGTCATAAATCTGGCGGCGTTCTGGCGGCGTATGGACAAGCCTTTGGCCCACAGCCGCAACGGCGAGGTTTGGGCCTTTGGTGAAAGCGCAGGCGATCGGACGGCGACATTGAGATCGCTGGATGCGCCGGAGTTTACGTTGCCCGACTTGGACGGCAAGGCTCACAGCCTGTCGGATTATCGCGGCAAGAAGGTTTTCTTAGCGACCTGGGCATCCTGGTGAGGCTGTCGTGCTGATCTGTCCGTGTGGCAGAAAATTTACGACGATTATCGGGACCGGGACTTCATTTGCATCGCCGTGGCGATGGACAACGATGTTGAGGCGGCACGCCCCTGGATCGAGGAGGCCAACCCGACCTATCCGGTGCTGATCGATCGCTTTCACCGGCTGGCCGATCTTTACAACATGGTCAACGTGCCGCAGGCGGTGTGGATCGACGCTGCCGGCAGGATCGTGCGGCCGACCGAAAATGCCGGTGCGTTCGAAGGCTTCCGAGCGTTCGACTTCGAGACCATGACGATGCCGGACGAGGTCACTGCCACGGTCAAAGGTGCCAAGGCGACCTACGCTGCCGCGGTAGCGGATTGGGCCGAAAAAGGCGCCGACAGCGTTCACGTTTTCGCGCCGGAGGAGGCCGAGGCCCATCTGGAGGCGCCGAACGAGGATGTCGCCCGAGCGCACGTTTTGTTTCGCCTGGGATTGCACCTAGGTCAGCTTGGCCACCAAGATGAGGCCGACGAAGTTTTGGCCCTGGCCAGTGAGCTGCATCCCGACTCCTGGACGATCTGGCGCCAGACCGCCGAAAAACTCGAGAACGGGTTGGCGGCGGGGCCGGCATTCTGGCAACGCGTTCAGGCCCTGGGTGAACGGCACTACTATCGGCCGGTCGACATGGCCGGCATGCCAAGAGAAGGACCGCCGACGCGTTGACCCGGGCCGCTTGCTTCAGCTACGCCAGGCGGTACGCACTTTCAAGCGCGGGCGGTCCGTCGCACCTGGCGCGGCCGGTTTCGACCATATGGACGAGGTGTGCGTGGACGGAGCGTTGGGCTGCCGGGTGCAGAAACGCCGGCACATCGGCGTACATCACCTCAACCATATTGGCGATCGTGGCTTGATCGTTTTCAAGGCAAGCCAGTATCTGGGCTTCGCGTTCCTCGCGATGGGCGATGTAGGCTTCGACGAACGGTTTGGGCGCAGTGATGGCCGGCCCATGGCAGGGGCGGTAAATCTTGTCGTCCCGCTTCAAGAGCAGCCTGAGGCTCCGCATGTAAGCCTGCATGTCGCCGTCGGGCGGGACGATCACCGTGGTCGACCAACCCATCACATGGTCGCCGGTGAACAGCGTCTTTTCTTCCCGCAGGGCGAAGCACAGGTGGTTGGAGGTATGGCCCGGCGTATGCACCGCCTCAAACGACCATGCGTCTCCCTCGACGATATCTCCGTGGCGCAAGGTGTGGTCCGGGCTGAAATCGTGATCCGCCCCTTCCTCGATCTGACCTCCCGATTCCGGACGGCCCGAGCCATGCGGCCCGAAGCCATAGGTCGGCGCGCCCGTCTTTTTCTTCAAGAGGCGGGCGGCGGGGGAATGATCACGATGGGTGTGCGTGACCAGAATATGACTGACCCTGACGCTATCGAGCGCCGTCAGCAGGGCATCGACGTGGGTTGCCAAATCGGGACCGGGATCGATGACCGCCACATCCCGCCCGCCGACGATGAACGTGCCGGTCCCGTTGTAGGTGAACGGACCGGGATTTTCGGCGATGACTCGCCGGACCAGCGGCGAAAGGGGTTGGGACGCGCCGTAATCGACGTCATCCTCCCGAACGAAGGGGATTTCGGCACTCATGGAACGGATTGTTTCTCCGAAAATTGACCGCGACCAGGATCCCCATACTAGCGGCATACGGCACCGCGTCGCACGCGTTTCCGGCACCGTCAAAAAATTGAATTGATCACCGTTCCAATCGCCGTTTCAACGCAGACTTGCAATTGACGGAACTGATGTGGTCTATTCGGCGCGCGCGGGGCGAGACCAACCAATACAGGTGGACGGTAAAACGTTGGTATTGGGGCGTCATGTCGGGGACAGCCACCTCCACTCACTTGGGTGGCATCCCATGAAGGTGAAGAATGTCGAGCCCTGCGGGTAGTGGTACATTTGGGGGTAGAGAGGCCGGGGAGGAGCTCGATTCAGAGCCCTTGACCCAAGCGGTCAGTGATTTCCCGGTCGCCGTGGTGATCCATGTCGGCGGCGTCATCCGCTATGCCAATCTCGCGGCGGCGCGACTGCACGGGATGGAGAGACCGTTTTCCCTTATCGGCTGCCAGGCACGCGAATTCGTTCACCCCGACGATTTGAACCAAGCGTTGGAACGTGGCAGGCAGGTGCGCCAGACGGGCATCGCAGCGCCGCCCTTGGACCTTCGGCTACGGCGCCAGGATGGCCGGTACGTGCCGGTCCAGTCCCACATCTCGCTCACGCATTTCAAAGGCGAAGCTGCCGTTTTGGCGGTTTACAGCGATATCTCCGAAAAAAAGGAGGCCGAAGAGGCGCTCCGTCAAAGCGAGGCAAATCTGCGCTACGCTATGGACGCCACCCAGGAAGCGCTCTACGTCCACCACGACGGAAAGATACTCGGTTTTAATGATCGCCTGCTCGACATGTTTGGTTACGACGCGGAGGAGATAAGCAAAAAAAACGTGATGGAATTCGTTGCGCCGAGGTATTTGGAGAAGGTCCAAAGGCAACTGAACATCCCGGGCGACGGATTTTACGAATCCGCGATGCTGCACAAAGACGGGCGTGAAATTCCCGTCGAGGTATCGGTCAAAATCAGAGAAGAAGACGACCGGGCCCTAAGATACGTCGCGGTCCGGGACATCTCAGAGCGTTTCCGGGCGGAACAAAAACTTCGCGAACGCGAGCGTATGTTGTCGGAAGCTCAGCGCATCGGACGCATCGGTCACTGGCGGATGATGGCCGATCTAAACAAGGTGGAATGGTCGGATCAGATGTACGCTATTTACGGCATGGATCCCGAAAATTTCGATATGTCATTTAACGGCGTCTCATCCCGGGTTGATCCCGAGGGCCTCAAGAAAGCGCTTGAGGACCGGCAGGCCGCCATCACCTCGGGCGAGCCCTACACGTTTCAGTATGGCTTCACCACGCCCTCGGGCGAGAGAAAAGTGATCCGGGGCGAGGGCAGGCCCGAGTATGACGAAACGGGAAAGTTACATTCGATCTTCGGCGTTTCGCAGGATGTGACCGAGCGAGTACAAGCGGAGATCGAACTCAGCGAAAGCGAGGAGAGGTTCAGAACGCTTCTGGAGGCCGCTCCAATTCCCCTCGTGATCTCGGTGGAGGGGAAATTTGTTTACGCCAACACGCCGGCCCACGAACTCTTGGCGGTTCCTGACGGCGAACTGCTTGGCCGGGCGCCGGAAGATTTCTACGTCGACAAAGCGCTTTGTGAACGCGCCTTCGAAATGGTTCGGATGGATGGTCAGATCGCAAATCTCGATGTCGAGATGCACCGGACAGATGGCGTCCTAATTGGAACCTCCATCAACTCCAAGCGCGTGCGTTACGCGGGCCATGAGGCCGTGTTTACCGGCATCGTCGACCTTTCCGATTTGCGCACCGCCCAGGCCCAGCTTCACCAGGCGCAGAAAATGGAGGCGGTCGGTCAGCTGACCGGCGGAATCGCCCACGACTTCAATAATCTGTTGGCCGTCATCCTCGGCAATGCTGAGATGGTCGTGGAGGATGTGGGCGAGGGCGTCGTGCCGCCCGTCGAAATCGCAAATTCGATTGTTACGGCGGCGGAACGCGGTGCCGGTCTCACCGACCAACTCCTCGCGTTTTCACGCAAACAGACTTTGGCGCCCGAAGCCATCAAACTCAACGATCAGGTCGAGCAGCTGGTTGAATTGTTGCGCCGGACCTTGGGTGCGACGATCGAGGTGAAGATATCCGGCGAGGTCCGGTTGTGGACGGCACTGGCCGATCCCGGCCAATTTCACAACGCGCTGTTGAACATGGCGGTCAATGCGCGTGACGCCATGCCGGACGGCGGCAACCTTCTGATCGAAACCAGGAATGTCCATGTCGACGGGTCGTCGGCGGCCGGCCAGGCGGGATGCCCCGTGGGGGACTACGTATTGCTGGCGGTTTCGGACACCGGCAGCGGCATGCCGCAGGAGGTGGTGGAGCGCGTATTCGAGCCTTTCTTCACGACAAAGGATCCGGGAAAGGGCACCGGCCTTGGACTAAGCATGGTGTTCGGCTTCGCCAAGCAATCTGAAGGGCATGTCGAGGTGGACAGCGAAGTAGGTGAGGGTACGACCATTAATTTGTACCTCCCGCGCGCTACATCGGGGGAGAAATTTGGACCAGAGGACCGGGAGCCGGTAATCCGGTCGGATAAAGGTGAACTTATTCTGGTGCTTGAAGACAGCGCGGAGGTGCGGGATTTGGTAACGGCGCATTTGCGTTCGCTTGGCTACCGGGTGTTGGAGGCTGGGAGCGGAGACGAAGCGTTGCAGTGCCTTGCCGAGGATCGAAAAGTGGATTTGCTGCTTTCGGATGTGATCCTGCCCGGCGGTATGACGGGCCCCGATGTCGCCCGTTCCGCCTTGGACCGGAACCCGGCCCTGAAGATTATATATATGTCCGGATACACGGATGATGTCGTGCTGGATAACGGGAAATTGGACGGCGATTACGTCCTTTTGCAAAAACCCTTCCGTAAACAGGATCTGGCCGAAACGGTAAGCCGGATCTTGACGATCTGACATATGAATGATGGTCGATATCAATTACCGGCCCGTCAGGGGCGCCATTAGATGAGGGCGTTGGAACGGACAATTTGGGTGCCCGCCGGCATATTCGTTGCGTTGGCGCTGGCGTTGTCATGGCTGTGGCAGGTCAACGACGCCAACACGGCGGCGCGTATCCGCTCGAACACGGCTCTGGTGGCGGAACAGATCTCGGTCCGCCTGGATTCACTCATCTCCGCGCGTCTCACGTTGGCGGAACATTTTCGCCGCGAATGGGCCGGCCGGGATGAATCCGATCAGGCTTCTTTCGTTCGCGAAGCACATTCGCTGCACAAGTTGTTCCCAAATTTCCAAGCCATAAGCTGGATCGACAACGACGGCATGATTCGCTGGGTCACGCCGCTCAAAGGCAACGAAGCGGCACTGGGGCTGAATATCCGCCGACATGCCTTCGCCGGCCCCGTTCTTGCCGCCGCGGAAAAAAGCGGTACGACGCAAGTGACGCCGCCCATCGACCTGGCCCAGGGCGGCAAGGGTTTCGTCGCCTATGGCCCGCTGAAGAACAGGAACGGCGCCGCCGGGTTCATTAATCTCGTATTCCGCATTCATCCCCTGATACGGACTGCCGTGGAATCCAGCGCGGCGGATGATTACATCCTCGCCATCTCGGACGGCGAGTTTCCCGTCTTTGGCGCAGCCTCTGCCGAAGGCGCAAACGCTGAGACGGTCCGACGCCATTTCACGATTGCCAACCGGACCTGGACGATTTCGCTTCGGCCCACGGCTGCCCACCTTGCGTCAAATTCGTCGCAGACCGTCAAGGTCATCCTTTTGTTCGGCTTGGTCCTCTCCGCCGTGTTGGCGTTCGTGCTCCGGCTGTACCTCCTGCGGCAGGAGGGCCGAAAACTGGAAATCGTTGAGCGCAGATGCATTGAAAGCGAACTCGTCCGTTCCCAGGAGCGCTTCCGCGATCTGGCGGAAACCAGCTCTGATTTCTTTTGGGAAATGGATGCTGATCTCAGGGTTTCAAACGTTTCCGCGAAGTGGTCGGATATAACCGGCGTGCCGAGAGAGCAGGTTATCGGTACGATCCAGGGACCCGGCGACGCGGGTGACCTGCCGCAATCGGTCTGGGACGCCCATCTCGCCGACTTCGAGGCACGCCGGGCGTTCAGCGAATTTCGCTACCCGCAACAGCATGCGACGCGCGGCACCATTTGGCTGTCGTCAAGCGGCAAGCCGGTGTTTGATGACAAAGGAAATTTCACCGGATATCGCGGCACGGGACGGGATGTTACCGACCGAAAGCGCGCGGAGGAAGCTCTCGAGGAAACCCTGGCCGAGTTCAGCGCCGTCATGGAAGCGATAAATTACGGCGTACTCTTTATGGATGCCGATCTTCGGGCGCGGATCGCCAACAAGGCGTTCCAGAAGATGTGGAACTTCCCGGACGAATTGATCGAGAGACAGGCGACCATGAAGGAATTCGTCGAGCAAAACCGGCACACCGGCCTTTATCCTGTGCGCGACGAAGATTTCGACGATTATGTGGCGGAGCGGGTGGCGCGGGTTCGTCAGGGCGCTATTCCGCCGACCGAAATGGTCCGCGCTGACGGGGTCGTACTGCTGTATCAGTGTTATGCCCTGCCGAACGGCGGCCGCATGCTGACCTATTTCGATATTACCGAGCGCAAGAAAATCGGTGACAGCCTTAAGATCGCCAAGGAGAAGGCGGAGTATGCGGACCGGGCCAAAACGGAGTTTCTCGCCAACATGAGCCACGAGCTGCGGACACCCCTGAATTCGATCATCGGTTTTTCCGAAATACTCAAAATCGAGGCGTTCGGCCCCATCGGGGACGTCAAGTACCGGGAATATGCCTCCGATATCAACGCCTCTGGCAGTCATCTTCTGGAGTTGATTGGTGACATCCTCGATGTATCGAAGATCGAAGCGGACCAGCTGGAATTATCCGAGAGCGTCTTGGATCCCGGAGAACTGGTGGACAGCTGCCTGCGCATGATGCGGGAGCGGGCCAACCGCGGTGGCATCAGCCTGGAAACCGAAGTTCGCGTTAGTCCGACGCACTTCGTCGGGGATGCCGTCCGCCTGAAACAGATCATCCTCAATCTGCTTTCCAACGCCATCAAATTTACGCCGGCCGGGGGATCGGTCAAAGTCGCCGGGTTTCTGGAAGACGATGGGCTGACGATCCAGGTTTCGGATACCGGGGTCGGTATCGCGCCGGAGGACATGGTCAAAGTGATGACGCCGTTCCAGCAGGTGCTGCGCGATCATGATCGGGCTTCGGAGGGCACGGGGTTGGGCGTTCATCTCTGCAATTCCCTGACCGAGTTGCACGGGGGTGAGTTTTCCATGGAAAGCTGCCCCGGCAAGGGAACCACCGTAACCCTCAGGTTTCCACCGGAACGATCGGTACGTCTCACTTAAACCGGGGCTTTGCTCAAACGCTGCCCGCGGCGGCCAACAGTGAGGCATTACCGCCCGCGGCCGTAGTGTCGATACAGAGGTGGCGCTCAAGCAGCAGCGCGCCGGGCGGCGGCAGTTCGGATATCAGCGGAACAATTGGGCCATCGCGCTCGGCCAGGGCCATACGGTAGGGCTTGATCGCCTCGGGCGACGCCCACCACAGGACGGCCTGAAAGCCTGACGTTGTTTGCAGGGCAGGGGGCGTCGGCCGACCGTCGAGTAGGGCTGCGGCAGCGTCCGGAATGTCGAGATCCAGGTTTGCCAAACTCAGATCGGGAGCGGCAAGCAACACCCGGTTTCCCGCCGACAATGCCACTTGCGCCTGCGTGATTGCCATATCCGCCGTTGGCCCCAGGCAGAGAATGGTTCCCCTCGGATGATGGCTTAAACGGTTCGACTCGCCGGTCGGGCCTGGCAGGGAGAGCGATGGGGCCGGTTCACGCGCGGGCAGAGGGCCCCCCGTCAGGCTGTCCAATGCGGACTGAAGTTCTTCCGCCCCGATTTCGCGCGCCTGTGGAGGCGCCCCGTTGGCAGCGTGTTCTATGGTGAAGTTGGCGACATAGTGGGGACCGCCCGCTTTCGGTCCGGTACCGGAAAGTCCTTCGCCGCCGAACGGCTGAGAGCCGACGACGGCGCCGATCTGGTTTCGGTTGACGTAGATGTTGCCGGCGTGAACGCGCTCGACTACCTGTTGGACGCGCGAATCAACCCGGGTGTGAAGTCCGAACGTCAGGCCGTAGCCCTTCGCGTTGATGCGGTCGACGACGTTATCGAGGTCGGCGGCGTCAAACGTCGCAACGTGCAGCACCGGCCCGAATACCTCCCGTTCGATATCCTCGATGCCGTCGACGCGGATGACGCAAGGGCTCGCGTAAAGGCCGTGATCCGGAATTTCGAGGATCTTCAGCAGGCGTTTGTCCCGCCGCGCCAACGCCACGTGTTTGTCGATCATTGCTTTGGCGTCGCGGTCGATCACGGGTCCGATATCGGTGGCGATATCCCAGGGATCGCCGATTTTCAGTTCGTCCATGGCGCCGAACAACATCTCCAGGGTGTGGTCGGCGATGTCACTTTGCAGGTAAAGGACGCGTAGGGCCGAACAGCGCTGGCCGGCGCTTTGGAAAGCCGATGCCAGCACGTCCCGGACGACCTGTTCGGGTAAGGCGGTCGAATCGACGATCATGGCGTTGAGGCCACCGGTTTCGGCGATCAGCGTGGCGCCGGGCGCTGCGCTTTTTGCCATCGTCCGGTTGATCAGCCGGGCGGTATCGGTCGAGCCCGTAAAGCACATGCCGGCGAGACGCGCATCGGCGGAAATGGCGGCGCCGACGACCGGCCCGTCCCCCGGCAAGAGGTGCAGGACGTTATTCGGGATACCCGCCTCATGCAGCAGCGCGGCGGCGCGGGCGGCGATCAGCGGCGTTTGTTCGGCGGGCTTGGCGATCACGGCATTCCCGGCGGCCAGGGCGGCGGCGACCTGGCCGGTGAATATGGCCAGGGGGAAATTCCAGGGCGATATGCAGCCGATGATGCCGCGGGGCGTCGAGTGCGGGTCGAGGCGATCGGCTTCAGCGGCGTAGTAGCGCAGAAAATCGACGGCTTCGCGGACTTCGGCGATGGCGTCGGGCAACGTCTTTCCGGCCTCACGGCTGCACAGCGCGAAAAACTCTTCGGCATGCGCTTCATAGAGGTCTGCTGCGGCGTGTAGAACGGCCGCTCTGTTCTCGGCGGAGCGGCTCGACCAACCAGAAATTCCGGCTTCGGCACTTGAAAAGGCCGCTTCAATGTCCGCTGCGCCTGATGGGACGACGAACCCGGCAATATCCCCGGGCGATGCAGGGTTACGGACCTCGAACGATGAGCCAGGGCTTTCCGTCCCGCCGCCGGTTGTCGGCACAGCGTGCCATTGGTGGGAGTGATATTTGTTCCGTTGCCGGTCGATGTCGCTCAGCGTTGCGGTGTCCGTGAAATCCCAACCCTTGGCATTTATTCGTTCCTTTCCGAATATTGCGGCGGGCCGAGTTACCGATGGATTGGCATACTGGCCGGCAGCGTCCTCGAGTTGGCCGAAGGGGTCAGGCGCCACCGCCGCCGGCGCTACCTCGGGATCGACCACGCGGTTGACGAACGAACTGTTGGCGCCGTTTTCGAGCAGCCGGCGCACCAGATAGGCCAGCAGGTCGCGGTGCCGGCCGACCGGGGCGTAGATGCGGCAGGCCCGGCCTTTGTCCTCGCGCATGACCCGGTGGAGCGCCTCCCCCATGCCGTGGAGCCGCTGAAATTCGAAAGGCGTGTCATCATCCGCCATATGCAGGATAGCGGCGGCGCTGTGGGCGTTGTGCGTGGCGAACTGCGGATAAATCCGATCCGTCATGGCCAACAGGCCGCGGGCGCAGGCGAGATAACAGGCGTCAGTCGCCGACTTCCGCGTAAAGACCGGAAAGCCGTCCAGGCCCAGGACTTGCGCCCGCTTGATTTCGGCATCCCAGTAGGCGCCTTTGACCAGGCGCACCATGATGCGGCGGTCGTGGCGTGCGGCCAAGGCGTGGAGCCACTCCAGCACCGGCAAGGCGCGCGCACTGTAGCTCTGGATCACGACGCCGAAGCCGTCCCAGCCGGCCAGAGCCGGGTCGGCGAGAACGCTTTCGATGACGTCGAGCGAGGGATCGAGGCGGTCGGCTTCCTCAGCGTCGATGTTGAAGCCGATATTGGCCGATTTTGCCAGTGACGCCAGAGCCAGGACGCGCGGTGTCAATTCGGTTCTGATGCGGTCGCGCTGCGTCGCCTCGAAGCGGGGGTGAAGGGCTGACAGTTTGACTGAAATACCGGGGTTCTCACGCAGCTCTTCGGAATGGGCCTCTTTGGCAAGGGCCGTAATGGCCGAGGAATAGGCGAGATGGTAGTGCCGGGCGTCTTCTTCCGTACAGGCGGCTTCCCCAAGCATGTCGTAGGAATAGGAATAACCCTTGGCCTCCATGCCACGGGCCCGTTCGATGGCCTCTTCGATCGAGGTGCCGAGCACGAACTGGCGACCCAACTCGCGCATCGCCTGCGATGCCGCCGTGCGGATAACGGGTTCGCCGAGCCGCTTCAGGGCGCCGCGCAACACGCCGGCCAGCGTATCGCCGTGCACGTCGAGCACCTTGCCGGTCAGCATCAGGCCCCAGGTCGAGGCATTGACCAGCGACGAACTGGAATGGCCGAGATGACGGCCCCAGTCCGACGGTGCGATCTTGTCCTCGATCAGTTGATCGATGGTCAGTGTATCGGGGACGCGCAGAAGGGCTTCGGCCAGGCACATCAGGGCGACGCCCTCCCGGGTCGAAAGGCCGTATTCGGAGAGAAACACTTCCATCAGGCCCGGACTGCCCGCCGACCGGATGGCGCGCACCAAATCTGCCGCGTCGGTGTCGATGGTAGCGCGTGCCGTGCGCGAAAGGCCCGCCTTTTCCACGAGTTCCGGCACGATGGTTGCCTCATCGGCCAAGTACATGGCCTGTATGCGCTGCCTCAGTTCCGGCAAGTCAGGTTTCGCCGATGACATGTCGCTCCCGCCGTCAGGTTCAGTGGTTAGATCAATTTACCGCCCATTTATTGTGACCCGTTCACGCTAGGATTTGGTCCTGAATACCTTGCAAAACGTAGGTATATTCACTAAATTATCAGAAATTTACGTTATAAAAACACTAGAAAAATGTCAGAATATAGTGAATTAGACCAAATTGACTTCCGCATTCTGGTCGAATTGTCCAACCGGGGCCGCCTGACCGTGACGGAATTGGCGGCGCGCGTCGGCTTGTCCAAGACGCCCTGTCAGGCCCGCATGAAGCGCCTTGAGAAGGAGGGCTACATTCGGGGCTACCGCGCCGTCATCGACCAGAAGCGCCTCGGCATGACCCATGTGGCGTTCGTCGAGGTCAAATTGTCCGATACCACGGCCCCCGCGCTCGAGGCCTTCAATCGAGCCGTGCTGAGCATCGTCGATATTGAACAATGCCACATGATCGCCGGCGGTTTCGACTATCTTCTCAAGGTCCGCACGCGCGGCATGGAGGCCTACCGCCGGCTGCTGGGCGAGGAAATTTCGCGGCTGCCCCACGTCGCGCAGACCAGCACCTACATGTCGATGGAGGAGGTCAAGGATCTGGCCTGAGCAGCGGCCGCCGGAAACCTAAACGATAACGTCTTCCAACGCCTTGGGATGCTGGGTGATTTGCTCACAACCGTCGTCGGTTACGATAAAGCTGTCGCCAACTTGCGCCCGAAACGATTTTTCAACACTGACCGATCCGTCAACGGCGAAAACCATACCTGGCTGTAGAACCGTCTTGTCGCCGTACACGAGTTCTGGTTTTTCGAGGTAGCTGTATCCCGTCGCCCGCCCGCACCGGAACGGATAATCGTATCCGGCCGACTGAATGACGTCGGCGTAGGCGGCGTGTACGTCCTCTGCCTTTACGCCGGGCCCAAGCACCTCAATCGCGGCGGCTTGGCTTTCAATCGCCACCTGGTAAACGGACTCTTGAAGCTTGTCCGTGACCTCGCCGATCCAGAATGTGCGGTCGAAGCCGAGCTTGAAGCGGTGAAAATTCGTCATCCCGCAAAAACACAGAAATACCGGCTCACCCCGCTTCATCACCCTGGTGGACGCACGGTGATGGGTCATCGTTGTTTCCTTGCCGGTCGCCATAATCTGGAGAAAATGCGTATTCGGCGACATTCGGGTATCGGCATAGTGCAGCTTCAACAATTCCGCGGCTTTGTGCGTTCCAGCGGCCGAGGTCGCCAGCGCAACTTCATACTCAGGTATGCCGTTCCCGATTGCCGACCGGCCCGCCTCCAACATGGCCATGGCAACTTGTCCGGCATGCCGGGCCATATCGAGTTCCTCTTGGGATTTGATCATTCGCATGGCTGAGACGATCTCGGTCACGTCGCAGAATTTTGTCTCCTCGACTACGGAAAATATGTAGTTACGCACCAAGGGCGGCATTTTTTCCGGTTCGATCGCCACCCGATTTGCGCCAGTCAGTATCGTCGGCAGGGCCCCCCGCCACTCGTCTCCCAATCCGTCGTTCCAGGGTTCGATCCGATCTACCGCTGCCGCCGCCTCCGCCATGTCGAGTTCCATGCTCGGGGTGATGAGCACGCTATGTCCGGACGCCATGACCACGAGGATCGTGGGTCGGCCAAAATCCATATGCAGATAGTCGTAATATCCGCTGAAGTAATAAACGCTGTCCTCGTCCGTGATCAGCGCCACGTCGATCTCCGCGTCAGCCAATCTTCCCTGTAGGGCATCCATCCTTTTTGAAAACATTACGACCTTCCTTGCGAGGGAATACGGGGGCTGGATTTGGCCGCCATGATATCCAACTTGCCTCCAATTCGTCGACGTTTCCGACCTATCACGAAGCACACTTCAAACCGGCCCCAAAAAGTGACTAAAGGTTCGGCGACTATTTCATCAAGTGAGGCGGCCGGCAGGATCAGGGATTGTGTTGGCGGTTGAGAGTTCGGTGAGCCGGTGTTTCGAACGCCCGCTTTGCTTCTGAAAGCGAAGACAAATATGGATCTCGGAGATGGTCTCACTATCGTCATCAGCGGACATACCCCTTAAAACTGAATTGCCGGCGACTTCATCGCAATGCACTGATGATGCTTAACAAGTTCGTGGTTTATCCCAGCCCGGTTCATCCCAACAGGAGATTCGGCAAAAAGGTTGTCAGCGCCGGGAATACGACGAGTGTTGCCAGTAACAGCAACAGCGCAATGATAAAGGGCACGAGTTCGCGCACGACGTCCAAAACTCGGGCCTCGGCCTGAGCCCCCGTCAGGAAGATCAGAAATCCCACCGGCGGCGTGATCAGACCGAGCAGCGTGGCCAATACCGCGACGACACCGAATTGTGTGAGATCGATGCCGACCGCGTTGGCCGTCGGGATCATCAACGGTACCAGCACAACCAGGATCGTGACCGGCTCCAGGATCGTGCCGGCCACCAACAGCACGGCCGCGAAAATTGCCAGAACCAGCATAGGATCGCCGGTCTGGCCGCCGACCCAGCCCGCCAACGCCCGGGCCAGTCCCATGTTGCCGACGATCCAGATGAACAGCCCGGCGATGGAGATGATGGCGAGCACCTTGCCGGCATCGCTGCCCGCCTTGATGAAGGCCTGCCACAGGCCGGCAAGATCGAGTTCGCGGTAGACGAAGACGCTCACAACGACGGCGTAGACGACGGCGACGGCGCCGATCTCCGTCACCGTGGCGACACCGCTGACGAGGCCGAATACCACCAGCACCGGCATCACCAGCGCCAGCAGCGACGAACTTCCCGCCGCAATTATTTCGCGCCAACCGGCCCACCGGCTGGCCGGATAGTTGCGCCGCCGGCTGATGACATAAGACGCCACCAGCAGGAACACGCCCATCAGGACGCCGGGAATGACGCCGCCCAGAAACAGCTTGCCGATGGATGTCAGCGCGAACAGCCCGAAGACAACCAGGGGGATCGAGGGCGGGATGATCGGTCCGATGGTCGCGGAGGCGGCGGTTACGGCGGCGGCGTAGGCCGGAGAATAGCCTTCCTTTTTCATCGCCGGGATCATTACCGAGCCGATGGCGGCGGCATCGGCGGCGGCGGATCCGGAAACGCCCGCGAACACCATGCTGGCGAGAATGTTGACATGGCTCAGGCCGCCCCGGACATGGCCCACCAGGGCGCGGGCAAAGCGCAACAAACGCTGACTGATGCCGCCCTGGTTCATGACTTCGCCCACCAGGAAGAAAAACACGATGGCGGCGAAGTTGTAGCTGTCGAGACCCTGCACGAAGCCTTGCGCCACGATGGCCGTGGGAACCTTGGGCCAGAAGACGATGACATAGGCGGCCGCGGCGGTGGCCATCGACAAAAATACCGGAATGCCGATAAACAGCGCCGTCAGCAGGACGCCGAACAGGACGAGCAATTCGGCGATCACGATACCGGTTCCACGTGGACCAGGCGCCGCCACAAATTGAGCGCTGCGGCGCAGGAGAGCCCCGCGCCGCCGGCCGTCACCGGGTAATATTTGACGTCGGCATCGATTTCCAGGCTGCCCAATTCCATGCCGGCATAGATCTCCAGCGTGCCGAGCGATACCAGGACCAAAGCGCCGCCGCCGATGAGGGCGAGCAGGTCGATGGCGATGGCCTGCCAACGCGACCCGGCGGCCGGCAAGATGCCGCTGATCAGATCGACGGCGATATGGGCCCTGGTCAGCCAGAGGTAGACGATGCCGACCCAGGCCAGCCAGATCAGCGCCATCACCGAAACTTCCTCGACCCAGAGGAGGGCGGAGTTGAAAACGTACCTGAGAACAACCTGCGTGAAGGCGAGGACGACAAGGCCCGCCACAAGGCATCCCGTGAGGCGGCTGAGAACCCACGTCAATACCCGGCGTAGACCAGCTTCCATCGCCTCATCCATTTACTGATTCCGACAGGCCGGCGGCGCCAGGGCGCCGCCGGTCGGCACGGAATATCGACCGGTTTTCTTGAGCTTACTTCATCGCATGGATCTGGTCGTACATTCCCTTGGGCCAGCGTTTGCCGTCCCAGGCCTCGACGATGGGACGACCGGCCGCCTTGAAAGCGGCGATGTCGGGCTCGACGATGGTCATGCCCTTGGCCTTGGCCTGGGCGAACATTTCCGCGACCTCGCCGGGGAAAGCGGCGCGGGCTTCCGCGTTGGCCGCCTCGGCCGCCGCCATGACCCAGCCTTGCTGCTCGGCGCTCAGCGAATTCCAACGGCTGCCGCTCATCCAAAAACCGATGGCCGAATGGATGTAGCGGGTGCGGATAAAGAACTTCTGCACTTCCGTGAGGCCGGCCTGAACGACGGCGTCGATGCCGTTTTCCTGACCGTCGACCAGGCCGCTTTGCAGCGACTGGTAAAGTTCCGAACCCTTAACCGGCGTCGGGCTGGTGCCCCACGCTTTGAAGACCTCGGTAATCGCCGGATTAAGCGGCGTGCGGATCTTCATGCCCTTCATATCCGCCGGGGTCATGACCTTGGTCTTGCGGGTCGACAGCGCGCGCGGCGGGCGGTCGCCCAGGGCGCTGATGTACTTGATACCGGTCGCTTTCTCGGCTTTGCCCATCATGCCCTTGAAGATGTCGCTTTCGAGGAACGTATGAAGATGGGCCTGGTCACGGAAGAGATACGGCATCGTCGTGATGAAGAAGTGTCGGGCTTCCTTCATCGGCAGAATGGCGCCGATGTCGATGACGTGCATATCAAGGCTTCCTGCCCTCAACTGCGCCCAAAGCTGGACCAGATTGCCGAGCGCACCGCCGGGGATGATCTCGATGTCCATCTTGCCGCCGGAAGCCTTCGCTAAATGTTTGCCGAAACGCTCAGCGTTGATCTGGAACGAACTCGTCGGCGGCGCGACGTGGGCGATTTTCAAAGTCACGTCAGCCGCAAGCGCGGCTGCTGATGAAAACGCCAATAGGGCGCCGACCGCACCAAACTTCACTAATTGCCTAATCATATTCCGTCCTCCCTCTTGCTAGTTTGTTCCCCCGAACTGAACGCCGCCTTCAACCCATGCGGCAACTCAGACCACCGTCAACGGGCAGGATCGCGCCGTTGATGTACTTTGCTTCGTCGGATGCCAGAAAAACGGCCGCCGCCGCCACGTCCCATGGTTCGCCCATGCGGCCCGTCGGGCTTTGTGCGTGGCGCGCCTTTTCCAACTCTTCCATGCTGCCGTAATGCGCCACCATGTCCTCGGACCCGCGCACCATCGGCGTATCGATGAGGCCCGGCAGGATGGCGTTGGCGCGGATCCCCTTGGCGGCGTATTCGACGGCGACGGCCCGCGTCAGATGATTGAGCGCCGCTTTCGACGCGTAATAGGCCGAGAAGGGATAGAGGCCGACGCCGACGCTGGCGATCGACGAGATGTTGATGATCGCGCCCGCCCCTTGTTCGATCATGTGCGGCAGCACGTATTTGCAGGTGAGAAAGGCGCTGGTGAGGTTGACGTCCATGACGCGCGACCAGTCCTCGAGCGGTAACTCGACCGGGCCGCCGAAGACGCCGATGCCGACGTTGTTTTGCAGAATGTCGATGCGGCCGAAACAGTCCCTGGTCTCGTTGACTGCGGCCGCCACTTGTCCGGCATCCGTCACGTCCGCCGTGACCGCAAGGGCTTCGAAACCTTCATTCGTAATCAGGCTGACGGTTTCCGCCGCGGCATCGGCGTCGACATCGACCGCCGCAATCTTGGCGCCTTCGCGGGCAAACGAGACCGCGGCCGCCTTGCCGTTGCCCCAACCCGGCCCAGACGAACCGGCGCCGAAAATGAGGGCGATTTTACCCTGCAAGCGGCCGGTCATGGCTCTCCTCCCGAGGCAGCCGCGTCGCGGCCCTGCCCGCGATGGGCCATATAGGCGGCATAGGGCGTGCCGTTGCTGACCAGCATGCCGCCGTCGACGTCGAAACTGGCGCCGGTGCACATGCCGGACAGCGGACCCGCCAAGAAGACCACCATGTCGGCGACGTCTTCGGGCAGAACCCAGCGGCCGAGCGGCATCAATTCCGCCGTTTTGGCGCGTTCGTCTTCCGTCGTTACCCGGTGCACCATCGGCGTCAGAACCGGTCCGGGACAGATGGCATTGACGCGAATTTCGTATTGCGCCAATTCGAACGCCGCATGCCGGGTCAGTCCGAGCAGGCCGGATTTGGCCGCCGTGTAATTGACGCCGCCGTGATAGGAAATTCGTTTGCCGGCGATGGAGGCGATGTTGATTACGCTGCCGCCGCGCCGGCGAAGGCCGGGCAGGGCGCCTTTCAGACAGTAGAAGGCGCCCGACAAATCGATGTCGATGACCCGGCGCCAATCTTCGATGGGCATGTCCATCAACGTATTGGCCGTGCCGACGCCAGCGTTGTTGACGAGGATGTCGAGCCCGCCGAATTGCTGATCCAGCGTCGCAAACGCCTCCATGACAGCTTCGGCATCGGACACGTCGACAATATGGGCGTGACAGCCTGCATGCTGCGCGGCGACAGTCTCTCCGGCAGCTTCATCAATATCGAAAACGGCGACGGACGCACCCTCGGCGGCAAGGGCAGCCACCGTGGCAGCGCCGATGCCGCTGCCGCCGCCGGTTACAGCCGCAACTTTGCCTTTGAAGCTAGCGCCCGTCATTCGTCACCCTCTCTTTGTCCACGAGACCGCAAGTAGGGATATGATCGAATTAGTAACGTATGTTAATATTATCATGCTTGTCGCGTTCGATCAATAAGACACGGTCCGTCTGACGGCATCGGCGATGTCGTCGGCGTCGGGCAGGTAGGCCTTTTCCAAATCGCGGTGAAACGGCACCGGTACGGAGGGCGGTGCGACGCGTTCGACCGGCGCTTTCAGGGCATCGAAGGCCTTTTCCGCGGCCAGCGACACGACCTCGTTGGCCGAGCCGCCGGTTTTGATGGCTTCGCAGGCGACGACCAGCCTGCCGGTCTTGCGCACCGATCCCAACACGGTCGCCTCGTCCAGCGGCACGATCGTACGGAGATCGACGACCTCGACATCTATGCCGTCCTTCTCAAGCGCCGCCGCCGCCGCCAGTGCGCGTTTGACCATCAGCGCCGAGGCGACAACGGTGACGTCAGCGCCGCTGCGCTTGACGGCCGCACTGCCGAGCGGCACCAGCAGATCTTCGTCATCGCTGACCTCGTCCTTGCCGGCGTGGTAAAGCGCCATGTGCTCCATAAAGAAGACCGGGTTGTCATCGCGGATTGCCGATTTCATCAGCCCCTTGGCGTCGGCGGCATTGGACGGCGCCACGACTTTGACGCCGGGAATGTTCTGCAGCCAGGAATGAAAATCGTAGGCATGGCCATGGAAGGGGCCGACCCCGTACTTCGCCCGCACGACGAGGGGGACGCGCGCCTTGCCACCCGAATAGTAGTGCATCGCGCCGCCATCGAGCCCGAACTGGTGGACCACCAAGCCGAGGAACTCCATGAACATGATGTCGACGACGGGCCGTTTGCCTTGCATCGCGGCACCCACCCCGGCGCCGACGAAGGTGCCCTCGGAAATGGGGGTGTCGATGACGCGGCCCTGGTCGCCGAATTCCTGCCACAGGCCCATGTTCGAATGCAACGGCCCGCCGAACGCGCCGATGTCCTCACCCATCACGAAGACGTCGCTGTCGCGGCGCATCTCTTCCGCGATGGCGGCGACGCAGGCTTGCTGAAACGTCTGCCGGCTCATGACGTGGCTCCTTTCGCGAAAACTTCGTCGATGCCGAGGAGTTCGGCGCCCGGTTCAGGATCCGCTTTCGCCTGTGCCATGGCTGAAGCGGCCTCTTCTTTTGCCGCATCCTCGATCGCCGCCAATCCGGCTTCGTCGATCACGCCTTCGGCAATGAGGTGGCCGCGAAAGGCCGCGATGGGATCGCGCTTTCGCCAGGCGGCCACTTCCTCCGCGTCGCGGTACTCCTCGGCATCCGAATAGAAATGGCCGGCCACCCGGTAGGTCACGGCGTCGATCAGGGTCGGTCCTTCACCCCGGCGAGCCCGCGAGATCGCCGCCTGAACGGCGTCATGCACCGCCAACACGTCGTTGCCGTCCACTTCGATGCCGGGCATGCCGTAGCCCGCCCCGCGTGCCGCAATGGAACCGCCGACGCCGTCGCCCGAGCGGGTCGATATGGCGATCTGATTGTTCTGACAGACGAAGACGATGGGCAGTTTTTGCGTCGATGCCAGGTTCATGGCCTCGTGACAATCGCCCCGGCTCGAGGTGCCGTCGCCGAAAACGCCGACGGCGACATCGCCTTTCCCATTCAATTTGGCCGCCAGGGCTGCGCCAGTCGCATACGCCAAGGGCGGACCGAGGGCGCCGGAATAAAGTCCGATGACATTGAACTCGGGCGGTCCGCAAACGTCGCTGCGGTAGCGCCCTTTGTTGTAGCTGGTGACCTTGCCCAGGATACCGGCCAACAACGTGCGAAGGTCCGCGCCCTTGGCATAGGCCGCGATTACGCTGCCCCGGTAGTGAGGCGCCACCACGTCGCTCTCGCGCAAACCATAGTAGACGCCGGCCACGACGGCTTCCTCGCCCTCGAGTCCGTGCCAGTGTCCGTCATGCTCGCCGATGACGGCATCGAGTTTCCGCGTCAGCGTCATCAGCCGGTATAGATCGAGAAGCACCTGGTTACCCATTGTCATTGGACGATCTTCCTTATGCATGGCCGGCCGCTTCCAACCGGCCGATGACGGTACTGATGCGGACTTCTTCGTCGGCCTGGTGAAGGATTTCCGTCAACACCCCGGATCCGACGCTGTCGATCTCGATGTTGACCTTGTCGGTCATGATCTCGGCGATCAGTTCACCTTCCGCCACGGCGTCTCCGATGGACTTGTGCCAGGCCACGATGGTCGCTTCCGTCACGCCTTCGCCGATTTCCGGGATGATGATTTCAATGGTCATGTCGTTCCATTTCTCATTCGCCGCGCTGGGCCGCATTCGGGTTCAGGTCGGCGCCCGAATTCGCCGGATCAGCGATGCCGAGCGCCAGATCCTCCAGGAATTCTGAGGCGGGATAACCGTTGATGGCGCCATGGTCGAACGTCAGGCTGAGCGGCAGCAACCATCCGGCCACGACCTGCTCGTCCTTCACCACGGGCGCCCGGCGGACACCGCCCACCCCCAGAATGGCCGTCTGGCCCAAGGGAATTATCGGCGTCGTCCAACGGGCGCTGGGCACCATACCGGCGTTGGTCAATGTGAATGTCGCCCCCCGCACGTCCTCAAGGCTGAGCTTTCCGGCCGCGCCGCGTTGGCGCAAATCGGCGACGGCCGAGGCGATATCCGGCAGGCTGAGCGTGTCCGCCTGCTTGATAACCGGCACGATCAGGTTTCCATCGGGCAAGGCCAGCGCCAGACCGATATTGATCTCGGAATAGATTTCCAGGTTTCGTCCCTCACGCACGGCGTTCAGAGTGGGGTGCCGGCGCAGCGATGTGGCCGTTAAGGCAACGAGCAGATGGGTCAGTGAAAATCGTCGGCCCGCGTTCAGCATTTCTTGGCGCAGATCGACCAGCGCGTCGGCATCCGCTTCGCCCATGATGGTCACGGGCGCATTTGTGGTTTGGCTCTTGAGGAGGTGGTCGGCCGCCATGCGTTGCATCGGATGCAGCGGCACGGCGCGTCCGATCCCGGCCCTTCCCGCAATCCCGACGTCACGCTTTTCTGAATCGTCGCTGCTCATGCCATCCCCTGACGACCGGCAATTGTCCGCTGCCGGAAATTACTAACATATGTTAGTATTAATCAGAAGATTGAGTCAACACCGCGATATTTCGAGGAGCGTCGGATGACGGTCAGGCCGTACCATCGCTCTGGTTGCGGACATGGTCGATCATCTTGGTCAGCATGCGGTCAAAGGCCTTGGTCTCTTTTTCCGACAGCACGTCGCAAACCGTATCCGCCCATTCCAATCCTTGAGGCGCGATGGCGCGGAAGACTGCCATGCCGTCCTCACTGAGTTCCAAAATCGTGCGCCGGCGGTCGGACGGATCAACTTTTTTGATGACGCGGCCCTGGCGCTCGAGACCTTTTACGCCCCGGCTCACATTCATGATGTGAAGGCCGGACAGTTCACAGATGCCACTGACGGATATGCCCGGATTGGCCGACAGCACCGTCATGATCCGCCATTCGTTGAGCGTCATTGAGTAGCGCTTGCCGAAACGGCCGAAAAACGGCTGGCCGATGAGATTGCCGAGCAGCAATACCCTGTACACCGGCGTTTGCGAAAGCGCCTCGACCAGGTCGCTGAAATCCAAATCGTTATATTTGGCTGCCATCTTTCCGAAAATCCTACTATCCAACCGAACTGTCTTGCGGGGTTTAGCAGATTTTCACAAGCCTATTCAAATCGCGCCGCCAAAAGCCGTGCTTTCCGTCGGGTGCAGTAACAATTTGGCGACCGGCTGAACTTCGGCCCTAAACCGATTTGCAGTGGTGAGATCGGAATATTGTTCGGCTGCCTTTAGACAGCGTGCAAATTTCTGAACCGGAAATTCGCTCGGGTGGGGAAACAATACGTGACCAGCAGGCTCTACTGTTGATTTACAAGTAGCGTTCGCAAAAGACCGCTCCGGGTCAGAAGCGGACTTCGGCGGGGGTTGCCACCTTGGTCTGCCGTCAAGATTGAAGCGGGTATTGGAGTGCTGAAAGTGGAAATGAGACCTTCAGTTATTCACCTTCACCCCAACCATTTTTTGCAACCAACTGCAATAGACCATGGAGTCCCATTGCCCTAGCCCTCCAGGTCCCGCGGGGCGAGGTAAAAAATCGCTATTTTGCGATGCCGGAATAATGACTTGCGGATGAAGCTATACTGAATAGGCATCCAGCACAGGGTTCGGGGCCACGGAAAAATGCGCAAACTGGCTGATCTTGGTATTGAATTGATGGAGTTTCTGGGGGCGACCAATCAAGGGGTAAGCCGATTAAACTACTATCCCCTTGATGATTTTGGTCGGGGAGAGAGGATTTGAACCTCCGGCCCCTACGTCCCGAACGTAGTGCTCTACCAGGCTGAGCTACTCCCCGACAGGTCTGTCTTGGCGGCCGTCGAGTGCGGCGTTGAAAACAGCGGAGCACTGTATAGCGGCATCCGGCCCGGCCCGCAAGTGATAGGGCCCGGATACCGGGGAAATGTTTTCGCGGCGTCCTTGCCCCCTCCGTTGGCGCACGGATGCCGAATGTTTTCCCTGAAGGACGAAATTCACCTACAATGATATTCGATCTGAGGCTTATCAGGGGCTCGATTTGGGCGTGATATTCCGATGACGGCTGTTGCAAAATCATCCGAACCCACCCTCAAGCGCTCGCGGCGCCTGCTTCGGGCGCTCCGCTTGGTCGTCATTCTCGCTTGCGCGACTTCGTTCGTCCAGATCGGTTCGGCGGTGGCAAAGACCAACAAACGTGCCGTCGCCGTCATCATCGGTAACAAGGATTACATCGGCCGAATTCCAACCGTGGAGTTCGCGGCGAACGACGCCGATGCCTTCCGCGCCTTCGTCGTCGATGTTCTGGGCTACGACAAGGACAACATCATCGATTTGAGAAACGCAACGAAAGCCCAACTTGAATCAGCCTTCGGCAATCGGGTGACGCATGAAGGCAAGCTCTGGCGTTACCTCGATCCCAAGGGGCGCTCCGACGTCGTTGTGTTCTATTCGGGCCACGGCGTTCCCGGCCTCAAGGACAAACGCGGCTATATTCTGCCGGTCGATGCCGATCCCAACTCGCCCGAGATCAACGGCTATCCGGTCGATACCCTTTTCGACAATCTGTCCAGGCTCAAGACGAAATCGATATCTG
>CAZGTM010000008.1:76286-93616 GCA_964528595.1 uncultured Rhodospirillaceae bacterium
CCGGTCGATACCCTTTTCGACAATCTGTCCAGGCTCAAGACGAAATCGATATCTGTTTTTCTCGACGCCTGTTTTTCCGGGGACAGCCAGCGAGGCATGCTGGTGCGCGCGACCTCGGGCATAACCATCTCGCCCAAACTGCCAACTCGGACGCCGGCCAAAATGAGCATCATCACGGCAGCCCAGGGCGACCAGGTAGCCAGTTGGGACTTCAAGGCGAAGCACGGCATGTTCACCCGCCATTTGCTGGATGCGCTCTACGGCAAGGCCGACAAGGGAGAATACGGCAACGGCGACGGCAAGGTGGCGCTCTCAGAAGTCAAGGAATACCTCGACGAATTCATGACCCGGGCGGCCCGGCGCGAATATGGCCGGCATCAGAACGCCTGGGTCAACGGCGAAGGCGACCGGGTGCTTACGACGCCGCCGCCCGGCGCCAGCCGCCCGACGAATGGTGCCACGGTGGCGGTCGCGACCAAGCCAAAGCCCAAGCCCAAGCCGGTTAAGCCCAAACGCGTCCCGAAAAAGGTCGTCCGCGTGGCGCCGGCGGCCAAGCCCAAACCCAAACCCAAACCTCGCCTCCGGAGGCCGCCGGTTGGCAGCTCGATGAGTTTCAGCAACCGCACCATCCGCATCCAAAGGTATGAAAACAACATTGTGACCATCGGCACGCCAACGGGGACGGAAAAACTGCTGATGGGCATGATCAGGATGGGTAAGGAGGTTTTCCAGGTTCAGCACATTTTGGGCATTTCCAGCAGCGAACGGCGCAAGGCATTACGCTTGTTCCCCCTGCAGGTGGGCAAGCGGGTCGAATTCGAACTGGAGGACGTCTATACGGGCGGTGACGGCCATGAGGATCCCATGGCCATATCGATAAGAGTCGATAGCCGGCGGACCGTTAGTTTTTCCGGTGCCAGTGTCGACGTCTGGCGCATCACGGCAGTGGCCAATCTGGATACGCCGAGGCGCACGAACGTCGCGGAGATCAAGTGGGTTTTCGATTACAGCCCGGTTCTCGGCTTTCCCCTAGCAGTTCGGGAGAGCGTCAACAATTGGGCTAATTGGGCGATTAAAACGTTCGGTTCCTAAGGCTTGAACGACATTCCACCTAGCGCTTTCGCCAGCCAGTGACAGGGGGCTTAAGTATCGCGCTGATCCTTAACGCGGTTGGCTTTAAATTCCGTCTTCGGCAGCGTTCCAGGGCTCAACACCTCGACATCGACCCGAACTTCGCAACGGGTGCGGATTTCTTCCGCCGCCTGGTCGCCGACCCCGCCGTCGGTATGTTCGATGCGCACCGTCATGACGTCCAGGCCGTCGTCGTTGGCGGCGATGACGATCTCGTATTCGTCGCCCACGCCTGGCACGGCGCGCACCGCCTCCTCGATTTGGGTTGGGTACATCTTGATGCCGCGCAGGTTGATGAGATCATCGCTGCGCCCGGAAAAGGCGCCGACGGCGCGGACGTGGGTTCGGCCACAGGCGCAAACGCCGTCATCGAACGTCGTGAAATCGCCGACCAAAAAGCGTAGCTGGGGCGAACTTTCCGTGTTGAGGTTGGTGCAGACGGTCAGGCCGCGCTCGCCAGCGCCGACCTGCTGCATGGTATCGGGATCGACCAGTTCCCAGACCTGAATGTCTTCCATCAGATGTGTCGTTATGGGGGTCCCGTCGGCAGAAGAGGGACAGGAATAACCGCCGGCGTGCGGCGCCGCTTCCGTGCAGCCGTAAAATTCGACTAGCTTGGCGTCCCAGAGTTCCTCCAGCCGCCGACGGGTGTTGCCGATGCCGCTGGCCGGCTCGCCGCCGACGAACAGCAGGCGGATCGAACTGGCGGCCGGATCCATGCCTTTTTCCTGCATGACGCGGCCGAGGTGCAGGGCATAGGACGGTGTGCAGGTCAACACGGTGGGTTTGAAGCGTTCGACGATCATGGCCCGCATGGCGCTGTCCATGCCGCCGCCGGGGATCATCGCGACGTTCATCTTGGCCAGCGCGTACTGCACGCCCCAGGCAAACACGTGGGGGCCATAGCCCGAGCAGATGAAGGCGCAGTCGCTGGGCCGGATGCCCATGGAATGCATGGCGCGGGCGTTGGCCCAGGACCACATCTCGCGGTCGACCTGGGAATAGCGGAAAACCCGCGGTACGCCGGTGCTGCCGGAGGAGGAAAACATCATCCAGCCGCGGGTGCGCCAAAGCTCGTCGTCCATGCCGGAATAGGTGCCGTAGGGCGGGTTGGCGAGGGCATCCTCCATCATTTCCGATTTGTCGACGACCGGCCACTTGGCCAGATCATCGACGGATCCGATATCCGTCGGCGCCAGGCCGAGGCTGTCGAAGCGGCGGCGGTAAAAAGGGCTGTTTTCGTAAAGGAAAGGTGTGGCGGCTGCGATCTTGGCGTTCTGGATGGCGATGAGTTCGTCGCGCGATGCCGTGTCGAGCGACGGCGACCAATACGCTTCCGATGCCGCGGCATCGGCATCCTTCTGATGGGACCTCAGGGTGTCGAGCCAATGATTGCGTGTCGCTTCTTTCCGGTCGCCGCTCATTTCCAAGATCTCCCTCTTTAAGCATCGCCTTGGCCGTCCGCGGGCAGTTTAAACGTCCCGCCGGATATGTAAATTCTATAATATTATTGACAATTCTATAAATCAATAGAAATATGGATATATTCGCAACCCCGGACCGCCGGATTGACAAAGAGGTGCCCCATGTCCCGCCTGATCATCGATGCCCATGTTCACGCCCAGCGCTTCAAGCCGGGCTTCCTCGCCCGCGGCGAGGCCTTCACATATAAAGGACTGGAGGACGTCATCATGACGGGCCGTCCGTTCGACAATTCGCGCATGCTGCTGGCGGACATGGACCGCCTCGGCATCGATATGGCCTGCATCCTGACGGCCTTTACTATGCGTAACGAGATGATCGCCGAACAGGTCCGCCGTCACCCGGACCGTTTCATCGGCTTCTGCGGCTACGTCGATACAGCGCGTTCCGAATGGGTCGGCGAGGCGGAATTCGATCCGCATGTCGCCGCCGACGAAATCGACTTCTGGCTCAGCAACGGATTTACCGGCGTTGGCGAGGTACTCGGTATGCTGCCGAGCAAGCGGCGCGACCTCTCCATCGACGCCAACATGCGGCTCCTCTATCCCATCATGGAGGTGATCCAGAAGCACAAGGCGCCGGTGCTTTTCCACACCGGCTGCATCGCCTACCAGGACACCTGCCGGCTGCGCGCCGTCGATCCCATCCTGCTCGACGACATCGCGCTGGACTTTCCCGACGTCTCGATCATCGTCGGCCACAGCGGCGTCCAGATGGGCTGGTACAAAAGCCAGGCCGAGCACGCCCTGATGGTCGCGGCGCGCCACCCCAACGTTTTTCTCGAGCTTTCCCAATGCCAGCAGGAACAGATCGAGCGTCCGCTGTTCGATCCCAATATCGGTCCGGACAAGCTGGTCTTCGGGTCCGATTGGGGCGCCTCCATCGCCTACAAATACTACGGTCGCGAAAAGACGACCTATGCCGCGACGACCTGGGATGCGCCGCCGACAGACCTGCCGCTTCACATGGACTGGAACTTGCGCCAGGTTCACGCGATTGACATGTCCGAGGACGACCGGGCCAAGATCTTGGGCCTCAACATGGCGCGCATCTGCAAGCTCGACGTAAAATCGTTGATGCGGGCCAAGGAGGAACGCTACGGCGACCAAATTCGCTGGGACGACATCCACGTCAGCTGGCAGGCGCCGGGGAAATCCGTCGCCTGAGTTGTATCGCCCGCCCGGGCGGTACGCACCGCTGGATAAATGCCCCCGCCATCCCCTATAGTCCTAAAGAAAACGGGACCGGTGGGGGCATGAAGACGGAAAACGAAAAGGTCAAGCGGCGCCAGCAGGAATTTCTCGATGCGGCAGCGGCGGTTTTTGCCGCCAAGGGCTATCACGGCGCCACGACCGGCGATATTGCCGCGCGCCTCGGCATCAAGCAGGGCAGCCTCTATTATTACTTCCGCTCCAAGGAAGAAGCGCTGGAGCAGGTTTGCCTGATCGGCGTCCAGGGTTTTGTACAAAATATCGAAACCATCGCCGCCAGCGGCCGTCCTTTTCGGGACAAGATCAGCGAAACCGTCACGGCGCATATCGGCGCACTGGAAACCAAGCGCGATTTCGTCGTCGTGTTTCTCGATCAGCGCCAGCACCTGCCCCACGAACGCCGGCGCGACATCGCCGCCCAGTCCCGCAGATATGTCGAGATGATCGAGGAAATGCTTGAGGCGGGCGTGCGAAGCGGCGAAGTCCGGTCGGACCTCGAATGCCGCCTGGCCGCTCTCAGCCTCGTCGGGCTGTGCAATTCGGTGTCGATTTGGCATGGCCGTGAACCGTCGGCCTCGATTTCCAAGGTGATCGAAACCATCATCGGCATTTTCATCGACGGCGTTCACGGATAGCCGAACCGGGCGCGCCATGACTGCTGCCGACCAATCCAAAAACCTGAGGATCGGTCTGAAACTGCAACAGGCCGGAAAGCTGGCCGAAGCCGGGAAAATATACCAGGCGGTCCTGCAGGCCGAGCCCGGCCATGCCGAAGCGCATAATCTTTTGGGCCTGACAAAACTGCAACAGGGTGAAATGGCCGAGGCCCTGCGGCTGATTGCCGGCGCCGTGTCGGCGGCGCCGGACAACGCCAAATACCTCAGCAACTTGGGTGAGGTTCACCGCCACGCAGGTCGATGGCACGAAGCTGCGGCGGAATTTCGCCGCGCCCTCAAGCTGGTTCCGGGACTGGCGGGGGTCGACGCCAAGCTCGGCCGTGTTTTGATGGATCTGGACGAGACGGCCGAAGCCGTCGAGGCCTTCCGCCGCGCCCTCAAGGCGGACGGCGACAGCGCCGGGGGTTTCAACAATCTCGGCGCCGCCTATGCCCGTCTGGAATTGATGGCCGATGCCCTTGACTGCTGGCGCCGCGCCGCGGCGTTGGATCCCGGTCATGCGGGTGCGCTCGCCAACCTGGGGCTTGCCCTCAGGGAATTGGGCCGGCCCGACGAAGCCATCGAAACCTACCGGAAGGCGCTGGCCATCAATCCGGGTCTGGCGGAAGCGCACTGCAGCCTTGGTGCGGCGCTGCGGGAGTGCGGTTTGAACGCGGAGGCCGAGCAGTCGTTCGACCGGGCGTTGGCGCTAAAACCGGATTACGTGGATGCCTTGTATATGCACGCCCTCGTCCACCGTTTTGACGCCGGCGATCCCTCCCTCGACAGGCTGCGAAACGCATTAGAGAATTCGCGCCTCTCTACGGATGACGAAAGCCTGCTCGAATTTGCCCTCGGCGGGGCCTTGGATCAAATCGGGGAATACGATGCCGCGTTCAGGCATTTTTCCTCCGCCAACGACAAGGTGGCGGCCCAGTATTCCTTCAGCCGTCCGGCTCATCGTTTGGTCATCAAGGAAATCCGGAGCGCTTTTCAACGAACCGACACGGATGCCGGCGAAACCCGGGCCCCTGAACGGCAGGTTCCTATCTTCGTCGTCGGGCTGTCGCGGTCGGGCAAAACCTTGGTTGAATCGCTGCTGACGCAGGGTAAAGGCGTCCACGGCGCGGGCGAGAATGTGGAACTGGGCAAGGCCGTTGAATCCGTGCTGCGCCGCCATGACATAGACAAAAGCCCTATCACCAGCGCGCCGGATCTAGCGCCCGAGATCATTCGTGAGATCGGCGAACGCTATATGGCGGACATCTCTTCACGCTCGCCGCAATCGAGGTTCTTCATCAATACATCGCCGGTAAACTACGAATATGTCGGTTTGATTTTCCGGGCGCTACCCCAGGCCAGGGTGATCTTCTGCCGGCGCAATCCGCTCGACAATTGCCTCGCCATGTATTTCTCCCGCTACCGCCGGCGCCATGAATATTCATACCGTCTAGCCGATATCGCCTCCTATCATGCCGACTACACCGGCCTCCAGGAACATTGGAACGACCTATTCGGAGAGCGGATTTTGCATGTCGGATACGAGGATCTGGTGCGGGCGCCGGTAGCCTATGCCGAAGCGTTGTTTGATTTTTGCGGCCTTGATATCGGGGATGGGGTGGATGTCAGCCACGTTTACGACGGCGATATCGGACGTTGGCGGAACTACGAGGCGCACCTGGGGGAACTGATCTCCAAACTCGGTTAGTGCGCCCGCTCGATGCAGAAATCGATCACGTCGATCATCGCCTGCTTCTCGTCCGATTGGCCGAATATGCCCAGTGCATCGCGCGCTTTCGAACCGTAGTGGCGCGCCCGTTCGACGGTATCGCTCAGGGCGTCGTGTTTTTCCAGCAGGGACATGGCGTGCTCCAGATCGCCGTCGTTCTGCTCGGTGTCCGCCATGGTGCGGTTCCAGAAGGCGCGCTCCGCCTCGTCGCCGCGCCGGAACGCGAGAATGATCGGCAGGGTGATCTTGCCCTCGCGGAAATCATCGCCGACCGTCTTGCCCAGCGTCGCCTGTTTGGCGGAATAATCCAGAACGTCGTCGATCAGTTGAAACGTCACGCCGATATTGCGGCCATAGGAGACCAGCGCTTCCTCTTCCGCTTTGGGCCGGTCGGCGACCACGGCGCCGATGCGGCAGGCCGCTTCAAAGAGGGCCGCCGTCTTGCTGCTGATGACCTCGAGGTAGGCGTCTTCCGAGGTGCTGGTGTCGTTGGTCGTGACCAGTTGCAACACCTCGCCCTCGGCAATGACGGCGGAGGCAGTCGACAGGATATCCAATACGCGTAGGGAACCGTCCCGCACCATGAGTTGGAAGGCCCGGCTGAACAGGAAATCACCCACCAGGACGCTGGCCTGATTGCCCCACAGCGCGTTGGCCGTGGCGTTGCCGCGCCTGAGGTCGCTCTCGTCCACGACGTCGTCATGCAGCAGGGTGGCGGTATGAATGAATTCCACGCAGGCCGCCAACTGGATGTGGCGTTCACCCGAGTATCCGCACATGCGGGCGCTTGCCAGGGTCATCAGCGGCCTCAGACGCTTGCCGCCGGAGGCCACGATGTGGCCGGCCAGTTCAGGGATCAGCGGGACCTTGCTGTCCATGCGGTCGACGATGACCTTGTTGACCTTGATCAGGTCTTCGGCGACCAACGCCTGAAGCGCATCCAACGACGCCTTGCCAGAGGATTCGTTCTGACCACCCAATGGAACGACAACGCCCACGTCATTTGACCTTTCTAAACGTTACACGGCGGCGAAAGCGGCGTAGATTAGCCCTCGCCCGGAAGCCTGAGCATAAAAGCGGGCCGGAACCCGGGTCAAGGTCGGGTGTTAAATTGTCGCGTTCGGAACCGATGGATCGTGGTTGAAATATTGAGAACCAATGACGCGGTCGTGCTGTCGTTCCTGACGGCCTTACTGGCCGATTCGGGCATAGAAGCGGTGATCCTCGACACCCACACGTCGGTTTTGGAGGGCAGCATCGGCGCGCTGCAGCGCCGACTGGTGGTGGCGGAGGCGCACGAGAAGACGGCGCGGCAACTGATGGCGGAGGCGAACATCGATGACGGCCTCTCCTAATCCGGAGGCGGCAACGGACGCCGGTCACGGCTTGCTCGACGGACGGCTGCATCTGCATCAGCCGGCCGAAGGCTACCGCGCCGCCATCGATCCGGTTTTATTGGCCGCCGCCGTGCCCGCTGTAGCCGGCCAATCCGTTCTCGAACTGGGATTTGGCGTGGGTACCGTGGGGCTTTGTCTGGCCAGCCGGATCGAGGGCGTCTCGGTCACGGGCGTCGAAGTGCAGGAAGACCTCGCCGCCCTGGCGAGGCGCAACATCGACACAAACCATTTTGCCGACAGGGTGGAGGTGTGGGCCGCGGACATCGCCGACCTACCTGCGGAGATCCGCGCCGAGACCTACGACCACGTGATGATGAATCCGCCATACTTCGAGCCTCGGAGCTCCCGAGCTTCGCCGCTTCCTTCCAAGGCACTGGCCAATACGGAGAGCCATCTTGGGCTGGGAGACTGGCTGGAGGCCGGGATAAGGCGGCTGCGTCATCGCGGCAGCATCACCGTCATCCATAGTGCCGACAGGCTGGATGAGTTGTTGTCCGAGCTTGGCGATCGGGCGGGCAGTCCGGAGGTATATCCGCTTTGGCCGAAAGCCGACCGGCCGGCCAAGAGGATCGTGGTGCGCGCGGTCAAGGGAGGCCGCGCATCCTTGGTGATGCACCCCGGTCTCGTTCTGCATCAGGCGGACGGCGAATATACCGAAGCGGCGCGGCGCATCTTGTGGGGCGCCGAAGGACTGCCCATCTAGAACTGGAAGGGGGCGATCAATGGAACAACGATTGAGCATCGTGACGCTGGGCGTCGAGGACATCGCCGCCAGCCGCGCGTTCTACGAAGGTTTGGGCTGGAAGGCGTCGTCCGCCAGCAATGACAGCGTCGTCTTCATCAAGTTGGGCGGCATTTCCCTGGGTCTATACGGGCGCGAGGCCCTGGCCGAGGACGCCAACGTGCCGGCTGGAGAAAAGCCCGGATTCGCCGGCATCGCACTGGCCCACAATGCCCGTAGCGAGGCTGAAGTGGATGAAATTCTCCGCGAAGCTGAAAGCGTCGGCGCGACGATCCTGAAAAAGGCGGAGAAGGTCTTCTGGGGCGGATATTCGGGCTATTTCAGCGATCCCGACGGCTACGCCTGGGAGGTCGCCTACAATCCGTTCTTCGAAATCAACGAGAAGGGCGAGCTTGAACTCCCGGTTTAAGCACGCCCTAGATAGCGTTAAACTCAAGCCATGAAATTCGATATCGCCTCCCTGTTGGCCAAGCTCCCGGTGGAACGCTTCCGCGACCCGCCACCGGTGGTCGCCGTGCTGCGGCTGAAGGGCGTAATCGCGCCGTCGGGGCGGTTGCGCGGCGGCCTGGACCTGGCCGGATTGGCGGGGCAGATCGAAGCCGCGTTCAAAATGCGGCGTCTGACCGCCGTGGCTTTGGCCGTCAACTCGCCGGGCGGTTCGCCGACGCAATCCAATCTCATCTACACACGTATCAGGGCGTTGGCGGCGGAGAAGGAAATCCCCGTCCTCGCTTTTGCCGAGGACGTGGCGGCGTCGGGCGGCTATTGGCTGGTCTGCGCCGGCGATGAAATCTATGCCGATGAGAACTCCATCATCGGCTCGATCGGCGTGGTCTCGGCCGGCTTCGGCTTCCACGACCTGCTGGCCCGCATCGGCGTCGAACGACGGCTCCACGCCCAGGGCGAACGCAAGGCCATGCTCGATCCCTTCAGTCCGGAAAAGGAATCCGACGTCAAGCGTCTGAACGCCATCCAGAAGGACATCCATGCCAACTTCAAGCGCCTGGTGAAGGAACGCCGCGGCGACAGGATCACGATCTCCGACCGCAAGCTCTTCTCCGGCGACATCTGGACCGGACGGGAGGCGCTGGAGGCCGGCCTGATAGACGGCCTCGGCGAGATCCGCGAGGTATTGCGCGCCAAGTTCGGCGACCGCGTCAAACTACGCCTTATCAAGGGCCGCTCGTCGTTGCTCAAACGCCTGACAGGTCGCGGCGGGACCGAATTCGAGAGTGTCGGTGACGCCTTCGCCGATTGGCCCCGCAACCTGATCGCCGCCGTCGAGGACCGCGCCTGGTGGTCGCGCTTCGGGCTGTGAATTAATTGGTGACAGGTACGCTTTTTCAGATATCAAAAAGTGTACCTGTCACCATTTATTGGTAAGGTCCGGCATGTTCGGTTTCAGCATTTCAAAACTCGTTTTCACCGTCGTGGTCATTGCGGCCGTTTGGTACGGCTTCAAAATGCTCAACCGCCTGGGCGAACGGAAGCAGGACAAGGTCGGGAAAGGGGGGGCATCGAGCCCCGCCGCGAAGGCCGCCGATAGCGACACCGAGGACATGACGGCGTGTTCGGTCTGCGGCGTTTACGTAGCACCCGCGTCGGCGAACAACTGCGGCAAGGCGGGCTGTCCCTACGGCGCTTGACCGTACCCGGCGCGGTCTCTATTTTGCAGCGCACAATTAGCCGAATTCGAAGCCAGATCAGTCATTCCCGAGGAACCCGCCGATGGCGGCCGCCACTCCCTCTCCACCTTCCTTCCAGGACCTCATCCTGACCCTGCAACGCTTTTGGGCGGATCAGGGCTGCGTCGTGCTGCAGCCCTATGACATGGAAGTCGGCGCCGGCACCTTTCATCCGGCCACGACCCTGCGCGCCTTGGGGCCGAAGCCCTGGAACGCGGCTTACGTCCAGCCCTCGCGCCGGCCGACCGACGGGCGTTACGGCGAGAACCCCAACCGCCTGCAGCATTACTACCAGTTCCAGGTCATCCTGAAGCCCTCGCCGGACAACATCCAGGCGCTTTATCTCGAAAGCCTCGCGGCGCTGGGTATCGATGCCGCCAATCACGACATCCGCTTCGTCGAGGACGACTGGGAGAGCCCGACCTTGGGCGCCTGGGGCCTCGGCTGGGAAGTCTGGTGTGACGGCATGGAAGTGAGCCAGTTCACCTATTTCCAGCAGGTCGGCGGCTTCGACTGCAACCCGGTGTCGGGCGAGATCACTTACGGGCTGGAGCGACTGGCGATGTACGTCCAGGGCGTGGAGAACGTCTACGACCTCGACTGGAACGGCGCCGGCGTCAAATACGGTGACGTCTACCTGCAGAACGAGCGGGAATTCTCGGCATACAATTTCGAACACGCCGACACCGACCGCCTGTTGCGCCATTTCGAGGACGCCGAAGCCGAGTGCGCCGTGGCGCTTAAGGCCAAGCTGGCGTTGCCGGCCTACGACCAGTGCCTCAAGGCCAGCCATATTTTCAACCTGTTGGACGCCCGCGGCGTCATCAGCGTCACCGAACGCGCCGCCTACATCGGCCGCGTGCGGGCGCTGGCCAAGGGCTGCTGCGAAGCCTGGTTGGCCAGCCAGGGCGAGGACGCGGCGAATGACTGAGTTTCTGCTTGAACTGCTGTCGGAGGAAATCCCGGCCCGCATGCAGGCCCGCGCGGCGGATGACCTCAAGCGTCTGGTCTGCGACGGCCTGAAGGACGCCGGTCTTGAGTTCGAGACCGCCGAGGCCTTTGCCACGCCCCGACGGCTGGCTTTGGTGGTCGACGGCCTGCCGACCGAACAGCCCGACGTGCGCGAGGAGCGCAAGGGCCCCAAGGCTGACGCGCCGGAAAAAGCAGTTGAGGGTTTTTTGCGTTCGGTCGGTCTCACCCGTGATCAACTGGAGGAGCGCGAGACGCCCAAGGGCAACGTTCTTTTCGCGGTGATCGAGAAAAAGGGTGGTTATACAAACGACATCTTGGGCGAAATCAGTTCGACGGCGCTGGCGGCGCTACCGTGGGCCAAATCGATGAAGTGGGGCAGCGGTATAACCCGCTGGGTCCGTCCGCTGCACAGCCTGCTTGCCTTGTTCGATGGCGCCGTCGTGCCATTGGAGTTCGCCGGCCTGAATTCCGGCGATCGGACGCGCGGCCACCGCTTCCATGCCCCCGACGAATTCGCGGTCGAGAACTTCGCCGATTACCGGGAAAAGCTGTTCGAAGCGAAGGTTCTGCTGGAGTCCGAGGAACGCCGCGATCTCATCCGCGCAGGGGCGGATAAACTCGCCGACGCCGAGGGTCTTTCTGTCAAAGCCGACGACGGTTTGCTGACTGAGGTCGCCGGTCTGGTGGAATGGCCGGTGCCGCTGATGGGCGGCATCGACGCGGAGTTCATGGAACTGCCGCACGAGGTGCTGACGGCCTCCATGCGGGCGCACCAGAAATATTTCTCGCTGCAGGATGCCGACGGCCAACTCGCGCCGCACTTCATCGTCGTCGCCAACCTGGAAGCCGCCGACGGCGGCAAGGCGGTGACGGCGGGCAACGAACGCGTGTTGCGGGCGCGTTTGGCCGACGCCAAGTTCTTCTGGGATCAGGACCGCAAGGCGGCGCTTGATACGCGCCTGCCGGCGCTGGAGAAGATCATCTTCCACGCCAAGCTCGGTTCGTTATCCGAGCGCGTCAACCGCGTCCACGATCTGGCGGGCGGTGTTATCAACGATGCCGTCGCCAAGGCAGCCGGGGCCAGCGGGCCTGAGACGGGTGAACTGGCTGACAAGGCGCGCAAGGCGGCCAAGCTGGCCAAAGCCGATCTTGCAACCGGCATGGTCGGTGAATTTCCCGAATTACAGGGCATCATGGGCCGCTACTACGCCCTGGCCGACAGCGAACCGGCGGATGTTGCCGAGGCCATCGCCGAGCATTACTCGCCGCTTGGCCCCAACGACGATTGCCCCAGTGCGCCGGTCAGCGTCGCCGTTGCCCTGGCCGACAAGCTCGACACATTGGTCGGCTTCTTCGCCATCGACGAAAAGCCGACAGGGTCCAAAGATCCCTTTGCCCTGCGCCGCGCCGCCCTGGGCGTGATCCGCCTGATCCTGCAGAACGGCATCCGCCTATCCTTGCGCGACGCCATCGGCCAATCGTTCGCCTACTACGCCAACGAAGTGCCGGAAACCGTCGATGTGGGAGAGGTGACCGACGCCTTGATGGCCTTTGTCGCCGACCGGCTCAAGGTCCACCTTCGGGAGGAGGGCGTGCGCCACGACCATATTGACGCCGTGTTCGCCCTGGAGGGCGAGGACGACCTGGTACGGCTGGTCGCCCGCGTCCGCGCGCTCGGCAGGTTTCTCTCCGGCGACGACGGCGTCAACCTGCTGGCGGCCTTTAAACGCGCCACCAACATCGTGCGCATCGAAGAAAAGAAGGACGAGGCGAGCTACGCGGGAACGGCCGATGTGGGTTTGCTGACCGCCGCGGAGGAAAAGCGTCTTCACGACGGTCTGGTGCAAAGCGGCGACGAGATCGCTTCGGCCATTGGCCAGGAGGACTTTGCCGCCGCGATGGCGGCGCTGGCCAAACTGCGGGGCCCGGTCGACGACTTTTTCGACGAAGTAACGGTCAACGCCGACGAGGCCGACCTCAGGCGCAACCGGCTGCTCCTGCTGTCGCAGATCAGAACCGCACTGGGGGCGGTCGCGGACTTCTCAAAAATTGAAGGATAGCTAGCGGATGACTCAGTGGGTCTATTCATTCGGTGACGGCAAGGCCGACGGCAGCGCCGAGATGCGCAACCTCCTCGGGGGCAAGGGCGCCAACCTGGCGGAGATGTCGAGCCTCGGCTTGCCGGTCCCGCCGGGCTTTACCGTCACGACGGAGCTTTGCACCTGGTTCTACGACAACGAGCGCAACTATCCGGATGATTTGGCGGCGCAGGTCGATGCCGCCATGACAACCATAGAGCGGGCTGTCGGTGCACGCTTCGGCGATCCCAAAGATCCCTTGCTGGTGTCGGTCCGGTCCGGCGCGCGCGCTTCCATGCCCGGCATGATGGACACCGTTCTCAACCTCGGCCTCAACGACGAGACCGTCGAAGGTCTGGCGGCCAAAAGCGGTGATGTCCGCTTCGCCTACGATTCGTACCGCCGGTTCATCCAGATGTATTCCGACGTCGTGCTGGAGGTCGATCACTACCATTTCGAGGAAATCCTCGAGGTCCACAAGGAAGGCAAGGCGATCACGCTGGATACCGACCTCGACGCCGACGACTGGAAAATCATCGTCGCCGCCTACAAGCAGAAGGTCGCCGACGAACGGGGCGAGCCCTTCCCGCAGGATCCATCGGCCCAGCTTTGGGGCGCGGTCGGCGCCGTGTTCGGCTCTTGGATGAACCGCCGCGCCATCACCTACCGCCGGCTCAACGACATTCCGGCCTCCTGGGGCACGGCGGTCAACGTGCAGGCCATGGTATTCGGCAACATGGGCGAGGACTGCGCCACCGGTGTCGCCTTTACCCGCGATCCTTCAACCGGGATCGCCGAATTTTACGGCGAATACCTCATCAACGCCCAGGGTGAGGACGTCGTGGCGGGCATCCGCACGCCCCAGCACCTCACCGTCAAGGCCAAGGCGGCCAACGGCTCCAAGCTGCCGGCCATGGAAGAGGTCATGCCCGAGGTCTACGGCCAGCTGGTCGAGGTCTACCAGAACCTGGAATCGCATTACCGGGACATGCAGGACATCGAGTTCACGGTGCAGCAGGGCAAGCTCTGGATGCTGCAGACGCGGTCGGGTAAACGGACGGCCAAGGCGGCCTTGAAGATCGCCGTCGACATGGCCAATGAAGGCCTGATCAGTCACGAGGAAGCGGTCTGCCGTATTGACGCCAATTCGCTCGACCAGCTCTTGCACCCCACCCTCGACCCGGATGCCGAGCGGGATATCCTGACAAAGGGCCTGCCGGCCTCGCCGGGCGCGGCCTGCGGCCAGGTCGTGTTCAACGCCGACGAAGCCGAACAGGAAGCCGCCGCCGGCAAGTCCGTGATCCTGGTGCGGGTGGAAACCAGTCCCGAGGACATTCACGGCATGCACGCGGCGGAAGGAATTCTCACCAGCCGGGGCGGCATGACCAGCCACGCCGCTGTGGTGGCGCGCGGCATGGGGCGACCCTGCGTCTCGGGCGCCGGCGCGGTGACCATCGATTACGGTCAGAACCTCCTGACGGTGGCCGGCCGCACGGTCGAGCGCGGCGACGTCATCACCATCGACGGCGCCAGCGGCACCGTCATGATGGGGGAGGTGCCGACGGTGCAGCCCGAGCTGTCGGGCGACTTTGCTGCCTTGATGGTATGGGCGGACAATGCCCGCCGCCTGAACGTACGCACCAACGCCGAAACCCCGGAAGACAGCGAGGTCGCCCGCGATTTCGGCGCCGAAGGCATCGGCCTTTGCCGCACCGAGCACATGTTCTTCGACGCCGAACGCATCATCGCCGTGCGCGAGATGATCCTGGCCGAGGACGCGGAGGGCCGCCGCCAGGCCCTCGACAAGCTGCTGCCCATGCAGCGCCGGGACTTCATCGACATCTTCAAAATCATGAAGGGCCTGCCGGTGACGATCCGCCTGCTGGACCCGCCGCTGCACGAGTTCCTGCCCCACACGGACGGTGAAATCGCCGAAGTGGCCGAGGCCGCCGGCGTCGAGGCCAAGCATCTGGGATTGCGGGTCAAGGAGCTGGCCGAGAGTAATCCCATGCTGGGGCACCGCGGCTGCCGCCTCGGGATTTCATACCCCGAGATTTACGAGATGCAGGCCCGCGCGATCTTCGAGGCGGCTCTGGAAGTCAGCCGGGAGGACGGTGAAACCGTTGTGCCCGAGGTCATGGTGCCGCTGGTGGCGACGCGCCGGGAGCTTGAAATTCTCAAGGACAAAATCGCCGGCGTGGCCGGAGCGGTCGCGGCGGAGCAGGGCGCCGAGCCGGAATACCTTATCGGCACCATGATCGAACTGCCGCGTGCGGCGCTGCGGGCCGGTGAGATCGCCGAGGTTGCCGAGTTCTTCAGCTTCGGCACCAATGATCTGACGCAGACCACATTCGGCATCAGCCGAGACGATTCCGCCCGTTTTCTCGAGGATTACCAGAACCAGGGCATCTTCGAGGTCGATCCCTTCGTCTCCATTGACCGCGACGGGGTCGGCGAACTGGTCGAACTGGCGGCCGAGCGGGGCCGGGCAACCCAGGCGGATCTGAAGCTCGGGATATGCGGCGAACACGGCGGCGATCCAGCCTCGGTAGCCTTTTGTCACGCCGCCGGGCTCGATTACGTGTCCTGCTCCCCCTACCGCGTGCCCATCGCCCGTCTGGCCGCCGCCCAGGCCGCCATCCAGGGCGAGGTCAAGGGCGGCGACTGACGGCGCAGATCAGTAAGGTTGGTGACATGGAGTTCAGGCGTAACCGCAAGCAATCCCGCTTCCACGATCCCCGTAACGGCATGGAACTGACCGATGTAGAAAGCGAGATCCGCCTCGATCCGCTGACCGGCGAATCCGGCCGCATTTGCCACTTCTCCCTGGCCAGCCTGCCGCCCACCGACATATCCGAACTGGCCGAGGCGACCAAGGCCAACTGCCCCTTCTGTCCCGATGCCGTCCATACCGTGACGCCGCGCTATCCGGACGCGTTCATTCCGGGCGGCCGCATGGACCACGGCGGCGCCGTTCTTTTTCCCAATATGTTTCCTTACGACGACGATTCGGCCATCACCGTCATCACGCCGGAGCACAGCCTTTCGGCGGCCGACATGCCGGTGGAACCGGTGATCGACGCCATGACCCTGGCGCGCAAGTTCCTGCTGCGCATCGAGGACGATTTCGATGCCGAGACGCCGCCTTCCTACCCGCTGGTCAACTGGAACCACATGCCGCCCTCAGGAGGCTCGCAGTGGCATCCCCACATGCAGGTAATCCACACGCGTACCCCGACCAACCGCCAGCGCCGCCTGCTGACGGCGGAAGCGGCGTGGCACGCCGAACACGGCAGCCCTTACCTGCTTGACCTGGTGACCGAGGAAAAGGCGTTGGGGGAGCGTTGGATCGCACAATCTGAACGCGGATCCGTCGTCTGGCTGGCACCCTTTATCCCGACCGGCATGCTGGGTGACTGCATGGCGGTGTTTCCCGAACGCGGCCGCTTCAGCCAGCTGGATGACAGCGATATCGCCGACTTCGCCGACGGCTTTCGCCGGGTGCTGAAGGGTTTTGCGCAGAAGGGCCTTTGGAGCTTCAGTCTGGTGTTCTATTCCGCCGCCGCCTCGGGCGATGTCGGCGCCCACCGCCTGTTCGCCCAGCTTGTGCCGCGCTTCTACGTCAACCCGATGACGCATTCGCCCGATGTTTCGTTCCTGCAATTGATGATGCAGGAATGCATCGCCATGACCTACCCGGAGGAAACGGCGGAACTCCTGCGCGACAACTGGGACGTCTAAAAGTCGAGTTCGCACTCGGAGCCAAATTCAGACGTATTATGTTATAGTTCCGACAGGCGATCTGACGCCTCCAGCCATGGGAGGGTTTGTCGCGTGTCAAAATCACTCGTATTGGTTCTGCTCGGCTTAGCGTTCTGCGTCACGGCTTTGACGCCACGGACCAGCCAGGCGATCACCCTGGGATCCGATTGCGAAAGAGCTTTCATCGAGTTCAAGAGTTGGCCGGAATACTACAAGGTGTTCGTGTACAGTCGCCGGGGCAATTCCGGGCGCTACACTTGCAGATACGCTCGATTCGAAAAAGATGCGCTTAAGCGCTGTAATGAGACTGCGGCACAAAGAGGATTGCCAAAGTGCCGCGTTTACGCCCGTTCGCCGGTGGATGGTGGGGTTAAGGTCGTTTGGAAAGATGACGGGTCTGCCAGGCTGGCTATGGTCAAACATTCAGAGCGGTCGCTGGCGGCCTTGTGTTTCAGCACCGCTGAGCTTGGCGACAACGAATGGAC
>CAZGTM010000009.1:0-66635 GCA_964528595.1 uncultured Rhodospirillaceae bacterium
TTTATTGGATCTTTTCTTTAGTATTGTCCCTGCCATTTACTTGAACAGTTTCAAACGCCCGTGAGAAACAAATGTCAGTCGAAGCCATCACCGCCGCCGCACACAGCCCCGCCATCTTCTTTCCGGCTCTCCGCGATCCAGCCTTGAGCGTCCAGGACGTCTCGGCGTCGCGCCAGCCGGCGGCTTCCCGCCCGCGCAGCCTCCCCGGTGCTGGCAAGGGCCTGAGCATTGATATCGACGCGTAAGTAGTACCTCTCTCAACACAACCAACTGAAGCCCCGTCGGGGCTTCTTTTTTGCCTGCGCGCGGGGCGCTAACTCACCGCCTTGTCCCGACCTTCCCAATAGGGTTTGCGCAACTCGGTTTTGAGGACCTTGCCCGCACCCGACAGCGGTAACGGATCGTTGCGGAAATCGACGCTGCGCGGGCACTTGAAGCCGGCGATCAGGTCGTGGCAGTGGGCGATGATGGCGGCCTCGTCGGCCGCGCCGTCTTCGTGGAGCCGGACGATGGCGTGGACGCGTTCGCCCCATTGTTCGTCAGGCACGCCGATGACGGCGCACTCGGCGACGGCATCGTGCTGGAAGACGGCGTTTTCGACCTCCGCCGAATAGACGTTCTCGCCGCCCGATATGATCATGTCCTTCACCCGGTCGACGATATAAAGGTAGCCGTTCTCGTCGAGGTAGCCGCCGTCGCCCGAGTGCATCCAGCCGTCGTGCAGCGCCTCGGCGGTTTGTTCGGGTTTGTTCCAGTAGCCCAGCATGATGTTGGCGCCGCGCGAACAGACCTCGCCGATTTCACCGGCCGGCAGCCTGTTGCCGTCCTCGTCGATGATCTTTACCTCGACGCTCAGACCGGGATGGCCGCAGGACTTGAACAGTTCCGCTTCCAACCCCGCCCCCCGGTGGGCATCCGGGCCGTTGGTGGTGACCAGCGGCGCGCATTCGGTCTGGCCATAGGCGTGGGTGAATTCGCAGCCGGGCAAAACCTCCAGCGCCTTGCGGATGACCGCAGCCGGCATGGGGGAGGCGCCGTAGGTCAGGTGTGTGAGCGAACTCAGGTCATAATCGCCGATCTCCGGATGGTTGACCGCCATGTTGATCATGGTCGGCACCCAGAGCGATTCGGTAATGCCTTCGTTTTGGATCGCCTTCATCACCGTCACGGGATCGAAGCCCGGAATGAAGACGTGGCGGCCGGCCACCATGGTGATGCCGAAAATCGCCAGTCCGTCGGCGATGTGGAACATCGGCGCGGCGTGCAGCCAGACGGAATTTTGGCTCATGCCGATCAGGGGAATGACGTTCAGGGCGTTGGTGATGATGTTCTTGTGGCTCAGCATCACGCCCTTGGACACACCGGTTGTGCCGCCGGTGTAATAAAGCGCCGCCAGGTCGTCGTATCCCTTGCCGGCGTCCTCGATGGCGTCGCTCTGCGCGATGAGATCTTCATAGCCTTGCATGCCTTCGGGCGTCTCGCCGCTGCCGAGATAGACGATCTTCCGCACCGACGGCATCTTGCCTTCCAGCGCCTTAACCGCGTCGACAAAGGCATCGTCGATGAACAGCGCTTCGGCGCCTGAATCCTCCAGCCAGTAAGCGATTTCGGGTGGCGCCAGTCGGGTGTTGACGGGCACGAAGACGCACCCGGCCCAAGGCACGGCAAAGGAAAATTCGAGGTAGCGGTCGCTGTTGAGCGCCAGGATGGCGGCGCGGGCGCCGTCGCCCAAACCCAGGGTGTCGCGGATGCCGCCAGCCAGCCTTTGCACCCGGCCGGCCAGTTCGACATAGGTGTGGCGGCGTTCGCCGTCGACGGTGGCGATTTCACCCCCCGATATCTGGACGGCGCGGCGAAGCATTTGCGTAAGATACATGACCCCCCTCCCTGAGCCGGCCGCGCGATGCTACGCTGCCGAAAACAGCATAACTGCCGACAGCGACAACGATCAACAACGTGAAAAAAATGACGCCCGGTTATTATCTTCGCCGCATCGGCTGCATCGTGCCGTCGCTTAACGCGGTGGCCGAACAGGACTTCATCGCCCTGTCGCGGGATCAGGCCTCGGTGCATTTCGCCCGCGCCGACGTCACCCGGTCGCTGCCTGTCGCCGAGCAGTTCGGACAGATGGTGGATGCTGCACCCTCGCTGGCGGTCCAACTCGTGAAGGCGGAGGTCGAAGCCGTCGCCTTCGCCTGCACCAGCGCCAGCTTCTACCGGGGACCCGGTTCGGATGCGGCGATCGCCGACGCCATATCGGCGGCCTCGGGCGTGCCGGCGGTATGCACGGCATCGGCGGTCGTGGCGGCGCTCAAGTTGTTCGGCGCCCGGCGTATCGCTGTCGCCACCCCTTATTTCGAATGGGTCTGGCAGGCCGAGCGCGAATTCCTGCAGGCGGCGGGCTTCGAGGTTCTGGCGATCGGCGGGCTGGAAAGGGAAGGCGGCGCCGACATCAACCGGCTGGATGCCGATACCATCCGGGACCTGGTCCTCAGCTACGATCATCCCGAAGCCGAGGCAATGTTCGTCAGCTGCACTGATTTGCCGGTGCTCGGTCTGGCGGCGGAATTGGAGGAAAAGCTGGGCAAACCGATGGTGACAAGCAATCAGGCGACGTATTGGGCGGTTTCGGCGGCCCTAGGGTTGGACCCTGTCGGCGGCTTCGGCAAGCTTCTGGAGTTGTCAAATTCGTAGGCGTTTATGGTAGGATTCCGGTCATGAAAAATCTTTGGACTGCCTTGTTGGCCATCGGCCTTGCCTTCGGCGTGGCGGCGCCTGCCTGGGCCGGCGACTTCGTCAAGGCGCGGGCGCTTTACCTCGATAAGGATTACGAAGAATCCTTCAAGGAGTGGATGATCCTGGCCCAGGAAGGCGACCACCGGGGCCAGATGTTCGTCGGCCGGATGCTGATGAAGGGCCTGGGAGTTCAGAAAAACCTCAACGCGGCAATCCCCTGGTTCCTGAAATCGGCCCGCCAGGGCAACGGCTATTCGATCGATCAGATGGGCGTGGCGCACGTCACGGGACGGGGCGCGCCGCAGGACATCGTCACGGGCAACATGTATTTCAAGCTCGGCAACTTACGGGGCTTCAGCGTGCAAAACCGCCTGAAGACGGAGGAGCACATGACCCGCGCCCAGATCCTGCAGTCCCATATCAAGATGCAGCAGTTCATTAAGAAGTATAATTTCTCTATTCCCACGCTGAAAAAAAAGAAGAAGTGACCGTTTGGCGGAGCGCTTTCTAGACGCGGCAGGGGTCGGACACGAGGTGGCCGGGCCGGCGGCGCGGGTGGTGTCGCTGGTGCCCAGCCTGACCGAGTTGATGTTTGATCTGGGGCTGGGCACGCACGTGGTGGGGCGCACGCACTACTGCGTTCACCCTGCGGACAAGCTCTCCGCCGTGCGCAGCGTCGGTGGCACCAAGAAGATCAACCTGGACCGCCTGGCGGAACTCGACGCCAGCCATGTGCTGGTCAACATCGATGAAAACCCCAAAGAACTGGCCGACGAAATCGCTGACCGCGGTTATCGCGTCGTGGTGACGCACCCCAATGCGCCGGCGGATAATCCGGGTCTCTATCGCTTGCTCGGCGGAATATTCGGGGCGGAAGCGGCGGCTGAAGACCTGGCGTGCCGGTTTGACGCGGCATTGGCGGCGCTGAAGGAAACCGCAACCGGGCTGCCGGTCCGCCGCGTGCTTTATCTGATCTGGAAAGACCCCTGGATGACGGTCAGCGCCGATACCTACATCGCGCGCATGCTCGAATTGGTGAACTGGCGCGTCGTCGGCAGCGATCCCGAGGTGCGCTATCCCGAAGTCGAGATGGCGGCGGTGTTGCCGCAAACCGACCTGGTGCTGCTGCCGTCGGAACCCTTTACCTTCGACGAGGCCGAACTGGGGCAGTTCCAGGCGGCCCATCCGAGCGTGCCGGCGATGCTGGTCGACGGCGAGATGACGTCGTGGTACGGCAGCCGCGCGATCGAAGCGCTGGGCTATCTAGGGGAACTGGCGCGGCAAACAACGCCGTGACAGTCTCGGGCCATGCTTGACGTCGAGAACCTCAGCCGAAGCGGCATCGAACCCGCCAGTTTCACCGTCGCCGACGGGGAGTGCGTCGCCCTGCGCGGGCCGTCCGGAGCGGGAAAATCGTTGTTGATGCGGGCCATTGCCGATCTCGATCCGAGTTCCGGCCGGGTGTCGTTGGACGGGGACGAACGGTCCGCCATGAGCGCCCCAGCTTGGCGGCGGCAGGTCGCCTATGTTCCGGCAGAACCGGGTTGGTGGAGCGATACCGTCGGCGATCATTTTTCCGACTGGGCGAAGGCTGAGGAACTCATTGCGGATCTGGGTTTGCCGCGGGAGGCGCGGGGCTGGCCCGTCGCCCGCGCCTCCACTGGTGAACGCCAGCGTCTGGCCCTGGCCCGGGCCCTGGCTCTGGACCCGCGGGTGCTGCTGCTGGACGAACCGACATCCGGTCTCGATGCCGACGCCGGCGGCAGGGCGGAAGCCCTGATCGAGGAACGCCGGCGGGCAGGGGCCTCGGTGCTGTGGGTGACCCATGATGGTGAGCAAGCGGCGCGCGTGGCCTCCCGGCTGCTAACCATTGAGGCGGGTCGTCTCGAGGCAGCGGGCCCATGAGTTACGTACGGCTCGAATATATCGATATCGCGATTGCGGCGCTGCTGGTCCTGGGCAATGCAGGTCTTTCCGTTCTGTTGCAACTCGGTCTCGCCAGGCGCGTGCTGATCGCGGCGGCGCGCATGGTGATCCAGCTCCTCCTTGTGGGGCTGGTGCTTAAAGTCCTGTTCGCCCTGACTTCGCCCTTGTGGACCGGCGTGGCCGCACTGGCCATGGTGTTGTTTGCCGGGCGGGAGATCATGGCCCGGCAGGAGCGCCGGCTCAGCGGCGTTTGGGCCTACGGTCTGGGTACCTCCTGCATGCTGCTGGCGGCGAGCATCGTCACGGTCTTCGCGCTCAGCGTGCCGGTGCAGCCCGACCCTTGGTACAACCCGCGCTACGCGTTACCGCTTTTGGGCATGATCCTCGGCAACACGATGACCGGCATCAGCCTCGGCTTGCACAGCCTGACCACCGGACTGGTGCGCGAACGCACCGGTGTGGAGGCGCAACTGGCATTGGGGGCGACCCGCTTCGAGGCCGTCCGGCCGGTCTCCCGCGCCGCCCTGACGGCCGCTTTAATGCCGATCGTCAATGCGATGGCCGCGACGGGCCTGGTTTCGCTGCCGGGTATGATGACCGGTCAGATCCTGGCCGGCGTCGAGCCCGTCGAGGCCGCCAAATACCAGATCCTGATTATGTTCCTGATTGCCGGCGGCACGACGCTGGGTGCGGTGACGGCGGTGATGGGCGGGGTTTGGCGTCTGACTGACGAACGCCACCGACTGCGGCTGGACAGGTTGCACTCGGGCAAAAGCTGACCATATGAACTTTGCGTGAGGCCGCGTTGCTCAGGCGCTGCCGCCTCTCTAAACTTCTCGTTTCTTGTTTCTGCCGGAAGGTTTCCCGCGATGATCGATCTCTACACCTGGCCCACGCCCAATGGCCACAAGGTCCACATCATGCTCGAGGAGACGGCTCTAGAGTATAACGTCCACGCCATCGACATCGGCGCCGGCGACCAGTTCGATCCCGAATTCCTGAAGATCAGCCCCAACAACAAGATGCCGGCCATTATCGACCGGGACGGTCCTGGCGGTGCGCCATTCAGCATGTTCGAATCGGGCGCCATCCTGATCTACCTGGCGGAAAAGACCGGCCGGTTCCTCTCTCCCGATCCGGAGATGCGCTACACCACGCTGTGCTGGATCATGTTCCAGATGGGCGGCGTCGGGCCGATGTTCGGCCAGGCCCACCATTTCCGCATATACGCGCCGGAGAAGATCGAGTACGCCGTCAACCGCTACACCAACGAAACGGCCCGGCTCTATGGCGTAATGGACAGGCGCTTGGGCGAGAGCAGGTATCTCGCCGGCGATGACTACACCATCGCCGACATAGCTTCCTTCCCCTGGACCATCAGCCACGAACGCCAGGGCGTCGATCTCGCCGACTATCCGAATTTCAAGCGTTGGTTCGACGAAATCCGCGCCCGCCCGGCGGTTGAGCGCGGCCTGCAGGTGCTGGCCGAACGCCGCAAGGACCCGGCGAAACTGGATGCCAAAGCCAAGGATCTGTTGTTCGGCAAGGGCCAGTACGAACGTCGCTGATCTCTACTCCAAAAGAAGGAATTCATCGTGATCGATCTCTACACATTCGGCACGCCCAATGGGCAAAAGGCCTCCATCATGCTGGAGGAAACGGGTCTGCCCTATCAGGTGTTCCCGGTCGACATCATCAAAGACGAGCAATTTCACCCGGACTACGTCGAGATCAGCCCCTGGAGTAAGATCCCGGTTATCGTCGATCACGAACCGGCCGGCGGCGGTGAGCCATACAATGTCTTCGAATCCGGCGCAATCCTGATGTACCTGGCGGAAAAAACCGACCTCTTGATGCCCCAGGAGTTGCGCGCGCGCTACGACGTCGTGAAATGGCTGATGCTCCAGATCGGCGGCGTCGGGCCGTTGTTCGGCCAACTCGGTCACTTCGAGAAGTTCGCCAAGGAGGACATCCCTTACGCCAAGCGGCGTTACCGGACCGAGGTCGAGCGCATCATGGACGTTCTGAACGACCGCCTCGAAGTCAGCGCCTACCTGGCGTCTGACGACTATTCAATCGCCGATGTGGCGACCTTTCCCTGGGTCAAGGGTCTGGGCATGATCGATTTCGACATGGCGGAGTTCGGCCATGTCAGCCGCTGGATGGATGACGTCTGGTCGCGCCCCGCCGTGCAGAAAGGCTGCGAAGTACCATGAGCGAAGATCTGCTGACGCGACCGGCGGTTAAGCGCGTTGCCGCGATCCTGGCTGAGGCGGGTAGCGGGTCGGAAGTCATCGCGCTCGAGGAGACGGCAAGGACGGCGGAGGATGCGGCCAGCAGCCTGGGTTGCCCGCTGGGCGCCATCGTGAAGTCGCTGGTGTTCACGGTCGGCGGCCAACCGGTCATGGCGCTGGTCGCCGGCGACCGGCGCTGCGATACCAAGGTTTTGGCCGGCGCCCTGGGCCTGGAAGGCAAGGCCAAGCGGGCTGACGCCGACATCGTTCGCGAGGCCACCGGATACTCCATCGGCGGGGTGGCGCCGGTCGGGCATCCGCAGTCGCTGCCGATCGTCATTGATGCCAGCCTTGCCCGGTTTGAACGGGTTTTTGCCGCGGCCGGCCATCCGCACTGCGTGTTCGGCACATCGGTTGAGACGCTGGCCGCTATGACGGGCGCGGCGCTCGATGGCTCGGTGGGTCTCGAAGGTTAGCTGAAGGCGCTGAGCGGCGGCACGTAAAGGCGTTCCGGGGTGAAGGTGACGGTCACGGTCGTACCCTCGCCGAACGTGCTTTCGAGGATCAGCTCGCCGCCGTGAAGTTCGGTCATGGCTTTGGCCAGCGGCAGGCCAAGCCCGGTGCCATCGAATTCCCGAGCCATGCCTTCGTCAATCTGTTCGAATTTGGCCAGCGCCTTGGGAATGTCGTTTTCGTGGATGCCGATACCGGTATCCTTCACGAAAATCTCGGCTCCATGCTCCGCCACGTGGCTGCCGATCACGATACGCCCGCCATCCAGCGTGAATTTAACGGCGTTGCTGATCAGATTGATCAGGATTTGCTTGATCATGCGTCGGTCGGCGACTAGGTCGGGCGTTTCCGCTGGAATCTGAACTTCAAGCCGGAGACGTTTGGCGTCGACCGTTTCCTTGACGAACGCGATGGCGCTCTCGACCAACGGCAGGATCTCGATCCGTTCGTTGATGACTTCGCCTTTGCCCGCTTCGATCTTTGAAATATCGAGAACGTCGTTGATCAATTCCAGCAAGTGATCGCCGGAGCGGTGGATATCCCTGACGTACTCGGTCTGTTTGCTGTTCATCTTGCCGGGAATGCCGGCGTCCAGCACCTCCGAGAACCCGATAATGGCGTTGAGCGGGGTGCGCAACTCATGGCTCATGTTGGCGAGGAAGTCGGATTTGGCGGTGTTCGCCATCTCGGCGGTGTCTTTTGCCTGGCGCAGTTCCATTTCCAAGTTCTTGGCCTCGGTGACGTCGGTGAGCAAGGTGAACATGCCTCTGACCTCGCCGTGCTCGTCGAAATCCGGTACGAACTCGACGTGAGCGTATATCTCCCCGGCACCGGGAAAATTTCGAATTGCTTCGAAGCTGGCGTTCACTCCCGATTGGGCCTGTTGGAATATGGGTCGGAATTTTTCGTAGGCTTCCTTGCCGATGACATCGATGACGTGCATTCCGATGGCGGTCTGGCGATCGAGGGCGAACAAGTCCTCGAACACCTTGTTGACGTAGAGGTAGCGTTCATCGGTGTCGATGTAGGTCACCGCGGCCGGCAGCGAATCCGTGATCAGGCGCAGTTGCTCCTCGTTTTTCCGTAAATGGAGGCTCTTTTCCGACGACAGGGCGATGAAATTCTCGCTCTCCCTCTGATATTTGATCGAACGGAGGACAAACCTGTTGTGCGTGCGGGATACGCCGAACAAAAAGATCATGTAAACGCCGGCCAGCAGACCCAGGCTATCCGGAAACGTCGGGTCAAGAATGAACCGGGCTGCCAGTAAGCCCAGCATCACCAGCGTAAATCCGAAAGCCGCCGGCAGATAAGGCGCCAGCGTTACGGCGCCGCCCGACGCGATTGCCAGCACCACGATGATCATCATGAGCTGCAGCGCCGTATCGGAGCTTGGGAAAACGACCAGCACCGATCCGCCGAGGGTGGCGGTGTGCAGGATCAGTAGGATGAAATAGGCGGTCAGCCAGCCGCGATATTCGTCACCGGATCTATAACTCTTTTCAAAATGGAGGGCGAAAAGGAGGCGGGCCATGGAGGCCAAAACCGTCGCCGCGGTCCAGGCATACAGGGTGGTGGTCGGAACATGTCCGAGAAGGATGTAGAAAAAGATGGCCGCCACGGCAAGTGCGGCAAAAACCACAAACCGCGCCGACCCGAACAGCAACCGCACTTGCTGTTCGTCAGCAGCAAACGATCTTATGAACCAGTCACCAACACGAAAATTCAACGGCTACCCCCAAATCAGATGAGCACGACAGGTATTAGCCGGTCCCCCCGCTATTTTCCAGAAACTTAAACTGTGGGTCCCAATTTTGCGTTTTTGGTCACCGATTCCCAGGCTTCGCCGGTGGCGACGACACAGGATACGCCGTTGGGCTGCGTCACGAGGATCGTCCAGGTGCCGGACTGCGAGGCGAAGACCTCGACCACGGAACCGTTGTTGACCAGGCCCATGCCGGTCGTTGATTCCTTGTAGTCCGAATCCAGCTTGCTCACGACGTCGGTGCGCTGACCGCAAACCTGTTGAGCGTTGGCGCCGGTCGACATCAAAGCGACAAGGCTACCTGCTAAGACATACTTCAACATGACGTTTCTCCTGTTCGCGGCAAATCCGAACTTTGGGGGATATCTTGGGTGTTCGGGTCCGCCTGGTGCTGAAGGCTTCCTTCAACGCTGTCAGTTGACCACGGCGATGTATCGGGGATGTGTCGGAATCGCGGTAATTGGTTTCAAAACCGCAGGAAATTGTATCTGGACTGTATCGATTTTGGCTGTACATGCGCAACAATATGCGCAGAGCCCGACCTAGCGCGTCCCGTGAAACGTGCTAAGTCAGCCTGAAACCATTGATTATGGCTATCCGTTGGTCTTATCGGTCGATTTAGGCGCTGGGATCACTCACCAATTGGTGGGGAACAGCTTCCCAGGCCTCGCCGGTCGCGACGACACAGGAGATGCCATTGGGCTTGGTGACGAGAATCGTCCAAGAACCTTCTTTCGACGCAAGAATCTCCAAAACACTGCCGTTGTTGACGAGGCCGAGCGCCACGGTATTTTCCGAGTAATTGCCAGAGAGCTGATCGACGAACTTTGCTCGTTCGCTGCAAACCGCTTGCGCAGCGGCGGGTAAGGCGCCCAAGAACGCCGTGGTGATCAGAGCGGTGGCTACCGTCAATATCCGTAACATTGCTCACCTCCTGGACCTGTTGGTCCGAAATTGCCTTGTAAAAGGCGGTACGCTTAAAAACTGGCAATTACCGTGCCAGGTACTAAAAACCGATTCTATTTCCACTCTACATTTATTACCAAACAGTAAATTTTATGAATAATTTTACCAATTGTTTATATATTACCTCCTTCTAGTGTATTTACTTAAGAACTCTTTCCATTATTTTCCAGTCTTTTTCAAAATATTGTGAGTACGCTTGACCGGTTGTTTGTTGGGTTCCGCCCATTGACGAAACACCGGTGCATGGGTACATAGGGCAAATGCTGCCGGGTTGAGCGATCGGCCCGGCGTTGCGGAGGGTTGGCCGAGTGGCTGAAGGCGCTCCCCTGCTAAGGGAGTAAGGGTTAACGCCCTTCGAGGGTTCGAATCCCTCACCCTCCGCCATTTTCATTATCTTCCGGCGCCAATCCTCACTTCGTGGTCATTTCTCGACGAATTGCAGGTAATCGTCCGCCAGGCCGTTGACGGCCACATTTATTAGACGATCGCCGGCCTCCGGATCAGCCAGGGCCGAGTGAGAGCCCACGCGTCCGTCGGGAAAATCTCTCCGGTGCTCCTCGGGCGGTCCGTGTCGGTCTCCTGAGTGCGCCTTAATGTAATCGGCTGACAATTTTCGCGGGGGGTCGGAAGCCGGTCCCGGTTCGACAACGCGGTGTTCGGCCTGCGTGATGGCCACTTCCGACGGGGTCGCGTGCATGCCCTCCCAGTCACCGTAGAGTTCGTTTCGAAGCGTTTGGACCGCGTCGAAATCCCACCAGCTGCGAATTCGCACATTGGCGTTCCCAACCGCCTCGGCCGCGCGGTTCAGCGGAGCCAGGTTGGCGCCGTGTCCGTTCAGAAAATAAAAGCGTCCGAAACCCTGCGGAACCAAACCCTCCAGGATTTCCACGATCATCGCCTCGAATAATGGCTCCGAGAGGGAAATGCTGCCCGGGAAAGCCATGTTGAACGGCGCCGGCGTGTAAGCCAGGGTCGGCGCGACCAAAGCGTCGACGCGGTCGGCTGCGCCCCGGGCCACGCGCTCGGCGCACAAAGCGTCGGTTCCGATCAGGCCCATCGGCCCGTGCTGCTCGGTAGATCCGGTTGGAATGATGAGGCCCGTCGAGTTTTCAAGATACGCCTCGACTTCCGGCCAGGTGGCGAGATCCAATCTCATGGCGAGCTCAGGTACTCCTCGATTATCGGCCGGTAGCTGGAAAGTTCATCCGCAACCGCAGGAATTGTGTCGATTTCCCGCCGGTACGCGCCGATGGATGGCGGCCAGTCGATATCCAGCCCCAGCAAAGGCGTCAGGCCATCCAACCAGGTGAATGTGATGGGAAAACCGCAATCGCCGAGGGTCAGTCCATCGCTTTTGCCGATACCTGGGGCCGCCAGATATTTGCCCAACTGGTTGAGCCGGCCGGAAATCTCCATGGATTGTTGTTTGGCAACATCCTCGTCCCTGTTGTCAGCGGCGATGTGCGGAAACAGTTTTCGGACGGCGGGTTCCAGCCGAGTGTCGTGAAATCGCGAGCGCTCCCGGACTTTGGCGCGGTCGCCGAGAGCGGCCGGCAACATGGCCGGGTCGGGGTGCTTTTCATTGAGGTATTCTGCGATCGCCTCCGAATCGGCAAGCACGATGTCCCCGTCAACAAGCGCGGGCAGGTTTCCTGAGGCGATGACCTGCTTGTATTCGTCCGAGCCGTATCCGCCGGGCGGCGCGACCTCACGCCATTTCAAATTCTTGTGGCGCAGGAGGATACGCAGCTTCGCACAGTAAAGACTGGCCGGAATCGTGTAGACGGTGAGCATAAGAAAATGGGGCGCCGCGGCGCCCCATTTCTCCCTAGTTCTGCAGTTTCCACTTTCTCCCGAGTGAGTCGAAAAACCCGCGCTCGGTTTTCAGCGTAATCCAGGTATTGATGTAGTTGATCCAAACCTGGTCGGCCTGGGGCAGCAGCATGGCGATCGGCGTCCTTGCCTTCGGCGCGGAAACCGGGACGACCATCATCTGAGGATATTTCTCCACCAGTTTGTAGGCCTCGACGTTCGACGTGATGTGCGCATCCGCGCGACCGGCCAGAACTTCCTGGAAATCGCGGGCGGGCGCTTCGACGATCTTGTGAGCCGCGTTGGGGAAGAAGAGCTTAACCTGTTTCTCCTGGGTCGTACCGAGCGTCGCGGCGACAGTGACGCCGGCCTTGTTGAGGTCCGCCCAGTCCTTGTACTTCCCGGCGTTATTCTTCAGCGTCAGCGGCACGGTGGCCAGTGAGAAGTAGCTGATGGAGTAACCGGTTGCCTTGGCGCGGGCCGGCGAGATCGATGCCGAACCCGTCATATGGTACTTGCCCGACGTCACGCCGCTTACCAGCGTTTTCCAATCGGTCGGGACGAATTCGACCTTTACGCCGAGGTCTTTGGCCAGGGCGGTCATGACGTCGATGTCGTAACCCGTGTAGGAATTGTCGGCGGGATTCTTCATCGTCATGGGGTTCCAGTCGCCGGTCGTGCCGACTTTCAAAACGCCACCGTTGAGAATTTCCTGCAAGGCCGATTGAGCGTGCGAAATCGTTGCCGACGAAATCGTCATTACCGCGACCGCAAACGCGATCGAGATCAGCTTTAATGTACTCATGGAACCCCTCCCTCTATTTTTTCTAATTCAAATTATTGCGTCTTACATTCTGAATTGCAACAAATTATACTTATTGCATGTAGCGCAACATAATGATCGCCGGTAAACGGCAATTGTTGCGAACGAAGGCGCCGCAGAGGGGGTAAACACAGGTGGACGGATCCAATCCGCTAATCCATATCGACCGGGTCTCCAAGCACTTCGGCGATTTTCAAGCCCTGAAGGACGTTTCCCTGGACGTTGCACCGGGCGAACGCGTCGTGGTCTGCGGCCCGTCCGGTTCGGGCAAATCAACCTTGATCCGCTGTATCAACGGCCTGGAACAGCACCAGTCGGGAACAATCGTTGTCGATGGAGTGACGTTAAATCATAGCGCGGAAAGCCTCAGGTCGATCAAGGTCAAAGTCGGAATGGTTTTTCAGCAGTTTAATCTGTTCCCCCATCTCACCGTGCTCGAGAACCTGACGCTCGGACCCATTCGGGCGCGCAATATGGCGAAAGCCGAGGCCGCCGACTTGGCCATGCGGTATTTGGAGCGCGTCCGCATTCCGGAACAGGCCGACAAGTATCCGGCCAAGCTGTCCGGGGGACAGCAGCAACGGGTGGCGATTGCCAGATCGCTTTGCATGGAACCCAATATCATGCTTTTCGATGAACCGACCTCGGCGTTGGATCCCGAAATGATCAACGAGGTCCTGGACGTCATGACCGAATTGGCGACCTCGGGCATGACCATGATTTGCGTGACCCACGAGACCGGCTTCGCTCGGCGTGTCGCCGACAAGATGGTATTTATGGATCAGTCCGAAATCGTCGAAATGGCCGATCCCGAGAAGTTCTTTACAGCGCCCGAGAGCCAGCGCTGTCGCGACTTCCTCGATAAGATTTTGCATCACTAGGCGCCGCGATGAGGAATTTCATCAAAAGCGCCCTTTTGGTTCTGTTGCTCGCCGGCTGTTCGGGTAACTGGGGTTGGTATGTCGTCAACCCCATGACGGAATCGGGCTATATCAACCTTAAATTCCTCCTGAGCGGTCTCTACTACACTATCCTCTTGTCGTTGACGGCAATTTCGATCTCCATCCTGGTCGGTTTGATCATCGCGCTGCCGGGGCTTGCGCGGAACCGCTATCTCAGAAGCATCAACCGGATTTATGTCGAACTCGTGCGGGCGGTTCCGATATTGGTTCTCATCCTGTGGGTTTACTACGGCATGCCAACATTGGCTGACATATCGATCAGCGTTTTTTGGGCGGGCGTCATCGCCTTGGCGCTGTCCGACAGCGCCTTCGAGGCCGAAATTTTCCGTGCCGGCATCCAATCCGTGGACAAAGGACAATACGAGGCCTCGCACTCCATAGCCCTCAATTACCCCGACACCATGCGCTTTGTGATCCTGCCCCAGGCAATCCGGCGGGTGCTGCCGGCTTTAGGCAATCAATTGGTCTACATGTTGAAAATGTCGTCACTGGTATCAGTCATCGGCATGCAGGAACTCACCCGCAAAGCCAACGAACTGGTGGTGACGGAGTATCGGCCTTTGGAGGTTTATACCGTGCTGGTCCTTGAGTACCTGGTATTGATCCTGATCGTGTCGGCCGGCGTGCGCTGGCTTGAACGGCATATGCGGGCAGACGAACGTGTTTAAGGGAGATCGTTGATGGCCGCCTGGATCAAGATGATATCGGACGACGAGGCGGATGCAGGCCTGCTTGAGACGTTGTCCCTTGCCCGCACCCCCCATGGCACGGTGGACAACGTAATGCGGGTTCACTCGCTTCGCCCCAATACCATGCGCGGCCACGTGACGCTCTACCGGGCGGCCCTGCATGACGACGCCAATACGCTGCCCACGTGGCTGCAGGAAACCATCAGTTCCTACGTATCCATTCTGAATGACTGCCCCTATTCGCTGGCTAATCATTGGGCCAACGCCCGCCACCTGATTGCCGACGACAAGCGCGCGGATGAGATCGAAACCGCATTGCACGGCCGCAAACCGGAGGAGGCGTTTCAAGGTTCGGAACTGGCGTTGTTGCGGTACGCGGAAAAATTGACGGCGTCGCCCGGCAACATGGAAGAGGCGGATGTCGAGGCCCTGCGGGCGACGGGACTGGATGACGGTCAAATACTCGAAGCCAACCAGATCATCGGATATTTCAACTACGTAAACCGATGCCTGAACGGCCTGGGCGTGACCACCGACGGCGATATCGTGGGTTACTACAAGGAAACTTGAGTTGCTGAAATCAAATCAACTATCTGAGGATCGGGAGTAGCTGTATGGCCTATGCGCAGGCAAAGAAGATTGACGCGGAACTTATTCCGGTCATCGATATCGAGCCCCTGCGGGACGGTTCGGATCCCCTTGCTGTGGCCAAAGCATTGCATGCCTCAAGCACCAGCCTCGGGTTCATCTATGTCAACGGCCACGGAATCCCGGATGGAACCATCGATGAAGCGCGCCGTTGCGCTTTGGAATTTTTCAGGGCGTCCGCAGCCGACAAGGCGACAATTTCCGTATCCGACCGGCATCGCGGCTGGCTCGGACGGGACGGCGCCATAATGCAGGACGATGCCAAGACCGACCTGAAGGAGAGCTTTATCTGGGGCTACCAGGACGCCGCCGGAACGACACCGACAGATCATCCCTTGCGCGGCCCCAATCAATGGCCGGAATTCCTGCCTCGGATGGAGCGGATCTCCATGGACTATTTCGCCAGAGTCCACGAGGTTGCCCACCACCTGATGCGGGGGTTTGCTTTTGGGCTCGGGCTCGATGAGAATTTCTTTCTTCGAACGGCCGGGGCACCGCTCAGCCGGGCATCATACGTCTATTACCCGCAACAGCCGGCGGACATGGGCGAGGACCAGTTCGGCGTCGGACCCCATACCGATTTTGGCGTCCTGACCGTTCTGTGCCAGGATTCCGTCGGCGGGCTTCAGGTCGAGGACATAGAGGGAAATTGGATCCAGGCACCGCCGATTGAAGGATCGCTTGTCGTCAATGTCGGAGACCTGTTGTCGCGCTGGACGGGCGGGGCCTACAAATCAACCCCCCACCGTGTCGTCAACAGTTCTGGGCGCGAAAGGCTTTCGCTGGTACTGGCCTTCGACCCGGATCCTGACACCATGATCGATGCGCGCGACGTGGTTGGTCCGGAATTGTCGCCGACCGACGAAGCCATTACCTGTGGCGACTACTTGATTTGGCGCTTCAAGAAAGCGTTCTCGTATCGCTAGGCGGACATCCATGACCGAAACCAGCGCAGGCCCGGAAAGCGCCACTGTTGATCTCGCAATCGGCTCTGCCGTGAGGGATTTGCGGGAGAACCAGGGATTGACGGCACGGCAATTGGCAGCCGATTCCAATGTCTCCGCCGCGATGATCAGCCGTATCGAAAACGGGCAGGCCTCTCCCTCGATATCCACCTTGAATGCGTTAAGCAAAGCTCTGAACGTCCCGATGGTGAGCCTGTTCCGTGAAACATCCTCAAGTCACGTCGACTTCACCCACGTCAAAGAGGGTGAAGGATTGCGGTCGACCCGCCTGGTCGACAGTCACAGCCACGAATTCATCAATCTGGCCTTTCACACGCGGAGGGATCTGCAGTTCGAAGCCAGGCGGGTGACTTTGGTGCGTCAATCGGCCCGTCCGCCGAATTATGTCGGTCATGGTGTCGTGTTCGTCTACGCCCTCGAAGGTGAGGCGGTATACAGTTACGGTCAACGCGATATCACCCTCAAGCCGGGGGACAGCCTTAGCCTCGATGCGGAACTGCGGCACGGCTTCAAGGAAGTCATAACCGAGGAGTTCACATTCTTGACCGTACAAGCGGAAAGGCGCTGATGATGACACCCGATAACTTGGCTGACGGCGCAAAAAACCTGTTGCTCAAATGCGCGGAACTCGACGGTACGGAAACACTGTTGATCGTCTGCGAATCCCCGGAACTGGGTTGGTATGACGACACCGGTCCCGCGGCTACCGTCGCGGCGGCGCAAGGGATGGGCATCAGGCCTACGGTCCTCAACGTCGGGGCGCCCGAGAATGTTCGGGATCCGCGGCTTGTCGAGGCGATGGACAACCACGACTGCACGATATTCTTCGCCCGGATCGGTGACCAAGACCGGTTTGCCGAACCGGTGCCCGGTAAAAAGACGGTCATGAGTTACGCCAGGACAGAATTCGAACTCGCATCGGCCTACGGTCGAGCCGACCACAAGGCGCTGGTTGAGTTGAAGCAGGCGGTAAACGATATCCTGCTTGGCGCCGACGTCATCCAGATCACCTGCCCCCATGGGACGGATATCACTGGCAACGCCTCGCAGACCAAACGCGAAAACCTCGGGGACGTTTCTGTTCGGAGGTTTCCCATGGGCGTACCGCAGCCGCTGGATGCGTCCGGCATGTCAGGTCGGGTGGCGTTGTCCCGATACCTAACCCCGACGGGCTCCAAAACATATGAGCCTCCATCCGTGCCGATTGAAGGCATCGTGATGGTCGATGTGTCGCAAGGCCGGATCGGCGGGTTTGAGGGCGACGCCGGTCCAGTGGCGGAGATTCGCAACCACTACAAAATGGTGTCAGAGAAATTCGGCATCGACGCCGACGTCATCCACTCCTTTCACGCCGGTATACATCCGGGCAATGCCTATAACCGGATGGCGGAGGACGACCCTGACAGGTGGTCGAATTCCGTTTTCACCAATCCGAGGATCCTGCATTTCCATACCTGCGGCGACTATGCGCCCGGTGAGATCTGTTGGATGCTGATCGACCATACCCTGACCGTCGACGGCAAAGCACTGTGGCTGGACGGCAGACTGTGTGTGGAAACATTCGAGCAGACGGCCCGCTGCCTCGACGATTGGCCCGACTTACGCCCTCTGTTCGACAGTCCTTCCCGGGCCATAGGACTTAAGGAGTGAAGGAGACATGCCCCCGGATGCATTCATAGGTGCCACTTGAACCAATCCAATCACCCTTTGCGAAATCTGGACCGGTTTCCGGATGATATCCGTCAAACCGCAGAGCGGCTGGTTGTTGACCGGTGCGGCGAGGATCCCCAGTCCTACATGACCACCGAAGATATTATCGGCTACGTGGCTCCCGGCGCCTGTTACCGCGTTGAAGCGGACCGCCTTGTCCCTTGGGCGGATGGTCCTGAGAGCCTTGATCCTCTGCCCGAAGACCCGGACCCGCCGCCGCATTTGCGCATTGATGGCCGTTGGCGCCGGGCCGAGGACGTGCCGTCGGCCAAAGCCAACATACTGGGCGGCTTGGGGACTTTGACCGTTGTCGACCAAACCCTAGCCATCCCCGAAGCACCCACCACGGCCGCTGCTTTGTCGTTTTACGGAGCCCGGCTGTTGGCGGTTGGCGATCCGATTATTTTTGAGAGCGATCAGAACCTGCCGGTGACCGTGGTGAACATCGGCCCGACCTACGTCTCCGACTATCTGCACGTGGAAGGCAAGGGCGGCGGTGCGTTCATCGAGTACCATGATCGCCCGCATCTGCATATGCCGCTTGAGCGCTCGGCGGACGGACACCTCCTTTTGGGCCGTATGGAGGGCGAGGAGTATCTGTTCTCGGGATTCAAAATTCCTTTCGGCTTCGCGATTTACACGTTTCCGCACACCCTCCATGCCGACCCATATCTGGTCGGCCGATATCTCGTCGTCTATTCAGTGACGCCGAACTACTCAACCGTCGTGTTCCAAACCCCGAACGGAAAGATCGTGCAAACGAGAATCGGCGGCGCCTGAGCGAAGTGGTTCTGGTGGCGTAAATTGACTTCGGCTCTCACCCTCCGCCATTTGCGATCTTATTCGCACTGCAATCCCTGAATTTTTCAGACATAATTCTGCGCTCGCCGGCGAACAGACCGTTCGTTTTCGCAAATGCCCTTCTTTGTTCGCCGCAATGGCTTAAGTGAAATGATATGAGTGATCTGCCTGAACACCTCAGAACCGCACGGCTGTTCATCGTCGACGACAATCCGGCCAATGTTTCGATCATGGAGAAGATGCTGCAGCGCGCCGGCTATGAAAATGTCGAGAGCACGACGGACTCACGTCAGGCCAAAGGCATGTATGAGGCGGCCCGGCACGACTTGGTTTTGCTCGATATCCGCATGCCGTTTGTCGACGGTTTCGAAGTCATGGCGCAGTTCAAGGAAATTACCGGAGACGACTACGTGCCCGTGTTGGTGCTGACCGCTCAAACCGACATGGACACGCGGGTCAAGGCGCTGGCCGCGGGCGCCAAGGATTTTCTCAACAAACCGGTGGATCATTCGGAAGCCCTGATGCGGGTGCGCAATATGCTGGAAGTGCGTTTGCTGCACAAACAGGTCAAGGAGCAGAACCAAATCCTGGAAGAAAAAATATCCGAGCGCACGAGGGAGCTGCAGAGCGCCATGGAAATGGCTGAGGCGGGCAGCCGGGCGAAGTCGGAATTTCTGGCGATTATCGGCCATGAACTGCGGACACCGCTCAACGCCATCATCGGATTCTCGGATGTCATCCGGACTGAAACCTCAGGACCGGTGAACGATCAATATAAAAGCTATCTCGGCGAAATTCATGACAGCGCACAAAGCTTACTCGCGGTGATCAACGATATTCTCGACATCGCCAATGCCGGGGAGGGACGGCACAATCCGCGCGATCACTGGCTCGACGTCGGTGACACGCTGGATGGCGTTGTTCGCCTGTATGAGGAGCGGGCCCGCGAAAAAGGGATCGAAATGGCTTACGTCCGGCCGTCGGAGTGTCCGCGTTTGCTGGCCGATCCCGCGATGTTCAAGCGCATCGTCGGCAATCTGCTGTCCAATGCCGTGAAATTCTCGGACTCTGGTGTCGTGGGCGTGCGGGCGGAGTGCAATGACGATGGCGGCCTCGATATCATTATTACCGATCAGGGCAGAGGTATCTCACCCGAGCATATTCGCCAGATCATGATGCCGTTCGGTCAGACGGATACTGGCTTGGACCGCAGCAACGTCGGTGTCGGTCTTGGGCTTTCGATCGCCAATGCGCTCGTCGAACTGCACGGCGGCGCATTATCCGTCGAGGGCAGGACAGGGGTCGGTTCGACCATTAAGGTTTCCTTTCCCGCCAGCCGGATCGAGCGCGAGGCTTGAGGCGTTCCAGATCAACAGAGCTTGTTTTGACTTTCTTACCCGGATTGGCGAAATTCGAGATAGACTCCCAAGCGTCGAGGACAGCACGGTTTTGAGGTGATTACGTTGAACGATGTGATGCGAAGAACGGCCGGTCGGGTCTGCCTTGCCGCCGTCTGCCTGTTCGCCGGCTGGATGTTGGGCATGGGCCCGGCAGCCGCGCAGAATACGCCGCCGCCGGCCGGTGCGCCGCCCAAGGGCGACGTCGTGATGGAGTCGATGTCCCAGCCCATCGTCAGAGGCAAAAAAATCACGGGCTACGAGCACGCAACGGTCATCCTGTGGCTCACCACACGCGATCACGCAAATCTGGTCTGTCAAAACCGCTATTCCCTAGCCGACTCCTTTCTGGTCGACCTGCACGACCATCCGATACCGAGCCGCAACAAGAAAGAGGCGCGGGGTGAGGCCGAGGAACGTCTCTATGAAATCGCCGTCGAAACCTTCGGCCCGCGCGTGGTCAAACGGCTGAAGGTCGAATGGGCCCGTAATCAGACAGGGGGTAAAACCACGATTTTCGGAACGTTCACGGACGTTCAGTGCGAGGCCACAGAGTAGTCGGGATTAGAACCGCGCGGCGGTATCGGTCAGCACTTTCGAGAACACTTCCGGATCGGCATTGCCGCCGGAGGTGACCACCACCAGGGTCTTGCCGGCCACTTCCATGCGTCCCGCCAGAACGGCCGCCAGGGCCACCGCGCCGCCGGGTTCGACAACGATCTTAAGGTCGCGAAAGGCCGTCGCCATGGCGTAGGCGACTTCCCCGTCACTGACCGAAAAACCGCCTGCCAGCCGGGTGCGGTTGACCGAAAAGGTCATCTCGCCCGGGATCGGCGCCAGCAAGGCGTCGCAGAAGCTCGATGCGCCGTCTTCGTTGGCCGTCCGTTCCCCCGCCTGAAGGGAGCGCCGGTGATCGTCGAAGCCGTCGGGCTCGCAGGAGTAGACCTCCGTATCCGGCATTTCGGCTTCCAGGGCCAGGGAAGTACCGGCGATCAGGCCGCCGCCGCCGGCCGGCGTCAGCACGGCGTCGGGCACGATATTGCGTTCCCGGCACTGCTGGGCGATCTCCAAACCGACGGTGCCTTGGCCGGCGATCACCCAGGGATCGTCATACGGCCGTACCAGGTAGGCGCCGGTTTCCGCCGCCAGCGCGGAGCCGATGGACTCGCGGCTTTCGCCGTCGCGGTCATAGAGCCGGACCTCGGCGCCGTAGGCGCGCGTGTTGGCGACCTTCAGCGTTGGGGCGTCCGCCGGCATGATGATGGTAGCGGGGGTACCCAGGATTTCCGCCGCCGAGGCGACGCCCTGGGCGTGGTTGCCGGATGAGAACGCGACAACGCCCGAGCGGCGCTGTTCGCCCGTCAACTGGCTGACATGATTGAATGCGCCGCGAAATTTGAAGGATCCGGTGCGCTGAAGCACCTCGGGCTTGACCAGGAGGCGGCAGCCCAGGCGGGCGTTCAGCAGCGGTGATTCCAAAAGCGGCGTGCGCACCGCCAGTCCCTCGAGGCGTTTAGCAGCGGCGCGGACGTCTTCGATGGTCGGGATGGGACCGACCGCGTTAGAGCTTTGCAACGAACTCATCTATAGCCTCAATACATTCAGGCTCATCGAGCAAGGGGACGTGCCCGCGGTTTTCGACCGAGACACGCCGAAGATCCGGTTTGGCTTCGGCCATGCGGTCAAACACGTCGGTGCTCAGTATATCCGAAATCGCGCCGCGGATGGCGAGTGTCGGAATTTTTTCGAGCGCGGCGAAATAAGGCCACATATCTTCCGGCGGTCCAGCCGCCGCCATGGCCTTGCCGAGGTTCAGGTCGTAATCGAGATGCAGTTCGCCGGCGCTGTTTTCCCGATAGGTACGGCACGCCATTTCCATCCAGCCCGCTTCATCGAGACCCGGGTAGGCGACGCTGTACGCGTGCATTAATTGGCGGGCCGCCTCGTCCCAAGAGGCCGGGGTGACCGGCGTTCCGACATAACCGGCGATACGGGCCAGGCCTTCGGGGTCGATCTCCGGGCCGACGTCGTTGAGGATGACGCCGGCCAAGGCGGTTGCCCTGACCACCGCCAGGCCCATGGCCAAGAGACCACCGAACGAGGTGCCGACGATGATCACGCGGTGGATGTTGAGCGACGTGAGGAGGGCTTCGACATCGCCGACGTGGACTTCCGCCCGATAGTTCCGCCACGCCGGATCATAGGCCGAGCGGCCCCGGCCGCGGTAATCCGCAGCGATTACGCGGCGTTGCCGGCCCGCCAGATGAACCGCCAGATCGTGAAAGTCCGAGGCGTTCCGCGTCAGACCGGCAAGGCACAGGACGGGTGTGGCGGGCCAAATCGGATCGCCGTAATCCCTGTAGCACAACGCCAATCCGTCATCCGCCGAGTATGATCGCTCGCGGTAGCCCGGACCGTCCTCCGCCATTAAACGGCCCCCACGATGGCAGGCAGATGGCTCAGGCTGTCAACTTCGATGTCGGGTTGATCGGGCAGGCGCTCCCTGGCCTGGCCGAAACGGTTGACCCAAACGACGCGAAAGCCGAACGTCGCCGCCGCCGCCGCGTCCCAGGCATTGGACGACTGGAACGAGACGGCCGTCGGCGCGATGCCGAAATGATCGACGGCCATTTGGTAAACCGAGGGATCCGGTTTGTAGATGCCGACATCCTCGACCGAGAGCACGGCATCCAGCACGCCCGCGATTCCTGCGTTTTCGACCGCCGAATTCAGCATCTCGGGCGAGCCGTTCGAGAGGATGGCGGTCTTGAACCCGCCGTCCTTCAGCGCCGTCAGGACGTCCTTCACCTCGGCGTAGGCATCCAGGCTCATGTAGAGGTCGAGCAGCCGGGCTCTGAGGTCCTCGTCCGCGAGGCCGACCGTATCCATGGCATAGTCCAGGGCGTCCGTCGTGACCTGCCAGAAAGGCGTGTGGCGCTGCATCAGCGAGCGCAGCCAAGTGTATTGCAATTGCTTGGTTCGCCACACCTCGGCCAGCGGCTGCCACTTGTCGCCCAACTCGTCGGCGCAGTGGGCGGCGGCGGCATTGACATCGAACAGCGTGCCGTAGGCATCGAAAACGCAGGCCGTAATGTTCTCAAGTTTGTCGGTCATCAATTTACTCCCCGGAATGCACAGGCGATCCTACTTGTGCAGCGTCCGAACGCAACACACGCGGACGTGACCTATCTGTTGAGGTCTTCAAGCAGCGCAAGGCGAACGCGGCCGGTGCGGCCGGCCAGACGCTGGCGGTAAACCTGAACGCCTTCCATGACGCGCTGCACGTAGTTGCGCGTCTCGGTGAAGGGTATCGATTCGACCCAGTTGACGACATTGACCTCCGCGTGGCGGGGATCGCCGAAATTGCGGATCCAGCGCCGCACCCTCGGCGTGCCAGCGTTGTAGGCGGCGATTGCCAGCACGTAGGAGCCTTTATAGATGTCCAGTAGCTCGGCCATGTAGGCAGTACCCAGCGTGACGTTGAAATCGGGATCCCGGGTAAGGCGCCGGCGCGAATAGCGCATGCGCTTTTTGGCCGCGACCTTGCGGGCGGTGGCCGGCATGAGTTGCATCAGGCCGCGGGCGCCGGCATGGCTGATGGCCTCGGGATCGAACTGACTCTCCTGGCGGATGATGGCGAACTGCAGGGCGCGCTCAACCTTCACATGGCCCGGCACGGTGACGATCGGGTAGTTTTCCCGGACCAGGGGAACGCCGACCCGGGCGGCCCGCTTGGCGCTGGCGACAGCCATGTCGCGGCGGCCGGATTTGCGCGCCAACGCCGCGATCAGGGCGTGTTCCTCGGGCGTCGTCGCGGCATCCGTAAGGGCACGGAAAAAGGGCCTAAGCCGATCGCGTTCGCGCAACTGGGCCAAAAGCATCACGGCCCGGACCAACTCACGCTTTTCGAACGTCCGCGATTCCGCCCAGGTCGGGCGGGCCTGTCTCGGCAGGGCGGGCGCCGTCGTCTCGCCGATCGCCAGGGTAGCGAGGTGACCATAGTAGGTGTTGGGGAAACGGGCGGCGTCGGCATACCAGGCCTGGGCTTCGGCCGTTTGTCCCAATTCGCCGGCGGCACGGGCCGCCCAATAGGCGCCCCGGGCAATACTCACGGGGAAGCGCACCATCTCATGCAGGCGTTTGAAGTGAACCAAGGCTGTTTCGGGGTCGGCCAATTGCGTCAAGGCGATCCAGCCGGCGAGGTTTTCCGCCTCGGCCGCGGCGCCGCGATCCGTCTGGCCGTGGTCGCGGGCAAGTTTGTAGGCCTCGCTCATATGCCCCTTACCCAGCAGCCGGCGCGCGATCATGTGTCGTTCCGCCCACCACTTCTTCGGCCGCGGCCCGATGTCCTCGATGGGAGGAGAAGGGGGCAACAGTAGCTCGGACGCTCGGATGGGGAAGTTCTTGCGCCGCCGCCAACGCACGCGCTCAAACACCAGCCCCGGATCGTCGCGCAAGGCGGCCGGGACGCGGGCGATGGCGCCATCCACCCCGCCGGCGAATTCCATCAGGGCGAGGCGCGCGTGCGCCAAGGCCCGCTGTCCGCCGTCGACACGGCGCATCATGCGCCGCGCACCGCGCCGCTGGCGGTCCCACAACAGGCGGTCAAGGCGTGCCGCATGGTCGGTGCGGGTTAATTTCTTGCGGTGGCGGCGGAGAAAGTTCCGTTCCTGGCGGCTGGGGAACCTGCCGCTGATCCAGGCTTCCCGCAGCAGCGCCAGGCCGGCCTTCTCCTCACCCTTCTTCAGCTTGATTTCCGCCAATCGCTGTTTGCCCGTTCCCGTCTGTGGTGGATATTTGGCGAACCAGGCGAGCACGTCTTCGTCCGGCGTACGGCTCGAAATTGCGTGTTCGGCATTGCGCAACATGTCGTTTCGCCGGGGCCACTCGGGGTTCGCCTCGATAAATGCCGTGAGCGTCTCGAACGTGACGCCCGGCGCGGGCTGGCTGTAATGCAACCACAGCAGGATTTTTGCCGGCAGCGGATCGTCGGCTTTTGCGGCGAGGCGGTGGGCGGTCTTCCAGCGTTTCAGTTTGGCGGCGGCAAAGGCGGAGCGATAAAGCTTGTAATCCGAAGATCCAAGTTTTTCCTCAAGAAGGCGGGGCGGCTTGCGTTTCGGCAGCGGCGGGCCGGTCCGCTTGGTGGCCGCGGACGCTTCGCTTCCCGTCGCCATATCCAGCGCCGCCGCGGGCAAGGCAAACGTCAACGAGCCGAGCAGGACGGCCGCCGCCAATTGCGATGTCGGGAATCTATCGAGCCTCAAAATGCCGTACGTCCTCGCCAATAAGGGCTATAGTTTATGTCATGTGCTTGCCGCGACGCCATATCGTCGCTATTTTGCACGAAATTTCCAGACTTAGGGGAAGCAGCTATGTTTTCTGGTTCAATTCCGGCGCTAATCACGCCGTTCCGCGACGGCGCCGTCGACGAGGAAGCCTTCCAGGCTTTTGTCGAATGGCAGATCGAGGAAGGCAGTCACGGTTTGGTGCCCTGCGGCACCACGGGCGAATCTCCGACGTTGAGCCACGATGAACACAAACGCGTGGTGGAACTCTGCATCGAGGCGGCGGCGGGCCGGGTGCCGGTGATCGCCGGCGCCGGTTCGAACAGCACGGCCGAAGCCGTGGAGCTGTCACAGCACGCCGAGCAGGCCGGCGCGGACGCCGTGCTGATCGTCACGCCCTATTACAACAAGCCGACCCAGGAAGGCCTTTATCAGCATTACAAGGCCATCAACGATGCGATCAACATTCCGATCATCATCTACAACATTCCTGGCCGCTCGGTGGTCAATATGACGACCAAGACCATGGCGGAGCTGGCTGAATTGCCGAACATCGTCGGCGTCAAGGACTCAACGGGCGCGCCCGACCGCGTCAGCGCCATGCGCATGCTGTTGGGCTCCGATTTTTGTCAGCTTTCCGGCGAGGACGCCATCGCGCTGTCGATCCGGGCGCACGGCGGCGACGGCTGCATTTCCGTCACGGCGAACGCCGCACCCCGGGCCTGCGCCGAATTCCAGAACGCCTGCAGCGCCAGCGATTTCTCCGCTGCTTTGGAATACCAGGACCGCTTGCTGCCGTTGCACATCGCCTTGTTCGCCGAAACCAGCCCGAGCCCGGTGAAATACGCCGTCAGCCTATTGGGCCGCGCTACTGCGGAAGTCCGCCTGCCCATGGTCGAAATCGAGGACGGCACCAAGCAGCAGGTCAAAGTGGCGATGCAGTCGGTCGGCCTGCTGAACTAGGCATGGCTCGGGTGCGGCAGCAGGACGATGGCTAAGAAAAAGCGCGACGGCGCATCACGCGCCGTCGCGGTCAACCGCAAGGCGCGCCACAACTACTTCATCGAGGACACCATCGAGGCCGGCATCGTGCTCAACGGGCCCGAGGTCAAATCGCTGCGCGCCGGCCACGCCTCCATCGGCGAGGCCTTCGCGGGCGAGAAGGACGGTGAGTTTTATTTGATGAACGCCCACATCACGCCTTACGGCGCCGCCAGCTACAACAACGAAGACCCAGCCCGGGCGCGCAAGTTGCTGTTGCACAAGCGCGAGATGGACCGCTTTATCGGCCAGCAGCGCCGCGCCGGCATTACCATTGTGCCGCTGTCGCTCTACTTCAATGACCGGGGCATCGCCAAGGTTGAGCTGGGCATCGCCAAGGGCAAGCGCCAGCACGACAAGCGGGCCACCGAAAAAGACCGCGACTGGGGCCGTGAAAAGGCGCGCCTGCTGCGCGACAAGGGCTGAGGCGGTCGCGAAGTGTTGAATTGATCGGATATGGCGTACGGTCGATTTTAACGACTTGAAAAAACCGGGGGAAAAATGGCCGGCGGATTTTTAAGCAAACTGATCGCCACCAAGGAAAAGTGGGCGCGCGACAACCGCCAACCCGGCGGCCCCGGCGACGGCGGACGCCTGCCGCCCGGCCAACGGCTGGTCGACGGCTGGCCGGTGCTCGATCTCGGCGTTCAGCCCTACGTTTCGGAGACGAACTGGACGCTGACGGTGGACGGCGCCGTCGAGGCGCCGCTGGCCTGGAACTGGGAGGATTTCCTCGCCCAGCCGCAGGTCAGCATGGTCAGCGACATCCACTGCGTCACCGCCTGGTCGCGTTATGACAACCGCTGGGACGGTGTGGCGACCACGCACCTGCTTGAGGCGGTGAAACCGAAACCGGACGCCACCCATATCATCCAGCATTCCCACGACGGTTACACGACGAACGTGCCGCTGGAGGTCTTCGCGGCCAAGGACGCCATCCTGGCCCATAGCTGGGAGGGGCAGCCGCTGACCCGCGAGCACGGCGCGCCGATGCGCCTGGTGATCCCGGCGAAATATTTCTGGAAGTCTGCCAAATGGCTGAAACGTCTTGAATTCGTGGCTGCCGACCGCCCCGGTTTCTGGGAGGAACGCGGCTATCACAACGACGGCGATCCCTGGAAGGAGGAACGCTACAGCTTCTAGCGCTCCCCGTTTCGGTTTGGTTCGCCCGCTTGGTCATAGGGTGGTTGGTGAGATAGGAAAAACAATAATCAGGGGGACTGAAACATGCGTACATTGAACCTGCTTGCCGCCGCCGTGATCGCCGGCGGCGCCGGACTGGCCGTCGCCGGCTCGGCCGCTGCGGCGGACCAACGCGAGACCGTCGAAATGTCCAAGGCCAAGGTGCCGATGCCGCCCTGGCCGGCGGGCGACGAGGTCGGCATGGCCAATACCCTGGGCGCGGGCACCTGGATGCGCTGCGCTTTGCACCTCACCAGCGCCGGCGCCAAGACCTACGAAGTCAGTCACGAACGGTCGAACACCATGCCCTTGTCTCCGTTTGGGGTGCCGCTGAAATACACCTACAGCGCCACCAAGGGCGTGCCATATTCGCTGCATGCCTGGAACGGCGAGATCGTGGCGAGCGGCGAACCCGGCGCGCAGGGCACGCAGATGGATGCGCTGGGCCACTTCGCCGTCATGGACAAGCTGTGGAAAGGCGAAGGCAAACCCGACGCCGCCAACGCCAAGTATTACGGCGGCTACATGCAGAAGGACGTCAAACCGGCCGACTCCTCGCCCTTAATGAAGCTCGGCATTGAAAACGTGCCGCCGATCATCACAAGCGCCGTGCTGCTGGATGCCAAGTCGCATCTGGGCGGCGGTCAGCCCATGAAGCCCGGCCAGCTCGTCACGGCCGCCGACATCGAAGCCATGCTGAAGGCCCAAGGCCTGGGCTGGCGCGGCCTGATGGCGGGCGACGTGCTCTACATCTACACGGGCTGGGGCGACAACTGGAAGGACCCGGACACCGAAAAGACCTACTACACGATGGGTCCGGGCCTGTCCTATGACGCGGCCCAGTACCTGAAGGGCAAAGCCGTGGTCCTGGTGGCGCTGGACAATCCCTTTACCGATCCGGTCAACAACGGCCAGCTGATGGGTAAGGCGCCGCCGGCCGAGGGCACGCCGCAGGGCCTGCCGTTCGCCATTCACCACGAGAATCTGGCGGTCTCCGGCATTCACCAGATCCAGAACGCCAACCTCGGCGCGATGGCGCGGGACAAGGTCTGGACTTCCTGCACCATCATCCTGCCGTTGCGCTCGCGCGGCGGTTCGGGCTCGCCCGTGCGGCCCGTCGCTATCGGCGTGCCCGGTCAGTAGCGGGGACGCAAGCACCTGTTCACATCCCCCGGCCGGGCGGACCGGCCGGGGGATGATCGATATGACGGCGAAGCGGGTCCGCCTTTCCGCTATCCTTTTCTCCACTCGAATTATTTTTTCGCAACCCTGCATCCATATGGCCGCGGGGCGCATCTCTATGAATAACAGTTACTCAATTCACAGGAGATCGAGATGGAAAGCATGGGTATCGGCGCCGGTTTGGGCGCCATCGGATTTTGGGGATTTATCGCCGCGGTCGTGGTCGCCGGCATGTGGTACGACCTGCGCCGGAAGGAAGCCAAGCAGGAAACCGTCCGCCGGTTGATCGAAAGCGGCCAGAATCTCGACGACGCGACCTTGGATAAGCTCATGTCGGCAGGGAGCAGCGGTGAGGGTGAAAACCTGGCCCGCGATCTGAAGGTCTCCGGCCTGATCGTCATCTTTGTGGCCCCCGGCCTGGCCATTATGGCGTGGTTCCTGGGGCAAATGAACGAAAACGCCTTGCTTCCCGTGCTGGGGGCGGCCTTCCTGGTCGGCTTCGTCGGGATCGGTCTGTTGGTGGCGGCGAAGGCCGCCGCCAACGGCAACTCCGCCAACCCGAATCGGTAGACGGATCGAGATCTCGGGTCGTGTCTCCCACGCGGCAGGAATACGGGCAAAGCGCGGAAGCGCTGATCGTCGGCCTCGCCCGGACCGGCGACCGCGAGGCGTTCGCCGAACTTGTGCGCCGCCGCCAGTCCTGGATGCGCAACCTGATGCGGCGCTTTAGCGGCGACGCCACCCTGGCGGATGATCTGGCGCAGCAGGCGTTCCTGCAGGCCTGGCGCAAGATCGGCACGTTGCAACAACCCAGCCGCTTCGGCGCCTGGCTCAAACGGCTCGCCGTCTCTATCTGGCTGCAGCATGTGCGCAAAAACGACGCCCTGCGCGACGCCGACGAAATCGACGGCATCGCGCTTCCCCAAGCTAGCAGCGCCGGCGCGGCCATCGATCTCGACCGCGCCCTGGCGACGCTTTCCCCACCTGAGCGGCTCTGCATCGTGCTTTCCTATCACGAGGGCATGACACACGGCGAAATCGCCGAACTGACCGAAATTCCGCTAGGCACGGTAAAATCCCACGTCCGCCGTGGCACCCAGCGCCTGCAGCAACTACTATCCGCCTACCGTGAGACCCCACAATCGGAGGAAACGGCATGACTGACGAACGTGATCCGGCGCTCCAGGCGCTCTTCGCCGAAGCCGAACAGGACCTGCCGGCTGAGGACTTCGCCGTCGGCGTAATGGAACGGATCGAGGCCGAGCGGAAAATGACCGCTCTACGTTGGCTGCTCGGGGCGGTGACAATGCTTGCTTGCGCCTGGTTGCTCGCCGCGCCAGTGCAGGAGGCCGTCGTCCTCTTGACGCAAGGCCTCTCCGTGACGCTGGTGGATCTGGACAACCGGCTCCTAGCCCAGGTGCTTTCGCCGGTCAACAGCGTCGCCGGCATTGTCGGCCTGGGTTTTCTTGGCCTTTACGGCCTACACCGGAAAGTCTTCAAACGCGCTTAGCTGGAAGGAAAATCGCAGATGGATCTCAACCTGACGGGTAAGACCGTCCTGATCACCGGCAGCTCGAAGGGCATCGGCAAGGGCATCGCCGAAGCCTTGGCGGCGGAAGGCTGTAAGCTACAACTTGTCGCTCGCACCAAAGACGATCTGGAAGCGACGGCGGCGGCGATCCGCGAACAAGCGGGTGTCTCGGTTGATGTCTTCCCGACGGACCTCAGCATCAGCGCGTCGGTCGGTGAACTTCTGGCGGCGGCGGGCGTGCCGGATATCCTGGTCAACTGCGCCGGCGCCATTCCCGGCGGCAACCTCGAAGCCATCGACGAGGCCACCTGGCGCGAGGCCTGGGACCTCAAGGTGTTCGGCTACATCAATATGAGCCGCGCCTTCTACGACGCCATGAAGGCGCGCGGCCACGGCGTCATCGTCAATATCACCGGCCTCGCCGCCGACCGCACCGACGCCGACTACATCGCGGGCAGTGCGGGCAATTCGAGCCTCAACACCTTCACCCGCACGCTGGGCAGCCGCAGCCTGCGCGACGGCATCCGCGTGGTGGCCGTCAGCCCCGGCGCGGTGGCGACCGAGCGCATCGTCACCCTGATGCAAAGCCGCGCCGAAGCCGAATTCGGCGACGCCGGGCGCTGGCAGTCCTACCTCGCCAACTTGCCCCTAGCGCGCGCCGCCGCCGTCGAGGAGATCGCCGACGTCGTCACCTTCGTCGCCTCCGACCGCGCCAGCTACCTGAGCGGCACCGTCGTCACCGTCGACGGCGGCCACGGCGCCAACATGGCGAGTTTCGGGTAGGGCGTGGAAGAAATATGAACCAGGAGCTTACGTTGAAGGAAAAGAACATAGAGCGCTTACGCAATCTGGCGGTTGCGACCTTGTCCGATGGCTGTGACCAGATCGCCGGGCGGCGGGGTTTTATGGATTACGACATTAAGGCCCGCGTGAACGCCAGGAAAATCGCCGGCACTGCCGTGACGGTCCTGGAAGTGCCAAGCACGGACCGGCATATGCCGGAGCTCGTCTTCGATGTCATCGACGAAGCCCCCGCCGGCAGCGTGATCGCGGTCGGCTGCGGCGGCGATGCCAACACCGCCGTGTGGGGCGAGTTGATGAACGCGGGCGCCACCGTCCGGGGGCACGAGGCCGTGGTCCTGGACGGCGGCACCCGCGACGTGGAACTTATCCGCCGCGACACGGATTTCCCGGTTTATGCCCGCTCTGTTGTGGCTTCAAGTTCCATCGGACGCCTGATGACATTGGCCCGCGATGTCGCGGTCGAAGTCGGCGGCGTGGTTGTCAATCCCGGCGACTATATTGTCGGCGATGAAGACGGTGTCGTCGTCATTCCCGCCGAACATGTGGAAGAAATCATCGCCTTCGCCGAACAAGCGGAAGCAACGGAAGCCGAAATGGCCGCCTACATCGCCGAAGCCGGGTCCATACGCGCCGCCATCGCAAAATTTGGCCGGGCCTAGGGGGCTAACTGCTTCGGCCTGTTGCCGGGCGGACACAAAAATGGGGACATGTGCTTGTTACATGTCCCCATTTTTATGCTTGCGGCGGATCGAGTAAAATAATTGAATAAAACTTGAGCTGAGCTCGTGAAAGCTGTTCCTTGAATCTAATTTTGGAAATTGAAAGTAGTCAGAAATGTACCTGTCAGAAGGCTATGTGAGGGCATGAAATTTTTATCGGTATTTGCTCTACTGTACATACTTTCAATGAAAGCAATTTTACTGGGTGCCATTCTGGCGTTCGGAAGCCAATCCATGGCGCAAACATCCAGCTCTGTTCGGAGTGTTTTCGGACCTGCATTCTCGCCGGACAACCGGGTTCTTGCTTTCACAATTTGTCTTGTTGAGAAGCTATGCAGTATCGCCTTGCATGACATTAGCACCGGAAAGATACGTTTGCTGAAACCACCTGACGGTGAGGAATGGAAATATCCTCGCTTCTCCCGTGACGGACGATTCATAGCATTTGAAACGCGGGACCCGGATAAGGGCTGGTTTGGAAGGAAGGGCTACTACTATTCACTGGCCATAATGAATGCCGATGGAACCGGTATTCGTAAACTTACAAAAGATGATGCGTGGCGCGCCTCCCCGACGTTCTCACCTGATGGTACCCGTTTGATTTATATACGGTCTGACCTGGAAAGCACTCCGCGGCGTAAGGTCTACGATAACGAGATTTGGGAGATCGACATTGCGACGGGCGAGGAGCGGCGAATCCTCGACATCAATTTTTACGGTTTGTCTCAAGCGGAGTTCCTGCCCGATGGAAAACAATATGTCGTTGCGGCTGAAGGGTGGCACGACGCCGGCAGCGAGGAATTCGGAGCCGGATATCGTCATCGAAAAAAATCACTATGGCGGGGGCGAATTGGAGGGAAGAACTTAGACCTTGTTCGAGGACCCAACACCGTTCCAAATACAAAGGTCTTTGTGCCGATTTCCATGGGTGGACTAAGCGGAATTACGGGCGATGGTTCTACAATTGCCTTTCTTTACATCACCGGCTACGTACGCGGAATTAAGTACGATTATGACCTTTTTATTCAGCATGGGCTTCTACGCAATTCCAAGGTGACAAGGGTTACTGGGGGCCCGGACGCAATTTTTAGTTTGCAGGATATTTTAGGGTCCACGCTAAGGAGTGCGGGCATTTCGCTCGACGGCCGCAAAGTGGCGTTTACGACATTTGACTATGACGCCAAAGAGTTTGGTCTATGGGTCGGCGATATTGAGAAACGTACTCTTGAGCGAATAAGCCTCGAATTTGCTACCGACAGCGTGCCACCTAAGTAGTTGTTTCCATTTTGTGCGGCAGTTCTTCTAAAGCGCCGCCTCAACCATATCCAGGTGATCCTGGCCGAAGAACATTTCGTCGTTGACGAACATGGTGGGCACGCCGAAGACGCCGCGGGCGACGGCGGCTTCGGTGGCGGCGATGAGTTTGTCTTTGACCGGCTGCTCCTGGGTGCGGGCGAAGAGGTCCTCGGCGTCGAAGCCGGCCGCCGTCAGGACCTCAGCAAGGGTGGCGGGGTCGGACATGTCGCGGGCTTCGGCCCACTGGGCGCGGAAGCTCGCCGCCGTGTAGTCGGCCAGGCGGCCGTCCTCCTCGGCCACCACGGCGCCGCGCATCAAGCCGAGCGAGTTGAAGGGCGCGCCGGCGTGGAAATCGAGGGCGATGCCGTGATGCCTTGCCGTGCGCGGCAGCTCGGTCCCCATCATGTAATTGCGCTTGGAGGGCACATCGACCGGACCGGCGTTGCCGCTCAGCTTGAAGACGCCGCCGACCAGCACGGGGCGCAAATTCACCTCAGCACCGGTGCGTTCCGTCAGGCCCGCCAGGCGTTCGTGGGCGATGTAGGAGGGTGGGCTGGAGAGGTCGTAGTAGAAATCCAGTGTTGCGGTCATGGGGGGCCTCATTTCTGCCTGAGTTCGATCGCCGCCCTGAAAACGTCCGCGAACATCTCGGGCGTCAGCCGGCGCGTGTTCACGTTATAGCGCGAACAGTGGTAGCTGTCGGCCAGCTTCAGGCCGCCCGGCAGGTCGTGCAGGGCGTTGTGGCCGAAGGGATAGTCGGCTTTGCGTAAGCCCAAGGTGGTGAGCACGGCGTCATGGGCGATGCGGCCCAGCGCCAGGATGACGCGGAGTTCCGCCAAGGCCTCGATTTCTGCCGCCAGAAAGGGCCGGCAGGTCTTGGCTTCCGCCCCGGTCGGCTTGTTTTGCGGCGGCACGCAGCGTACGGCGTTGGTGATGCGGGCGCCGACCATCTCGAGGCCGTCGTCGGGCCGCTGGTCGTAGACGCCGCGGGCCAGGCCGAAGTCGAGCAAGGCCGGGTAGAGCAGATCGCCGGCGCCGTCGCCGGTGAAGGGCCGGCCCGTGCGGTTGGCCCCCTTGAGGCCCGGCGCCAGACCGACGATCAGCAGCCAGGCGTCATCGGGGCCGAAGGGCGGCACCGGCGCGTTGTGCCAGTCGGGGTGATCGGCGCGGTGGCCGGCGAGGAAATCGGCCAGCCGCGGGCAAAGCACGCAATCCGGGCCTGGTCCGGCCAGGGCGTCGGCCCGGGACAAAGTTTTGGTCATGGGGACGCCCTAAATCAGGCGACGGTCGTGATGGTTTCCGTATCCGGCAATTCGGCTTCCGCCGGCGTGCCGTGCGATTCGGTCTGCAGGTTGGTGTCCGCCAATTCACGGTCGTCGGCAACCGGCGTCGGTTCGGCGTGGTGATGGTGATGATGGCGGGCGTTGCCTTCGCGGGCGATGGCAACCTGGATATCCGAAAGCTCGATAAAGACGTCGGCCTGGCGGCGCAACTCGTCGGCAATCATCGGCGGCTGGGAGCGCACGGTGCTCACCACCGTCACCCGCAGGCCCTGCATTTGCAGGCATTCCACCAGCCGGCGGAAATCGCCGTCGCCGGAAAACAGCACGATGTGATCGAGGTTTTTCGCCATCTCCAGGGCGTCGACCGCGATTTCGATATCCATGTTGCCCTTGATCTTGCGCCGGCCCATGGAATCGGTGAATTCCTTGGTCGGTTTGGTGACCATGGTGTAGCCGTTGTAATCGAGCCAGTCGACCAGCGGACGGATCGGCGAATACTCCTGATCCTCCAAAAGGGCGGTGTAATAAAGGGCGCGGATGACGCGGGTATTGTTGCGGAATTCCTGCAGGAGTCGTTTATAGTCTATATCGAAACCGAGCGCGCGGGCGGCGGCGTAAAGGTTCGAACCATCAATAAATAGGGCGGTACGTTCGCCTTCATAAAATTCCATAATATCAAATCCTTATACGAGATTATTAAGCTATATTATTAGTATAGAATTGATCGTAAAATGGTCGTTATTTGTCATCTTTTTTTGTTCTCATTCTAATCTAGGCCGATCCCCCGATGTCGCAAGGAACAAAATTACCAGGGCACAAACTTGTGATCGCGGACGCCGCCGTGCTGGTGGCGATGGGCGCCAACCTGCCGTCGCGGTTCGGCCCGCCGCGCGAGACCTTGGAGGCGGCCCTGGCAGCGATGACCGAGGCTGGTCTAAATGTGGTGTCGCGCTCGCCCTGGTACAAGACGGCGCCGGTGCCGGCATCGAGCCAGGACTGGTACGTCAACGGCGTCGCCGCCGTCGAAACGGAGCTCGATCCCGCGGCGCTGCTGACGGTGCTGCACGAAATCGAGGCCGGCTTCGGGCGCGTCCGCCGGGAAGCCAACGAAGCCCGGCTGCTCGATCTTGACCTGCTGGCCCACGGCAGGCTGATCCGCGACGACGCGCCGCCCCTGCTGCCGCACCCCCGCCTGCAGGACCGCGCCTTCGTCCTGCTGCCGCTGGCCGACATCGTCCCAGACTGGCGTCATCCGGTAACCGGCGAGAGCTTGAACGTCATGCTGTCGCGCCTGCCGGGGGGACAAAAAGCGGAGCGATTGGCGGATTGACGGCGCATTTTTCATGCTGCAGCGCAAAAAACTCTGATTTTGTTTAGTTATAAAGGACTTCCGTGCTTGCTTTGCCGCGCGGAGTTGCATATTTATGGCTCTGCAGCAGACCAGTTTTGGAGAACCAACGATGGCTCGCGTCACCGTCGAAGATTGTATTGTCAAGATTCCCAACCGTTTCGACCTCGTCATGTTGTCGGCCCAGCGGGCCCGGCAGGTATCGTCGGGCGCCGAAATCACCGTCGAGCGCGACAACGATAAGAACCCCGTCGTCGCCCTGCGTGAGATCGCCGATGAATCGGTGCCGGTCGAAGACCTCATTGAAGCGGTCGTCACCGGTTTCCAGAAGCACGTCGAGATCGATGAGCCGGAAGAAGACGATATGGCTTCCCTGATGAGCGCCCACGATTGGGCCAACGGCGAGGCCGAGCCGGCCGAACCGGCGCCGGCGCCGGAAGAAGGCCCGACGGTCGGCGAGGAAATTCCCGGAGCCAGTCCGGAGGAAGCGTGAGGGCGCGCGACCGCAACATCGGTTACTGCCGCCAACGACGGCGACGCTGCTCGCCACCCTTTGCTTCATCGAAAACGCGCGATGGTTTCTCCGCCGCGCGTTTTTTTGTGCCTGAAGCCCGGTCTAGCAACTCCACCCCCACCCTGTCCCTCCCCCCTCAAGGGGGAGGGAACTCACATTTCGAAAGCGATCTCCACTTTGAGTTCCTTCCCCCCTGGCGGGGGAAGGATAGGATGGGGGGGACAGCAGCAAATTGCGCGCTGTCATCAGGCGATTTGAATTTCGGCTTTCGGTTAGGCGGCTAGCCATGGTCCGGCAGTTCGAGCTCGTTGAGAACGTCTGCACCTACGATCCCAACGCGGACGAGGACCTGCTGAACCGCGCCTACGTCTTTTCCATGAAGGCGCACGGCACGCAGACCCGCGAATCGGGCGACGCCTACTTTACCCACCCGCTTGAGGTCGCCGGCATCCTTACCGATCTCAGGCTCGACGGCCACACCATCGTCACGGCGCTGTTGCACGACACCGTTGAGGACACCCTGGCCACGCTCGACGAAATCGAGGGCCAGTTCGGCGGTGAAATCGCCAAACTGGTCGACGGCGTGACCAAGCTCTCGCAGATCGAAATGACTGCGCCCAACGATTCCGCGAGGCAGGCGGAAAACTTCCGCAAGCTCGTGCTGGCGATGTCGAACGATATCCGGGTACTGCTGGTGAAGCTGGCCGACCGGCTGCACAACATGCGCACCCTGCATTTCGTCAAGCGCGAGGAAAAACGCCGCCGCATAGCCGCGGAAACCATGGAGATCTACGCGCCCTTGGCCGAACGCATCGGCATGCAGAACATCAAGGACGAGCTCGAGGACCTGTCGTTCGCCCACCTCAACCCCGAAGCGCGCGAATCGCTGACCGCGCGGCTCGCCTTCCTGCGCGAACGCGGCTCCGACATGGTCGACCGCATCACCGACGAACTCCGGAAAACGCTGGAAAAGGCGGGCGTGAAGGCCTGGCTCTCGGGCCGGGAAAAGCGTCCCTATTCGATGTGGCGCAAAATGGAGCGCAAGAACGTCACGTTCGAACAGCTCTCCGACATCATGGCCTTCCGCATCGTCGTCGACGACATCGAACAGTGCTATCGGGCCCTGGGCGCGGTTCATGCGGAATACCGCATGGTGCCGGGACGCTTCAAGGATTACATCTCGACGCCCAAGCGCAACAATTACTCCTCGCTTCACACCTCGGTCATCGGCCCTGAACAGCAGCGCATCGAAGTGCAGATCCGCACCAAGGAAATGCACGAGGTGGCCGAAATCGGCGTCGCAGCCCACTGGCTTTACAAGCAGAAGGGAGGCGGCAAAGGCACCGAGGATTACCGTTGGCTAAGGGAGCTGACGGAAATTCTGGAACACGCCTCCAATCCGGAGGAATTTCTTGAGCACACCAAGCTTGAGATGTTCCAGGACCAGGTGTTCTGCTTCACGCCGAAGGGCGACCTGATCGCCCTGCCCAGGGGGGCGACGCCGGTCGACTTCGCCTACGCCGTCCATTCCGGCGTCGGCGATACCTGCGTCGGCGCCCGCATCAACGGCCGCATGTCGCCCTTGCGCACCGAACTGCAGAACGGTGATCAGGTCGACATCCTGCGCTCCAAGGTGCCGTCGCCATCGCCGACCTGGGAAAACTTCGTCGTCACAGGCAAGGCCCGCGCGGCCATCCGCCGGTTCGTGCGCAAGCAGGAACGCTCGCAGTACGCCGACCTGGGCCGCGCCATCCTGCAGAAGGCCTTCCGCGACCAGGGCCACGAGTTCACCGAAAAGGCCATCGAGGGAATCCTCAAGACGTTGCGTCACAGGAACTCGGAAGATCTCTACGCCATGGTGGGGCAGGGCGAACTCACTTCACGGGAGGTGCTGGAGAAGGTCTTCCCGGGCCTCAAGGTCAAGCGCCGCGCCGGCGACCTGCTGCAACGCATGCGGCGGCGCTCCAAGCCGCGCAAGGGCGGCGACAATACGGTCCCCATCCGCGGCCTGATCCCCGGCATGGCGGTGCATTTCGCCGGCTGCTGTCATCCGCTGCCGGGCGACCGCATCGTCGGCATCGTGACCACGGGTAAGGGCGTCACCGTCCACACCATCGACTGCGATACGCTGGAGCAGTTCGCCGATACGCCGGAACGCTGGCTCGACGTCTCCTGGGACGTGGAAACGCGAAACCCCGAACTGCAGGTTGGGCGCATCGATGCCGTACTGGTCAATGCGCCGGGCAGCCTGTCGACAATGACGGCGGTTATCGCGCGCAATTTCGGCAATATTTCGAACCTGAAAATCACCGACCGCTCGGCGGATTTCTTCGAAATGCTTGTCGACATCGAGGTAAGAGACGTAAAACATCTCACCAACATCATCGCCGCTCTTCGCGCGGACCCCGCCATCAGTTCCGTGGACCGCGCCAAACACTAAGTTATTCCACCCAGCTCAATACCTTGGAGACCTCCCCAAAATGAAACAGGACGAAGTGCTCGGCCACTTCCGCGAAACCGGCGCCTTGCTTGAAGGCCATTTCCTCTTGTCGTCGGGCCTGCACAGCCCGATATATCTGCAATGCGCCAAGGTTCTGATGCATCCCGAACGGGCCGGCCAATTATGCCGGGCGCTAGCCGACAAGGTGACGGCGGCGGTGGGTGAGGGCGCTATCGACATCGTCGTATCGCCGGCCATGGGCGGCGTCGTCGTGGGTTACGAGATGGGCAGACAGTTGGGCGTTTCCGCCATCTTCACGGAGCGCGTGGAGGGCGAGTTCGTCCTGCGCCGGGGTTTTGAGCTGGCGGCGGGCGCCCGCGTCCTGATGGCGGAGGACATCGTCACCACCGGCAAGTCGTCGCGCGAATGCATCGCGGCCATCGCCGCGGCCGGCGGCGAAACCGTGGCGGCAAGTTGTCTGATCGACCGCTCCGACGGCGAGGTTGATCTGGGCGTGCCATTGGTGGCATTAACCGGCTTGAAAGTCCCGAGCTATCCGGCGGATGAACTGCCGCCCGAACTGGCCGGCACCGAGGCGGTAAAACCGGGCAGCCGCGGCCTCAAGTGAACAACGCGCGTACGGAGTAGGATTACGGTGTTTCAACGCCGCAAGAAATTAACGCTGGGCCAGAAGGCCATGGGCTTCGTCTGGCCGCAGATCGGCTGGAAGCGGGCGACCGTCTATACCAAGCACCGCCTGGCCCGTTTGCCGGGCACGCCTTATTCCATTGCCGCCGGGTTCGCCTGTGGCGCCGCCATGTCGTTTACCCCGTTCGTCGGTTTCCATTTCGTGCTGTCGGCCATCATGGCGCTGATGATCCGGGCCAACATCCTGGCCTCGGCCATCGGCACGGCGGTAGGCAATCCCTGGACATTTCCCTTTATCTGGTGGCTGGTCTATACAACAGGGGCTTGGCTGATGGGTGTCGAGGGCGGCGACGCGTTGCCGGAAACCCTCACCATGACGTACATTTTCGACAACTTCATGGACATATTCCTGCCCATGTTGTTGGCCAGTATTCCCATCGGCGCCGTTGTTTGGTGCCTGTTTTATTTTCCGCTGCGTTCCCTGGTCGCCAGCTACCAAAAGTCGCGGCGCGAGCGTCTGGCCCGGAACCGCAAAGCGGCAAAGGAAGAAGAGTGATGAGCGTTGTGAGTGAACCATCCCATCTGCGCCTCGGCGTGAACATCGATCACGTGGCGACGATCCGCAATGCCCGCGGCGTGCCCTATCCCGACCCCGTGCGCGCGGCCGTGGCCGCGGCGGACGCCGGCGCGGACGGCATCACGGCGCACCTGCGCGAAGACCGCCGCCATATCTCCGACGACGATATCCACCGTCTCAGCGAAGAATTGGGGCTGCCGCTCAATCTCGAAATGGCGGCGACGGAGGAAATGCTGCAGATCGCGCTGCGCCACAAACCCCATGCCGTCTGCCTGGTGCCGGAAAAACGCGAGGAATTGACGACGGAAGGCGGCCTCGACGTGGCGGGCGGGCACAACCACCTGGCGCCCTACGTTGCTGCGTTGCGGGAAAACGGCAGCCGCGTGTCCATGTTCATCGATCCCGAGCCGGCCCAACTGGACGCCGCCCGCAGTCTGGGCGCGCCGGTGGTGGAGCTGCACACCGGCAGTTATTGCGAAGCCGAGGGCGAGGACCAGGCGAGGGAACTGGAGCGCGTCATGACCGCCGCCGCACACGCCGAAAACATCGGGCTGGAATGCCACGCCGGTCACGGCCTGACCTACGATACGGTCGGCCCGGTCGCCAAAATCCCCAATGTCGTCGAACTCAATATCGGTCATTTCCTGATCGGCGAAGCCATCTTCGTCGGCCTCGAAGCCGCCATCAAACAGATGCGTCTGCTGATGGACGAGGCGCGGGCCTGACCTTGGTGCGCCCGTCATGATGATGATCGGCATGGGCAGCGACTTGATCGACATTCGCCGGATCGAAAAAACCTTGGACCGCTTCGGCCAGCGTTTCACCGACCGCTGCTTTACCGAACTGGAGCGCGCCAAGTCGGACCGCCGCCTCAACCGTGCCGCCTCCTACGCCAAGCGCTATGCCGCCAAGGAGGCCTGTTCCAAGGCGCTCGGCACCGGTTTCCGGCGCGGCGTTTTCTGGCGTGACATGGGCGTCGTCAACCTGCCGAGCGGCAAGCCGACGATGGCGCTGACCGGCGGCGCCGCCATCCGGCTGGAGGAAATCACGCCGCAGGGAATGACCCCGGTTATCGAACTCACGATCACCGACGAACCTCCCTTGGCGCAGGCTATCGTGATCATCACAGCGATGCCAGCGCAATGACGATTAATTGTTTAATAACAATATTTTGTGAAAATTAGTTAATGGAATTATTGAAAAACATTTGGGAGGCTATCGTCTCTCTCCTGCCCGGCAGCGGTGAAGCCGTCGCGGACGCTGCTGCGGAGGGTGCGGCTGAGGGCGCCGACGCAACCCAACCTTCCACATGGGGCGAGACATTCCGCACCGTCATTTATGCTGTGCTGATCGCGCTCGGGGTACGGACGGTGGCGTACGAGCCGTTCAACATCCCGTCCGAATCGATGCTGCCGACCCTGCTGGTGGGCGACTATCTGTTCGTCTCAAAACTGGCATACGGCTATTCCAAGCACTCGCTGCCGTTCAGTCCGCCGCTGTTCTCGGGACGAATTTTCGAAAGCCCGGTTGAACGCGGTGACGTCGCCGTCTTCAAACTGCCGACGGACAATTCGACTGACTACATCAAACGTATCATCGGCGTGCCGGGCGACAACATTCAAATGCGCCAAGGCATTCTTTACCTCAATGGTCAGCCGGTAAAACGAGTGCGCGTGAAGGACTTCGTCCACAAGCGCCCAGGCGGCAATCGCCACGCCATCCCGACCTACCGAGAAACGCTGCCGAACGGCGTCACCTACCGCACGCTCGATTACGGTTTCACGGAAGCCGACAACACACGGGTGTTTGAGGTGCCTGACGGCTACTACTTCGCCATGGGCGACAATCGCGACAATTCCGTCGATTCACGGTTTCGCAACGGCGTCGGCATGGTACCGGCGCAAAATCTGGTGGGACGGGCCGACGTTCTGTTTTTCTCGACCAACGGCGAAAGCGCCTGGTGGGAAATCTGGAAGTGGCCGTGGACCCTGCGGTTTTCGCGGTTCTTCTCCGGCATTGAGTGATGGCGCCCGGCAAGGAACGTGACCGCGACCGGTTACTCAAAGCCCTTGGCCATGAATTCGGGCGACCTGAGTTTCTCGAGGAAGCGCTGACCCACCCGAGCGCCACGACACGCAAGAGCGCCGGGCGCGGGGAGGGGCGGGACTATGAACGCCTGGAATTCCTCGGTGACCGGGTGCTGGGACTGGTGATTGCCGATCATCTTCTGAAAACATTCCCGCAGGCCGACGCCGGCCGTCTGGCGCGGCGTTTCAATGAACTGGTGCGACAGGAAACGCTGGCCGACGTCGCCAACCGCATCGATCTCGGCGATCACATGTGGTTTGCCAAGGCCGAACGCGAGGCCGGCGGCGGGGCCAAACCGGCGTTGCTGGCCAATGCCTGCGAGGCCGTGATCGGCGCGTTGTTCCTCGACGGCGGGGTCGAGGCCGCCGCAAGCTTCGTTCACCGTTACTGGGACGCCCTGGCCGAGGAACTGACGACCGCGCCCAAGGACGCAAAAACGCGGCTTCAGGAACTGGCCCATGCCCGCGCGCTGCAACCGCCCGCCTACCGGGAGGTCTCTCGCGAGGGACCGCCGCACGAGCCGGTTTTCACCATCGAGGTATCGGTTGACGGGATTGGCGCGGCGGAAGGAAAAGGCAGCGCCAAACGCGTGGCCGAGCAGGAAGCGGCGGCGGCGCTGTTTGCCCAAATCGAGGACACGGCCACATGAACGCGGGCGCCACCAAGTGCGGCTTCATTGCCCTGATCGGCGCGCCCAACGCCGGCAAATCAACGCTGCTCAACGCCCTGGTCGGCGCAAAAGTGGCCATCGTCAGCCCCAAGGTCCAGACCACGCGGGCGCGGTTGACCGGCATCGCCGTCGAAGGGTCTTCGCAACTCATCTTCGTCGACACGCCCGGTATCTTCACGCCCAAGCGCCGGCTGGAAAAGGCCATGGTGGAGGATGCCTGGACCGGCGCCTCGGACGCCGATCTCGTGGTGCTGCTGGTCGATGCGCGCCGCCCCATCAAGGCGGATGACGACGATACCCAGCGCATCGTCGACGGCCTCAAATCCAACCGCCGCCGCGCTATCCTTGCGATCAACAAGGTCGATGCCGTCAAACGGCCCGACCTGCTGGCCCTGGCCGACCGCATGAACGCGGAGCAGCTTGAGGACGGCACGCCGTTGTTCACCGACGTTTTCATGATTTCGGCGCTCACCGGCGACGGCGTCGCCGACCTGGGCGGCCATCTCGCCGAAACCCTGCCGTCCGGTCCCTGGCTCTACCCCGAAGATCAGATCGCCACCGCGCCGTGGCGCTACCTCGCGGCGGAAGTGACGCGGGAGAAGCTCTTTATCAATCTGCACCAGGAACTGCCCTACCAGCTCACCGTCGAGACCGAGGATTGGGAGGAACGCAAGGACGGCTCCGTCAAAATTTCCCAGGTCGTCTACGTCACCCGCGCCAACCACAAGGGCATCGTGCTGGGTAAGAAGGGCGCTTTGGTCAAGAAAGTCGGCGAAGCCGCGCGCCACGACCTCGAGGCGCAGATGGAGCGGCGCGTGCATCTCTTTATCTTCGTCAAGGTCCGCGAAAACTGGCTCGACGACCCGGAACGCTACAAGGAAATGGGCCTGGATTTCCCGAAGTAGTACTTCCGGTCTCCCGGCTCTGCTAACCTCGCGCCATGAACTGGACCGACGACGGCATTGTCCTCAGCGCGCGCAAGCATGGCGAAACGTCCGCCATCGTGCAGATGCTGACACGCGACCATGGGCGGCATGCCGGATTGGTGCGGGGCGGCGCCGGGCGAGGGGCACGGGGCACGTTGCAGCCGGGCAACGAGGTGCAGGCGGTGTGGCGGGCCAGGCTGGCCGAACATCTCGGTACCTATTCCGTTGAATTGGCGCGGGCGCGGGCGGCCCAGGTACTGACGGAACCCGGCCGTCTGGCGGCGCTGTCGTCGGCCTGCGCGGTGGCCGAGGCCGCCTTGCCCGAACGTGAAGCCCACCCCGCTGCTTTCGACGGTTTCCGGGCGCTGCTCGACGCCCTGGAACAATCCGAGCATTGGGCCCACGTCTACGTGCGCTGGGAACTGGGACTGTTGGGCGAACTGGGCTTCGGGCTGGATCTATCGACCTGCGCTCAGACCGGCGAAATCGAAGGTCTGGCCTACGTCAGCCCGCGCACGGGCCGGGCCGTGACCGAGGCGGCGGCGGGCCAATACAAGCACCGCCTGCTCAAACTGCCGGCCTTCCTGACGGACGCGGGAAACGGCGGGGAAAACGCCGATGATGTTGCCGACGGCCTGAACCTGACCGGCTTTTTTCTCGAACGCCACGTGCTTGCGCCGCACCACGTGGCGATGCCGCCGGCGAGAACGCGCCTGGCCGGGCATAAATTTCGCTGACGGCGGCTGACGAGTTGAGGCACTATTGACCGGTTGCCATGTGAGCGCTGGATATGGGGGCCACCCGGTTATGAGATATCTCGCTCTTGCCGCCATCGTGTTGGCGAACCTGTTTCGGTCCGCCGGCGTGGATGCCAAGGATCTGGAAATCCTTTATCACGACCGACCTCCATATTACGCCCAGCAGGATGACGGCGAAGTCGCGGGCATCGTGGCCACACCGATCAACAAGTCGCTTCGGGCAGCGGGCATTCCGTTCAGGTGGGTGAGCCGTTCCGGCAACGCCCAGATCAAGATCGTCAAACGCGGCAAGGATTTCGCTTGTGCCGCGGGCTGGTTCAAAAATCCGGAGCGCGAAAAGTTCGCCAACTACAGCCTTCCGATCTACCGCGACAAGCCACAGGTCATCGTTATGCGGACGGATAACGAAAAGGCGATGCAGCATTCCACCTTGCGCGAGTTGTTCAACGACCCGAGCCTCAAATTCGGCGCCAAACTCGGGTATTCCTACGGCGGCTTCGTTGACGGATTGATTGCGGAACTCAACCCCAAGGTCATGCGAAACACCCAGGACAGCGGCGGTATGGTGCGCATGCTGCTGGGCCGGCGATTCGACTATTTCATTGCGGCGCCGGAGGAATTCGCCTCCCTGACGGTGCGGTTGGGCATCGCCGGCGAGGACATCATGAGCATCAGAATGAAGGACATTCCACCGGGAAACCGCCGCTATCTCATGTGCAGCAAAGCCGTTCCAAAAGAGCTGATCCGGCGATTTGACGAGGCCTTGGAAAAGTCGTCCGAGTGACAGTTGGAACATCGTCCCGAGAAACATTATTTCCCTACATACCCCCAACATGTAGTGCTATACAGGGGGCATGAATACCACCGATACCCTCGATCCGCCATCTGACGGCGTGCTTGATACGCCGCTGTCGGAGGCTCTCTCCGAACGTTATCTGGCCTACGCCCTGTCGACCATCACGTCGCGCTCCCTGCCCGACGTGCGCGATGGCCTGAAACCGGTTCACCGCCGCATCCTGCATGCCATGCGCCTCCTGAAGCTTGATCCCGATCAGGGCTTCAAGAAATGCGCCCACGTCGTCGGCGACGTGATGGGCAAATACCACCCGCACGGCGACCAGTCGATCTACGACGCCCTGGTGCGGCTGGCCCAGGATTTCGCCTCGCGTTACCCCCTGGTGGACGGGCAGGGCAATTTCGGCAACATCGACGGCGATAACGCGGCGGCCATGCGCTACACGGAAGCGCGCCTGACGGAAGTGGCGGAGGCCCTATTGGGCGGGCTCGACGAGGATGCGGTCGACTTCCGCGAGACCTATGACGGCGAAGAAAGCGAACCGCTGGTACTGCCGGCGGCCTTTCCCAATCTGCTGGCCAACGGCGCCACCGGCATCGCGGTCGGTATGGCGACCTCCATTCCGCCCCATAACGCCGGCGAATTGTGCGAGGCGGCGCTGCATCTCATCAAGTTCCCCAACGCCACGGCGGCCAAACTGGCCGACATCGTGCCGGGCCCCGATTTCCCCACCGGCGGCGTCATGGTCGAACCCCGCGACAACGTGGTCGACGCCTACAAAACCGGGCGGGGCGGCTTCCGCCTCAGGGCCAAATGGGAGAAGGAGAAGACGGGACGCGGCCAGTACCAGATCGTCGTCAGCGAAATCCCTTACCAGGTGCAGAAGGCCAAGCTGGTCGAGAAGATCGCTGAACTGATCCTCAACAAGAAGCTGCCGATGCTGTCCGACGTGCGGGACGAGAGCGCCGATGACGTGCGTCTGGTGCTGGAGCCGAAAAGCCGCACGGTCGAAGCCGAACCGCTGATGGAGACCCTGTTCCGGCTGACCGATCTGGAGGTGCGGATATCGCTCAACCTCAATGTCCTGGCGGCCGACGGCTCGCCGGGCGTGATGAACCTGCGCGATGCCCTGCGCGCCTTCCTCGATCACCGCCACGACGTCCTGATGCGCCGGGCCCAACACCGGCTGGACAAGATTGCGCACCGTCTGGAGGTTCTCGAAGGCTATCTCATCGCCTACCTCAATCTCGACGAGGTAATCCGCATCATCCGCGAGGAGGACGAAGCCAAGCCCGCGCTGATCAAGGCCTTCAAGCTTACGGATGTACAAGCCGAGGCCATCCTCAACATGCGGCTGCGCAGCTTGCGCCGCCTGGAGGAGGAGGGCATCCGGACCGAGCATGCCGAGTTGAAATCCGAACAGAAGGAGCTCAAAGGCCTGCTGAAGGATGAAAAGAAGCGGTGGAAGCGGATCGCGGACGAGCTGAAGGTGACCCGTGCGAAATTCGGCGCCAAGACGGAGCTCGGTAAGCGCCGCACGGAAATCGCCGATGCGCCCGAGGTCGTGGAAGTGCCGTTGGAAGCCATGGTCGAGCGCGAGCCCATCACCATCATCTGTTCGGAGAAGGGCTGGATTCGCGCGATGAAAGGCCATGTCGAGGCCAACGGCGAAGCAAAATTCAAGGAAGGCGACCGTGGCCGTTATTGGCTGCACGCCGAAACCACCGACAAGATCGTCATCTTCGCCACCAACGGCCGCTTCTACACGGTGAGTTGCGACAAGCTGCCGAAGGGCCGGGGGCACGGTGAGCCGATCCGTTTGATGACCGGCATGGGCAACGACGAGGATATTGTCGAACTTCTTGTGCACCAGCCGGAACGCAAGCTGGTGGTGGCCTCGTCCGACGGCCGCGGCTTCGTCGTCCGGGAAAGCCAGGTGATCGCGCAAACCCGGTCGGGCAAGCAGGTGTTGAACGTCTCGGGCGGCAATGAGGCGCGCGCGCTGTCGGTCGTGGCGGCCGGGGCCGATGCCCTTGCCTGCGTCGGCGACAACCGCAAGATGCTGATCTTCGACCTGGGCGAACTGCCCGAGATGGGCCGGGGCCGGGGTGTCGTGCTGCAGCGCTACAAGGACGGCGGACTGTCGGATGTACGGGCCTTCAACCGCAAGGAGGGCCTGACCTGGGCCGCCGGCGTTTCCCGCACCCGCACCGAAACCGATCTCCTGACCTGGGAGGGCAAGCGCGCCCAGGCTGGCCGGCTGGCGCCCAAGGGCTTCGCCAAAACGAACCGGTTTTCGTGAGGCCAATCCTTCCCTAGACTGTGACACCTGACAAGTGGGTAGGGAGGTTCGCGTGGCGGCCGACGACAATTTTGCGACTGTTTTTCAGGCCTTCACGGCGACGGCACACCGTTCGCCCGACGCCGCCTTCTTCTGCGTTCCGGCCTATGAGGGTCGGGACTACCATCCCGACGGCGCTGAGTTTACCTACGACGAGATTTTGACCGCGGTCTTGGCCATGAAGGCGCGTTACGAAGCGGCGGGTTACGGTCACGGTCACAGAGTCGCTCTGCTGCTCGAGAACCGGCCGGAGTTTTTCCACCACTACCTGGCGCTCAATGCGCTGGGGGTATCGATCGTGCCGGTCAATCCCGACTACCGGCAGGATGAGATGACCTACCAGCTGGGCCATTCCGACGCGGCGCTCGTTATCGCCCTTTCCAACCGTGTAGCGGATTGCGAGGCCGCCGCCGCCGACACCGAAACGAGGCCGTCGGTATTGGACGCCTACGCCCTGCCCGAGAAACTGCCGGAGCCAGGCCAAGTGCCACGTGACGGCGCGCCGGGACACGATACCGAATGCGCGCTCCTCTACACCTCAGGCACTACCGGCCGGCCCAAGGGATGCGTTCTGACAAATCTCTATTTCCTCTGCTCCGGCGATGGTTATCTGTCGATGAGCGGCACGGCGGCGCTGGAACCGGGCAAGGAGCGCATCCTCAATCCGCTGCCGCTTTTCCACATGAACGCGCTTGCGGTAACCGCGACGGGCGCGATGCTGTCGGGCAATTGCCTGATTTCGCCGGATCGCTTTCACCCAACCGCCTGGTGGAAGGACATTCGCGAGACCGGGGCTACGGCCTTTCATTACCTGGGCGTGGTGCCGCCCATGTTGCTGAACCAACCGGAGAAGGCCGATGACAGGGATCATCCGGCCCGCGTCGGATTGGGGGCGGGGGTCGATCCAAAGCACCATGAGAACTTCGAGAAGCGCTTCGGCGTGCCGCTGATTGAACTTTGGGGCATGACGGAAACCGGCAAGATCTACGGCGACGTGGAGGAGCCCCGACAGGTCGGAACCCGGGGTTTGGGCGGCCTTATCCGGGGCTGGAGGCACTGGTCGTCGACGATGACGGCCGCGAGGTGCCGCGCGGCGAAGAGGGTGAGCTGCTGGTGCGAAATTCGGCCGATGATCCGCGGCGCGGTTTGTTCAGCGAATACCTCAAGGACGATGAGGCCACGGCGGAGGCCTGGAGGGACGGTTGGTTCCATACCGGTGATACTGTGCGTCAAGCCGAGGACGGCATGCTCTACTTCGTCGACCGCAAGAAGAACATTATCCGCCGGGCCGGCGAGAACATCGCGGCGGCGGAGGTCGAAGGCGTCCTTCAGGCGCACGATGATGTCGCCCAAGCGGCGGTCATCGCCGTGCCGGACGACTTGCGCGAAGAGGAGGTTTTCGCCTGTATCGTCGCCATGCCGGGAACGCCGCAGGACCGCGCGCAGGCCGACAAGCTCATGACATGGGCGTTGGATCGTCTGGCCTATTTCAAGGCGCCCGGTTACATCCTGTTCATGGCCGATCTGCCGACCACCGGCACGCAAAAAGTTCAAAAAGCGCAGATATTTGCGCCCGATGCGAACCCGCGCGACGAACCGGGGGTATATGACATGACGGCCCTTAAGAAGCGCTCTCGATAATCTGCTTAGCTCCGCGAGAGAACTTGCCAGCCGCTTGGACCGAGCGCCTCGATGGGCTCGAACCGGGCTTTGTAGGCCATCGTTTGACTTTCAGCGATCCAGTAACCGAGGTAGACATGCTGGCGCTGTTCGGCTTGTGCCCGTTCGATCAACTTGAGGATCACCGCCGACCCATAGCTTGCTTTCGGATGCGAGGGCGTGAAGAAGCTGTAGATCAACGATAGTCCGTCGCCCAGGATGTCGACCAGGCAGGCCGCCACCAGGTCCCCCGAGTTGTCGCGAAACTCGATGACCTCTGTGGAAACAGAGGTCTCCTCGATCATCGTGCGGTATTCCTCGAAGGACATGTCCGCCATGCCGCCATCGAAATGCCGGGCTTCAAGGTAGCGGGCAAACAACTGGTACTGCTCGACGGTTGCCTTGGGCGGCCGCGAGATCATCTCAAGACCGGCGTTTTTTGAGCTAACCCGGCGCATCCATTTCTTGGATCGGAATTCCGCCACGCGGACGCGGACCGCTACGCAGGCGGTGCAGCTTTCGCAAAACGGCCGGTAGGCGATGCCCTGGTTGCGGCGAAATCCGTTCACCGCCAGCAGATCATGCAAACCGTCGGCCTCCGGGCCCGTCAGTTCGGTAAACACTTTGCGCTCCAGCCGTCCCGGCAGGTAGGGACAGGGGGACGGGCGGGTGGCGTAAAATCGCCGAGGCGCGGCTTCGGCGATGGCGCGCATCGCGTCGTCGAGGCCGTGCTTCTCGGTATCCATTTATGACTATCCCGGATTGGAGTCCAACAGGGTCCGGCGAAGGTCGCCAGGTAATTCGGTTGACGAGTTTGTCGACCGGTCGACCAGGACCATGACGCATTCCGCCGTGGCTGCGCAGCGTCCGTCCTCGAACAAACCCGACCCGACGACCACGGTACTCCGGCCCAGGCGCATCGTGCGGGAGCCGATATCGACCGAACCAGGATAATTGAGTTGACCGGTGAAATCGATGCACAAGCGCACGGCCATCCAGCCGAATTTGGGATCATCGACCGAAGGACCGTGGTCTGCCAGGTACTTCACGCGGCCGGATTCGAAAAACGTTGAAAAAGCGACGTTGTTGACGTGGTTCAGAGGATCCAGGTCGGCAAACCGGATGATGTCCCGGGTCCAATGACCATAGACGCCGGGATCGCTGAGGTCGGCGTCCGCCTCTGTATTTAGGGTACTGTTCATGACGCCATCTTGGCTTTTCGCAAGCCCAAAGCCAAGGGGAACAGTGCGTCGATCAGGTGCGCTCTAGGGAACGTGATCGACGCGCGGTGCTGAGTTGATCATGATTGTACCGCACATCATGTCGTGCACGGTGCGCCGTTTGTCGTTGAAAAATACGACCACCAGTGGGATCAGCCAGAGGAGGCTTATGCTCACGTAAAATACCGCGGTCTGCGCGGCGGCTTGAATGTAGCCTGGGCGCTGGCCGTCCCAGGTCCTGAGTTCGATGTCCATCATCCGCATGCCGAAGGTCGCTGACGCGGGGCCGCCCAGCAGCAGCGTGTGATAGGCCAAAGGCACCAATGCCAAAGCGGCGAACAACGGTGGTGCCAGCAAGCCGAAACTCAGGACGCCGACGATGGACGCCACGATCGTCAGACCGAACAAGAGGATACCAATGGCGATAAGGTCGACAATGTAGGCGATCACCCGCTTTCGAACGATGCCGTCGAGCAGGGCACGGTCAAAATTCGGGCTGGTGGGGTCGTCGAACGCCAGGGGTACATCCAGAGGCGTCGGTATGTTGCGGTCGCTCAGCGCTTCCTCCCGTCGCAAGTTTCAAGATCCGAACATAAGCACGGTAATACGGTATCCCTCCAAGATGGGTATAAACCGGCTGTTTCGCAACACTCCAATTACACCGACCTATCGGTAGAAACGGCTGAAACACCCCAGATACAAATATTACCGGCAGGAAACGATTTTTGTTTTTGATGAAATAGTCCGGTTACTTCGGCATGTGATTTTCCCGCCACCAAATGACCCACGTAAGACGAGGAAAAGATGATGTCGGAGGGCAAGTCCCAACGGAAAATGTTTAGTTTTCCGCAATTCAACGCCTTGAGATCGTTTAAGATCTCCACACGCTTCAACATTCTTTTGGCGATGACGCTGGTCGGTTTTGTCGGTCTCGGCGTTGTTTTCACATGGGGCGAGCGCGAGATCGAACATGCGCTGTCTGAGAGAGCGACATACGAAAAACTGGCGCTTTATGCCCGTGATGCCAACATCAACGCGCTTCAAATGCGTCGCGCCGAAAAGGATTTCTTCCTGCGCTTGAAGGAGAAGTATGTCGGCCGCTACGATGCCGCCGCCGAAAAAGCAAAGGCTTCGCTGGAACAGATCGCGGCGCTCAACATCGACGAAGTGTCGGAAGCAGTTACTGCGGCTCAGGAGAAACTACCGGCCCATGTCGCCCAACTTCATGCCGTTTTCAACAAGAACAAGGAACTGGGCCTGGATGAAAAATCAGGCCTCAGAGGTGTGTTGCGCGGCACCGTCAAATCCGCCGAAAAACAACTGCAATGGCTGAGCAACGACCAACTCGTCGTCAAAATGCTGATGATGCGGCGGCACGAAAAGGATTACATGCTGCGCGGCAACGATAAGTATGTCGGAAGGATCGACAAACGCCGCGTGGAATTCCTCGCCATCCTTGACAAGAGCAACGCCGGGGAAGAAGCGAAAAAGCAGATCGCCGGTAAAATCGACAGCTATGTTTCGTCTTTCAAGAAATTCGTCGCGGGACGGAAGGATGTTACCGCGTCGGCAAAAAAACTCAGCAGCATTTATTCCGAACTCGAACCGCAACTCGTCAGTTTGTTCGAAACGGCCGAAAGCGGTTTAGCCAAGGCCGAGGCCCGCATGGAAACTGTCAGCGGCACCGTCCGTTGGACCATGGCTCTAATCGGTGCCGTCATTGTTGTATTCGTTACCGCTGCCGTCCTGCTGATTTCAACCAGCATACGCCGGCCGGTAACCGGACTCCGTGCCGTGATGGCGAAATTGAGCGAGGGCGACAATTCGGTCGAGATCCCCGGCTTGCAAGCCAAAGATGAAGTCGGCGATATGGCCCGCTCCGTACAGGTCTTCAAGGAAACGGCCCTTGAAGCCGAACGCATGACGGCGGAACAGGATAAAACCCGTGCCGAGCGCGAGCGTCAGACGGAGGCCGAACGCCAGCGGGAGATCGAAGAAAACCAGACCCGCGAAGCGCGTCAAAACCACATCAACGAATTGACCTCGGGTTTCGGCAGTACCGTGGAGAAAATCCTCGGTGTCGTCGCCTCGCAATCCACCGAGATGGAAACCTCGGCGCAATCCATGTCGGAAATCGCCAAGCAAACACTTGGTGAGAGCGTTTCCGTCGCGACGGCGGCCGAACAGGCCACCGCCAGCGTGCAAACCGTGGCCAGTGCGGCCGAGGAACTGTCATCCTCGATCGGCGAAATCAGCCGCCAGGTTACGCATTCGGCGGAAATTTCAGGCCAGGCCGTGAAAGCCGCGGACGGGACCAATCAGACCATCCGCGATTTGGCAGATGGTGCTCAGCGGATCGGCGAGGTGGTCGATCTGATCAACGACATCGCCAATCAAACCAACCTGCTGGCTCTGAACGCGACCATCGAGGCCGCGCGCGCCGGCGAGGCGGGCAAAGGCTTTGCCGTCGTCGCTTCCGAGGTCAAGAACCTGGCGGCTCAAACGGCACAGGCGACGGAGGACATCAGCAACCAGATCGGTTCGATCCAGTCCACCACCCAAGATGCGGTCGGCGCCATCGAGGGCATCAGCACCACGATCTCGGAGATGAACGAGATCGCGACGACGATTGCTTCGGCGGTCGAGGAACAGGGGGCGGCCACCGGCGAAATCAGCCGCAACGTCCAGGAAGCCGCCACGGGTACGCAGAACGTCTCGGAAAGCATCGTCACGGTGAAGGCCGGATCGGAACAGACAGGTGATGCCTCGGGTAGCGTGCTCAACACCTCCCGCGAATTGGCGGGGCGGTTCAAGTCCTTGAAGTCCGAGGTTGAAAGCTTCCTCAGCGATATCAAGGCAGCATAAGAGAACTAGGGGTAAAGCGGGAGCCGGCGATTCTGTCGCCGGCTCTTGCTTTGGCGCTATTCTTCTTTTTGCATGGACGGCGGCAGCACCGGCGCTTGTCTCAACAAGATGATCGATATCCGCCTGTTTTCAGAGAGAAACGGATCTTCCGGCGTCAGCGGATCCTGATCGGCCCGTCCCACCACGCGGGCGATCCGCTCCGGCGGAATACCGGCCTCCTGCAGAACACGGCGGCTGGCATTGGCCCGGTCCGAAGAAAGCTCCCAGTTCGAATAGCCATCCTTGGTTTCGAACGGTGAGGCGTCGGTATGACCGGATATCGACAGATCGTTCGGCAGTTTGCCGATGACGACGGCGATCTCGCGCATGATTTGCTTGGTTCGTTCATTCATCTGGTCGGTGCCGCCCTTGAACATGGAGCCACCGTCCTGGTCGACAATCTGGATGCGCATGCCCTCCTTGGTCATGTCGATCTTGACCTGTTCGGCAAGTTCTTCCATTTCGGGACTTTCCTTCAACGCAGCTTCAAGGATTTGCTGGGCATCCTCGAACGACGACTGCTCGCGCGCCGCTACTTCCTCCTGCAGCTGCGTGTCCGTCGCATCCTCCAGGGTATCGCTGCTGGCCTTCGACAAGTCGGAAGGGTTGCTGAGCTCGTTGTTGAGCTGGACGACGACTGTCGGCGCACCCGAATCGGATGACTTCGCCCCTTCGGTGGAGATGCTGAGGCCGCCCATCACGCCGCCGGAACCGGAGCGTGAAAAACTAACGGTGGTCGGGGCGAAATAATCGGCGATGCCGCTCTTTTGCTCATCGGTTGTCACGTTCAACAACCACAACAGCAGGAAAAACGCCATCATGGCGGTGACGAAATCCGCGTAAGCGACCTTCCAGGCGCCGCCGTGGGCGCCGCCCGAGATTTTCTTTACCCGCTTGATGATGATTTCGCCAGCCATTGCGAAATATCCTTTGTTCGGTGCTGCCCGGCCTAACCGCCGGCGCCCGGATTAGGGGCTTCCTGGACGGCTTCTTCGAGTTCAGCGAAAGAAGGACGCTCGTGCGAGAACAGCGTCTTGCGCGCGAACTCAATGCTGACAGCCGGCGGATAGCCATTCAGGTGAGCGAGAATACCAGCTTTCATGCAGTTGAAGTATTTGCTGTCGGCGTCGGCATAGTTGCCCAGGCTTGTGCCGATCGGGGAGACCAGACCGTAGGCCAGAAGAATACCCAGGAACGTTCCGACCAGCGCCGCGCCGATAAGTCCGCCCAACACCTCCGGCGGCTCACTGATGCTCGCCATCGTGACGATGACGCCCAGCACCGCCGCGACGATGCCGAAGGCCGGCAAGCCGTCCCCCATGTTATTGACGGCGTGGGAGATCGCATGCGCTTCGTTGTGATGTGTTTCGATGTCCTCGTCCAGCAGGGCTTCCATTTCGTGCGGGTTGTCAGTCCCCATTGTCATCAAGCGCAGGTAATCGCAGAGAAATCGACGGCGTGGTGGTTGGCCAGGAAAATCGGGAAAGGTTGAAATATCGGGCTTTCCTCCGGCTCCTCCAAATGGGATTCCAGGGCGAGCATGCCTTTGGCCTTGGCGAGCCGGAAAATGACGTACAGCAGGGTCAGGAGTTCGAGATAGGTTTCCTTGCTGTGCGGGGTCCGCTTCATCACGCGGCTGAAATGCTTCAGCGTCCCCTTCAGAATATGACCCGGATTGGCGACCAGATAGGCACCGAATGCGGCGCCGAAAATAATAAGTAATTCAAGGGGTTGGAACAATACGCGAATGTCCCCGTGAGGCAGATAACCACCCAGCACGGAGCCGAACACAACTACAAGGCCGACAAAGAACATCATGGGCTAAAAGCTCGGCCTAACTTATTGAAGTAAAACAATTTCCGCCCCCTTAGGAGATAAATCTAGCGTTAATTCGCCAAAGGTTCAATGTCGCTTGCATTTGTGACTAAAGTCATAAGATCAAGTTTTTACCTGCAAATTCAAGGGTTAATCGAAGCATTTCCAGTGTCTTTCCGCTTAGTGACGGGCCTGGCCGTCGCCGCCGTGGGCGGTAATGCTGAGGTGCTGTACGGCAAACCCCGCACCCTTCAGGCCGGCGATGATTTCCTGTGCGTGCTCGGGATCGCGGCTTTCGATCATCAGGTCGAGGTCCGCGCCCTTGACCGGAACGTCGGCAAACAGACGATGGTGGTGGACTTCGATGATATTGCCGCCGGCTTCGCCGACCAGGCGGGCGATTTCCGCCAGCATGCCGGGTTGATCCTGGATCTCAACGCGCAGGCTGACGATGCGGCCCTGGCGGACCAGGCCGCGCGAGATGACGGAGGCCAGCAGACGAGAATCAATATTACCGCCCGATATGACCAAGCCGACGCGCTTGCCCTGGAAACGCGCGGGATGGGCCAGCAGCGCGGCGAGAGGTGTCGCGCCGGCACCTTCGACAACCGTCTTTTCAACTTCCATGTAGAGCACGATCGCCTCCTCGATTTCCGCTTCGGAGACCGACAGGACGTCGTCGACCAGTTCCCGCGTGACGGCCAGGGTTTTTTCGCCGACCGCCTTGACGGCGATACCGTCGGCGATGGTTTGTCCGCCAGGTGACTGAGCCTCGCCGTCCAGGGCGCGTCGCATGGAAGGAAAAAGTGCCGCTTCCACGCCGACGATTTCGATTTCCGGTTTGAGGGTCTTGGCGGCGATTGCGCAGCCGGAAATCAAGCCGCCGCCACCGATCGGCACGATAAGGACATCGAGGTCGGGGGCGTCGGTCAGCATTTCCAGGGCCACGGTGCCTTGACCGGCGATAATGTCATCGTCGTCGTAAGGGTGAATGAAGGTCAACCCGCTCTCGGCCGCCAATTCGTCCGCCTTGGCCTTCGATTCTTCCAGCGTATCGCCCTCCAGTACGACACGCGCGCCGTAGCCGCGCGTATGGCGGACCTTGGTGAAAGGCGTAAAACGCGGCATGACGATGGTCGCCGGAATACCCAGTTTCTGGGCGTGGTAGGCGACCCCCTGGGCATGATTTCCAGCCGACATGGCAATGACCCCGGTGTTCGCTTCGGCCTTCTTCAACCGGCTGAGTTTGACCAGGGCGCCACGGTCTTTGAAGGAACCGGTGAACTGTAAATTCTCGAATTTCAATACGACGTCAGCGCCGGTTATTTCCGAGAGCGTTCTTGATTCCAGGGTCGGCGTGCGTACGGTTTCACCGGCGACGATCTTCGCCGCGGCCTGAATATCTGAAAGCCCGATGGTCATTGGTCGGGCGTCAACCGGAGGGTGCCGACCGAACCGGCCATGATGGCATCGCGCTTCATCGTCATCGGCAGGTCGCTGACGTCGCGCCAGGCCTGGGTGAAGTTGCCGTGGAACGGCGAGAGCGGGTTGCCGGACTGTCCCGTCGTGTGAATCCAGCGTGAGCGGTCAAGATCGGAGAAATCGTAAATCGCCCGCAGGCTGGGGCCATGATATTGGCGGTAGGGGTGGTCGGGATCTGAGATTTTGTGTTTACCGACGTTAACGGTATAGCCGTCGCCGCTGGAGGGAATGGAAATATCGAAGAGCGTGGCCAGGGGGCCGACGTGAGTGAACGGATTGTGATCCGAATGCGCCACATGCCGGTCGCCCCACCGCCAAGCCGAAGGATCTTCGTTGTCCATCTCCTCAGCCAATTCCGCGGCGGCCGCGTCGAGGGCCTTCAGGATGACGTCGTTGCAGCTTTCCTTCGGCGCCGTTTTAACGTCGTCGCACCAGTGCGCCTGACCGCCCATCAGCACGTTGCTCATGAAGACTGGGCGGGCGTCCCAATAGTCCTTGAACATGTCGCCGAGCTCGTCGGCGTAAACCGTCTTGCCGAGGTGCTTGATCCAGGCATTGAAGATCAGCGGTTCAGGCTTGTTGCGGTCCATCTCGCCCTTCCAGTTCGCCAGCAGGGCATAGGATTTAACCGACAGGGCGGCGGTCGGTTTCACTTCCAGCAAGCGCGGCAGAAAGTCGGTCGCCATAACCGAGGTGACGTCACCCTGCAGCAGACGGACGCTGTCGACGGTGTGCTTCTCCCGGCCGGTCAGCAAATGCTCGATGCGGCGGGCGCGGTAGGGCGTCGCCCATTCGAAGGTGATGTGGTGGGGATAGCCGTTGGGCACGATCTTATGATTGGCCGTCGCTACGTAACCCCGCGCCGGATTGTAGGTGTGGGGGAGTTCCTCGAAGGGTATGAAGCCGTCCCAGTCGTAAGCCGCTTCCCATCCCGGCACCGGAAAGAAGCCCTGGACCTTGTTCTCGGGTTTTCGCACCGGTATGCGGCCCGGCGCATACATGCCGATGTTGCCGTCGATGTCGGCGAAAACCATGTTCTGCTGCGGCACGTCGTAGTGCCGCAGGGCGGCGACGAACTCGTCCCAATTGCGCGCCTTGTTGCTGCCGATCAGGGCTTCCGCCGTGCCGCTGTCATCCCTCAGCGCGGTCCAGGCAAATGCCATCACATGGCCTTCGCCGGCGACCTTGGCGGCCGAACCGGAGGCATCGGAGATAATCGGGCCGTGGCGGCTGGTGCGGACGTCGATGGTGATGTCCTCGCCGTCCTTGACCCGGATGACCTCCCGTCGAACGCTGAATTTCGCCGTTCCCGTCGGCGTGTCGTAGCTGGTCGGATCGCCTTCGGTCAGGCGCTCGATGAACATGTCCTGAACGTCGGGACCGGTGTTGGTGAAGCCCCAGGCGATGCGCTCGTTGCGCCCCAGCACGATGCCGGGGATGCCGGGCAGGGTGGCGCCCATGGCGTTGAGCCCCGGCGCTTTGACGTGGGCGAAATACCACACCGGCGGCGCCGCCAGGCCCAAGTGCGGATCGTTGGCAAGCAGCGGTTTGCCGCTGGCCGTGCGGGCGCCGGAAATGACCCAGTTGTTGGAACCGTTGGCTGCATCGGGCAGCAGGCTGGCCGGCAAGCCGGCGAAATCCGTCCCCTTCAGATCGATCCCGTCGTACAGGCCGGCAATATCGGGCAGGGCGATCGGTGCGTCGCCGGGGTAAGGCGGAAACATTTCCGCCACCTGTTGCTGGCTCAATCCGGCCTGGACCAGACGGAAGCGCAGGATTTCCTTGCGCCAGTTGGCCCCGAGGTCCCAGGCCATCATTTTGGCCCATACCAGAGAATCAGCCGGCTTCCAGGGATCCGGCTTGACGCCGAGTATGAGGAATTCGGGCGGCAGCGGCTTTGTGAGGCCGCCGCGCCCGGCAATATATTGGTTTACGCCGGCGGCGTAGGACTCCATCGCATGCCGGGCGTCGTCGGAAAGATTGGCGACGGTATTTTCGGCATGATGGTAGACCGACAGCGTGCGCAGGAACCTGTCGGCGTTGACGGTCTGGGCGCCCAGGATTTCCGACAGCCTGCCGGCGCCGATGCGCCGGTTCATCTCCATCTGCCACATGCGGTCTTGGGCGTGGGCGTATCCCAAGCCGAACCAGGCATCGCTTTCGGTTTTGGCGTAGATGTGTGGAATACCGTGCCGGTCGCGGGTAATTTCCAGCGATTTTCCCAGCCCACTAACGGACGCCGTACCGTCCATTTGAGGCAGCGAACCGCGTAGCCAAAGGTAGCCGCCACCCAGCGCGACGGCGACAATGACGATCAAACCGACAACGATACGAACGATCCAACGCATAAAGTGAAAATCCCAGGTTCCACACCGCGGGCAACGGTGCCTTCGCGCGCCATAAAATCAGATATGACAGCCGCTTGAAACCGGCAAATTCCACCAAACTCGGGTGTACACCTTAATTTTCACCAAAAAGCGCCAAACATGAGTTTAGAACATCGGTTTGAGCGCCTTCCAGAGCTTCTCATTGCGCTTCCAGATCAACGAACGGTGACTGTCGCCCAGGCAGGTACGCAAGTTGAACGTGACGCCACGCTCGACCGATTGGTTGCAGATGCCGAGCACCTCCCGGGCCCGTTTCACTTCCTGGGGACTGACTGAGCGTTCGAGCGCCGGTGAAACGGCGCTGCGCCACAAGCCCTGTCGGAAATTCGCCGAGGCAATGCGTTGGTCGGGCAGGGGGCTCATCAGCGCCGACAGCAGACGCGCCTGGCTCCAAATGGGGCCGTCCTCGAAAAACGACATGGCCAGTTTGCGGTCCGGTCCGACGACCTTGGCGATTTCCTCGGCCCTCAGGGGATTGGGGTCGCCCGGCTTGGCGACGGGCAAAAGCGTCGCCCCGTCGGTGATCTCTATGGCCAAGGCCCGGATGCCGCGTTCGTCGAGGAAAGATCGATCGACCATCACCGCGACGGAGGCGACCGGTTCGTTGGCTTCGAACACGAAGTCCTGGCCGACCGGCAGGCGCACGACGCTGCCGTCGGCGCTTGTCGCGACGATCGCCAGGCCCCGCTGTCCGGCCGGTTGATAAGGATGGCCGGCGTGCGGATTGAGGCGGTCCGGCTGCAGGCAATAGCTGGTCAGAATGGCCTGGCAGGTGCCGCCTTCGCAGTAGAGCGGCTGAGGTATATTGGTCGCCATCAGGCCCAGGATCTGCGGCGCCGCGGCGGCAGTAAAGGATTGGAACGCGAGGGCAAACAAAGCGGCCGTGACGCCGCATACGTAACGCAACATGTCACACCTTCCCTTCGGCTCTCACCTCAGTCACACCGGTACGTCCCCCGAGACGACACGGCTGGGTGAGGCTGTTGGAATGGTTGGTTACCGGCCCCCGGCTGTCAACATTTCAGTCCGCCGGGACGTTCACATCTTCGGCAACATTTCGCCTTCGCGAGTTACTCGGCAGCGTCGGATTGTGCTTCACCTGTTTCCCGCGCGTCGCGGGCGATGGTACGCCGCCGCAACGACCGGGGTTTCAGATGCCGCCGGCAAACCTCGACCACAGCCTCTTCCTCGAAGGCCTTACAGGAAAAGACGTCGAGATAAACATCACCCGTCAAATCGGCGAAATGAGCGCAAATGTTGGAGGTTTCGATCAATTGAACCAGGGTGAACCCCGCCGCTTCCGGCGTATGCGTGGCGAAATGCTCGACCAAGGGTTCGCCATGGGCCTTCATGCCGATGGCGACGACGAGATCGCGGCTGAAGTTACGGATCGCATTGGCATTTGTTATGGCCGCCTTGTCGCATGCCGCCATATCCACAATGAAATGCTGTCCCCATGCCATGGCGTTTCCCTCAGCCGGCGGCGCGTTCGGCGGTCTCATGGAACTGATCGAAATACCGGTCCTTCATGCCTTTTTGGTTTTCGTAGATCGAGCCCTGATGGGGCGCCGCGGGCAGCGGCAGCCGCACGGGGACGTCCGTGAGGCGCGGGACGGCGCTTTCTTCGCCGGACAACAGCTTGGCTTTGAAGTCGTCGTAGGATCGGACGCCCAGGACCGGCCAGGCATCGGCGGCCCGGTACTGATGCAGCAGCAAGCGGCGCGCCTCACCCGACCGGTTGAGGCTGGAGCCGTGTACGGCGCGCACGTGGTGGAGGGATATCGACCCGGCCCGGCCGGTAACCGGCGCCGCGAGGTCGTAATCGAGATCCCGCTTCGCCGGGTCCATGGCGCCGCAAAAATAGCCTTCGGCGTGGTGGTCGAATACCGGGCCTAAGTGACTGCCTGGCACGACCATGAGGGGCCCGTTCTCAAGCGTCATGTCGTCGAGCATGATGCCGACGGCGGCGAGGTCGTCGTTGGTGTGGGGATAGAAGGCCCAGTCCTGGTGCCATTCCACGGCGGCGCCGAAGCCCGCATCCTTGAGATTGAGCTTGGAGGTATCGAACCGCACGCCCGTGCCCCATAGCCGTTCTAATATCCCGATCACCGTCGGATGCCGGACGGCGCGGGCATAGGCGTCGTGGTGGAGATGCGGCGCCTTCAGCCGCCGGACGCGCGGCGCGGCGGGCGAGTGGCTGTCCTCGAGATCGTAAAGCTCGGTATGTTCGGCAACGGCGGACGACTGCGCCACCAAGTCGTCAGTGACCGCGCGAAGCTCGGCGATGTCCTCGGCGGAGAAAACGTCCGCCACGACCAGGAAGCCTTGTTCGTGATAGCGCGCAGCGTCGGCGTCGGAAATCATCAGCCGGTCTTGAGGCGCTTGGCGGCGGCCACGGCGTAATAGGTGAGGATGCCGTCACAGCCGGCGCGTTTGAAGGCGGTCAGACTTTCCATCATGACCCTTTCGCCGTCCATCCAGCCGCGCTCCGCCGCACCCGCTAGCATGGCGTACTCGCCGCTCACCTGGTAGGCGTAAGTCGGCATGCCAAACTCGTCCTTCACGCGGCGCACGATGTCGAGGTAGGGCATACCCGGCTTCACCATCACCATGTCGGCGCCTTCGGCGATGTCGAGGGCGACCTCGCGCAGGGCCTCGTCGGAATTGGCCGGGTCCATCTGGTAAGTCTTCTTATCGCCGCCCGCCAGATTGGGCGCCGAGCCCACGGCGTCCCGGAAGGGGCCGTAAAAGGCGGAGGCGTACTTGGCCGAATAGGCCATGATCTGCACTGCATCCAGCCCGGCCTTGTCCAGAACGTTGCGGATTTCCCGCACCCGGCCATCCATCATGTCGCTGGGCGCGATGACGTCGCAGCCGGCTTCGGCCTGGACCTTTGCCTGTTGCGCCAGCAACTCCAGCGTTTCGTCGTTGACCACGTAGCCGTCGCGCAGCAGCCCGTCGTGGCCGTGATCGGTGTAGGGGTCGAGCGCCACGTCGCACATCACGCCGATCTCGTCGCCGTGCGCCTGCTTGATGGCCCGCACCGCCCTGCAAACCAGATTTTCCGGATTGACCGCTTCGGTGCCTTCGGAGTTTTTCAGCGCCGGATCGGTGAAGGGGAACAGCGCCACCGCCGGCACGCCCAGGTCCTTGGCCCCGCCCACGGCATCGACCAGCAGGTCGACTGTCAGCCGCTGCACGTCCGGCATGCTGTCGACGTCCTGGGCGGTATTGTCGCCGTCGATCACGAACACCGGCCAGATCAGGTCGTCGACGGAAAGCGCGTTCTCCGAAATCAGACGCCGCGACCAGTCATGCCGCCGGTTACGGCGCATGCGGGTGCGGGGAAATCCGGCACTGGCGCGGTGTCGTCTCACGGGTACTTCTCCCAAGCTATCAAGTTCATACCCATACTACGGGCAGGAAAGGTGTTCAATGGCATGAGAATCCGACGCCCTGACCGCCCCGCCGTTTTGGCGCAAATATTCAAGAACTGTCTCCTCGTCGTCACTATATGTAAGCAACATCAATTCCCGGAGGCGACCCATGAAACTGACGGTCAACGGACAAGTCCACACCATATCCCCGGCTTGGCGGGAGGAAACGCTCCTGTTTACCTTGCGGGAACACTTGGGCCTGGTCGGCGCCAAGTTCGGCTGCGGCGCGGGGCTTTGCGGGGCCTGCACCGTTTTGGTCAACGGCGAAGCAAGGCAAAGCTGTCTCCTCAGCCTCGGCGAAGTCGCGGGGACGCGGATCGAAACCATCGAAGGGCTGGCTGATGCGAAGGGCGGGCCCCATCCCGTTCAGCAAGCCTGGCTGGAGGAAAACGTGCCGCAATGCGGATACTGCCAGGCCGGCCAGATCATGTCGGCCACGGCTCTGCTGCGGCAAAATCCGCAACCGACTGAAGGGGACATAGACGACGCCATGTCCGGGAACCTATGCCGTTGCGGCACGCAGCAGCGCATTCGCCGGGCGGTGAACCGGGCGGCGGAGATCCTGTCATGATGAAACGCAGAAACTTCCTCAAGGCGGGTGGCGCGCTGAGCGTGAGCTTTCTCGTGGCGGGCTGCCTGCCGGTCATTCCCAAACGGCCCGATCCGACGCCCGAGGCCGCCGTCGGCTGGATAAGCCACGTGGACGGCCGCTATACGCTGTCGCTGCCGCGTGCCGAACTCGGCCAGAATATCGCGACCGCCATGAAACAGGTGGCGTGCGACGAACTGGGCGCCGAGTGGGAGGATGTCGACGTTGAATTGCACGTGACGGATCGCATCGGACATGTCCGGGCCACCGTCGGCAGCGATTCCGTCAAGGATTACATGCTGCCGCTGGCCCAGGCCTGCGCCACCCTGCGCGAAGCGCTGGTACAGGGACGGACGGCGGGCGACTTGACGGCGGATGCCAGACCGATGGAAGAGCTTCGCGCCTTTTCGGGCGGCAGCCGGTTTGTCGGCAGGCGGATGCCGCTGGTTCAGGCGGAGGAAATCGTTGCCGGGAAGCCGCTTTATGCCTCCGACGTTCGCCGGCCCGGCATGGCATATGGACGTGTCCTGCGGGCGGCGTCATCGCCCGAAGTGTCCTCCCGCCCCGCCGGGTGGGACGCCGAAGCGGCGGTTCGCGTCAAAGGGTTCGTCGCCATCGTTGAAGACGATCTTTTCCGGCAGGGAGAGAGCCGGGGGCTGGGGATCGTCGCCGAAACACCCGGTGCGCTCGACCGCATTGCCGACGCCCTGGCGATGAAGTGGGAAATCGACGGCGGCTTCGAACAACAGGACATCGACCGGATGATCGACATCGATCCGCGTCTTGCCGACGGCAGCCTTTCCTACCAGCTCGTCGACGATTCCATTGACCGGGAGGCGGCTTGGGATATCGACTTGCGCCTGGACATTCCGCTCGGCGCCCACGCACCCATGGAGCCGCGCGCCGCCGTGGCGGAATTCAAAGCTGACGCTCTCGAGCTCTGGGCGGGCACTCAAGATGCCTTCTATGTGCGGGACGTCATGGTCCGTCACTTCGATTTGGATGAAGACCGCGTGGCGGTACACAGCATGCGGGTGGGCGGCGCGTTCGGCGGCAAGACGATATGCACGGTCGAATTGGAGGCGGCCGTATTGGCGCACCGGACGGGCCGGCCCGTCAAAGTCCAATGGACGCGGGCGCAGGAGTACCGCCAGGGCTTTCATCGTTCGCCGTCCAGCCATCGCCTGCGGGTGCGGCTGAAGGACGGCAAGTTGAGCGACTGGTGGCACGGCTTTTCCAGCGGCCACATATTGTTCACCAACGCCGCCTTGCCGCCCTGGATGCAGCGCGTGACGGACTTCATCGGCGACAAGGGCGTTGCCCGCGGCGCCATTCCGCCCTACCGCATTCCGAGACGGCGCATCGAACACGACCTGATACGGCTACCCGTCCTGACCGGGCCGTGGCGCGGTCTCGGCGCCGGGCCGAATGCGCTGGCCGTCGAATGCGCCATCGACGAGGCGGCCCGCAAAGCCGGCGGCGATTCTGTCGCCTTCCGTTTGGAACATATCGAGGATCCCCGCCTCGCCAATGTGCTGAAGGCGGCGGAAGCGGCCGCGGGTCCAAAGCCGGCGCCAGGCGGCAATGGCAGGGGAAGGGGCTTTGCCTGCGGCATCTACAAGGACATGAGCTACGCCGCCGTGGCGGCGGACGTAACCATAGACGCGGACGGCAATGTTCATGTCGAACGACTTTGCTGCGTCCATGATTGCGGACGCGTTATCAACCCGGATCAGGTTCGGGCACAGTGCGAGGGCAACCTGGTTTGGGGACTGGCCATGGCCTTGAGCGATGCGCTGCCGGTGGCGAACGGAGGCATCGATGCGGAAAATTTCGGCGCCGCGGCGATGGCGCGTTTCGAACAAATCCCGCCGATGAAAATCGAATTGGTGGAGGGCAGCGATAATCCCACGGGCGCCGGTGAAACCGCCATCGTTGCCGCCTCGGGCGCCATTCTGAACGCCATCCGGGAAGCCAGCGGCGTCCGGATAACGCGTTTGCCGGTTGCGCCGGACGAGTTGATGGGCTGAACGCCATGAATGACTTCGCCTCCGCCGCCATGATGCGTCTGATCGGCTTGGGCCTCGCGCGGCAAGGATTGGCGGACAAAACACCGGAGACGCCGGCCCAGGCGCATGTGCCGTTTGCGGAGAAACGTGAATTGGCCGGGGCTCTCCTGCGGAAGCACGGCGTCGTCGCTCTGCTTCGCATTGGAGAGGCGATCGAGGGCGCGCCAGAAGAACCTTTGATGACAGCGCTTTCCCTGGCTCGCGATCCCCGCGATTTGATACTGCGCTGGCAACGGCTGGAGCGCTTCGTTCATTCGCGGCACCGCACGGAAATCGTGGCGCAAAGCGAAACCGGTTTCGTGTTGCGGCACATATCGCTGCAATCCCAGGCGCCGCCAAATCAGGCCGAGGACCTCTTGGTCTTCGGCTTGCTGTTTGCGTTGTTCCGGCACTGCGGCGCCGGTGGACTAAAGGCCCGGCCCGAAGGCACACGAAAGTGGTGGCTGTCGAAAGGGGAGTGGTCGCCGGGCCGCCACACCTCGGATTTCTCCACCTGGGAGGTCGCCTGGTCGGCGTTGCGTCAGGCGAAGTTTGAATTCCAGACCGGCGACGACGTCACGGTTTGGGCTGACATCGTCCGCCAAGCGATTGCCGCCGATCCCGGACGGATGTGGACCGTGGGAATTCTGGCGGCGGAACTCCGGACCTCCGCGCGGACGCTGCAGCGCCGCTTGAAGGCGGAGAGGAATTCGGTCGCCAAACTGTTGGCCGTAACTCGATTGAACGCCGCCTCGGCCATGCTGGGAACCACCGACGCCACGCTGGCTGAAATAGGCTATGCCTGCGGGTTTTCCGATCAGTCCCACTTCACCCGCGAATTCAAGAAACATACCGGCGCCACGCCGTCGACCTTCCGTTCGGAGTTCGCCGCCTGACCTGAACAAGAAAAACGCCCCCGGCCACCGGGGAGGTGGGCGGGAGCGTCGAGCGCCTCGGCCGCGGGGGCCGGTCTGAGAGGGCGCTACTTCTTCTTTTCGCGGAACTGTTTGTGGCAGCCGCCGCAGGCCTTACCGACGTCGCCGATGGCGCCCTGCAGGGCGGCAAGGCCGTTGCCGGCGACCTTGGCCATCGCTTCCTGCGCCATGTTCAGGGCTTTGCCCTTTTCCGCAACGGCGGGATATGTGCTCCAGATCGCCGGCAAGGCGCGGGTCTTGGTGCCGAGCTTGTCGTTGCCCGAACCCGGCGGATACATCGCGCTGCCGTCGAGAGCAGACAATCCGACGAGGCTGTTGGCGGCGTTCTGCGCCTTCTTGGCGTCGTACGCGATCTTGCCCTTGGCCATGCCGCCGAGCGTGCCGAGATAGAAACCCCGGAGCTGCATCACGGCTTTACGGGCCGCCACGGGCTTGTCCATATCCGCTGCCTGGGCGCCTACAGACAGGACGCCAGCCATGATGAACGATAACCCTACAATTTTTAGTGTTTTCAACATCTTAGTTCCCTACCCTGGAATTCGACCGATTCTCATCCGGCCACTGAACGCCTAGATTAGTGTGTGCGTAAATGGCTGACTATTAGGAATATTTGCGCTTCGATCTGTGCAATAATGCACAGGCTGGATTTTCGGGAGAGGACCATGGCATGGGATGATCTGCGTTACGTCTTGACGGTGGCCGAGCAGGGCACGCTGAGCGGCGCGGCGCGCGCGCTGGGGGTTAACCATTCTACGGTGCTGCGCCGGGTTTCGGCGTTCGAGG
>CAZGTM010000009.1:66735-90790 GCA_964528595.1 uncultured Rhodospirillaceae bacterium
GGTACGTGCTGACGCCGGAAAGCCGTCACCTATTGGCGACACTGCGGACCATCGAGGATCAGGTGAACGGCATCGACCGGGCCATCGCCAAGCAGGGGCTCGAACTCGATGGCCCGGTCCGGGTCACCACGACCGACGCCATCGCGGCAGCGGGCGTGACCAACCACGTCGCCGCTTTTCAGGCTCAGCATCCCGGAGTGGTGGCGGAACTGAACCTGACCAACGCCTACGTCAATTTCACCAAGATGGAAGCCGACATCACCGTCCGGCCGGCCCAGGCCCTGCCGCCCGATTTGGCCGGGGAAAGAGCGTGCGACCTGCTGATGCACGTCTACGCCACGCCGGCCTACCTTGAGCGCCACCGCGCCACCAGCTACGGCGGGCACAAGTGGTTGGGCGTGGCGTCCCCCATTTCGGCTTCGATGGTGGGCGAATGGCAGCGCCAGACCTTGCCCGAAAGTGCCGTCATCGTGCGTTCGAGTTCCTTCGTCGGCCTGCGCGATCTTGCCGAGACGGGGTTGGGTATCGCGCTGCTTCCCTGTTGTGTCGGCGATCCGTCACCGCATCTCGCCCGCGCCGACCTCTTCCCCGACACGTTGACGACCTCGCTTTGGGTGGCCACGCACAAGGACATGATGGGTTCCTCCAAAGTGCAGTCGATCCTCTCGTGGTTCACCGAGGCGGTGCGCGGCGATGCCGATCTCTATGAGGGGCGGCGAAAAGCCGACAAGCTTCACTAGTCGGCGTTCAGGCCGGACAACACGTCGGCGTAGAGCTTCAGGCTCTCGGCGCCCAGCGGGGAAAGACGGTAAACCCCGCGGCCGGTGCGTTCGAACCAGCCATAGTGGTTCTTCTGCAGGATGGAGGCCGTTCGGGGAACGCCGCTGGTCGTGCGGATCTCCGCAACCTTCATCTCCTCGCCGCCGTTCAGCGCGGCAGCGCAACGCAGGGCGTCCTGGCGGTAGGCCGTGATGATCTTGGTCCGCGTCACGCCGCCCATATTGGGATCGCCGCTGCGCATGGCGAACTCGGTCATCAGGCGGGTCTGCTTGCGCTTGTTCTTGCGCGGCGCATAGGGCTTGGGATCAAGCAGGATCTTAACCTGTTGGCCCTCGCGGCGGCTTTGATCGATCAGCATCAGGCCGAGACCGAGCATGCGGCAGAGCTTGACGTAACCCCGCTGGCGCGAGCGCCAGTTGCGGCGCTTGAGTGTCGTGTCGGGTGCGGGCACGGCGAGATAAACGTCGTCCGAAAGATTGAGCCGGTCGACGCCCTGCAGGATCAGGTCGATGGAGAACGCCAGTTTCAGTTCGACGATCACGGTGGGCGCGCCGTCCTTCACGGCGACGACATCGCAGCCGTTGACCTCGGCCTTCACCTCATAGCCCCGAGCCTCCAGCAGCGATTTTACCGGCGCATACAGATCCGATTCGGTAGCGTTCGTTGTTCCCAAGGCCCAATCCCCTCAGCCAGACGGCCCCTATCACTTACAACGCGCGACGCCCGCATTCAAATGCCCGGCGCTGCAACCTCAATCCTTGCCGCTTTCGCCGCCGCGCTTTAACGCCGAGCCTGCGGCGTCGCCGCGGAAGGGCTGGGTCAGCATGCGGTGCAGCCTGAGCTCGCGTTCCTCGCGGAAGCGGTCGAGGCCGATGGTCATGCCTTCGTGGCCGGCCTCGGGTTGGGCGCGGTAGGTACCGAACAAGCGGTCCCACCAGGGCAGATTGAAGCCGAAGTTCGAATGGGTCTCCCGCAACACCACCGAATGATGAACGCGGTGCATGTCGGGTGTCACGACCACAAGCCGCAGCACCCGGTCGAGCCCGACCGGCAGCGCCACATTGCCGTGATTGAACATGGCCGTGGCGTTCAGTACGACCTCGAAGACCACGACAGCCAGGGTGGGCGCACCCAGCGCCGCCACGGCGCCCATCTTGATGACCATCGACAGCGCGATCTCGATGGGGTGGAAGCGGGCGCCGGTGGTGACGTCGAAATCTAGATCGGCGTGGTGCATGCGGTGCAGCCGCCAGAGAACGGGCACGGCGTGAAACAGGACGTGCTGGAGATAAATCAAGAGATCGAGCAAGACGATCGATGCGATCACGACCAGCGTATCGGGCAGGGTAATCGCATTGAATAACCCCCAGCCCCTGGCGTCGGCGATAACCGCCATGCCGACCGCGGCAACGGGTAAGATCAGCCGGACCACGATGGTATTGAGCGCGACGATGCCAATGTTAGACGGCCACCGCGTTCGACGCTGAAAACTCCACTGGCGTCGGGGCGCCACGGCTTCCCATACGGCCATGACGAGAAGAACGCCGAAAAAGGCGGTCAGCCGTATGGTGGGTTCGTTTTCCATCACGAAGTCGCTCAAAGTCTTGCTTCCCACCCCTGTGTCTGCCGCCGTCGATATGCCGGCGGCATCGTGGTCGATTGACCTGATCAAATTCGTAATATAATATTCAATTGATTATTTGAATACAAGGAAAACAAACGCGTCGTGTCAAGCGCGATGGAGCGTGTGATAGCAAGCGGTAACGTCAAAAAAGCGCTGTTCGAACAGTTCGCTCAGGTGGCCAAAGCGTTGGGTAACGCCAACCGTCTCGAATTGCTGGAATTCCTCGCCCAAGGTGAGCGCAGCGTCGAGGTGCTGGCCGATCTCACCGGTCTTTCGGTGGCAAACACCTCCCAGCATCTGCGCCACCTCCTGCGCGTCGGACTGGTACGCTCCCGCAAGGACGGCCAGTACGTGCACTATTCCCTGGCGGACGAGTCCGTCATCGACCTGTTTGGCAGTTTGCGCACGGTTGCGGAAACATCCCTGGCCGAGGTCGACCGATTGGTCGACACCTTCCTCAAATCCAAGGATGCGCTCGAAGCTGTGTCCTCAGACGAGTTGCTGAGCCGCAGCCGCGACGGTTTGGCGACGGTGCTCGATGTGCGTCCGGTGGAAGAATTCGAAGCCGGCCACGTCGCCGGCGCGGTCAACATTCCGCTGGCCGATCTCAAGCGCCGCCTCGGCGATCTGCCGCCCGATCTAGAAGTCATCGCCTACTGCCGCGGACCCTACTGCGTGCTGGCCTACGATGCCGTGGCGATGCTGCGGGACAAGGGCATCTCAGCCCGCCGCCTCGAGGGCGGTTTGCCCGAATGGCGCACCGCTGGCCTGCCGGTGGAAGGGAACACGCCCTGAGGTTGGAGCCTCGACCGGTTGGTCAGGCTAAACGCGGGGGCGGCAGTTACATTTCTTCCACTTACCTCCTAAACCGACATGACGAGCGAGTTGGTCTACTATGCGGGGATAACCGGACGTGCCTTAGATCGGTTCAGAACATCGCTTTTTGACCCGTAGCGGAAACCCGGTGCGTGCGCCTCAGTGTCGTGTCCTCTTACTTGTCAGCGTCCCGGCAGCATGAAATGTTAACTTTCTGACGGAGTGCCACTTTGGGGGGGGCGGGCATGGAAACGAGATGGCTCATTCTTGTGCTTTTGTTTCTGACCCGCATCGGTTTGGGGTTTCAGTTCCAGACGATGGGCTCGGTTTCCAGCGAATTGGTTGAGGAACTGCATCTAAACTACACCGAAATCGGCAGCCTAATCGGTCTGTTCATGGTCCCTGGAATGTTCCTGGCGCTTCCCGCGGGCTTCGCCGGCCGCTTTATGTCCGACCGATTTATTGTTGGCTTTGGGTTGTTGGCTCTTGGCGCGGGTGGAGGGCTTGCCGCGTTGGCGGACGGTTTCGAGCTTTTAGCCCTGGGCCGACTCATTTGCGGAGCCGGTTTCGTTATATCGACGATCTTCTTTACAAAGATTGTGGCTGACTGGTTTGGCGGCAAGGAATTGGCCACCGCCATGTCGGCCCTGGTGATGTCCTGGCCGTTCGGCATCGCCATGGGGCAGATCGGCCATGGTTGGCTGGCAGTCAACTACGATTGGAGACTGGCGTTTGCCGTGGCCTCGATATATTGCGTGATAGGCGCCCTTTTGGTGATGATCTTTTGCAGGGAGGCGCCCAATGCGACCAAGCCGACAGGCGGCTTCCAATTCACTTTGAGCCGCAACGAGGTCCTTTTGATTGTGATCGCGTCCTTGGTCTGGGCGTTCTTCAACGCCGGATACGTCGTCTATCTCAGCTTCGCCCCCCAGGTGTTGATCGACACCGGATACGAAATGGTCTCGGCCTTGGGTGTTATCAGCCTGGCGAGTTGGATCATGATTTTTTCCGGCGTCGTGTGCGGTCAGATTGCCGATCGAAGCGGCCGGCCGGACATCGTGCTCTATGTTTGTATGGCGGCGGCGGTGCTGGCCTTGGTGATCCTATTTTCGAGACCCTTAAGCATTCCATCGAGTTTGCTGTTCGGATTGGTTGGTATGGCCCCGGCCGGCGTGATCATGGCGCTTACGGCAGCCGCCATGAGGCCCGAAAACCGCGCCCTCGGAATGGGGGTATTTTTCACGGCTTATTTCGTTGTTCAGGCCCCCGCGCCGGCGATCGCCGGTTGGCTGTTTGATGAAACCTCGGATGCCGTCTGGCCCATGGCATTCGCGATAGCTTTGTTCACCGCAACGGCTCTGTCGAACCTGTTATTTCGAACGGCACAGAGACGGTTACCGATTTGAAAAGACTTCAGCTTGTGGCTACCGACCGACTATTGTGGGCGTCTTCCGCGAGATCGGTTTCCGACCAGGAAATCATCGCCTACTGCCGCGGACCCTATTGCGTGCTGGCATACGATGCCGTGGCCATGCTGCGCGACAAAGGCATCCCCGCCCGCCGCTTTGAGGGCGGCCTGCCCGAATGGCGCACCGCCGGTCTGCCGGTGGAAGGGGACGTGTAATCAGGCAGGAGTCCAAACCGGAATCAAATCGTTTGTTTCTCGGACCGACCGGCCTTTTGTAGCCTATCCATTAGATGCCGAAGGTTGAGGGGCGCTTGGAATGGTGCGTGTTGGTGAGGGAAAAATGGAGGCCATCTCTCGTCAACCGCCCTTCATTTTCAAGTTTCACCAAATGCGCCTCAGTGACTGAAGAATACCAGGGGCAGAGCTCCAACGCTCGTGCGCTATAGAGGTGCCGGTCGAGTTCACGACAGGTCTTTGGGCAAGCCGAAAGCTGCTCTTCAATCTCGTTCTGGCGACCGACGATGACAGATTGCGTCTCCGCCACGGCCGCCCGGTAATCGTTGATGGCTCCGCCATGGGAGGGGAAGGCTTCACGGACTGAATAATCCGCAACATTTGCCAGACTTTCTAGATAGCGATCGACGCCCCCGCCACTCGACGAATACCAGGGCAAGGCCGCACCTGCACCGCTGTTGCGCAGCAAATCCGTCGTCAGCATGATGCCTTTGTCATCCTCATGAAACATCATCAAGCCAGCCTCATGACCGGGCACGGGAATGGCCTCAAGGCAATAGACCCCCAATTGCAGCCGATCGCCGTCATGAATGGCGGTAACGTCCGCTTCCGCCAGCAGCCAGTCACCGCAGGTTTGTCGGAAGTTGTTCAACACGTCGTAATCAGCCAGTTCGGGAACGATTCTCCGCACTGCCCGCGGCAGGATTTGCTCCGATTGCAGGTCGGGATTGGTGGCAATGGGGAGCGATTTTGCCGACAGCAGTATTCGCGGCGTGACATGCTTCATGAATTGCCTGACGCCCGCGATATGATCGGTGTGACCGTGGGTCAGCAGAATGGTGTGGATATCCCCGACCGCATGCCCGGCGGCGGCGATACAGGCGGCAATTCCGCCAAAACTCTCTTCTCTGTCGAGGCCTGTGTCGATCAGGATGAGTCCATCCTGGTCAACGATTACCCAGACATTTGCCGCCGTCGGCCAGCGGCGACCGTCAAATTCCAGAAAAAGAAAATCCTCCCTCACCGCATTCAGCTTGTACACCCGATCTGATCTTTCCCTGTCCACCTCTAATGCGGTGCAGATCATATGGAAAATGTTGCACGGCATGAAGAGACTTGTTTCTCTGGACAACCTCATGAGAAACGGCAACTAACCGACTTCGCTGCCTGCCAATGCCTTCAAATCGGTCCAGACGTAGACCGCCGTCGCCAGGCGTTCGCCGGCGAAATCGCGCTGTGTGCGGGCGGCCAACGTGGCGCCCAGCGCTTCGTAGAAAAAACGGTTGGGATTGCCCTCCAGGACTTCGACGTAAAGGCTCCTCATGCCCCGTCCGGCCACCCGTTTGGCTATTGTCGCGCAGAACCGGCGGCCAAGACCCTGATCGCGGTAATCCTGCTGGACGTAAAGTTCGAAGATCTGCGCCGCCGGGGGATCGCCCGGTGCGACCCACTGCCGCCGTGCCGGTCCCCAGGTGGCGTAGGCGACGATCTCTCCCGTTTCAGTCTCGGCAATCAGCACGTTTTCGGCGTAGCCGCGCAGGCGGTCGGGCCACCGCGAGGCCGCGCCGAGATTGCGCACGAGATAGGCCTCGGGCAGCAGGGTCGGATAGGCGTCGCGCCAGGTTTCGGTTTCGACCTTGGCGATACCCGTGGCGTCGGGCGGGCGGGCGAGCCTGATTGCGGGGACCGTCACGCGCCGCCGATCCAGGTTTACGGCAGCGCCGCGATGATGTCGCGGTATTCGCCTTCGGGGAAGGCCATCAGGGTCTTGGTCCGGAGGGCGCCGGTGGAACCGACGGTGAGCAGGAATTTCGCCGCCGTCGCTTCGTCGGGCATGTCGTATACCACGACAATGTCGTGGTCGCCCATGGTGAGATAGAATTTCGTCAACTTGCCGCCCATGCGCTTGGCCAGCCGTTTGACCACATTGAGACGCTTTGGCGATTCCTTAACGGCGGCGATACCGTCCTGAGTGTAATTGATCAAGCTGATATAGGTACGCATGGTCAATCCTCCTCTGCAAGGTGGACCGATTGTCTCACGAAAGAGGGCGCCAAGCGCCAGGAAAACCGGGCCGCCGAAAAGTTCTATTCGCGGACCGCAACGATATGTATGCCGAGGCCGAGCAGGGCAGCGCCCGTCAGGCCCTCCAGTGATCGGCGTATCCGGGGGCGGCGCAGGACATCGCCCGCCTTGGTAACGACGATGGCGTAGCCCGTCAGCCAGACGAACGTCATCAGACAGAAAATCAGGCCGAGCATGGCCAGTCCGGCAAACGTCGACGTGCCCGCGGGTGCGAACTGCGGCAGCAGGCTGGCGAAGAAGACGGCCATCTTGGGATTGCCGAGGTTGCTTACGACCCCTTGCCTGAGCGCCTTCATTGGCGACAAGCCCGGTCCCGCCGGGGCGCCGGTCCCGTTGGCGGCGGTTTGCGACGGGCGGAGCGCGGCGTAGAGCGATTGCAGGCCGAGGAAGCCGATGTAACAGGCTCCGGCCAGCTTGACGGCGGCAAACAAAGGTTCGGAGGTTACGAGGAAAGCCACCACACCGAGCGCCGTCGCCAATGCCCAGACGGCCTGACCGCCCGCCACGCCCAACGCGGTCATTACGCCGCCGCGCTGTCCGCCGGCCAGGGTGTTGCGGATGGTCAGTGCGGTATCCTGTCCCGGCGTTACGATCACGACCAGGGAAATTGCGATAAAGGCGACAAATGCATCGACCATTTTTCCCAATCCTCGACGAAAGCCCGAACCGGCGTTCCAAGGTTCATTTCAGTCCGCCGTTGCCGCCAAATCAAGCCTTCTGTTGCAATGCAGCGAATGGCTTGGGACAATAGGCCGACATCCGCCGCCGCCCGTTACCCGTTTGTTGGAGACCTCCCTGTGGCCAAGAAGCCCCGAATCCGCAGCATTGCCAAACGACGCGCCGTGAAGACCGTCAAGTCGCCGGCCAAGCCCAAACGCTATTCGATGAAGAACCCGGTGCGCTTCGTCACGGCGACCAGTTTGTTCGACGGCCACGACGCCTCCATCAACATCATGCGGCGCATGTTGCAGGCCGGCGGGGCGGAGGTTGTGCACCTCGGCCACAACCGCTCGGTCAACGAAATCGTCACGGCGGCCATCGAGGAAGACGCCAACGCCATCGCGGTGTCGTCCTACCAGGGCGGCCATATCGAGTTCTTCGAATACATGATCGACCTGCTGGCCGAACGCGGCGCCAGGCACGTCAAGGTGTTCGGCGGCGGCGGCGGCGTGATCATTCCCGAGGAAGTGCGCGAACTGCAGAAGTACGGCGTCACCCGCATCTATTCGCCGGGCGACGGACAATCGCTGGGGCTCGAAGGCATGATCGACGACATGCTCAAACGGTCCGATTACGATCTGGCCCGCAAACAGCCCAAATCCCTGAAAGGATTGACCGGTGGCAATACCCGCGATCTCGCCCGCGTGATCTCCGGGCTTGAGGTCGGCTCGGCGACCGTCAAACTGAAGCGCGAGATTGCCAAGCTGGCCAAGGCCCAAGGCGACATACCCGTGCTGGGCATTACCGGCACGGGCGGCGCCGGCAAGAGCTCGCTGACCGACGAAATCGTCAGGCGCTTCCACCTCGACCATCCCGATCTCAAACTCGCCGTCATCGCCGTCGATCCCTCCAAACGTAAGACCGGTGGGGCCCTGCTGGGCGACCGCATCCGCATGAACGCCATTAGCGTGCCGGGCATCTACATGCGTTCGCTGGCCACGCGCGGTTCCGGTTCGGAGGTCGCCAAGTGTCTGCCCCAGGCCATCGCGGCCTGCAAGGCGGCGGGCTATGACGCCATCATCGCCGAGACGTCGGGTATCGGACAGGGCGACGCCGCCATCGTGCCGTTCGTCGACGTCACCATCTACGCCATGACGCCGGAATTCGGCGCGGCCAGCCAGCTCGAAAAAATCGACATGCTGGATTTTGCCGATATCGTCGCCATCAACAAGTTTGACCGCCGCGGCGCCGACGATGCGCTGCGGGATGTGCGCAAACAGTTCCAGCGCAACCACGAACGCTTCGGCGAAAAAGCCGAAGACATGCCTGTCTACGGCACCATCGCCGCCAAGTTCAACGACGACGGCGTCAGCGCGCTTTACACCGGCATCCTCGAAGCTTTCCGGGCCAAGGGCTTGAGTGATCTTGAAAGCAGTTATCCGGCGGGCGGCAAAGTAACCTCGCGCCGCGATCTGCTGATCGCGCCCGAGCGTCAACGCTACCTGGCCGAAATCTCCGAAACGGTACGCAGCTACCACGCGACAAGCATCGAGCAAGCCGGCATCGCGCGCGAACGCCGCCAATTGCTAGCCTCGGCCGACATGGTACGCCAGGCCGGCGGCACCAAGAAGGACGCGGCCGCTTTGGAGAAACTCGCCAAGGCGCGCGAGAAATCCCTCAACGCCGACACCAAATCGATCCTCGAACAATGGCCGGCGGCGCGCGACGCCTATACCGGCGATGAATTCATTTCGGAAGTTCGGGGCCGCAAGCTGACGACGCCGCTAACGACGGTCTCGCTCTGCGGCACGCACATCCCGAAAGTGGCGCTGCCGCGCTTCGACGACGACGGCGACCTGGTGCGCTGGCTGCGCTCGGAAAACCTGCCGGGCCGTTTCCCCTACACCTCCGGCGTCTTCCCCTTCAAACGCGAGGGCGAGGATCCGACCCGCATGTTTGCCGGTGAGGGCGACGCCTTCCGCACCAACAAGCGTTTCAAATACCTCTCCAAGGACAGCCCGGCCAAGCGTCTCTCGACCGCCTTCGATTCGGTGACTCTCTACGGCAACGATCCGGCCAAGCGGCCCGACATCTACGGCAAGGTCGGCAATTCCGGCGTCTCCATCGCGACGCTTGAAGACATGGAGGTGCTCTACGACGGCTTCGATCTTTGCAACCCGTCGACCAGCGTCTCGATGACCATCAACGGCCCGGCGCCGACCATCCTGGCAATGTTCATGAATACGGCCATCGACCAGCAGATGGCCAAGTTCCAGAAGGAAAAGAAGCGCAAGCCCAAACCGGCCGAAGCCGCCAAGCTGCGCGCCTGGACGCTGGAGAACGTGCGCGGCACGGTACAAGCTGACATCCTGAAAGAGGACCAGGGTCAGAACACCTGCCTCTTCTCGACCGAATTCAGTCTCAAGGTGATGGGCGACATCCAGGCCTATTTCGTCGAGCACGCCGTGCAGAACTTCTATTCGGTCTCGATTTCCGGCTATCACATCGCCGAGGCCGGCGCCAACCCGATCAGTCAGCTCGCCTTTACGCTGGCCAACGGCTTTACCTATGTCGAAGCCTATTTGGCGCGAGGCATGAAGATCGACGACTTCGCGCCCAACCTCTCGTTCTTCTTCTCGACCGGCATGGATCCCGAGTATTCGGTGCTGGGGCGCGTGGCGCGGCGTATCTGGGCGACGACGATGCGCGACAAGTACGGCGCGTCGGAGCGGTCGCAGAAGCTCAAGTACCACACCCAGACCTCGGGCCGCTCGCTGCACGCCCAGGAGATGGACTTCAACGACATCCGCACCACGCTGCAGGCCCTGGTGGCGTCCTATGACAACACCAATTCGCTGCACACCAACGCCTACGACGAAGCGATCACGACGCCGACCCAGGAATCGGTGCGCCGCGCCATGGCGATCCAGATGATCATCAACCGCGAATGGGGCCTGTCGAAGTGCGAGAACCCCAACCAGGGCTCCTTCATCATGGAGGAACTGACGGACTTGGTTGAGGAGGCCGTGCTGCAGGAATTTGAGCGCATCTCCGAACGCGGCGGCGTGCTGGGCGCCATGGAAACCGGCTATCAGCGCGGCAAGATCCAGGACGAGAGCCTTTACTACGAGACCCTCAAGCACGACGGCAGCTATCCCATCATGGGGGTGAACACCTTCATCAATCCGGACGCCCAGCCGCACGAGACGACCATCGAACTGGCGCGCTCGACCGAGGGCGAGAAGAAGAGCCAACTCAAACGCCTCAAGGCCTTCCACAAGACACACGCCAAGGACAGCGCCGAGATGATCGCGCGGCTGCAGAAAACCGCGGTCGAGGGCGGTAACGTCTTCACCGTACTGATGGACGCCGTGCGGGTCTGCTCGCTGGGTCAGATCACCGACGCCCTGTTCGAAGTCGGCGGCCAGTACCGGCGCAACATGTAAGAAATTGGTGCCTGGCACTTAATTATTGTTAACGGTTTGGTCGTCCGCGCTCATGGAACTCTGGATCCCCATCACGATCGGCGCGGCGTTTTTTCAGAACCTGCGCTCGGCCCTGCAAAAACATTTGAAGGAGCGCCTTTCCACCGGCGGGGCGACCTATGCGCGCTTCATCTATGCCTGGCCGTTCGCCATTCTGTACGTGCTGGTTCTGGCCGAACTACCGGACTTCACCATGCCGGCGTTCCACTGGAGGTTTGCGCTCTACGCAGCCATCGGCGGGACGGCGCAGATGCTGGCGACGGCGTTGCTGATCTATCTTTTTGCCTTCCGTAATTTCGCCGTCGGGACGACCTATTCGAAAACCGAAACCATGCAGACGGCTATTTTCGGTCTGGTGATCCTGGGCGACGCTTTGACCGTTTCGCTTACCGTCGCCATCCTTGTCAGCTTGGCCGGTGTCATCGCTCTGTCATCGGCGCAGAGCGGCTTCAGGTTCGGCCAGATGCTGTCGGGCCTGACCCAACGCGCGGCGCTGATCGGGCTTGGTTCGGGCGCGTTCTTCGGTGTCTCCGCCGTGTCGTACCGGGCGGCGTCTCTCAGCCTGGGCGGCGACGGCTTCCTCATTCAGGCGGCCTTTACGCTGGCCTGCGTTTTAGGATTCCAGTCCGTTACCATGGGCGTCTATCTGATCTGGCGCGAGCCGCGGCAGTTCTTAGAGGTTCTGAAGGCTTGGAAAGTTGCGGGCTGGGTCGGCGTCACCGGCATGATCGGTTCGGTCGGCTGGTTCACGGCCATGACCATTCAGAATGCGGCCTATGTCCGGGCGCTGGGGCAGATCGAACTGGTTTTTACCTTCATCGCCGCCCATCTCTTCTTCCGGGAAAAGACCACGGCCATGGAGTTTTCCGGTATCGTCCTGGTGGTCGCGGGGATCTTGATCCTGCTATTGGCCTAAGCAAGGGGAGCTGCCGTTATGCCGATGTCTGATCTTACCATCCGTTCGCTGGACCTGACGCCGATGCTGGTGCCGCTGACCACGCCGATGCGGACGGCCAGCGGCAGCATCGAGGTGTCGCCGCTGATCGCCATCGACCTGGTGACGGAGGAGGGCGTAACGGGCAGCACCTATCTTTTCTGCTACACCCCGCTGGCCCTAAAACCCGTTTACGAAATGCTGCAAGGTCTGGCCCCGCTGATCGAGGGTCGTTTGTGCGCCCCCGCTGAGATCGACCGCGATCTTCGCAGCACCTTCAGGCTGCTGGGCGAACAGGGCGTCGTCGGCATGGCGCTGTCGGGCATCGACATGGCGGCTTGGGACGCTTGTGCACGGGCCGCCGGCGTGCCGCTGGCAAAGCTCCTCGGCGGCGATCCGTCGCGCCGCATCCAGGCCTACGACAGCCTGTGGCTCTTAGGCCTCGACGAAGTGGAATCCGTCTTCGGCAAATCGCTGGAGCAGGGTTTTCGGGCGGTCAAGATCAAGCTGGGCCACGAGAACGTGCAAACCGACATCGAGGTCTGCCGGTTGGGCCGTGAAGTCCTCGGCCCGGACGTCAGGTTCATGGTCGATTACAACCAGTCTCTCAGCGTGCCGGAGGCGATCCGCCGCATCCGCCTGCTGGAGGAATTCGACCTCCATTGGATCGAGGAACCGACCATGTTCAACGATCATGCCGGTCACGCCACGATCCGGGCGGGCGTCAACACGGCGATCTGCGTTGGCGAGAACTGGTGGGGCATTCCCGACATGACGGCGAGCGTCCTGGCGGAGGCCTCCGACTACGTCATGCCGGATCTGATGAAGATCGGCGGCGTGACGGGCTGGCTGCGCGCGGCGGCGCTGGGCGAGGCGCATGGACTGCCGGTCAGCAGTCACCTTTTCAACGAAGTCAGCACCCAGGTGATGGCCGCCGCCCCGGCGGTTCATCTGCTGGAATACCTCGACGCCTCAAGCAATATCCTGCAGGAACCACAAACGTTCGATGACGGCTACGCCACCGTGCCCGACCGGCCAGGCAGCGGGCTCGAGTGGGATCAAGCGGCGCTGGCAAAGTACCGCGTCGAATAGCGGAATCGGCGTCGAAAAAAATCTTCGCGGCGTAGCATTTTCTCTCTTGCGCCGGACACGGAATCGGCCTAATTCGGTCAGACCCGCAACGACGACCTCGCCGCGCCGCTAGTTAAGAAGGCAGAGCGGAGGGAGCCAAGCGGGCGAGCGTTAACCTGTTCGTCTGTCGGCACCAGAAAAGGGGTGCCTAATTGCCTGGAGGATCGTCGTCATGGCCCATGTCATGTCCAGTGTCTTCGCGCTGCTCGCGAGTATGGCCGTGTTGCTCCTGGGCCATGGCCTGTTCAGCACCCTCCTGTCGTTGCGTATGGCGGAGGAGGGGTTCTCCGACCTCACCACAGGTCTGGTGCAGTCGGCCTATTTCGGCGGCTTCATTATCGGAACTCTATTTTGTCACCGCGTCATCGACCGGGCCGGACATATCCGCTCGTTCGCGACGTTCGCCACGCTCGCATCGGCCGCGGCGTTGGTCCACGCTTTTGTTGTGACGCCGGAAGTCTGGGCGGTCTTGCGCGCCATGACGGGGTTCTGCGTCGCCGGTATTTTCATGATCACCGAAAGTTGGCTCAACGGTAAAGTCGACAACACCCAGCGCGGCAGCGTCCTCGGTCTCTATATGGCAACGTGTTCCCTGGCGATCGGCGCCGGCCAATTCCTGCTGGGTATTGCCGATCCGCTCGAATTCGAGTTGTTCAGCATCGTCGCCATTTTGTTTTCGCTCGCTCTGGTGCCGATCCTTCTGACCAAGTCCGAAGCACCGCCGATTCCGGAAACCAATCGTTTCGGTTTGTGGAAGTTGTTGCGCATATCGCCGGTCGGTTTGGCCGTCTGTTTCTGTGTCGGCACGATGAACAGCTCATTTTATGCCTTGGCCCCAATCTATGCCCGCGCCATCGGATTCGACGCCTCTGAAATTGCGCGCTTCATGGGTATTGCCATTGTCAGCGGCCTAGCCTTGCAGTGGCCTATGGGGTGGCTGTCCGACAAGTTGGACCGCCGCCTCGTGCTGGCCGTGATCAGCTTTGCCACGGCGGCGGCGGCGGCGTCGCTCATCAATTCGGCGGCAATGACAAACCTGCAAATCTACGCGGCGGCCGGCGTGTTCGGCGGTTTTTGCTTCACGCTCTACGGCCAGGGTATCAGTCACGCCAACGACAAGGCGGATCCCTCTGATTTAATCGCCGTGAGTGCCGGTTTGCTGTTGTTCTATGGCCTGGGCGCGGTTTCCGGACCGATTGCCGCCGCCGCCGTCATGTCCTGGTTGGGCAGTGAGAGTTTATTCGTTTTTCCAGCCGTGATTGCCGGACTTGTGACTTTGTTTACACTAATTAGAATGATGATGCGGGCGCCGGTGCCGCTTGAGGATCAAAACGATTTCGTGTTGATGCCCTCGACGACGCCGATGGCCGTCGAGTTGGATCCGCGCGGCGAGGACGAGCAATTTGATCTCGATTTCGAACCGGCGGAGGCGACGGACGAGGACGCCCTGGAATGGGGGGATCCTGTGGAAGGTTGAACGATTGGGAAATGGGTCTGTCAAATGAGTAGTGCGCTGGAGAGATTTTCACTATCGGGCCGCAAAGCCCTGATCACCGGATCGTCGCGCGGCATCGGTTGGGAAAGCGCCCGGGCCATGGCGGCGGCCGGCGCGAGCGTATTCCTCAATGGCCGCGACGAGAGCGTACTGCAGCAGCGCGTGGACGAGTTGACTGACGCCGGACATGAGGCCGGCTTCGTCGTTTTCGACGCCCATGACGCAGAAGCCTCCGCCGCCGCGGCGACGGAGTTACTTGAGGCGGAGGGCTGCATCGATGTCCTGGTCTCCAATGCCGGCGCCGCTTACCGCAAGTCCCTTGCCGACACCTCTATCGAGGGCTGGCGGGGTGTCCTCGAAAGCCACATGACCACCTCGTTTGCGCTGGCCAAGACGCTGGCGCCGAAGATGCAGGAGCAGGGATGGGGCCGGATCGTGCTGACGTCATCGGTCATGGGCCAGGTCAGCCGGCCCAACAATACGGCTTACTCGGCCGCCAAGGGCGGCATGAATGCACTGGTGCGGGCGTTGGCCGCCGAACTCGGCGTCGACGGCATTACCTGTAACGCCGTGGCGCCGGGCTGGGTACTGACCAAGGCCACCGAGGAATTGAGCCTCGACAATCAATGGAACGATCTGATCGTTAACCGCAATCCGCTGAAACGCTGGGGGCAGCCGGAGGAAATCGCTTCGGCTGTTCTGTTTTTGGCGTCTGAGGCCGGTTCGTTTACCACCGGCCAGGTCTTGACGGTGGACGGTGGGCTATCGGCGGTCCTCTAGGCTGCGTTGCTTCATATAGACTTAGCTTTTAACCTTTTATGATTTATAAGAGTATTCGTTTGGTGAGCGTTTTGGTGACATTGCGACCGGAGAACGAACAGGCATGACGGATTCCGACGCCAATTTGGGGAGCGGCGGCGACGATGAGTTGGGTGAGGAGGAAACACTCACCAAAGGTCTCTATTTAGAGGCCCTTCAGCTTATCGAACGCCTGCACCGTCAGTTTCTCGATGTGATCAAGGCCGAACTCGACCGCCTGGGCATCAAGGACTGCAACAACGTGCAAGCGCTGATCCTCTACAACATCGGCGGCGCGGAAATGACGGTCGGCGAGCTCACGTCACGCGGCTATTACCTGGGCTCCAACGTCACTTACAATCTGAAGAAGCTGGTCGAGAACGGCTTCGTCGATCAGGAACGCTCGACCCATGACCGTCGCTCGGTTCGCATCCAGCTTTCGGAAAAAGGTCAGGCTTTACACGCTTCGATGGATGAACTTTATCGTCAGCATGTCGTTGCCCTGACAGAGGGCGTGATCGATCCCGATGCCCTGGCCGGCATCAATCAAAGTCTCAAGACGATGGAACGCTTCTGGGCCGACCAGCTGAGGTTCAGCGGACGCTAAGCCTGCCCGCCGAACTTCGGTTTCGGCACCACCGTTATCAATGCCCCGATGACCAGCGCCAGCGCCACGAGTTCCGTGGGGCCGATGGGCTCGTTCAAGATCAGGGCACTTGAGGCAAGTCCCACGGCTGGAACCGCCAGTACCGATATGGATGAAACCGAGACCGGCACCAGTTCAACGATGCGGAACCAAAGCCAGTAACCCAGGCCGAGGGCGACGAAGGTCGAAAAGATGGTTGCCCAAACGACTTCGGCGGTGGGCCAGTGCAAAACGCCGATATCGCCGAACGCCGCCGCCAGCAGCGGGATGCCGCCCAGCGTGAACTGCCAGCCGACGACGACGACCATCGGGATGCCCCAGTCGACCTTCTTGACGGTGACGGTGCCGCCGGCCCAAAGCACGGCGGAACCGAGCATGGCGATGGCGCCCCAGGGGGCCTCGCCGATTTCCGTCCAGCCTCTGGCGGTCAGGACGCCGACGGCGCCGATCCCCATGGCCAGGCCCAGCCAGTGGCTCAACTTGGGCCGGTCGCCCATCACGGGAATGCCGATGATGAAGGCCCACAATGGCATGGTGTAGGCGATCATGGCGGCGTGCCCGGAAGGCATCAAGGTCAGCGCCAGGGCCGACAAATAAAGCCAGCCAGTCGCGTTCATCAGCGCGATCAGCAGCATGGGCCGCCAAATCCTGCGTGGTAGTTTGAGGGATCGTCCGGACAAGTGGGCGATGGCCATGACACAAGAGCCGCAGCCCAACGCCGAAATGGCGCGGAACGTGAACACCGGCAATCCTTCGGCGGCGATCTTCATGATCGGCCAGCTGGCGCCCCAAATGAGCGTCAGCGCGGCCAGGAACAGCAAGCCCTGGACGGGCAGGCGGCTGGCCTGCCCCGGAACGCTTTCCGCCGGGTTGTCGGCCAAGACCTAAAAAGCGGCGATGCCGGTTTGCGAGCGGCCCAGGATCAGGGCATGGATGTCGTGGGTGCCCTCGTAGGTGTTGACCGCTTCCAGGTTCATGGCGTGGCGGATGACGTGGAATTCATCCGATACGCCGTTACCGCCGTGCATGTCGCGGGCCATGCGCGCGATATCGAGCGCCTTGCCGCAGTTGTTGCGTTTGATGATCGAGACCATTTCGTGGGTCGCCCGGCCCTCGTCCATCAGACGGCCGACGGCCAGCGCGGCTTCGAAACCGAGGCTGATTTCGGTCTGCATGTCGGCGAGCTTCTTCTGGATGAGCTGGGTCGCCGCCAGGGGCCGGCCGAACTGCTTGCGGTCGAGGGTGTATTGCCGTGCGGCATGCCAGCAAAACTCGGCGGCGCCCATGGCGCCCCAGGCGATGCCGAAACGGGCGCGGAACAGGCAGCCCAGCGGACCCTTGAGGCCCGAGACATTGGGCAGTTCGTTCTCGGCGGGCACGAAAACCTCGTCCATCACGATTTCGCCGGTGCTCGAAGCGCGCAGCGCAAATTTGCCCTCGATCTTCGGCGTCGTCAGGCCTTCCATGCCGCGTTCGAGGATGTAGCCCTTGACCACGTCGTCGTCGTTCTTGGCCCAGACGATGAAGACATCGGCGTAGGGCGAATTGGAGATCCACATCTTGGCGCCGCTCACCTTAAAGCCGCCGTCGGCGGTGCGGGCGCGGGTGATCATGCCGCCGGGATCGGAGCCGTGATCGGGCTCGGTCAGGCCGAAGGCGCCGATCAACTCACCGGTCGCCAGACCGGGCAGGTACTTCTCTTTCTGGGCGTCGCTGCCGTACGCATTGATCGGGTGCATGACCAGACTGGACTGGACGCTCATGGTCGAGCGGTAACCGGAATCGATGCGCTCAACCTCGCGCGCCATGATGCCGTAGGCGGTATAGGAGACGCCGGCGCAGCCGTAGCCTTCGATCGTCGGGCCGAGCATGCCGAGTTCGCCCATTTCCGTCAGTACTTCGCGGTGGAAGATCTCGTTGCGGTTGGCCTCGATGATGCGGGGCATCAGCTTGTCCTCGCAGTAGGACCTAACGCTGTCCTGGATCAGGCGCTCTTCCTCGGTCAGGCGCTCGGTCAACAGGAAGGGATCGTCCCACTGGAAGACGGGCTTCAAGGTGGTGACGTCGGCGGAGGCTTGGGCGGTTTCGGCGTTCATGGGGGGCTCCTGTCGGTATCGTACGTAATATTGTAGTGCAAATCGGGATCGCTGCGCGGAATTCTCTATTCGGTTGGGATCACGGCGTAGGTTTCGATTTCAACCAGGGCGCGGCTCTCGATCAGGCGGGAGATCTCGACGACGGCCATGGCGGGGTAATGCTTGCCGATAACCTCGCGCCAGGCGGCCCCAATGTCCTTGACATTCGTCAAGTAGGCGTCCCGGTCCGTGATGTACCATGTCTGGCGAACAATGTGTTCGGGCTTTGCGCCGGCTTCGGCCAAAACCTCGACGGTGTTCATCAATGCACGGCGTACCTGACCGGCGATTTCGTCACTTTCGAATGTGCCGTCCGGGCGCCAACCAATGAGGCCGGCAACATGGACCTGACGACCCTCCGCAGCGATACCAAGCGCGTATCCGCTGGGACGTGGCCAGCCCTCTGGCAGCAGCGTTTGCATGATGTTCTCCGCCTAACCTGTTTCCGAATTGGTGGGGTATCCAACAAATTTGGAAAATGTTTTAAACCTAAAATATGTTTTGAGCAACAATTGGCCTTACCTGCGACATCTGGACGCGTTTGCCGCAGAGCCCCGAACGGGTTATATCATTACTACTCACGGGGACAAATTGGCCGCAATGGTGGAGCGCCAAGCTATGGACTACACAAAATTCTTCGCTGACCGCATTTCGGAGCTTAAGGCCGAGGGCCGTTACAGGGTCTTTGCCGAGCTCGCCCGTCATGCCGGTAATTTCCCCCGCGCCACGCGCTACGTCGACGGCGGCACGACCGAAGTCACGGTCTGGTGCAGCAACGATTATCTCGGTATGGGTCAAAATCCCATCGTCCTCGATGCCATGCAGCAGGCCATTTCCGAGGTCGGCGCAGGGGCCGGCGGCACGCGCAATATTTCGGGCACCAACCACTACCATGTGCTGTTGGAGCAGGAATTGGCCGATCTGCACGGCACGGAAGCCGGCTTGATTTTCACCTCGGGCTACAACGCCAACGAGGCGGCGCTGAGCACGCTCGGCAAACTGCTCAACAACGCTATCATCTATTCCGACTCGCTCAATCATTCCTCGATGATCGAAGGCATTCGCCACTCCGGTTGCGAACGCCACATCTTCAAGCACAACGATCTCGCGGACCTGGAAGATAAGCTTCGCCTCGCCGAACCCGGCCGGGCCAAGATCATCGCCTTCGAATCGGTCTATTCCATGGACGGCGACATTGCGCCGATTGCCGAGTTCTGCGATCTCGCCGACAAGTACGGCGCCATGACCTATCTCGATGAAGTCCACGCCGTCGGCCTCTATGGCGAACGCGGCGGCGGCGTCGCGGAACGCGACGGGGTGATGGACCGTTTGACGGTTATCAACGGAACGCTGGGCAAGGCCTTTGGCGTCGGCGGCGGATATGTCGCCGGACCCGCCGCCATGCTGGACGCCATCCGGTCTTTTGCCGCGGCATTTATTTTCTCGACCTCCCTCAGCCCGGTGATTGCGGCCGGCGCACTGGCCAGCGTCAAGCACCTGAAACAGTCCCAAAGCGAACGGGAGCGCCATCAGGAACGCGCAGCGCTTTTGAAGCGGAGGTTCCGCGAGCAGGGCTTGCCGGTGATGGATTCGGTCAGTCACATCGTCCCGGTGATGGTCGGCGATCCTGTGCTCTGCAAGCAGGCGTCCGACATGCTGCTGGACGACCACGGCATTTACGTGCAACCCATCAATTATCCCACCGTGCCCCGCGGTACGGAGCGTTTGCGCTTTACGCCGACGCCGCTGCACAGCGACGAGATGATCGAGACCTTGGTGGCCTCGATGTGCACCGTTTGGGACAAGATCGGATTGCGGTTGGCGGCCTGACTCCATCAAGAGGGGGAGGGGGGATTGAGACGCACACGCGCCGAATACCTGCTTGAGTACATCCGACACGGAAACAGCGTGAAGGTCTGCGCCGTCGATCCCGTGACGGGATTGGAAGTGTCCATTGTCGGTCCGGCCAATGCCGGCCGCGAGGCGCTCAAGCGCACGGCGGTAGCCAAACTCGAATACGTTCTCAAAAAACGCCGCAAGAAGGATGGCGAGAACGGAATTTTCGCATAGTAAAATTTTTTCACTTGCCTTGGACCCCAAGTGCGACGCTTAATGGCGCGGCAACTGGGAGATCAAGGTTTGAGTACAATTTCGAGTGCCACGGAAGGCCAACAAGAGCCGAGCGGGCAGCCGATCATATCCATTCAGGATATCCACAAGAATTTCGGGGGCGTGCGTGCGGTTGACGGCTGTACGTTTGACGTAGAACGCGGCTCCATTACCGGTCTGATCGGACCCAATGGCGCCGGCAAGACGACGCTGTTCACCATTGTCACCGGTTTTTTCAAACCTGATTCGGGCCGCGTGCTGCTGGAAGGCATGGACGTTACCGGCCAGCAGCCCTACCAGCTGTTCCACAAGGGTCTGGTGCGGACGTTCCAGATCCCGCACGAATTCAACGGCCTGACCAGTATCGAAAACCTTATGGCGGTGCCGGCGGAGCAGGACGGCGAAAACCTGCTGAAAGCCTGGTTCATGCCCGGCGCTGTGGCGGCGCGGGAAGAGCAGGTGCGCATCGAAGCGGACGAGACCCTCTCGTTCCTGGGGCTCGACGCCGTGCGTAACGAACTGGCCGGCAACCTCTCGGGCGGGCAGAAAAAACTGCTGGAACTGGGCCGCGCCATGATGTCGGGCGCCCATACCGTGCTGCTCGACGAACCGGGCGCCGGGGTCAACCCGACGCTTCTGCTGCAATTGGGTGAAAAGATCCAGCGCCTGAACAAGGAACGCGGCATCACCTTCTGCATTATCGAGCACAACATGGACATGATCGCGCGGCTCTGTGATCCGGTCATCGTCATGGCCGCCGGCAAGGTTCTGACCATGGGCGCGATGGAGGACATTCGCAAGGATGCCCGCGTCCTCGAAGCCTATCTCGGCTCCCGGGTAGGGGCGGATGCATGACCGTTCTGGCGTTAGAGGAAATCACCGCCGGCTACGGCAGCGATGCGCCCATTTTGCACGGCGTATCGCTCAAGCTGGAGCCCGGTGAAATCGTTTCCATCGTCGGACCCAACGGCGCCGGCAAGTCGACCGCCATGAAGGCCGTTTTCGGCCTGCTGCATCTCTACGGCGGCAAAGTGGTGTTGAGCGATCAGGACATCACCGGTACGCCGCCGGAAAAGGTTGTCGGCAAGGGCGTTTGCTTCGTACCCCAGACGGACAACGTTTTCCCCAATCTGTCGGTGCAGGAAAATCTCGAGATGGGCGGCTACATCCTCGACGGTCCGCTGGACGACAGATTGGCCAAAGTCTACGACCTCTTTCCGCCCTTGCTGGAAAAGCGGGATCAGGCGGCGGGCACTTTGTCCGGCGGGCAGCGCCAGATGGTCGCCATGGGGCGCGCGCTGATGCTCGATCCCGTCGTCCTCATGCTCGACGAACCGACGGCGGGCCTCAGCCCGAAATATGCCGAGGAAATATTTGAATTGATTATTCGCGTCAACGGCGCCGGGACGCCGGTACTGATGGTGGAGCAGAACGCCAAGCAGGCGCTGGCGATCTCGCATCGCGGCTACGTCCTGGTCGACGGACAGAACCGGCATGAAGGCACCGGCGCCGAATTGATCGCCGATCCCGAAGTCGCCGAAATGTTCCTGGGGGGTTAGCGATGGGTGATCTGCTGATCTTCGTCAATTTCTATCTGATCCCCGGATTGGTGCTGGGCTCGATCTATGCTCTCGGCGCCATCGGGGTTTCGCTGATCTTCGGCGTGCTGCGTTTCGCTCACTTCGGGCACGGCGATGTCATGACCCTGGGCGGTTATTTCGCGCTCTCGACGGTCTGGGCGCTGGGCATCGGCCCGCTCTTGTCCATCCCCATCGCCATGGTTTTGACGGTCGTGGTTTGCTTGGGCATCGACCGTTTCCTCTATAAGCCGTTCCGCGAGGGATCGGCGATCATCGTCGTTATGGCGTCGTTCGGCGTCGCCTTGATGATCCGGGCCTCGATCCAGGTGTTGTGGGGACCGGATACGCAGGTTTATGTCGAGGGCATCCAGCGCCCGCTCGTCTTTTTCGAAACTCTGCGTATCGCCGAGCGCCATATCTGGATGATGGTCATCACCGTCGCGCTGATCCTGGTTGTCCACTACCTGCTGACGCGCACCCGGACGGGCAAGGCCATGCGGGCGGTGAGCGACAATGCCGAGTTGGCCCGCCTGGCCGGCATCTCGACCGAAAGGGTCGTGCAGTCGACCTGGGTTGTCGGCGGTTCTCTCGCGGCCTGCGCCGGCGTCTTCGTCGGCTGGGACGGTTTCCTTCATTCCAACATGGGTTGGGATCTATTGCTGCCGATGTTCGCCGCAGCCATTCTCGGCGGCATCGGCAAACCTTACGGCGCCATGGCGGGCGGTTTGATCATCGGTCTGGCCGAGGAACTGGCGGCCTATCCCTGGCTCGGCGACGGCCCCTTGCTGTCACCGGGCTACAAGACGGGTATTGCCTTCGGCATCATGATCATCATGTTGATCTGGCGGCCCAGCGGTCTGTTCCGGGGGAGGGTCTACTGATGGAACAGATGTACGGCTACCTCAACTACATCATGTTCATGATCACCATGATCGGCATCTATGGCGTCATGGCTTTGGGTCTCAACCTGCAATGGGGATTGACCGGTCTATTTAATGTCGGCGTCGCCGGTTTCTTCGCCATCGGCGCCTATACCAGCGCCATCCTGACCACGTCCGAAACCACCAAGCATCTCGGCGGTTTCGACATGCCGTACTGGTTCGCCTGGCCCATGGCCATGGTGGCGTCAGGCATTATCGCCTGGGGGGTTGGGCGCATCTGCATCCGGCTGCGCAGCGATTATCTCGCCATCGCCACCATCGGCATTGCGGAAATCCTGCGCCTAATCGTCAAGAACGAACAGGAGCTCACCAACGGCGCCCGCGGCATCTCCAACATCAACCGGCCGTTTGAGACGCTGCCCCAGCCTTGGGGGCCGATCACCTACATGTTGTTGGTGTTCGCCATTCTCATCGTCGTCTACTGGTTCCTCGAACGCGGCCAGGCCTCGCCCTGGGGACGAGTCATGCGGGCCATCCGCGACAACGAACTGGCGGCCCGGGCAGCCGGCAAGAACGTCGAAAAATTCCGCGTCGAAGCATTCGTTATCGGCTCCTCGCTGATGGGCTTGGGCGGTGCGCTGACGGCGCACTTCTTCAAGTTCGTCGGCCCCGAAGCGACCCATCCGCTGCTCACGACCTTCCTGTTGTGGGTCATGCTGATTATCGGCGGCAGCGGCAACAACCGCGGCGCCCTGCTCGGTGTAGGTGTCATCTGGACCCTGTGGTCAACCTCGGAAATCGTGACGAGTCGGTTTGCCGGCGAACTCGGCGACTGGTCGACGCGCGTGCCGTTCCTGCGCATGTTCCTGATCGGCCTGGTGCTGCAGATCGTCCTGCAAAAGTTCGCCAAAGGAATCCTGCCCGAGAAGCTGCCTGAAGGCCGCAGCGACGTGATACCTGACGGCGAGACGAAGTAATCACGTTTAATGGTGACAGGTACACTTTTTTCGAAAATTGAGAAAGTGTACCTGTCACCATTAAATGTCGGAAAAAATGACCTGGGCTTTCCATAACACTCTGCATGAGCAGAAAACCAAGGATCGTCGTACCTGAATTTCCACATCATGTTGTGCAGCGGGGCAACCGCAAGCAGCGGACGTTTTTTGCTGACGGTGACTACAGACTCTATCTCTCCCTATTGAAACAGCGGTGTGATGATCAAAGCGTGGCGATGTGGGCCTACTGCCTGATGCC
>CAZGTM010000010.1:0-57271 GCA_964528595.1 uncultured Rhodospirillaceae bacterium
CAATCAAGTTTGTTTTAAGTATCGTATGCGTTGGGCTGATGTACCGAGGGATGGAAGCCCAAAATCTCAAGATCAACCAAATTGTTGCAGCTGTCGACTAACCCCCAATTAGCGTCAGCCAATCGTCTTCCGAAAGCGTCGAAACACCCAATTCCGTCGCCTTTTTGAGCTTCGATCCCGCGCCTGGGCCGGCGACGAGGTAATCGGTCTTTTTGGAGACCGAACCCGACACCTTAGCGCCCAGCGCTTCGGCCCTGGCTTTGGCTTCGGCGCGGGTCATGCGCTCCAGGGTGCCGGTGAAAACCACGGTTTTGCCGCTGACGGGGCTGTCGTCCTCGGGAGCGTCGAAGGGTTGGATATCGAGGTGGGCGCGCAGGTTGGCGACCACGTCCGTGTTGTGGGGTTCGGCGAAGAAGGCGACCAGCGACGCGGCGACCTTGGGGCCGATACCGTCGACGTCCATAAGCTCGGCCCAGGCCTCGCCCTCCTCATCGCCCGCCGCCGCCAGGGCGGAGAGCAGGGCATCGGCGTTCTCATAGGTTTTGGCCAGCAACCGCGCCGTGGTTTGTCCGATGTGGGGGATGCCGAGGGCATAGACAAAACGGTCGAGGTCGATGGTTCGGCGTTCATCGACTGCAGCAAACAGGTTTTCAACGCTGAGCGCTCCCCAGCCCTCCTGATCCTGCAGCGGCGGATCGAGCTCGTCGTTGCGGGCGGCCAGGGTGAAGATATCACCCGGCTCCTTCACCAATCCGTTCGCCCAAAACGCAGCAATCTGCTTCTCGCCCAAGCCCTCGATATCGAAGGCGTTGCGGGAAACGAAGTGGCGCAGCCGCTCTACCGCCTGGGCCTCGCAGACGAGACCGCCGGTGCAGCGCCGCCGGGCCTCCAACTCACCGGTTTTCTCGTCCTTGACGTCGCGCACGGCATGGCTGTCGCAGATCGGGCAGGTGTCGGGAAAGACGAAGGACTTGGCGCCCATGGGCCGCTTCTCCGGCACCACGGCCAGGACCTGGGGGATGACATCGCCGGCGCGCTGTACGATCACGGTATCGCCGATGCGGGCGTCGAGTTTCTCGATCATTTCCTCGTTGTGCAGCGTCGCGTTGGTGACGACAACACCGCCCACCGTGACGGGTTCCAGGCGCGCCACCGGCGTCAGCGTGCCGGTGCGGCCGACCTGGATATCGATGTCGCGCAGAACGGTCTGGGCCTTTTCGGCGGCGAACTTATGCGCGATGGCCCAGCGCGGGGCGCGGCTGACCATGCCAAGGCGGTCTTGCCAGTCCAGGCGGTCGACCTTGTAGACCACGCCGTCGATATCGTAGGGCAGTTCGGCGCGTTGTTCTTCGATGCGCGCGTGGAGCGCCAGGGCCGTCTCCGCATCCGGGCATTTCTCTGTCAGCGGATTTGTTGAGAAGCCCCAGGCCTTGTAGCGCTCCAGCACGCCCCAGTGGCTTTCCGATGGCAACGCGCTCACCTCACCCCAGGCGTAGGCGAAAAAGCGCAGTTTGCGCGACGCCGTGATCGACGCATCGATTTGCCTGAGTGATCCCGCCGCCGAGTTGCGCGGATTGGCGTAGATCTGCTTACCGTCCTTCTCCTGGGCCCGGTTCAGGGCCATGAAATCGTCGCGGCGCATGTAGACCTCGCCGCGCACCTCGATGACATCCGGGATGTCCTTCCCGTCAAGCTTTTCCGGCAGATCGACGACGGTGCGTAGATTGGCGGTGATGTCTTCCCCCGTCTCGCCGTCACCGCGGGTCGCGCCTTGAACCATCACGCCGGCCTCATAGCGTGCAGCTGCCGACAGGCCGTCGATCTTCGGTTCGGCGATCAATTCGACCGGCTCATCCTCGGCCAGTCCGAGAAAGCGGCGGACGCGGGCCACAAATTCGGTGACGTCGTCGGCATCAAAGGCGTTGTCCAACGACAACATGGGTTTGGCATGGCGAACCTTGGCGAAGCCGCTGCCCGGTTCGGCGCCCACCCGCCGGCCGGGGCTGTCCTGGCGGACAAGGTCGGGAAATTTGGCCTCGAGGGCCGCGTTGCGTTGCCGCAAGGCGTCGTAAGCGGCGTCGGAAACGCTGGGTGCGTCCTCTTGGTAATAGCGCCGGTCGTGGGCAGCAATTTCCTCGGACAGACGGGCCAATTCCGCCACGGCTTCCATTTCCGTCAGGTCGTCGACCGGAATGCCGGCTCCGCTCACGAAGCCTGACCCGCGATCAGACTGTCGGCCGCCGCCCGCGCCTCGTCCGTGACCGTGGCGCCGGCCAGCATGCGGGCCAACTCCTCGCGCCGCGCCGCGTCGTCAAGTTCGCTGACATCGGTCACGGTCGATTTGCCCTTGGCCTGCTTCTCGACCCGCCAATGGTGGCTGCCGCGGGCCGCCACCTGTGGCGAATGGGTGACGACCAGAACCTGGGCATCCTCCGCCAGCCGCGCCAGGCGCTCGCCCACCGCATCCGCCGTGGCGCCGCCGATGCCGCTGTCGACTTCGTCGAAAATCAGTGTCGGCGTGGTCTTGCCGGCGGCCAGCACCACCTTCAGCGCCAACAGGAAGCGACTGAGCTCACCACCCGAGGCGACGCGGGTGAGCGGTCCCGGCGGCTGGCCGGGATTGGTCGCCACCTCGAACACCACACGATCGGCGCCGTCGCGGCCCCAGGCGCTTTCCTCCAGACCCTCGACGATGGTGCGGAAGCGCGCTTTCTCGAGCTTCAGCGGACCCAGCTCGGCGTCGACCGCCTTGTCCAGCTTCGAAGCCGCACGCCGGCGCGCCTTTGACAAATCATCCGCAACAGCAACATAGGCTTGTCGCGCCGCCTCCGCGTACTGCTGCAGGCCACCGATATGCGCGTCGCCGCCGTCGATGGCCGCAAGACGATCGGCGAAGGTTTGGCGCAAGTCAGCCAGTCCGTCGACGTCGATGCGGTGCTTGCGGGCGAGCTCACGCAGTTTGAACAGCCGTTCCTCGATCCCCGCCAGGCGCTCCGGCGAGGCGATGAACTCCCGCGCCGCCTCTTCCACCGTCGCCGCCGCCTCGGCGGCTTCGATGGAGGCGCGCTCCAAGGCTTGTAGGGTTGTATCGAGCCTGCCTGCCGCTTTATCCGCCACCCGTTCCAGCGCCCGTTCGGCGTCACGCAGCCGGGCGGCCGCCCCTTCCGCGCCGCCCAGCGCTGCTTCCGCGGCGGTTACGGCATCGGCCAGGCTTTCGCCGTTCATCAGAAGCGTCCGGGTTTCGGCCAGCGTATCCTCTTCGCCCGGCTGGGGTTCAACCTCATCCAATTCGGCCAGCACGTGACGCAGGTAATCCTCGTCGTCGCGCGCCGTGGCGAGAGTTGCTTCCGCCTCGGCGAGCGCTTCACGGGCGGCTTTCATTTCGTCAAACGCGGTCCGCACGGCGGCGGCCTTGCCGGTGGTGCCGCCGAATTCGTCCAACAGGCCACGATGGGTCGAAGCATCGAGCAGACCGTAGCGGTCGTGCTGGCCCTGAATTTCGACCAGACATTCACCCAGTTCACGCATCAGGCCGACGCTGATGGACTGGTCGTTGGCAAAAGCGCGGCTGCGGCCGTCCTTGCCGACGACGCGGCGGATGACAAGATCGCCGTCTTCATCAAGGTCGTGCTCGGCCAGCAAGGCGCGCGCGGGGTGCCCTTCGGGCAGGAAGAACGCCGCCGTCACCTGTCCCTTGTCGGCGCCGTGACGGACAAGATTGGAATCGGCCCGGTTGCCGAGACAGAGACCCAAGCTGTCCAGGAGAATGGACTTGCCGGCTCCGGTTTCCCCGGTCAAGACGCCCAGGCCGCCGTGAACCTCCAGATCGAGGCGTTCGATCAAAACAATGTCGCGGATGGTCAAACCGGCGAGCACGCTAAGCCCAAGCTAAAATACGGTATTCCAGATCCGGCTGATCCAGGACTGGTCATCGGGCGCCGGTTCGAGGTCTGCACCCGTCAGCAGGACATAGGAATCACGATACCAGGAGCTGCCCGGAAAATTGTAGCCCAGCACGGCAGCGGTGGCCTGGGCTTCGTTGACGATGCCGAGCGAAAGGTAGCATTCGTTCAAACGGTGAAGAGCCTCCGGCACGTGGTCCGTCGTCTGGAACTTCTCCACCACGACCCGGAAACGGTTGATCGCCGCAGAGAACTGCCGCCGCTTCAGATAAAAACGGCCGATTTCCATTTCCTTGCCTGCCAGGTGGTTCCTCGCCAGATCGATCTTGAGGTTGGCGTCCCGGGCATATTCGCTTCGGGGATAACGCCGGACAACCTCGTTCAGGGTGCGGAGTGCCAATTCAGTAATCTTTTGGTCGCGGCCGACGTCGATGATCTGCTCGTAATAGCTGATGGCGATCAGGTAGTGGGCGTAGGGCGTGTCCTCATGTCCGGGATGCAGTTGTACGAAGCGCTCGGCGGCAATTATCGCTTGGTCGTATTCGTTCTGCTGGTAGAAGGCGTAAGCCGCCATGAGCTGGGCTCGGGTCGCCCACGGTGAATAGGGATGCTGGCGTTCGACTTCGTCGAAACCGGCTGCAGCCTCCTTATAGTTTCCCGCCACCAAGGCGTCGGACGCCTCATTGTAGAGTTCGTGAACGGGCCGCTCGACATACTCTTCCACGGCCTTTCCCGTGCAGCCGCCAAGCATCAGCAATAGCCCCAAGCATCCGCCCACTATGATTGAACGGGCGCCATGGGCATTCGTCATTCGACGGGCGGGTGTTTGCCGGATTGATCGCATGTGTTGATTGAGATTACCCGTGTGATTGCGCATATGACTGGCTGCATCCCTGAGGACCGCCCGGACTATAGCATGAGCGTTTTCCGCCCGCACAGCGCCCAATCGTCAAAATGGAGAATTATCCGGCCGGCAATGGGGTCTTGCAGGCGGTAGCCGCAATCAGGCGATTGCGGCAGCCGGTTCGGCGTCCCAAACGGGTTCTTCGTCCGCTACGTCATCGATAACGGGCTGAGACACCCATTCCCATGCCGTGGCGTCGGCAAACAACGCCCGCAGCAAAAGATTATTCATTTCATGGCCCGCGCGGATGCCTTCATAACGTCCGATGACGGGTGCGCCGGCAAGAAATAGGTCGCCGACGGCATCCAACGCCTTGTGGCGGGCGAATTCGTCCTCGAAACGTAGACCATCGTCGTTCATGACGCCGTCGTCACCGATAACAACGGCATTATCCAATGATCCACCCCGGCCCAGGCCGCGTGCCTGCATGGCGGCAACCTCGTGGAGGAAACCAAAAGTTCGGGCACGGCACAATTCGTCCTTGAACGTCATGGTGGCCGAATCGAACGTGCAGGTCTGGTGGGCGACATAGGGACTGTCGAAATCGATTTCGAAGTTCAGTGTAAAGCGCTCGGCAGGCCGCAGCGTTACGGTTCGGCCCTTGTCCTCGACGCTGACGGGCTTGAGAATACGGATCATGCGTCGCGCTGAGTCTTGTACTTCAATACCGGCGCACTCGATTAGGAAAACGAACGGCGCGCTTGAACCATCCATAATCGGCACTTCGCCACCGTCCAATTCGACTATCGCGTTGTCAATGCCACAGCCGGCAAACGCCGCCATGAGATGTTCGACCGTCGCAATGCTGGTGCCGTGATCGTTACTCAGCGTCGTGCCGAGCATGGTTTCGGAGACCCGGTCCCAAAGGCCCGGAATGTCCGCCACCGCCGCGTCGACGTCACAGCGGCGAAACAGGATGCCCGTGTTGGCGTCGGCGGGAAGCAAAGTCATCGAGACAGTAGCGCCGCTATGAACGCCAACGCCGGTGCAACTGATCCGGTTGCGCAGCGTACGTTGACGTGACGAACCAGCGTCGCCTAATCCCACGGCGCTTTGGTCAGAGGGGAATTCCAGGGTTTCGTGTTCGTTGGCGTGGATAGAAATCGACTTGCTCCCGGCCCTCCGCTCGGCGCCTCAACTGCGGGCGCGGTGATCAGCGGGCAAACTGATGAATATTTCGCAGAGGACCGAAACCCTCATCAAGGTTTGTATCAGTCCGTATTGCACCGCACCAATCACACTTTATGTCGATTTGTTACGGCTTTGTAATAGTCTGTAACTTAGACTCACCAAGCGTTACGGGGCGGCGCCGAAGCACCGCCCCGCATAAACGTGAGGATGAGGTTCACGTCAATCTTGAAACGCCCTAATTGGCCTGGCGCCGCAGGAACGCCGGAATTTCGAGGACATCCTCTTCCGGCGGCGGTGCCAGACGGTCGGCCGGGTCGATCTCGGGAGTCGGTGCCGAAATCTTGGCCTCGACGCTGGGCGCCGCAGGCGCCACCGGAGTCTCAGGTGCCGCTGAAGCAGGTTTTTCTTCAGTCGCCTGGCTTTCATCCAAGGTCAGCGCTGTTTCCGGCTCCGTCGGCGTCTCTATCGTTGGCTCCTGAACCGGTATGGAAGCAGCTTCGGGAACCTCGGGAGCTTGCTCCTTCGGGCGGGCGCGACCGGTACCCGTCATCCGCTCCAACAGGCTCGGCCCGCGCGATACCTTTTTCTCCGGCGCCGCACCATTGGTCAGAGCGGCTTCGGAAAACGGTTCGGGCCGGTTGGTGGTGCGGGCCTCGCCGGCACCCGGCGTCATGGCCGGACGTGCGATAAACGAATCCCGCTCCGCCTTTGGGGCTTCGATTTCCGGTTCTACCTTGGGCGGCGTAATTTCCGCCTTGGGCTCCGGCTTCGGCGTCGGTGTCGGCATGGCCGACTGGGTAATCGGCGGCGACAAGGCCGACGGGACCATCGGTTTATAGTCCTCCGCCATTTCCGGTTCGGGCATGGCCAAAGCCTGGGCCTGACCACCCATGGACGCCGACGGCGCCGGTGTCCCTAGCGACGCGGACGGCGCACTGCCGAGATCAAGCGCCGGCTGCCCCATCATCGGTTGGCCCAAGGCGGCCGCCGGAACCTCCGGAGTCGCCGCGCGGTCGACCGAATCGGCGCCGCCGACGACCTGAAGCTTGGGCAGCGGGTTGGCGGCCAATCCTTCTGCCTCGATACCGGTCGCGACGATGGAAACGCGCATCTGGCCTTCCAGCGCTTCATCGAAGGTCGAACCGAAGATGATATTGGCGTTGTCGTCGACCTCCTCGCGGATGCGGTTGGCGGCCTCGTCGACCTCATAAAGCGTCATGTCCATGCCGCCGGTGATATTGATCAGAACGCCGTGGGCACCCTTCATCGAGACATCGTCCAGCAGCGGGTTGGCGATGGCGGCTTCGGCGGCGTCGGTGGCGCGTTTCTCGCCCTCGGCCTCGCCGGTGCCCATCATGGCCTTGCCCATTTCGCCCATCACGGCGCGAACGTCGGCAAAATCCAAATTGATCAGGCCCGGCATCACCATCAGATCGGTGACACCCCTGACGCCGGAATAAAGCACGTCGTCCGCCATCTTGAAGGCATCGGCGAACGTCGTCTTTTCGTTGGCCACGCGGAACAGGTTCTGATTGGGAATGATAATCAGCGTATCGACGTGGTTTTGCAGTTCTTCCATGCCGGCCTCGGCAATCGCCATGCGGTGATTGCCTTCGAAATGGAAGGGTTTGGTCACGACGCCGACCGTCAGCATACCGGCGGCGCGGGCCGCCTGGGCAACCACGGGCGCAGCGCCCGTGCCGGTCCCGCCGCCCATGCCGGCCGTGATAAACACCATGTGGCTGCCCTGGATGTGATCCATGATCTCATCCAAAGCTTCATGGGCTGCGGCGTGCCCGACTTCGGGCCTTGAACCGGCGCCGAGACCCTGGGTCACGGTGACGCCCAATTGAACGCGGCGCTCGGTGAGCGACTGGCTTAACGCCTGGGCATCGGTGTTGGTCACGACGAATTCGACACCCTCCAGGTGGGCGCCGATCATGTTGTTGACAGCGTTGCCGCCGGCACCGCCGACCCCAACGACGGTTATTCTCGGTTTCAGTTCGGTCGTCTCAGGCATAGTCAGGTTGATGGACATTTTGGCCTCCACATTACTATTTGGTGGACTGTTAATTTCCTAATCTCAAAGCTCTCTTCCGCGCCTTCCTCTGGCGTGCCGGTTGCCCCGGCCTTCGCGTTTTTCGTCAAAAGTTCTCCCTCAGCCACTTCCCCAGGCGGCCGAAGCCGCCGTTTGCGTGTTCATCTTCGGCCGGTACGGCCAGCGCCTCGGCCATGCCGAGCGCGCCGTAGCAGATCAGGCCCGCGCAGGTGGCGAAGGCGGGACCGCCGGTTGCCTCGGCCAAGCCCTGAATGCGTATCGGACGGCCGATGCGGACTTGTTTGTCGAGCACCCTTTGCGCCAGTTCGCGCACGCCCTGGAGCTGGCTGGCGCCGCCCGTCAGAACGACGCGCCGGCCGGCGATGCGATCCATGCCCGCTTGCGCCAGGCGGTCGCGCACCAATTCCAGGGTTTCTTCAAGGCGCGGCTGGATGATGCCCACCAAAGCCGAGCGCGGAATGTGATTGGGTTCCGCCTGGTCGGATTCGCCAACCTGCGGCACATCGATCAGTTCACGGTCGTCGGCTGGGCTGGCGATGGCGCTGCCGTAAAGGGTCTTCATGCGTTCGGCATGGCCTGTCGGCGTCGCCAAACCGCGGGCGATATCGTTCGTCACATGCTGGCCGCCAACCGGAACGACGTCGGCGAAAATCAGGCTGCCGTCGTAAAACACCGCCGACGAGGTCGTGCCGCCGCCCATTTCAATGAGCGTCACGCCGAGGTCGCGTTCGTCCTCGACCAAGGTGGCCAGACCGGCGGCGTAGGAAGAAACCACAGTGCTGCCGATCTCGAGATGACCGCGTTCGATGCAGCTTTGCAAATTGCGCAAAGGTCCGCTCGACGCCGTGACGATATGCATGTTGACGCCGAGGCGGTCGGCGAACATGCCGCGGGGATCGCGGATGCCGCCCATGGCGTCGACCGTATACGAGACCGGAATGGCGTGAACCACCTCGCGCTCGCCCGGTTCGGCCCGAGCCATGCCCTGGTGGAGGACGCGCCGCAAATCGCGGTCGTCGATTTCGCCGCCCGCCACCGGGACGTCGACGCCCACGGTATGGGAGGCAGGGTCACCGGCCGACAGGTTGACCAGAACATGGCGAATTTTTTCCTCGGCCATGCGTTCGGCGGCATCGACGGCGGCGCGGATGGAGGTTTCCACCGCTTCCATGTCGGCGACGGCGCCGGCCCGAAGGCCGCGCGATACCTGATGACCGATGCCGGCGACCCGAACCTTGTTTTCCCCCACGACGCGGCCGATGAAGCAGCAGACCTTCGTCGTGCCGATGTCCAAAGCCGCCACCACGCCGTTTTTCATGGGTGCGCCGCTGCCGGTATTCGGTAGGCCTAGCGCCATGTTCGGGCCCCCCGCGCCGGCTGGTTTACGTTGTTCGTGCGTTTCTTCTTATTCACGTACTTTTTCCCTTTTGTGCCTTCTGACGGGCCTTCTTGGCGGCTTCGGCACCGAGGCGGACGATGAGGCGGTCATCCAGCCTGAGGTCGATGGCGGCCAGGTCCCGGTTCAAAATTCCGTGCACCTTTTCCAGCGCTGCGAGCCTCGACCAGCCACCGCCGACGTTTTCCTCCGGCAGGCGGATGACGATCCCGTTATCGAGCCGCACGTCCCAGCGCCGAGCGGCGATGCGGACGGCTGCGCTGACGCGTTGGAACAATTGCGGTTGCGACGCCAACGCATCGAACAGAGCGCCGACGTGCTGAGGCGCATCGCGTCCAACCACCACGGGCAGTTGGCGAAAACGGCCCAGATCTTCAGCGGTGATTTCGGCTCCTTCCCGGTCGATCAATGCCAGGCGGCGGTTTTTCTGCCACAAGGCAAAGGGCCGGCGCTCGGCCAGATGGACGTGGAGATCGCCGGGCAGGCGGCGCGTGATGGTGGCGCTGCGCACCCAGCCCAAAGATTCAAGGCGTTCCTTCGCGTCGTCCAGATCGAGCGCCAGTATGGGATCGCCGCGGCGAACGCCCAGTTTACGCGCGATGTCCGTGCGCTTGGTTTCGCGCCGTCCAACGACGATGACCTCGTTTACGGTCAGCCCCGCATGGCGCATGCCGTCAAGCAGCAGCGCCTCCGCAGCATCGAACGCACGGCTGGGCAAATTGACCTGCAGTGCCCAAACGCCGCTGCCCGTAACCCCGGCAAATACGGCGAACGCTAGCCCGCCGCGCCACAGCGCGCGCCGGTGTGCAGCCAGCCAGTGACGCAAGGGGCGGCGCGGCGCCTTGCCGCGGGTGGTTTTAGTGCGCCCGCGTTTGGTCTTGGCGGGAGCGGCTTTGGCCATTCGGGGGGCGGGATTCAGCTTGGTCATCGCTGACACCCCGCGTCCTTCACCATCCAATCGACAAGCTCGCCGAAATCGATGCCGACATGGGCGGCGATCTCGGGAGCCAGACTCAAGGGCGTCATGCCGGGCTGGGTATTAATTTCCAAGAGATAGATGTCGCCGGGATCCGCCTTGGTGTCGTCGTAACGGAAGTCGCTGCGCGTCACGCCGCGGCAGCCCAGAACATCGTGGGCAAGTTGCGCCAGACGCAGCATTTCGTCGTAGGCGCCCTGGTCGATCGGGGCCGGCATGAGGTGTTCGGCAAAGCCGTCCGAGTACTTGGCTTCGTAGTCGTAGAACTGTTTTTTCGGCCGGATTTCGATGGCGCCCAAGGCCCGGTCGCCCATCACAGCCACCTGGATCTCACGTCCCGGTATGAATTTTTCGATCAGCACTTCCTCGCCGTAATGCCAGGCGTCGTTTTCGAAGGGATGTGCGTTCTCGTTTTCCATGACGATCTTGACGCCGACGCTGGAACCTTCGTTGATCGGCTTGATGACATAGGGCGGGTCCATCACGTGACCGGCCAGCACCTCATCACGATGGAACACCGCACCCTCGGCGAGCGTGATGCCTGCCTGGCCAAACAGCCGTTTGGCGGTCGGCTTATCCATGGCGAGAGACGACGCCAGGACGCCCGAATGGGTGTAGGGAATTCCCAGCACCTCCAAGAGACCCTGGATGCAGCCGTCCTCCCCGAAACGTCCGTGCAGGGCGTTGAAGCAAACGTCGGGTTTCAGTTCCATCAACGTCGCCGCGACCGTACGACCGACATCGACAGCCGATACTTCATAGCCCCGTTCCTTCAGCGCTTTCACGACGTCCGCGCCGCTGACCAGCGACACTTCACGCTCGGCGGACCAGCCGCCCATGAGAACAGCGACATGCATGCTCATTCGCCGCCCTCCCCACTCGCGTCCGGGACCTTGGCGGGCCCGCCTTCGTAATGGCCGACCCGGCGGATCTCCCACTTGAGGGAAACGCCCGACATTTCAAGCACCCGGCGGCGCACTTCCTCGCCCAGCGCTTCCAGATCAGCCGCCGTGGCCTCGCCGGTATTGATGAGGAAATTGCAGTGTTGTTCGGAAACCATCGCGCCGCCCCGGACCAGGCCGCGGCACCCCGCTTCGTCGATCAGTTGCCAGGCCTTTTTGTCGGTCCCGTCGGGATTGGCGAAGGTGCTGCCGCCGGTCCGCGCCCGAACGGGCTGACTGGCCTGACGCGCCGCGCGGATATCGTTGACCTGGGCCGCGATCTCTTCCGGTTTCCCCGCCCGTCCCTGCAGCTTCGCCCGGGTGAAGATCCAATCTTCGGGAATGCCGCAATGGCGGTAACCGAAATCCATGGCGTCGGGTTTGAGCAAAACGATATCGCCGGTCGGCGTCACCGCCTCGGCTTCGACCAGGACATCCTTGATTTCGACCCCGTAAGCGCCGGCGTTCATGCGGAGCGCACCACCGATGGTGCCGGGAATGCCGCTGAGGAATTCGAGTCCGGCGATGCCGGCCATCCGCGCCGTCAGCGCCACATTGACGTCCAGGGCGCCGGCGCCCGCCATAATGCAGTCGTCCCGCGTGCTGACCTGGGCGAAGCCCCGGCCCAAACGGACGACAACGCCCTCGACGCCGCCGTCGCGGACCAACAGGTTCGATCCAACGCCCATCACCAGCACGTCGACATCGGCGGGGAGTTGTTCGAGAAAGTCCGTCAAATCCAAGGCGTCCGCCGGCCGGAACATGACTTCGGCCGGGCCGCCCACGCGGAACCAGGTGATCCCCGCCAGTGAAGCATTTTCGTTATAGCGGCCGCGCACCGCCGGGAGGCGGTCGAGCAGGCGATCGGCGGCGCGGTGCTTACCCATCATGATGCGCCTCCCTGGCTCTGCCTGGGTTGGCTCTGCAATGCCTCCAGTTCACCGGGGAGCGCGTTTGCCCAAGCCGTAATGTTGCCGGCACCCAGACAGACCACGAGATCGCCGGCCGCGGTTTCCGCCGCAACCAGCGGCGCCAGCTCGTCGGGATCGTCGAGCGTCAGCACCCGGCGGTGGCCGTGGCCCCGCATGGCTTCGGCCAGGGCATCCCGATCAACGCCCTCGATCGGTTGTTCACCGGCCGCGTAGACATCGGATACGACCACGGTGTCGGCGTCATTGAAGCAGTTACAAAATTCCGTAAAGAGATCCGCCAGGCGGCTGTAGCGATGCGGTTGCACGACCGCGATTATGCGTCCCTCGTAGGCCGTCCGCGCCGCCGCCAGTACGGCGGATATTTCCACCGGGTGGTGGGCGTAGTCGTCAATCACCGTAACGCCTCCCACCTCACCAACGCGCGTGAAGCGGCGTTTAACGCCTTCAAATCCGGCCAGTGCGCGGCGCACCGTCTCGTTGTCTATACCCATTTCCCGCGCCACGGCCAAGACCACCAGCGCATTCTGTACATTGTGCGCGCCGGGCATGGGCAGGCGGATGTTTTCGATCGTTTCACTGCCACCGTCGATCCGGTCGGTCATAACGGCGTCGAAATCCGCGCCCCCGGCGGAGAACCTGATGTTGTCGGCCCGCACGTCGGCCTGCGGGCTCATGCCGTAGGTCACGATGCGCCGGTCGGTGATGCGACCGACCATGGACTGAACTTCAGGATGATCGATGCAGAGCACGGCTGCGCCGTAGAAGGGGACGTTTTCGACGAAGGACTGGAAGGCCTGACGTTCGGTCTCGAAGTCGCCGTAGAAATCGAGGTGTTCCGGATCCATGTTGGTCACGACGGCAATGGTCGCCGGCAACCGCACGAAGGTGCCGTCGCTTTCGTCCGCTTCCACCACCATCCAATCACCCTCGCCGAGCCGGGCGTTGGTGCCATAGGCGTTGATAATGCCGCCATTGATGACCGTCGGATCGACATCCGCGGCATCCAGCAATGCCGCCAGCAGTGACGTGGTGGTCGTCTTGCCGTGAGTGCCGCCGACAGCGACGCACCATTTGAGGCGCATCAGTTCGGCCAGCATTTCGGCTCGGCGGACCACGGGAACCATTCGCTGACGGGCCGCTCTGACTTCGGGGTTGTCGTCCTTGACGGCCGAGGAGATCACGACGACCTGGGCCTCGGAGACGTGCTCGCCCTCGTGGCCGACATACACCGTCACGCCAAGATCCCGCAGGCGCAAGACGTTGGCGTTCTCGGCCTGATCGGAACCCTGAACCTTATATCCCAGGTTATGCATGACCTCGGCGATACCGCTCATGCCGATGCCGCCGACGCCGACAAAGTGGATGATGCCGATATCCAGGGGAAGCGCTCTCATGCCGCCTCCTCCCGTCCGCGCTTGCCGTTGCTGCCGTGAATGAGGGATTCGACGAGATCGGCGAGCCTGGGCGCCGCATCGGCGCGCCCGACATCGTGGGCACCGGCCGCGGCCGCGCTCAATTTGGTCGGATCGGCGATAAGGCTTTGCAGAAGAGCTGCCACAGCGTCGGGAGTAAATTCCGTCTGTTGCATCAACCAGCCGCCGCCCGGATCCACGAACGCCTTGGCGTTGGCCGTCTGATGGTCGTCCGTGGCGTGAGGATACGGGATCAACAGAGCCGGACGGCCGGCGACGGCGGCTTCGCTGACCGTCGATGCGCCGGCCCGTGAAACAAGCAGATGGGTAATCGCAAGACGCGCCGGAACATCATCGAAAAACGGCGCAAGGTCGGCCGTCACGGCAAGATTTGTATAAGCTGCCCGGACGCGCTCCAGGTCCTCGGTCCGGCACTGCTGGGTGATCCGCATACGGCTTCTGAGGTCGGGTGGCAGCTTCCCGAGCGCCTGCGGCACCACGTCAGACAGGATGGAAGCCCCCTGACTGCCGCCCAAAACCATAAGTTTGAACTGGTCGCCGTGTTCGAGCGGCAGATAGGGCGCGCCGCGCACTGCACGGACAGCTGGTCGGACGGGATTGCCGACAACGGTGACCTTGGCAAAATCACCGGGTTCCAGCTTCATGGTGTCGGCAAATGAAACCGCGATCGCCGAGACGCGCGGCGCCAGCAGTCGGTTGACTCGCCCAAGCACTGCGTTTTGCTCATGAACCACCGAGGGCACGTCCGCCCGCGTCGCGGCGATCATGGTCGGCAGCGAGGGGTAACCGCCGAAGCCGACGGCGGCGATAGGCTTCAATCGGTTGAGCAAGCTTCTGGCCTGCCAAACACCGGCGGTGATTTCCGCCAATCCCTTCAAGCGACCGCCCAGGGATTGGCCGGAGACCGCGCCGGCCCGAACCGTGTACTGCTCGACCCGGCTCAGCGGCCCGCCGACGGTCTTGATATAGTCGGAACCCCGGCTGTCGGTGAGCAGGATCACCTGACGGCCGCGCGCCGTCAGTTCTCCGGCCAAGGCCTCCGCCGGGAACAGGTGTCCGCCGGTGCCGCCGGCGGCAAGGATGACGGCGCCGCTCATCCCAACAACCCCGTTCCGGCTCGCCGCCGGGTCAGCGCCAGAACCATGCCCATGCCCATCGCGAGGGCGAGGAGTGACGAACCACCGTAGGATATGAACGGCAATGTCATACCCTTGGCTGGCATCAGGCGCAGGTTCACGCCCATGTTGACGATGGCCTGGATACCAAACTGAACCAATAAGCCGGAAGCGGCCAGCATGACGAAGGCGTTGCGTTCCTCCAGCAGGCGGGCGAAGCCGCGCAGCACCACGAAAGCGAAAAGGGCGACGAGAAGGAGGCAGGCGAACAGGCCGAATTCCTCTCCCGCCACGGCGAAAATGAAATCGGTATGGGCGTCGGGCAGGACTGACTTAACCGTGCCTTCACCGGGACCGCGCCCGGTCAGGCCACCAGTCCGGAAGGCCGACAAGGCCGTATCGACCTGGAATGAATCACCGCTCGCCGGATCGAGGAAACGGTCGATGCGGCTGGCGACGTGGGGCAGCAGGGCATAGGCCGCCGCCAATCCCGCCATCCCGGCAAAGGCCAGAGCGCCGATCCAGGTCATCGGCATGCCGGCCATGAAGAACTGGGCGAACCAGACCGCCGCGACGACGATGGTCATACCGAAATCCGGCTGCAGGACCAAAAGCCCGATCACCAGAACCAGCAAGACGCCCGAGATGGCGTTGCCGGGCAAACCGAGGCCGCGCTGGTGCTCGGCGAACATCCAGGCGGCGACAACGGCGAAGAACGGCTTGACGAATTCCGAGGGCTGCAGCACGAAACCGGCGACCGACAACCAGCGCCGGGCACCCTTGACCTCGTGCCCCAGCAGCAGCGTCGCGATCATCAGAACGATGGTGATGGCGAAACCGATGACGGCGATGCGTCTGATCGACAGGGGCGACATCGACGAAACGGCGATCATGACAACGATCGCCGGCAGCAAAAAGATGGATTGACGACGGACGAAATGAAAGGACTCCAAACCAATGCGCTCGGCCACGGCGGGACTGGCCGCCATCACCAGCAGGGCGCCGGCAGCCAACAGGACCGCCAACGCCGCCAACGACCAGCGGTCCACCGTCCACCACCAACGGCTGACCAGGGAAGTATCGGTGCGGGCCGGGCCGATCATGCCTGCCCTCCGGCCACCGGTTTGTCGGCATGCAGCACGGCATGGTTCTGCACCAGTTCGCGGAAACGGTCGCCGCGCGCTTCGAAATCGCTGAACTGGTCGAAGGACGCCGCCGCGGGTGACAACAGAACCACCGTGTTGACAGGCTGATCCCCGTTTTCTGCGCGCTGGGCCGCTTGGGCTGCCGCTTGTGTCACGGCCGTGTCGAGATTCTCAGCGAAGGTGTGGGCCACGCCATCGCCCAGGCTTTGGGCAAACTCTTGGGCGGCCTCACCGATCAGATAGGCATGGTCGACCTGAGCGAAATAGCGGCGCAGACTTTCGATGCCGCCTTCCTTCGCCCGGCCGCCGACGATCCAGATGATATGGTCGAAACAAGCCAGAGCCCGTGCCGTGGCTTCGGCGTTGGTAGCCTTGGAATCGTTGATAAAACGAACACCGCCAATGTTGCCGACATCCTCCATGCGGTGGGCCAGTCCGGGAAAGCGCAGCAGACAGGCGGCGGCGTGTTCGGCAGGGCAACCTAGGGCCACCGACGCCGCCAGCGCCGCCCCGGCATTCTGCCAATTGTGTTTTCCGACGAGGTTCCGTGCGCCGGTCAGATCGACCAGCGGCTCACCGTCATCAATTGACGCCGCCCGGAGGATGCCGTCAGTCACCCATATGCCGCCTTCCTTCGCCCGGTTGTCGGGGTTCGGTCCGACGGACACGGGCACGATTTTCGTCCCGCGCGCCGCTGCCAGTTTTTCGTAGATACCTGCGGATTCGGTGTCGTCGACGCCGACCACCGCGATTTGGTCAGGCGTTTGACGCTCCAGCATGGTGCGCTTGACGCCGACATAACCCGCCATGTCGCCGTGCCGGTCGATGTGATCGGGGCTCAGGTTCAGCAGAACGGCGACATCGGGCCTAAGCGAGGGCGCGAGGTCGATCTGGTAGGAGGACATCTCGATGACGTAAATCCCGTCGGCCGCCAATTTCGGCAACGCCAACACGGGCGTGCCGAGGTTTCCGCCGACGGCGACGTCCAAGCCGCAGGATTCCAAAAGAAACCCGAGCAAGGCGGTGGTCGTCGATTTGCCGTTCGTCCCCGTAATGGCGGCAATCCGGTTTGGCAAAGCTTCTCGGGCCAGCAATTCGACATCGCCGATGACTTCGCAGCCGGCGGACGCCGCCAGGTCAACGATGCGGTGCGGCGCGGGATGGGTCAGCGGTACGCCCGGACTGAGGATCAACGCCGCAATCCGGGACCAGTCGGAACGATAGAGGTCGGCAACCGCTACGCCCTCGGCTTCGGCCGCAAGCCGGCGGTCTTCATTGTCATCCCAGGCCAGCACGTCGGCGCCACCTGCCGTCAAGGCCTTGGCGGCGGACAAACCCGACCGTCCCAGGCCGAATACGGCGACCTGCCGGTTCGAGAAGGTGCTGACCTCGATCATCGCGCTACCTCAGCTTCAAGGTCGCCAAGCCGGCGAGGGCCAGGATGACGGCGATGATCCAAAAGCGGATGACAATAGTCGGTTCGGCCCACCCCTTTTCCTCGAAATGGTGGTGCAGGGGCGCCATGCGGAAAACGCGCCGTCCCGTCAGCTTGAACGAAGCGACCTGAACGATGACGGAAACGGTCTCCAGCACGAACAATCCGCCCACGATGGCCAGAACCAGTTCGTGTTTCGTCACGACGCTGATCGCCCCAAGGGTTCCGCCCAAGGCGAGGCTCCCGGTATCGCCCATGAAAACCATTGCCGGCGGCGCATTGAACCAGAGGAAGCCCAGGCCCGCGCCGACCAAAGCGCCGCAAATTACGACCAGTTCGCCCGCGCCCGGCACGGCGTGAAGCTGCAGGTATTCGGAAAAAACCGCGTTGCCGACCAGATAGGAAATAAAGCCGAAGGTGCCGGCCGCGATAATCACGGGCACGATGGCCAGGCCGTCCAGGCCGTCGGTCAGGTTGACCGAGTTCGATGCACCGACCATGACGAAGACGGCAAAGGGCACGAACATCCAGCCCATGGGCACCAAAAAACTTTTGACGAAGGGGATCGCCAAACCGCCTGCCAGGGGTTCCGGCGTGACGCTGTATACCCACCAGGCGGCCAAGGCGGCGACGGCGATTTCCATCACCAATTTGAGCTTGCCGGGAATGCCGTGGTGGTCCGCCCTGGTCACCTTGCGGTAATCATCGGCAAAGCCGATGACGCCGAAGCCCAAGGTGACCATCATCACGGCCCAGACATAGGGATTCCTGAGATCGGCCCACAACAGGGTTGCCAGCGTCATGCCCAGCAGGATCAGGAAACCGCCCATGGTCGGCGTTCCCTGTTTGGTGATGAGGTGGCTTTCCGGCCCGCAGTCGCGGATGGGCTGGCCGTTGGTCTGCTTGGATTTGAGCCAGCGAATGACGGCCGGGCCGAAGATGAAAGCGACCAGCAACGCGGTCATGACCGCCCCGCCGGTGCGGAAGGTCAGATAGCGGAACAGGTTCAGGACGCTGAACGTGTCGGCGTATTGATAGAGGTAAAGCAGCATAACCGATCCCCCTACCCGTTCGCCGCTTTGGCCGGCGCATCGAGAGCCAACAGAGCGTCGACCACCAGGCCCATACGGCTGGCCAGGGAACCCTTGACGAGAATGGCGTCTCCCGCCGAGATCGAATTGCTGATCAGCGGCAGAAGTTCTTCCACCGTATCGGTATGGCCGCCGCGCAGCGCTTCGGCCAGTTCACCGTCCAAGTGCGACATCAGGTCTCCGGCGGTGAAGACCAGGTCGATGCCGGCTTCCTCCAACTTTGCCGCCAGCGCGGCATGAAGATCGGGCGCCGAGGGGCCAAGTTCCCGCATGTCGCCCAGTACGGCGATACGCCGGCCGCCTTCCGTAACCGTGGCGCCGGCCAGGACTTCAATGGCCGCCGCCATGGAAGCCGGCGAGGCGTTGTAGCTGTCGTCAATCAGGTCGAATGTGCCGGCTGCGGAATGAATGCGATGGCGGCGTCCCCGGCCCACCGGCGCAGCCATATCCGCCAGCGCAATGCCGGCCAGGCCGACGTCGGCGCCCAGCGCCCGAACGGCGGCCATCACGGCCAGGCTGTTCATCGCCCAGTGGCGCCCCGACATGCTAACTTTGTAGGTCGCGGGCTGGCCCTGGAAATCGGCGGAAACACAGGAACAGGCCGAATGCAGCGCCAGCTTCTCGAGCCGAATGTCGGCATCGTCAGCGGCGCCGAACGAAATGATCTCGGCGCCGGCCTCCACCGCCGCCGCGGCAAGACGGTCGAATTGGTCGTTGTCCCGGTTGAGCACGGCCGTCCCGCCCGGTTCGAGGCCTTCAAAAATCTCCGCCTTGGCGTCGGCGATGGCGTCGACGGAATCGAAATATTCCAGGTGCGTCGCTTCCACCGTGGTAACCACGGCGACGTGCGGCCGGACCATCTTTGTCAGGGGCGTAATTTCGCCGGCATGGTTCATGCCGATTTCAAACACGGCATAGATCGTGTCACGCGGCATGCGGGCCAGCGACAACGGCACCCCCCAGAGATTGTTGTAGCTGGCGGCGCTGACGTGGGTATTGCCGGAACGCTCAAGGGCCAAGCGCAGGGCTTCCTTGGTGCCGGTCTTACCGACGCTGCCGGTCACCGCGCAGATGTGGGCGCCGACGCGGTCGCGTGAGAACACCGCCATGGCCTCAAGCGCCGCTTGAGTGTCAGCGACCGTCACCAGGGGCGCACTTTCGTCCACGCCGTCGGGCCGACGCGCCACGATGGCCGCGGAGGCGCCTCGCGCCAAGGCATCGCCGACGAAGGCGTGGCCATCTATGTTGGGCCCTTCAAGAGCGACAAAAAGATCACCGAATTCGAGCGTGCGGCTATCGATGGAAACGCCCGTGGCGGACCACTCGGCATCACCGCTGCCGTGCGTCGCGCGGCGCACTTCATCCGCCGTCCAGATGACGTCGCGCGTCATAAGCGGCATCCTCCGAGTTCGGCGACGGCAGCGCGGGCTTCCTCGGCATCATCGAAGGGACGGATTTCACCCCGAACGATCTGTCCCCGTTCGTGCCCCTTACCCGCAATCACAAGAACGTCGCCGTCGCCCAGCCGGGCGACCGCGGCGCGGATCGCTTCGCCCCGGTCACGCACTTCGACGGCGCGGTCACAACCGGCCATCACCTCGTGGCGGATGGCGGCGGCGTTCTCGTTGCGCGGATTGTCGTCGGTCACGATGATGCGGTCAGCGTAGCGACAGGCGACCTCGCCCATGATCGGCCGTTTGGCGACGTCGCGGTCGCCGCCGCAGCCAAACACCACGACCAGTTTGTCGCGGGCGTGCGGTTTCAAGGCGCGCAGGACGTGGCGAAGCGCATCGGGGGTATGGGCGTAATCAGTAAAAATCGGTGCGCCGTCGGGATGCTCGGCGACTTTGTCGATACGTCCGGGCACGCCGCGCAGTTGGCCCAACGCAGCTATGGCGTTGTCCTGATCGGCGCCGCTAGCCAGCACCAGACCCAGAGCACAGGCGGCGTTTTCAGCCTGGAAATCGCCGATCACGGGAAGTTGGACCTGATATTCGTCGCCATAGACGACGAGGTCGAGATATTGGCCCTCGCCATTGGGGCGGCGGCGCTGGATCCGGATATCCCGTCCGGTATTCCCGTAGGAGATGACTTTGTGTCCCCGCCCCAGGCAAATTTCGGCCAGGTCGGCGTAGACCTCGGAATCGGCGTTGAGAACCGCTGTGCCGCCGCTCGGCAAGACTTCCGCAAACAGGCGCGCCTTGGCGGCGAGATAGGCGGCTTCGTCGGGGTGGTAGTCGAGATGGTCGTGACTGAGGTTAGTGAAAGCCGCCGCTTTCAGCCGAACCCCGTCGACCCGGTATTGATCGAGGCCATGGCTCGACGCTTCCATCGCCAGATGGCTGATGCCGCGTCCGGCGATTTCGGCCAGTGTGCGGTGCAGGGTGACCGGCTCCGGTGTCGTGTGTGCCAGTTTGGCGGCGTAACCGTCGCCGTGGACGCCTAGCGTTCCCAGGCTGGCGGCGCGGTTGCCGAGATGCCGCCAGAGTTGTTCGACGAACATCGCGACCGACGTCTTGCCGTTCGTACCCGTCACCGCCACGGTCGTTTCGGGTTGTGACGCAAAGAAGCGCGCCGCCATCAGGGCGAGGCGGCGGCGTGGGTTGTCGTCTTGAACAAGAGTGATCTTGGGTTGGGCGATGGATGTTCCCGGTGGCGCCAAAACCGCAACGGCGCCATGGCCCACGGCGTCGGGTATGAAATCGCGTCCGTCGGCGTCCGTCCCGGCGATCGCCGCGAACAGATACCCGGGCCGCACTTCCCGGCTATCGGCAGCAAGGCCCAGAATATCGAGAGGCGGCAATCCTTCCGCGCCGTCGCTCTGTACGTCGCCGTTAAAAAGGTCAGAAAGCAGCAACGCGGTGCCCTCCCCTTTTCAGGCGGCCAAGCTTGACCCCCTTGGTTTTGACCGGCACGAACATGGCGTCCCGCACCGACCGGCTGTCCTCGTTGACGGGTGTGACGCCCAGGATCGGAGCGATGCGCGAGACCACCCGGCCGACCACGGGGGCTGCCGTCCAGCCGCCGGTGGCATAGCCGAATGTCGCTTTCGTGCCCTTCGGTTCGTCGATCACAGCCAATACGACATAGCGTGGATCGTTCATCGGAAAGGCCCCGACAAAGGATGAAAGCAGAGCTTTTCGCCGGTAGCCGCCGGCACCCGCTTTTTCCGCCGTACCCGTCTTGCCGCCGACCATGTAACCGGCCGCGATGGCCTTTTTGCCGGTCCCGCGAACGACGTTGAGACGCATCAGGCGCTGCATGATCGATGAGGTTCGCGCCTTGATGACGCGGGGGCCGGGCGTCCGGGGTTTGTCGGCGCTTTGTGCCAGCAGGGTGGCCTCCACCCGCGTGCCGCCGTTGACCAGGGCGGCGACGCCCGAGGCCAATTGCGTGGGGCTGACGGCAATGCCGTGTCCGAACGCCACCGTCATCGTGTTGATATCCCGCCAACGCGCGGGCGACATGGGACGGCCGACCTCCGGCATTTCAAGCGCGGCCTTCCGGAGCATGCCGAGCCTGTCGAGGAAGTCACGCTGGCGCTCGCCCCCGACGTCCAGTGCCATCTTGGCGGCGCCGATGTTGGAGGAATATATGAAGATTTCCGGCACGCTGAGCCAGCGTTTCTTGGGATGGTCGTCGCGGATCGTGAAGCGGGCCACCCGGATCGGTTTGGTGGCGTCATAGCCGCCGCCGATCTTGACCGTGCCGGCATCCAGCGCCATGGCGGTCGTAAAGGCCTTGAAGGTCGAACCCATTTCATAAACGCCGAGCGATGCCCTATTGAAGCGAGCATCGGCGGAGGCGTTGCCGGCGCTATTGAGATCGAAATCCGGTAGCGACACCATGGCTAGGACTTCGCCGCTGCGCACATCCATTACGATGCCGGCCGCACCCAGCGCGGAAAATTCTTCGACGGCGTCGGCCAACTCGCGCTGCAGGGCAAATTGCACGCGGACATCCAAACCAAGACGCAAACGACCGCCGTCGAATGCCTGTGCCGCCGCACCTGCCGGTTTTCTGGCATCCTGAGCAAGATCGGCGTCGAATTGCTTCTCCACCCCAGTCAAGCCTTCGTTGTCAACGCCGGTATGGCCGACGACATGGGCGAACAGCGACCCCTGGGGATAAACGCGGCGGTGATCGGTACGAAAACCAATGCCCGGAATGCCCAGCGCGTTGACGGCGTACTGCTGTTTCGGGGTCAGGTGCCGTTTCAACCAGACGAAGCCTTTGCCCGAAGTAAGCTTTCCGACCAGGTCCCGCCGATCGAGTTCCGGCAGTGCATTGAGCAAACGGCCCGCGGCCTCCACGGCGTCAAGAACGCGACGGGGTTCGGCATATAACGAAGCCGTCGCCAGGTCCGTTGCCAGCACGACGCCATTGCGATCGACGATATCGGCGCGGGAAACAGCCGGACGATCCCCCGCCGCCGCGATGTTGAAGTCGTTCAGACCGGCTTGAAACGCCGACAAATCAACCAGACGCCCGCCAATGATCGTAAAGGCCAGCGCGAACAAGGCCCCGACCACGACCAACCGGTTGCGCCCCAGTTCGAGAACTTCTTCGCGATCGTGATCGATTGCCGGGCCGGGCGCCGCAACCGGCGTGACCGCGCAGGCCTTGCGTCGGAAGATGGTCATTGCGCCCCTCCGTCGTCCGCTGACGTGTATTTCGTCTTCTCGACCACCGCCGCCGGACGGACGGGCAGGTCTTCCAAGGTGCCGATCTGACTGACAACGACGCGGGAAAGGTCCAAATGGCGAACGGCTAGACCCTGCAAGCGGTCAGGCCGGTTCAAATAAGCCCATTCGGCGCGCAGGACCTGTAGGGCTTCGCGGTCTGCGCCGAGTTTTTGGTGCAGTTCGGAAACCCGGTTCTCCAACCGGCGAACCTCGTACTTCATGTTGTAAAGGCCGTAGGACATGACGGCGGTCAGGCCGATGGCGCTGATGGTTAGCGCCCTTCTCATGCCGCCTCCTCCAGCTCCCAGGCCGGCGCCGCGGTGCGGCGGGCGGCGCGCAAACGGGCCGAGCGGGCGCGCGGATTGGTTTCGGCTTCCTCGGCGCTGGGTTTGGCGGCGCCCTTGAACAGGAGTTCGAAGGAAGGCGGCTGGACTGCCACTTCGGCTGCTGGACTGTGGCGGTGCGGGCGGGGGGCGTGTCCGGACCGCGCCTGGAGGAAGCGTTTCACCTCGCGGTCCTCCAGCGAGTGGAAGGAGACCACGACCAAGCGGCCACCGGCGCCGAGCAAGCGTTCCGCCGCGGCAAGACCGCGCCGCAGTTCCCCGATTTCGTCGTTCACGTAAATGCGCAGGGCCTGAAACGTCCGCGTCGCGGGATGAATGCGGTCCGCGTCCCGGCCTGCCTTGCCGCGCACGGGCGGAATGGCGGCGGCGACGATTTCGGCCAGCTCGAGGGTTGTGGTAATCGAACCTTCTTCGCGGGCGCCGACGATGGCGCGGGCCACGCGCCGGGCGTAGCGTTCTTCCCCGAATTTCTTGATGAGCGATGCCAAGGTATCGGCATCCGCCGTATTGACGACATCGGCGGCGGTCTCGCCCGAAGCGCTCATGCGCATATCGAGGGGACCATCTTGGCGGAACGAGAATCCCCGCTCGGCATTGTCCAATTGCGGCGACGAAACACCGACGTCGAGCACCACGCCCTCTACAGCGCCGACGCCCTCGCCGGCCAGCAAAGCTTCCATTTCGGAGAACCGGCCCTGCAGAAGCGTCAGCCGGTCCGGGTAATCCGACACAAGGTCAGCGCCGCGTGCCATGGCCTCCGGATCGCGGTCGATGCCGAACACGCGGCAATCGGCGGCTTCAAGCATCGCACGGGTATAGCCGCCTGCCCCGAACGTACCGTCGACGAATATTTCAGAATTTTGTGGCGCAAGCGCCGCCAGGACTTCCGTCAGCAGCACCGGACGGTGAACTTGAAGGGTTGGGGACTTGCGCGTCGCGGGCGCCGTCACCGGCCATCCTCCCCAGACGACGACTTCAGCCGCAAGGCCGTCCGGTCTTCGCGCGCCCGGCCGCGGGCCTCTTCCTGAACGCTGCGGAAAGCGTCGGGTTCCCAAATCTGAAAGGTCGGACCACGGCCGACGAAAGCGGCGTGGTCGGCGATGTTGGCATGTTCGCGCAGGGCGTCAGGCAGAACGACACGGCCGTCCTCGCCAAATGCGAGCTGGTGCGAATCCGCCAGAATAGCGTTGGCGAAGGCGTCATATTCTTCACTGAAGGGATCGAACTGGTCGATACCGGCCGCCAGGCTTTCGATACGGTCGATGCCGGAGGCCTCAAGGGCGGGCTGCACAAAGGAGGGGAACGCAACGACGCCGTCGAAGGACTGCCCGACCAGCGCATTACGGAACGACGCCGGCACGGAAACCCGCCCCTTTCGATCGACTTTGTTAACAAATGTGGACAGAAAAAGCGCCACACCCAATCCCCAAAACTTCAGAACTCACCTGCGTCCCGGGGACCCGATTGGGCATTCTGCGGCCTATTGGGTCTTGATGGGACGATATGGGATACCATGGGATATCATGGTCGTCAATGGTATTTACAAGTCAAAAATAGGGATATCTAAGAAAAAAGAATTCCGTTGGCGGCGTTTATCTTTGCCAAATACCCACATCCAAAACCAATTCAAATGCTGGATTTCATCAACATTGCAGTTGAAATACGGCAGAAATATGTTCCCTATATGTTCTTATTAAGGAAAACCATGGGCTTGCGCCCTGTCGGGCATGAACAGTCGGCGGAAATCAATTCGAGTAAAGGTCAATGCAAAACGGGGGACGGTATAAAAATAGTCGAGGTATTACTGTGTTGAACTTAAAAAGCGGGTTTGATTTTCAGTAATATGGCGACATATCATCGCAACCCCGCCAACTGACAACGGCTGCCGACATGTCTGACACGCCTACACCGGAAGAACGCTATGGCGAAATGGAGAGCCGTATCGCTCACCAGGACAGCGTTATCGAGGATCTCAACGAGACGATCACCCGGCAGTGGGATGAGCTTGACAAGCTCACCCGCCAGATCGGCCGGCTCAACGACCGCGTCGTCGCCCTGGAAGGCGATCTGCAAAGTGTTCTGCCCAAGGACCGTCCCCCACCCCATTATTAGGCGTGATAAGCATGTTGAACGGAAATTCCATTAAAGACATATTGCCGCAACTGCTCGAACTATCAGGTAAGCGGGTTGTCGATGCCGGTTGCGGCGACGGCTTTCTCTCCCGTTTCATGGCAGCACAGGGCGCCACCGTTTTCGGAGTCGAGCCGGAAGCCGGGCAAGTCGAACGCGCCCGCGCGGCCCAGCAGGTTGCCGACGAACGCTATTGGCGTTGCGGTGCGGAAGAACTGCCTTTCAAAAACGACGAAATGGACGCCGTCGTGTTTTCCAACAGCCTCCACCATGTCCCCGTCGAGCTACAGGAAATGGCTCTGCAGGAGGCCGCGCGCGTAATCGGGTCGGGCGGTCACCTGGTGGTGGCGGAACCCGTGCCGGGGGGCGCCCACCATAACCTGATGCTGCCGGTCCAGGACGAAACGCCGCTGCAAATTGCGGCCCTCGACGCCATCGACAACGTCTTCGCCCATGGGCTGATCGCCGAACAGCGCGACACCTTCAACCGCCCCAGCCTCTACCGTGACTTCGAACAATTCAGGGAAGCCATGGTGCGGATCAATCCCGCGCGGGGGACGGCATTCGCCGAAAACGACGAGCTTATACGGAATAATTTTGACCAATATGGCCGCGCGACGCCTGAAGGCCGGATCTTCGTTCAGGAAATCCGCGTCGACGTCCTGCGCAAACCCTGATCGGCCCCTGCGAAAATTTGTTCGCAGCGCCTAGTTCAGCGTCTCCGTTAGAAATTCGACCAACACTGTTGCGACCTTTTCGTGCTCCTTGTAGGTGATCGAGTGATGGCCGCCCTCGATGACGTTCATTTGTACGCGGGGGATGGCCCGCTTTACATGTTCGGCATGGGAGAACGGCACCACGCTATCTAGATCACCCCAAACCGCGCTGACCGGGTAGTCGTGGCCGCCGACGATATCGTACTCGGCCTGTAATCCGGTCATGGGGAAATGCCGGATCGTGGAGACCAGGGACCGGAGGTAGCCCCGGTACGACATCTGCTCAATATAACGATCGACGATATCGGGAATGGCGGTGCTTTGGTTCCGCGGCCGCGACATGCCGTCGATCATGATGCCCTTGCCGACCACCGCCATGGCCCAATCGCCGATGACCGGCAGGTTGATCAGCGACATCATCTTCGCCATGGCGCCCTCGGGATCGGGGAAGCCCGCCGGCGCGATGAGGGCGAGGCGTTTGGCGCGGCCGGGGCGGCGGGCGAGGAAGTTGACCGATATGGCTCCGCCCATGGAATAGCCGACGAGATTAAAGGACTCGGTCACGCCTTGCGATTCGAGGAGTTCAACAAGCTGGCGGTCAAAGAGATCCGCGTCGTTATCGATGTCAGGCCGGTCGCTCCAGCCGCGCCCATAGTTGTCGTAGGTCAGCACCCGCAGGCCGGCTTGCGCCAGTGGTTCCAACAAGCCCTGCCAGACGAAGGACGGCGTGGAAAAGCCGTGAACCAGGACGGTGACATCGCCGTCCGCCGGGCCGTGCCATTGGTAGTGCACCTTACCGTCGCTGAGATCGATGAACTGCCCCGGCGCCTTTCCGCGGGCTTTGTCATCCAGTTCGCCGAGGCTGCTCTGGGCATAGAAATATGCCCCAGCGGCGGCCAGCACGATCACACCGAAAATTATCGCCAACCACTTCAACACTCGCATCCTGAAATACTCCTTAAGCGTACTGAGCAAATCTCATGACGCCAGATGGCCTGTAAGCCGGGTTCTGTACCCCGGACCCTCGCGGGCGTCGGGGCGATGGCCATTCATCTGGGACGCTTGTCGCCAAGCGCCTCGCGCGACCGACCCGGGCGGCGGTCCGGAAACCGACCTGACTGTCAAAGCAGCCAGCCGCCCCTACTTGGTCTTGCTCCCGGTGGGGTTTACCGTGCCGCCCCTGTTGCCAGGCGCGCGGTGCGCTCTTACCGCACCCTTTCACCCTTACCCCCGCCCAAACGGTCGAAACCGGTGGGCGCGGGCGGTTTGCTTTCTGTGGCACTTTCCCTAGGGTCGCCCCCGCCGGGCGTTACCCGGCACCGTGTTTCCGTGGAGCCCGGACTTTCCTCCCGCCGCCGAAGCGGCAAGCGGCCATCCGGCCATCTGGCGTCGCTTCTAACTAGGCTTATGGCGGGTTGCGGTCAAGAGGCTGCGGCCAGAACGGCGGCCAGAGTGGCGCGAGTGTTATGATCCGCGATGCCGTCGATCTTGCTCGGGCGGTAGTGCCGTTGGAAGGCGGAAACGGCCACGGTGGTCGGTCCGCCATAGGAGCCACTGACATCGACCTGGTAGCCGAAGCGGGAGAGATCGGCCTGCAGCCGAGCGACGCCCGCCCCCTTGTCGCCGAGGTTCAATTCCGTCCACTGCGCCCGGTCGTTGATCTCGGTGGGCCAGATGCCGACGCCGGCTTTGGCCAATCGCTCCCAGTCGAATAACTCACCGGGATCGGCCTTGCGTGTCGGCGCCACGTCGGAGTGCCCCAGCACCCGGCCCGGCCTGATCTCGTAGCGCGACACCAGACGGGCCGCCAAGATCTCCAGCTCCGCCATCTGGGGCTCGGTATAGGGCCGGTAGCCGAACTCGTGGCCGGGGTTCACCAGCTCGATGCCGATGGAGCAGCTGTTGATGTCGGTTTCACCGCCCCAGGCCGCTTCACCGGCGTGCCAGGCCCGGCGGCCTTCCTCCACCATGCGGATCACGGTGCCGTCCTCGTCGATCACATAGTGCGCCGAGACCTTGGCTTCCGGGTCGGTCAATCGGCGCAACGCATCGGCCGCGGTTTCCATGCCGGTGTAGTGCAGCAGCAGCATGTCGATACGCGTGTCCTGGGGCCGCGAATCGTGGTTGGGCGAGGCTATTTCCCGGATCGTCTTCATAGCTGCATACTCATACCGTTGGGTTAAGCTTTTCTTGAGCCCGTTTGCGGGATTCGCGCAACGAAATAATGGCAACGCCGCCCAGGGTCAACATGCCGCCCAACACCATACGCCAGGTTAACTGGTCGTCCAGCAGCCAGACCAGGAAGACGATGCCGAAGAGCGGCGTCAGCAGCGTGTAGGGCGTCGTCACGCTGACCGGGTAAAGGCGCAGCAGATAATAGACGATACCGTGGCCGATCAGCGTGGCGGCGAGGGCGGAATAGGCGACGCTCGACCATTCCGCCACGCCGGCCGACTGCAGCGCCGCCCATTGGCCGTTCTCGAGAAAATAGGAAACCGCGAATAGGCCGGGGGCGGCGACCAGCGCGATCCAGGCCTGCAAGCCGATGACGCCGATGCCCCGGATGGATTTAATGAACACCGTGCCCACTGCCATGGCGAGGGCGGCCAGCACCACCAGTATCAGAGCGTCGATGAAACTGAAAACAGCAGGATCGTAAGCCAGCATCAGCACGCCGCCGAAGGCCAGGACCAGTCCGCCGATGCGCCACACCCCGACCCTTTCGCCCAGCCAGACGACCGCGATCAACGTCGTGAACGGGACGTAGAGTTGCACAACGACGGTCAGGGGCGAGACCTCATCGGCCAGATGCATGCCGGTAAACATCAGCGAATAGTGCAGAACGCCGACGGCAAGCGCCGCGCCGGCAACCAGCTTCATCTGTCCGCGTGCCAGACGCATGAACGGAAACGCCACGGCGAACACCATGACGAAGCGCAGGCCGGAGAAGAAGATCGGGGGAAAATGCGTGACGCCGAACTTGGCGGCAACGAAGTTAAAGCCCCAGACGGCATTGACGAAAACGATCAGGGCAATATGCCACGGCTGCACTTGGGAATGTCGTTTCTGGCGGTCGAGCGGGCCTTACTTTAGGCCACGCTCCTGGCTGATGCGGTCGTAGGCGTCATTGATGGCGGCCAGTTTGTCGTTGGCCACATCGATGAATTCCTGCGGCACGCCCTGGGCGATCAGCGTGTCGGGATGGTGCTCGCGGATCAGCTGGCGGTAGTGGCTTTTCAATTCGGCGTCATCGGCGCTCCGGTCGACGCCCAGGACTACGTAAGGATCCGATTTGTCGGGGCCGACGTGGCTTTCGCGGATGCGGGCAAAGTCGTGGTCCGAAAAGCCGAAAATATTAGCGACCTGATGGAGGAACTGATCCTCGTTGGGATGGTAGACGTTGTCGGCCTTGGCGATATGAAAAAGACCGTCCAGCAGGTCCTCCAGCACGGCGGGGTTATCCTTGAAGAGGCCTGCGAGTTGGGCGGCGTAAGGCTCGAACCCGGCGGCGTCCTGCTTGGCGAGATCGAAGAAGCGCGCAACGTTCTTCATCTCGTCCGGCGGTACGTGGAAAACCTCGCGGAAGGCTTCGACTTCGTCCTTGGTGACAACGCCGTCGGCCTTCGCCATCTTCGCGCCGAGCGCGATCACGCCGACCGTGAAGGCGATTTGCCTGGTGGCGTCCGCCGTCTCGCCGCCGTCGGACATTTTGTCGAAGGCATGGCCGGCAAATCCGCCGATCAGCGCCCCGATCGGCCCGCCGATGGCAAAGCCCCCGGCCGCACCGATTAATTTGCCCCAAATACTCATGATCGCACCAACATGGTCCCGATTTCCGCCCTCTGCAACCCCGGGATTTTTCGGCCTCTTTATTGAGCGGAAATTGTGGCGCGAAAATGACGTCCGACCACTTGTCCAACGTCAATCAGGCCGGATGGCCCAAAACGCTATCATTGCCGGATCGCATGTTGTGAGGAGATCGGTTATGCCCCCTCGCCTTGTATATGGCTTTCTTGCCGCCGCGTCCGTCTCAGCCTTGTTTGTTGTCGCCGTCCCCGGCCCCGCCCTTGCGTCCCCGTCCGGTGATGGTCGGGCGATCGAGCAACCCGTATCGGTCAACCCTTTGCTAATGAGCCAAAACAGGCGTGGCGGAAAAAGAGGGTTCAAGAAGAAGCGCGGCGGCAAAGGCAAGATGGGCGGTGACGTCACCGACGCCCAGAAAAACAACCCCATGCATCCCTCGGCGACCCGCGAAGTCCAGGAGAAGGCGGGGCTGTTCAACACCGGTGTTCAACCGATCTACCCTAAGGATGCGGCTTGCCTTGAGGTTGAATCCCACTTCGGTGACGGCACCCGCTATGACGGCAGCACCCGCGTCCAATGGGCCAATCACGGCTATCACGGCGGTTCGGACATTTCGGCGCCGGAAGGCATGCCGCTGGTGGCTCTGGCCGACGGCGAAGTGGTGCATAAATTCTCTGGAGGAAGGCTGGTCGGCCATCAGATCATGATGCGCCATACGCCTGACGACACGGGCCTGCCCATCTGGATTTACTCGAAATACAAACACTTCATTGAACCGCCCGAGGTCTCTGTCGGCGATAAAGTGAAAATGGGTGACGTGGTCGGCCTCTCCGGCAAGACCGGCACGGTGGGCGGACACTACGGTGACGCCGGTTACCCTCACCTTCACTTCTCGATCTATGCGGCTACCACGGGACAGTACAAGACCATCGCCCAGAGCGTTCAACCCCGCGACGTTTACTACATCGATCCCGTAGCGCTTTACTTGCTCAAGGACCGGAACGTATTTGACAACCACGCCGTCCGCGCCCTGGCCGACGACCAGAAATCGGTCGCCATTCCTTTCAAACTCACGAACGGCAAAATCATGCCGGCGGGTACCAGGCTGGTCTGGCCGTTCATGTGTGCGGCGAAATAGCCGGAGCGGCGCCTAACCGGAGGTCATTTTCTCCGGCAGGAAGGTGGCGAGTTCGGGAAACGCCGTCAAAACCGTGACGGCGACCACCAGCAGGAAGAAGAAGGGCAGCGCTGCCCTCGCGACCGAGAGGATGTCGCGACCCGTCAGGCCCTGCAAGACGAAAAGGTTGAAACCGACCGGCGGCGTGATCTGCGACATTTCCACCACGATCACCAGGTAGATGCCGAACCAGATGAGGTCGATACCCGCGCCTTCGATCATCGGCAGAATGACCGAGGTCGTCAGCACAACCATGGAAATGCCGTCGAGGAAACAGCCGAGCACGACGAAGAAAACCGTCAGGGCGGCGAGCAGCATGTAGGGCGAAAGCTCGAACGAGCCGATCCAGGCCGCGAGCTCGCGGGGAATGCCGGCGAAGCCCATGGCAACGGTGAGGAACGAGGCGCCGGCCAGGATGAAAGCGATCATGCACGACGTCTTGGTCGCGCCCATGAGGCCCTCCTTGAAGGTCTCCCAGTTCAATGTGCCATAGGCCCATGACAGCAGCAGCGACAGCACGACGCCGACGGCGGCGGCATCGGTCGGCGAGGCGATACCAAGATAGATCGAACCGATGACGCCGATGATCAGCAACAGGATGGGGATCAGCCGCCGGGCCGCGTAGATCCGGGCGGTGAACGGCATGGCAGGTTCGGGCGGCGGAATTTTTTCCGGCTTTATCAGGGCGTAAACGACGACAAACCCCATGAACAGGACCACAAGCAGCAGGCCGGGCAGAATACCGGCGATGAACAGCCGGCCGATGGATTGTTCGGTGGCGACGCCGTAAACGATCAGGATGATCGACGGCGGGATGAGGAAGCCAAGCGTGCTCGATCCGGCCAGGGTGCCGATGGCTAGGTTCTCGTCGTAGCCGCGCTTGTTCAACTCGGGCAGCGACATGCGCCCGATGGTGGCGGCGGTGGCGGCCGAGGAACCGGAGACGGCGGCGAAGATGGCGCAGCCCAGAATATTGACGTGCGCCAGGCGGCCGGGCAGCCAGCCGAGCCAGGGCGCCAGACCCTGGAACAGGTCCTCCGACAATCGGGAGCGAAAGAGAATTTCGCCCATCCAGATGAACATCGGCAACGCCGCCAGCGCCCAGGAATTGCTGGCGCCCCATACGGTGGTCGCCATCACCAGACCGGTGGGCGCCGAGGAAAACAACACGATGCCGAGGAAGCCCACGATGAAGAGCGACAGGGCGACCCACAGCCCGCTGCCCAGCAGGGCAAACAGGAAGACGATCAACAGTATCGAATAGAGGGCCTGTTCCATGAGGTTCAGCCCACGCTCGAGGAGATCGTGTCGTCGGGGGTGTCTGTCGAATCGTCGTCGACGGCATACGACGCCGGCCGGCCCCTCAGGACGTTTTGCAATTCGTCAATCAAGGCGACAACGAGAACGACCAGTCCCGCCGCCATGGCGAGTTGGGGGATCCAGATCGGCAGCGGCACCATGCCAACCGCGAGGTCGTTGAAAATGTATGATTCGTAGACCAGATTGATTGTGTAGAAGGTGAAGTAACCGGTCAGCGCCGTCGCCGCGCCGAGACACCAGATTTCGACCCAGTACCTGGCCCGGCCTTCGAGATGGCTGACCAAAAGCGTGACGCGGATGTGGCCACCCTCCCGCAGGGTGTAGGCCAGGGCGAAAAAAGTCGCGGCTGCCAAGAAGAACCCGGTGAATTCGGCGTAGGACGGCACGATCAGGCCGAGCGGCGTCCCCGTCAGCCAGCCCGTCAGCTTGTCGATGACGTTGGCCCCCACCTGCAACACAACGGTGAAGCAGATCAGCGCAATGAACGAGGCGGCGAGAGCGCCGCTCAAACGGTAGAGCGTGTCGAGGAAGCGTCGCATGACGGATAGGTTCCTGACGGTGTGGGCCGGACAAAGAAAACGGGCCGGTATTGCACCGGCCCGTCATTCGCAACTACATGCCGTAGGCTTTTAGCAGGGCTTGACCTTCGGCCCCCGCCTTCTTGACCCACTCACTGCTCATGGTGGCGCCGATGTCCTTGAGAGAGGTCATCAGAGAATCGCTCGGCTTCATGATGTTCACGCCGTTTTTCTTCAGGATGGCGATTTTCTCATCGGTTTCCGCCATACTTTTTTTCCAACCGCGGGCTTCGGCCTTTGCCGCGGCGTCAAGCACGGCCTGCCGGGTCTTGGCGTCGAGGCGCGCCAGCGCGCGCTTGTTGATGACCACGACGTTCTTCGGGATCCATGCCTGGATGTGATGGAAGTGGGAAAGGAAATCCCAGGCCTTGTTGGAAACGCCGGTGGACGGCGAGGTGATCATGGCATCGACCCGGCCCGTCGCGAAGGCCTGCGGCAGGTCGGCCACCTCGATCTGCGTCGGGGCGGCGCCCGAAAGTTCGGCCATGCGCGTGGTGTTGGCGTTGTAGGCGCGGAACTTCATGCCCTTCATGTCGCTGGCGGTATTGATCGCCTTCTTGGCATAGAGCCCTTGGGGCGGCCACGGCACGGAAAAAAGCACCTGAAGGCCCTGCTTGTCGAACTGAGTCGATGCCGTCGGTTTGGTCGCCTTCCAGAGTTTGGCGGCCGCGTCGTAGTCGGTCGCCAGGAAGGGAAGTGAATCCAGTCCGAACACGGGATGCTCATTGGCCAGCAAGCCCATGAAAAACTCGCCGATCGGCACCTGGCCGCTGCGGATCGCGCCCTTGATTTCCTTGTGTTTGAAAAGCGAACCGGCGCTGTGCACCTTGATCTCCAGAGACCCACCTGTCGCCGCCTTCACGTCGGCCGCGAACTGATGAATATTCGCCGTATGGAATGTGGCATCCGGATACGGTGTCGGCATGTCCCATTTGGTCTGGGCGGCTGCATTGGCAGCCACGGCAAAGACGGCGGCGGCCGCCAGGACGGTCAATTGTTTTCGCATTGTCGTTCTCCCTGTTTTTATTCGTTCTGATATACCCAACTAACGTTACTCGCCGCCCTAGCCGGCGGCGCTGACGATGGCCACTTCCCCCGACAGGTCCTGCCCGAGGTAGGCGGTCATTCTCTCCTTAAAGTGATTGGCGTGAATGGCTGCAAGTTTCTCCGCCCTGTCGCCGTCGCGCGCTTCCATGGCGACGACCATTTCGCCGTGCTCCTCAAGCGTTCGGTCGAGATGGCGCTGACGGTCGTCGCTGTTCGGGTCTTCGTAGGCATAGGATAGGCGCGCCAGGCGCAGACCCTCGTCCAAGAGACGCAAATAGGCCCGCTCAAAGTGGACGTTGCCGCAGGCGCCGCCGATCAGCGCGTGGAATTCCCGGTTGCGTTCAATCATGTCGAGGACTTCGCCCCGCTCGACAGCGGTATCGAAAGCTTCGCTCGCCGCCCTGATGGCTCGGAGTTCGTCTTTGCCCGCCCGCATGGCCGCCCATCGCGTGACCGCGCGTTGGGTCAGATCGAGCGCCTCGAAATATTGCGGAACTTCAGCAAAATCAAGCCCCGCCACCCTGGCGCCGCGGTTTGGCAGCATCGTCACCAGTCCGTCGGAAGCCAGCCGGATCAAAGCTTCGCGCACGGGTGTCCGCGAGACCTCGAACTCTTCGACGATACCGGCTTCCTCGATGTCGGTGCCCGGCGCCAGCGTCAGATCGAGGATGCGTTGGCGCAAGGCTTCGTAAACGTCTGCGGCGCCGGTCCCTTTGGGACGCCCGCGCCGTTTCTGCAATTCGCCGTTACCCGCTTCGGCCATAACGCTTGAACCCTGCCCCCGCGATGGCTGCAATTTCTCTGAGGAAACTTCCGCCAACAACTTTCTTGACCCGAACGGTCAATAATGACATTTATATACACGGTGAATTTATTTATGTCAACGCCGATAGAGTGATACCAAAGCGGCGGTAGGAAATAGGAAAACCGAGACATGCACGATCGCTGGCAATTTTGGATCGACCGGGGTGGCACGTTCACCGATATCGTCGCCCACGCGCCGGACGGCGAGGTGATTACGCACAAGCTCTTGTCGGAGAACCCCGAGCGCTACGCCGACGCGGCACTGCAGGGCATCCGCGACGTGCTCAAGCTCGGCCAGGACGAACCGCTGCCCGCCGAGACCATTGCCGCCGTCAAGATGGGCACGACCGTCGCGACCAACGCCCTATTGGAACGCAAGGGCGAACGCACCGTCTTTGTCACCACGCGTGGTTTTGCCGACAGCCTGCGCATCGGCTATCAGGCGCGGCCCAAACTGTTCGACCGCCACATCGTGCTGCCCGAAATGCTTTACGAACGGGTGGTCGAGGTCGACGAGCGCGTCGGCGCGCGGGGTGAACTACTGGTTCCGCTTAACCTCGAGTCCGCCCGGGCTGAACTGCAGGCGGCGTTCGATTCCGGCATTCGCTCGGCCGCCATCGCCTTCATGCACGGTTATCGGTATTCCGACCACGAAGCCCGGGTGGCCGAGCTTCTCAGCGAAATCGGCTTCAGCCAGATTTCCACTAGTCACCAGACTAGCCCCTTGATGAAGCTGGTCAGTCGTGGCGACACCACCGTGGTCGATGCCTACCTCTCGCCCATCCTCCGCCGATATGTCGATCAGGTCGCGGCGGATGTCGTAACGGAGGACGAGGACGCCACCAAGCTGATGTTCATGCAATCCTCTGGTGGCCTGACGGATGCCCGTCTGTTCCAGGGCAAGGACGCCATCCTGTCCGGCCCGGCCGGCGGGGTCGTCGGGGCGGTCCGGACCTCCGAGATGGCCGGCTTCGACCGCATCATCGGTTTCGACATGGGCGGCACCTCGACCGACGTCTCGCACTACGACGGCGAGTTCGAACGCGCCTTCGAGACCGAGGTCGCCGGCGTGCGTATGCGGGCGCCCATGATGTACATCCACACCGTGGCGGCGGGCGGCGGTTCGATCCTGCATTTCGACGGCGCGCGCTACCGAGTCGGGCCCGATTCGACCGGCGCCAATCCCGGTCCCGCCTGCTACCGCAAGGGCGGGCCGCTGACGGTTACCGACTGTAACGTCATGCTGGGCAAGCTCTCGCCCGAGTATTTCCCCCGCGTCTTCGGCCCGAACGCCGACGAGCCGCTGGACCTCGGCGTGGTACGCGAAAAATTCGCCGCCCTCTCGGCGGAGATCGAAGCCGCCACGGGCGACAAGCGGACGCCGGAGGAAGTGGCCGAAGGCTTTCTCTCCATCGCCGTTGAGAACATGGCGAACGCCATCAAGAAAATCTCGGTGCAGCGCGGCTACGACGTGACGGAATACACCCTTTGCTGTTTCGGCGGCGCGGGCGGACAGCATGCCTGCCTGGTCGCGGACGCGCTTGGCATGAACCGCGTTTTCCTGCACCCCCACGCCGGAGTCCTGTCGGCCTACGGCATGGGCCTGGCCGACATTTCAGCGATGCGCGAGCGGGCGGTCGAGGAGCGCCTTGAAGGCGAGGTGATGGGCCGCCTGCAGACCGTTCTTAACGAATTGGGCGACGCGGTGCACGGCGAACTGGAAACCCAGGTCGAGCCCGGCGATCCCATCCGCCTCGTGCCCAAGGCGCACCTGCGGTACGACGGCACGGACAATGCGCTGGTCATCGATTTCGGTTCTATGGAGGAATTGACCGAGCGCTTCGAGACAGCCCACCGTCAGCGCTACGGTTTCGTCACGCCGGAAAAAACGCTGATCGTCGAGGCCTTGTCGGTCGAGGCCCTGGGCGGCGCCACGGAAATCGAGGACGCCGTCATCAGCGGCGAAGGCGGACGGGAACTCAGCGAGGACGCAGCATCGCGGCTTGCCGTTCACATGGCCGGCCAAGGCTTCGATACGCCCATCGTCGACCGCAGCGAGCTGGCGCCCGGCGATAGCGTTTCCGGACCGGCGATCGTAACCGAGCCGCACGGCACCAACGTGGTCGAACCAGGCTGGCGGGCCGAACTGACGGACCGCGACCATCTGGTTTTGACCCGCGTCACGCCGCGGGAAGACCGTGTCGCCATCGGCACGGACGTCGATCCGGTCATGCTGGAGATTTTCAACAACCTCTTCATGTCCATCGCCGAGCAGATGGGAGCGGTGCTGGAGAACACGGCCTATTCGGTCAACATCAAGGAACGCCTCGACTTCTCCTGCGCCATCTTCAACCCAGACGGTGAACTGGTGGCCAACGCGCCGCACATGCCGGTGCACCTGGGGTCCATGGCGGAGAGCATCCAGACCGTCATCCGCGAACGCGCCGACACCATGGCGGCGGGCGACGTTTACTGTCTCAACGCGCCCTACAACGGAGGCACGCATCTGCCGGACATCACCATCATCACGCCGGTTTTCGACCAGGCCGGTGCGGAGGTCTTGTTCTACGTCGGCTCGCGCGGCCACCATGCCGATATCGGCGGCGTGACGCCGGGCTCGATGCCGCCGAATTCGCAAACCGTCGAAGAGGAAGGCGTGCTGATCGACAATTTCAAGCTGGTCGACCGAGGCACCTTCCTCGAAGCCGAAATCACCGAACTGCTGTTGTCGGGCAAGTACCCGACCCGCAATACGCACCAGAACATCGCCGACCTCAAGGCCCAGATCGCGGCCTGCGAGAAAGGCGTTCAGGAGCTCCGGCGCATGGTCGCCCATTTCGGTCTGGACGTCGTCCAGGCCTATATGGACCACGTCCAGGACAACGCCGAGGAATCGGTGCGCCGGGTGCTCGACGTGCTGGAGGACGGCGCCTTCACCTATCCCATGGACGACGGCAGCCAGATCCAGATCGATATCAAAGTCAATCACGCCGAACGGCGGGCGGTCATCGACTTCACCGGCACCTCCGAACAATTGCCGACCAACTACAACGCCCCCACCGCAGTCGCCAAGGCCGCCGTGCTTTATGTCTTCCGCACCCTGGTCGACGATGAGATTCCGTTGAACGGCGGCTGCCTCAAGCCGCTGGACATCATCATTCCGGAAAGTTCCATGCTGCGGCCCACCTACCCCGCCGCCGTCGTCGCCGGCAACGTCGAAACCTCGCAATGCATCACCGATGCGCTTTACGGCGCGCTCGGCGTCATGGGGGCGGCGCAGGGCACGATGAACAACTTCACCTTCGGCAACGACCGCCACCAGTACTACGAAACCATCTGCGGCGGGTCCGGCGCAGGCCCCGATTTCGACGGCACCTCGGCGGTTCACACCCACATGACCAACGCCCGGCTGACGGATCCTGAAATCCTGGAATGGCGCTTTCCGGTCCTGCTGGAGAGCTTCGGCATCCGGCGGGGTTCGGGCGGCCGGGGCCGGTATAACGGCGGCGACGGCACCTTGCGGCGCGTCCGCTTCCTGGAGGCCATGACGGCCTCCATCCTGGCCTCCCACCGCGTGGTGCCGCCTTACGGCATGGCCGGAGGCAATAGCGGACAATGCGGCAAGAACTGGGTGGAGCGGACCGACGGTGAAAGACTTGACCTCGGCCCCTGCGAATCCGCCGAACTGGAGGCCGGCGATGTGTTCGTCATTCAAACGCCGACCGGCGGCGGCTATGGTGATCCGGCGGAACGAAGGGAAACGGCCGAAGCAGCGGAGTAAGCAAAATGAGCGAAACGGACAACGGGGCCATCGAACGCATTGTCGAAGACTACTTCCTCGGCATGTACGAGGGCGACGTCGACCGTCTGAAGCGGATATTCCACGAGCAATGCTGGCTCTTCGGCGAGCGCAAGGGCGATAAACGCGAGTTTCCCGTCCAAACCTTTTTCGACTATGTTGCCGGCGCGCCGAATCCGAAGGAGCAAGGCGAAGCCTTTGACATGCGGATCGTTTCCGTCAGCCGCACGGGTTCGGTCGCCGTCGTCGAGGTCGAGGACTTGTATCAGGGCGGCCACTTCACGGACTACCTGACGCTGATGGAAACCGCCGACGGCTGGCGAATTGTCAACAAGGCTTTTTTCGCCGAAAATTAAGCATCACGACGTAATGTTCTAAATTCCCCTGTTCCCTCCGCGCCCCCCGGAGATCGATGAAGAATACGAGCGAGACTAGGATCCAGGTACCGGATTTTCGCCAACTGGCGACACCGCCGGCGTTGATCGTCGCGATTTCCGCGGTCGCCATCGTCGTCCTCGTCTATCTCTCGGCCCAAAGCCAGGACCGCATTGCAGTCAACGAATCAAAGCGTCTGATGTCGGCCATCCTGGCGTCGGAGCAACGTGCGATTTCCAAACTCAGCTTGGACAATTCCTATTGGGACCAAAGCGCCGACAACTTGGTTAAAAAACTCGACCTGACCTGGGCCCAGAGCAATATCGCCGAGTATCTTCATGAGACCTACGGCGTCTCCACCGCCCAGGCCTTTGACGCCAAAGATCGACTTATTTACGGCGTTGTTGAAGGGGAGCGGTCGGAAACGGATCCGAATTCGCTGTTCTCCAAGGGCCTTGTCGATTTTGTCAGGCTGGCCCGCTCCGGTGCGAGGGACGAGGAACCGGTTACGCGGGTCGGACTTTTCAAGGTCGGCGGACTTGTTCATGTCGCCGCCGCCACGCGCATAGTGGGCTATCACTATGCCGGCGGCGAGGAGGTTCTGGAGCCGACGGACGCGGTATTGATTATTTCGCGCAGTCTCAACATGGAACGACTGGCCGAACTGGGCAACGATTTCGGCCTCAGTGGGTTGCAGTACAAGGAACAACCGGGGGCAAACGAGGTTTCGATTGCCCTTCAATTGTTCGACGGATCTTCGGGCGGGGCGCTGTGCTGGCGGGTCAAGATGCCCGGCGCCGAGCTGATGAAATCGGTCTTGCCGGGCATCATCGTCACATTCATGATATTCGCCGGCCTGGGCCTTTGGTTCGCCGCGCGCATACAAAAATTGCTGGCTGCCTATGCCAACGAGGTCGAAGACCGCAAGCAGGCTGAAATCCTGGCGCGGATCGCCAAGGAGGATGCGGACCGGGCCAACCAGGCCAAATCCGAATTCCTCGCCAATATGAGCCACGAGATCCGCACGCCGCTGAACGCCATCATCGGTTTCAGCCAGGTGCTGACGCAAAACTACCTGGGCGAGTTGACGGACAAGCAACGCGACAGCGTGCAGGATATTCTGGGCTCGGGTCAGCACCTCTTGCAGATCATCAACGACATCCTGGATCTCTCCAAGGTCGAAGCCGGCGAACTGGGATTGGATGAGAGCGACGTCAATATTTGCGACATCATTGAGCAATCGAATTCCCTGATGCGCCTGAAGGCGGAAGAGTCGGGGATCACCCTGATCGCCGATCTGCCCGACAAGCCGGTTCGGATTGCCGGTGACGCCCGCCTTGTCACGCAAATGCTGCAAAACCTCCTGAGTAATGCCGTCAAATTCACGCCGAAGGGCGGCACGGTAACCGTTCGCACCATGACACGGGATGACGGCGATGTGGAACTGCAGGTCGAGGACAGCGGCATCGGCATCGCCGACGCCGACATGGAAAAAGCGCTCGCGCCGTTCAGGCAGGTTGACAATGCGTTTGACAGCGATCACCAGGGGACCGGCCTCGGGTTACCGTTGGTCGCCGCCATGGCCAAGCTACACGATGGCCGGTTGGTGCTCGAAAGCCAGGTCGGCGTCGGCACGGTCGCGTCGATCCGTTTTCCAGCCGAACGAATCCTTAAAACGATTGTGTGAGCGACCGGAATTCGAGCTTACTCAAGTTCATCTATTTTTGCCGCCAGGATGAAGTCATTCTCGTGCAAGCCTTTGATTTTATGTGTAAAAATCATAATGTCCGCATACCCCCAGCCGAAAGAGATATCGGGATGATGGCCCTCCGCCTCGGCCAGCGTGCTGACGCGACTGACAAATTCGAACGACCCGGCAAAGTCATCAAACTGGAATTGGCGCATGATCCGGGTGGCGTCTTCCGAAATATTCCATTCCGGCGTTTCCCGCCCAAAAAACTCTGCCTGGTCACGTGTTAAAGGCGGGATTCCGCCCTGACACGGGACACATACTCTTTCACTCAAACTCATGCCGACGCCCCCTGCTAAAATCTACAATGACACGGATATAGCGCACAGTCGGCGAGTCTCAACTAGTTCCTTCTCTTGCTCTGGACCCGCATCATCTCGGGGGCTATCGTAACAATTGACTTTCGATCGGCGGTTCGCCGCCCAAAGGAAAAATCAAGCGTCTAAGTCAGCCATGGATAGTGTGCTTATAACCGGGGCCGGTCGCGGCCTCGGCTTCGAATTCGCCCGGCAGTATGCTGATGACGGATGGCACGTGTATGCCTGCTGCCGTGATCCGGAAAACGCCCAGGAGCTGAACGCGCTGGCCGCCTCGCCAGGCGTCAACCTCTCTGTCCACGCCATGGACGTCGACGATCCCGACAGCGTCAACGCGGTCGCGCAGGAATTGGCCGGCGATGAGATCGACATCCTGATCAACAATTCAGGGATCAGCGGCAACCGTGAGGTCGGGCTCGGCTCCATGGACTATGACAGCTGGGCTCAAACCATGCGCACCAACGTTTTCGGCCCGACCCTGGTCACCGAAGCCTTCGCCGAGCACGTGGCGGGCAGCTATCTCCAACTGGTGGTCATGATTTCCAGCCGCATGGGGTCGGTGGCCGATACCACCTCGGGCGGCTCGCTGATCTACCGCTCTTCGAAATCCGCCCTGAACATGGTGACCCGTTGTCTGTCCCTGGAACTGAAGCCTCAAGGCACGACGGTGGTTTGCGTCCACCCCGGTTGGGTACGCACGGACATGGGCGGTGAAGGCGCTACCTTGTCGGCGCCCGAAAGCGTCGGCGCCTTGCGCGCGCTGTTCTATCAGTTGAGGATTTCAGACACCGGCAAGTTCTTCAATTACGACGGCACCGAACTGCCCTGGTAGGCTAAAAAGGCCGCAGCTAAACCGAAAAATACTTTGCCTGCGGATGGTGCAGGACGATCGCCGAGGTCGACTGCTCGGGATGGAGTTGGTCTTCTTCGCCCATCTCCAGGCCGATCCGACCGGCGTCCAGCATATCCAATAAAACGTGCTGGTCGGCCAGGTTGGGACAGGCCGGGTAGCCGAACGAGTAGCGGGAACCCTGGTAGCCCTGCTTCAGCATCTTGGCCATGTCGCGGTCGTCGACATGTGAAAAGCCGAGCTCGCCGCGGATCCGGCGGTGGGTGTACTCGGCCAACGCCTCGGCCATTTCGACGCCCAGACCGTGAAGATAAAGGTAATCCTGGTAGCGGTCGTTTTCGAACCATTCGCGCGCCACGTCGGAGGCGTGCTGTCCCATGGTCACGACCTGCAGACCGATGACGTCACGCCCCTCCGATCCCGCATCCCGGACGAAATCCGAGATACACAGACCGCTCTCCCGGTTCTGACGCGGCAGCGTGAAGCGCGTCGCTTCCGTCGCGCCGTCCTCTTCGAACAGGATAAGGTCGTTGCCCTCGGCGGCCGCCCGCCAGTAGCCGTAGACGGCTTGCGGACGCAGGATATTTTCGGCAATGCAGGTTTCCACCATGCGCTGCATGATGGGCCGAACTTCCTTCTCCGCCCAAGCGGTGAATTCGGCCCGGTCCCTGCCGGCTTTGCGGAAACCCCAATGGAACTGATAGAGCATTGTTTCGTTGAGGTAGGGCACCAGGGCTTCCAACTCGACCCGGTCAACGACGCGCGGGCCCCAGAAAGGCGGCTCGGGCACGTCGACGTCGCGCGAAAGCTCTTCGCGCCGCAGCTTGATTTCATCAAGGTCGACGGGCCGCTCGACGGGCGCCTCGCTGGGCCCGCCGATGCGTTTGTTCGATTTCGGCCTGGCTGCCCGCTCGTCCGCCGCCTGGGCGACATGGTCGTCGAATGAACCCGTAGTAATGCGGTCCATCATCGCCAATCCGTCAAAGGCGTCCTTGGCGTAGGCTACCCGGCCCGTCTCGTATGCCGCCGAGCAGTCCTCCTCGACGTAGCGCCGCGTCAGGGCGGCGCCGCCCAGCATGACCGGCACGTTCATGCCCTCACGGCTCAGTTCCACCAGGTTTTCCCGCATGATGACCGTCGATTTGACCAACAGCCCGGACATGCCGACGGCGTCCGCCTTGTGCTCGCGCGCCGCCTCCATGATCGCCGCGATGGGCTGCTTGATGCCCAGATTGACGACGCGAAAACCGTTGTTGGTCAGGATGATGTCGACCAGGTTCTTGCCGATGTCGTGGACATCCCCTTTGACGGTGGCCAGCACGATGGTGCCTTTCTCCTGACCTTCGGTCTTTTCCATGTAGGGTTCGAGATACGAGACCGCGGCCTTCATGGTTTCCGCCGACTGCAGCACGAACGGCAGCTGCATCTGGCCCGAGCCGAAAAGCTCACCGACCACCTTCATGCCATCCAACAGATGTTCGTTGACGATTTCCAGCGGCTGATAACTTTCCAGCGCCTCTTCAAGATCGGCATCCAGGCCTTGGCGGTCGCCGTCGACGATGCGCTGTTTGAGGCGTTCCTCGACCTCTTCCGGCCGTTCCTTAGGACCGCTGTCCTTGGCCTTGCGGTCCTCGAACATGGCGATGTAGGCGTGCAGGGGATCGTACTCGGCATCCCCCTTGCCGCCCTCGCCGTCCGCGCCGCGGCGGTTGAATATGAGGTCCTCGGCGATCAGGCGCTCCTCATCGGGAATGCCGTGGAAGGCCGTGATCTTGGAAACGTGGACGATGGCGCCGGTCATACCGCGCCTGAGCGCATGTTCGAGAAACACCGAGTTCAAGACGTGCCGCGCCGGCAGGTTGAGTCCGAACGAGACATTCGACAAACCCAGAATGATCTGGCTGCGGGGGAAGTCCGCCGCCAGGTCCTCGATCGCCTCCAGCGTTTCCAGCGCCAGCCGGCGGTCGTCCGCGTTACCGGTGCAGATCGTGAAGGTCAGGGGATCGAACATCAGGTCTTCCGGCGCCAGGCCATGTTTGTCGACGGCAAACTCATAGAGCCGCCGGGCAATGCGGAGCTTGCCTTCCCGGTCCTTGGCCATGCCGTCTTCGTCGATGGTCAAGGCGATGACGGCGGCGCCAAACCGCTTGGCCAACTCAAGGCGCTTTGCCGCGGGTTCCTCGCCATCCTCGAAATTGATGGAGTTGACGATGGCCTTGCCGCCATAGAGCGCCAAGGCCGCCTCCAGGACGGGCAGCTCGGTCGAATCGATCACCAGTGGCGCCTGTGCCGCGCCGCGCATACGGCTGACCACCTCCGACATGTCGCCAACCTCATCGCGGCCGACGTACGCCGTACAGATATCGAGCGTATGGGAGCCCTCCTTGACCTGATCGCGGCCAATGGCGACGCAGGCGTCCCAGTCCTCGGCGGCCAGGAGCTGGCGGAATTTTTTCGAGCCGTTGGCGTTGCAGCGTTCGCCGATGGCTAGCCAGGCATTCTCCTGGCGCAGCGGAACCTGCGAATACAGCGACGCGACGGACGGCACCCAATATTGCGCCCGTTTCACGGGCGCCGGGCGGTGGGCCCCGTTCTGGCGCCGCAGCATGGCGTCGATGGCGGCGGTATGATTGGGCGTGGTGCCGCAACAGCCGCCGACGACATTGATGCCATCCTCGGTGACAAAACGCTCAAGCCACTTGGCAATTTCGTCCGGACCCAGTGGATAATGCGTCTGGCCGTCAACAAGCTCCGGCAGGCCGGCGTTGGGTTGAACGGAAATGAAGCTCGGCCAGTTTTCGCTCAGCCATTTCACATGCTCAGCCATCTCCTGCGGCCCGGTAGCGCAATTGATACCGAGGGAGTCGATATCAAGGGCGTGCAGCACCGTCGCGGCGGCGGCAATATCCGACCCCACCAGCAAGGTGCCCGTCGTTTCCACCGTGACCTGAACGAAAATCGGCAGGTCCCGGCCACCGGCGGTGCGCGCCTGCTTAGCGGCGTTGACGGCCGCCTTGATTTGCAGCGTGTCCTGGCAGGTTTCGATCAGGAAGGCGTCAATGCCGCCGGCCTCCAGCCCACTGCATTGGGTGGCCAGCGCTTCCTCCAGCGCCAGGTATTCGACATGACCGAGGGTCGGCAGGCGGGTTCCCGGTCCGACGGAACCGAGAACGAAACGGTCCCTGCCGTCGCCGGCGAATTCCGCGACCGCTTCGCGCGCCAGTTCCGCCGCCGTCTTGTTGATTTCAAAGGCCCGGTCGTCGAGCTCAAATTCCGCCAGGGTCAGGGGTGAGCCGCCAAAGGTATTGGTCTGAACCATGTCTGCGCCCGCCGCCAGATAACCGGCATGGATATCCCTGACGACATCGGGGCGAGCGATGATTAAAGCCTCCGGACAGTTTTCCTTACCGAGAAAATCACGCTCCAGGTCCAGATCGCGGGCGTGGGTCTGTGTTCCCATAGCGCCGTCGCACAGCAGGACATGGTCGCGAAGATGGTCGAGAATTTGCGGCATAAATAAACTCTGTCGTTGGTTTAAACGGCGACGTCAGTGCCGTTGAAGGTTGCCGGATAGCCAACCGGATGAAGCCCAAGATTGAGGCAAATGGCGTAACTCAGTTCGGCCCGGTTCAATGTATAAAAGTGGAAATCCGTGATACCGGCGGCGACCAGACTGCGGCACTGCTCCGACGCCACCATGGCGGCAACCAGCTTGCGGGTTTCCGGCTCGTCGTCGAGTTTCTCGAACGTGCGGTGCATCCATTTCGGGATCGAGGCGCCGCACATGCCGGCGAAGCGCACGACCTGGCGGAAATTCGTCACCGGAAGAATGCCCGGCACGATGGGAATGTCGATGCCGGCGTCCCGCACGCGGTCGACAAACCGCAGGAAGGTATCCGTTTCAAAGAAAAACTGGGTGATAGCGCGAGTGGCGCCAGCATCGATTTTCCGCTTGAGATTGTCGAGATCGAAATCCGCGCTCGGCGCTTCAGGGTGCACTTCGGGATAGGCCGCCACCGAAATTTCAAAATCGGCCAGGCCTCTAAGACCTTTCACCAGATCGACGGCATGATCGTAGCCGCCGGGATGAGGCTGGTAACCGTCGCTGCCCTCCGGCGGGTCGCCCCGCAAGGCCACCACATGGCGTACGCCGGCCTCGAGATAATCATGCGCCACGCCGTCAACTTCTTCCTGGGTAGCGCCGACGCAGGTGAGATGCGCGGCCGGAACGAGCGAGGTTTCGCGGATAATCCGTTTGACGATGGCGTGCGTCCGGTCGCGCGTCGAACCGCCGGCGCCGTAGGTCACCGAAACGAACGCCGGTGCCAGGGGCTCCAGGCGTTTGACCGTCTTCCATAAGGCCAATTCCGCCTTTTCGTCCTTGGGCGGGAAAAATTCGAAACTAACGGAGAGGTCCCGGCTCTGACTGCGGGCGGCTTCGGCAGCGCTAGGTGGCACCGGCGGCATCCGATTGAGGTCACTCATGTCGCTGCCTTCCCACCCTGTTCCCGCGCAATCGCCGGCCAGAGTACGACGGTGAGGGGATCACCCTCCAGATAGAGCGGCGGCTCGGCTTTCAGGCCGGCGGCTTTGAACCAGTTTTCAACCTCACTGTCTTCAAAGCCCAGGCGTCGATGGGCATGTTCGTCACGCAGTGTTTCAAGGTCGTGAGGCGCGAAATCGACCATGACCATGCGTCCGCCGGGGCGCAATATTCTGCCGCCTTCGGCGATGACGGCGGCCGGGTCGTCGGCATAGTGCAAAACTTGGTGCAGCGTGATGCCGTCCACCGAATTCTCGCCGATCGGCAAATTGTACATATCCGCCTGGCGCACCTGGCAATTGGATAAGTTGGCGTTCTGCAGGGCGGCCCTGGCGACCGTCAGCATTTCCGGCGAAAGGTCGACGCCGATGCCGTTCTTAATTTTGGGTCCGAACAGCTCGAGCACCCGCCCCGTACCGGTGCCGATGTCGACGAAATCGGACATTTCAATGCTCTCGAACAGGTGCAGTAAGGCTTCCTCGACTTCTTCCTCAGGCACATGCAAGGAGCGAATTTCGTTCCACTTTTCGGCGTTGGCGCGAAAATAATCGGCCGCCGCCTCCGCCCGGACCCGTTTCACATTCTCCAAACGGCTGAGGTCGCGTGTCAGCATTTCGTCATCGGCGGGGATCAAATCCACCAGCGTGCGTCCAAGGTGGGCACATTCGCCTCGACCGGACAGCCTGTAGAATGCCCAAGTTCCCTCGCGGTGCCGGTCAAGCACGCCTGCCTCGCACAGCAGTTTGAGGTGACGGGAGACGCGCGGCTGGCTCTGTCCAAGGATTTGCGTAAGCTCGCTAACCGTCAATTCGGCGTGGGCGCATAGTGCTAACAACCGCAACCGCGTCGGTTCGGCAACAGCTCGCAATCCACCAAGGAGGACATCCATCGTATTATTCACCCAATAATCTCGCCGAATGGCAGGTTCGGTACCGAAACGGACTAAAACCACTAAATCGCTGCTGTCGAAATTGTTACAGCAAGATATAAACATATCTTTATATTTTGTCCATTCCTTATTTGCCAAATATGGCTGGGAATGAACAAGCGTTTTCCAGTCAAAAGCGCGGCAATATCGCAACACCTAGTAACTGATAGCGACTTTTCTACATCACTTGCTGGTGTCCTAGCCGGGACTGTGCTACGAAATTGGCTTAATTGGCTCCCGATCACGGGCGTTTGACAGCCGAGTGGCTGCAGGCGCTTGCCGGGGACAATTACCCGATGGCTTGCATGGGCGAGCAACGGGTCCGGACGATTGGTTGATTGGTAAGATTATTCGATGGATCAGGGGACGCATTAACCGTGGCACGATTCAGAGATTTTTTGTTTGATCCGGTACCCTTGGTAAGGAACACGGGACGCTGCTGCGCTATTGCTGGCGCACTTACGTTGGCTGCCTGCGCTTCCGTCCCGATGGACGATGAGGCGCGGAAGGAAGCCGCCGCCATCAACGATCCCCTGGAACCGATGAACCGCTTCGTCTTCGAGTTCAACAGGGCGTTCGACATGGCCCTCTTGAAGCCGCTCGCGGAAGGTTACCGGGCCGTAATCCCCGAAGCCGGCCGCAATATGGTGCGTGATTTCCTCGACAACCTGAAAGCGCCGCTGGTGTTCACCAATGACGTGCTTCAAGGTGAACCTGAGCGCGCCGGTGAGACCATGGGCCGCTTCGCCATCAATACTGTTGCCGGTGTCGGCGGCCTGTTCGACGTTTCCGGCATCGATCACCACGGTGAGGACTTCGGCCAGACCCTGGCGGTTTGGGGAGCCCCGGAAGGCCCCTACCTCGTTCTACCGTTCTTCGGTCCCTCGCCGGTACGCGATACCATCGGCCTGGTTGGCGACTTCTACCTCGATCCGATCAACCACTACCTCGAAAACGTCGACCGCACCGATCTGCGGTGGGTGCGCCTGGGCGCCCGGGCGATCGACACCAGGTCGCGGAACATCGAAACCCTGGATGAGATCGAACGCTCGGCAATCGACCTTTACGCCACCGTCCGCAGCCTTTACCGGCAACGGCGCAACGACGAGATCAGGAACGGCAATCCGGCGCCCACTGTGCCCATGCCGGAAATCTCATTTGACCTGGATGATGACGACAACGCCGGAAAAATGACCTTCCTGAAATCCGAGTAAGTCTTGACGGCGCCCGCTGGTGACACGAAACTGCCCCGGAAAATCTGAACAAACCCGTTGGATCAGGCCCGTTTTCCCGACAATGCTCAAACGCCGTAAAATCCTAGCCCACCTGGCCTTGAAGCAGATCATCCCCGCCCTCGTCGTCGCGGCGCTGTTCGCGGTGCCTGTACAGCCGGCTTGGGCCGGCAATTCAGCCGCCGCCGATTTCGTGTCCGATTTGGGTGACCGCGCGGTGAAGGCGCTGGCCGATAAATCGATGAGCGATGCCCGACGCAAGACGGAATTCCGGCGTCTGTTCCTCAAAGGTTTCGACGTCGATGTCCTCAGCCGCTTTGTCGTCGGGCGTTACTGGCGCAGGGCCGGCAAGGACGAACGCAAGGAATACCAGGTGCTGTTCACGGACTTTATCGTTGAAACCTATGCCGCGCGCTTTAGCGGCTATTCGGGGGAGACGATCGAGGTGGACGGATCGCGTAAGGCGAGCGAAAAGGACACCCTCGTCAACAGTCGCATTGTCCGCCCCCAAGGGGCCGCCATCAGAGTCGACTGGCGTGTGCGGAACCGAAATGGGGTTTTGAAGATCGTCGATATCGTCGTCGAAGGCGTGAGCATGGCGATCACCCAGCGCGACGAATTCGCCTCCGTCATCCGGCGCGGCGGCGGCGGCTTTAAGAACCTCATTACCGAACTCAAATCCAAGACCGGCCGCTAAGCTCTCCGCCGCCGCGTCTCCGCTTACCCGCTCATCGAAATGCCTTTGAGGATCTCCTCGAAGGCGTCGTCTGCCAGAGCCCGCACCTCGTCGTCGGTACGGTCCTGGATCGGGTGTTTGACGAAAACGACGGCCGGGTCGAAACCCAGCGCTTCGGCCTGCCGCGCCGCGGCCTCGACGAATTCCGTCGAAGCCACGCCGACGCCGGGTATGCCTCTACCTTCCAAATTCGTGATGTCATGCATACAGCACGTCGTACACGAACCTCAGTCGGCCAGGCCTTCCACCACGACGTCGACTTCCTCGGCGATCCGTTGGCTTAGTTCCGTCGGCGCCGGACGCGCGAAGGTGGGTTTCATGTAGCGTTTGACCTCGATGCCGCGGTCGCCACAAAGCTCGGCGATGCGGTCGAGGAACACGTCGCCCCGCGCCTTCGAAATATCGAGCAACCCGACCTTTAGTCCGTCGAGCGTCGCGGGCCGCGGCAATCGCTGCCGTTGCGCCGGTTCGCGCTCCGAGGTCGGGTCGAGGAGAATCGTACCATCGCTCACGCTGTCACCTCCTTGGTTACGGGAATGCTTCCCTTTTCGCCGCTGGCCACCCAGCCGCCGATGACGGCCGAGAACATGCCGGCGCCGCCGCCGGCCCGCACGATCAGCAGGCCTCCGGGCCGGAACTTTGGTATCCCGGCCGGTTTGTCGTCAAGCTCGGCTATGGATTTATCGACGCGTCCGCCCGGCATCAACAACAAGCCGTCCAATTCCTGCCGCAAACGCCGTTTGTCCCAGCCGGCCTCGCGGAAGACACGTTCGTGCTCGGGCGAAATGACCAGAACGGCGTCGCCGATCATCGCCATTTCCGGGTGATTGATACTGCGCAAGGTGAGGGCAAACGTGCGCGCCAGATCTTCCGGTTGGCGGGATGTCTGGTCGAACATGGGATGAATGCCGTCTCCGGCGAACAGGGTAACCGTACTAGTATCAGGCGCGAAACCGCGTTCGACGGCAAGCGAGTCCCAGCAGCTGCCCTCCTCGTCCTCGGCAAAGCAGAAGGTGTATTTGCCCGGATTGCCGAGGCACGAGCGGTCGATCTCGCCGGGGCGGCCGCCGCCGACGTTGCGCACGATCAACTGCAATGCCCGGCCGATGCTCGCGTTAGCGCGGTTCCCCTGCCCCAATGCGTTGACGCCTGAATTCATGCCGACGCGCCGGGCTTCGGGACCGTTGACGATCAGCACCGGCCCGCAAAACCAGGTGGTGCCGATCACGCCGTGCAGGCAGAACTCGTCCATCAGCGCGCCTTCGACGGCGGCCAGCACCAACGGCATGTACTCGGGCTTACAGCCGGCCATCACGGCATTGATAGCGACCTTTTCGACCGTGCATTCGGCCAGCGCCGGCGGCATCAAACCGACGACATCGTCGGCTGGCCGTCCGGTGCCCTGAAGCATGCGCCAGACGCGTTCGCGCGTCGGCGGCACGACAGGCAGGCCGTCGCTCCAGCCCCGGTCGAAGCAGGCTTCGACGTCATCCTCCAAGGGCCCGACCTCTATGCGCCGCGCGTTGATGGCGGTATTGCCGTATTCCACGGCCAGACGTTCGGCGATGCCCGGCTCAACCGACTTGGAACCACAGCCCGGCCGGAATTCGGGCAAGCCGTCGCCCAATCCCCCAATCTTGCTGAGGTCCGCCCACTCGTCGCGCACCCAACCCACGCAGCGCCCGGCTTCGCGGCCGCCATCGATGCGCAGCAGCGTCGGCACGGTTTCAATCTCGTTGCGGAACGAGTTTTCCAGCGTACGGTCGTCGATCACGTCCGCGAGGTCCTCGGGAAAGCCTGGATCGTCCTGGGTATAGACAGCCAGCGGAAGACCGGCGTCGCGCAGCTCGGCCAACACCGGCATCACCAGCACGCAGGTGGGGCAATCCCGTTTGACGAAGACGGCTAGGCCGTCAGGCATTTCGGACATGGGCGGTTCCCTGTTCTTTTCCCCGATATCCTAGCAAGCGCCTGAAACGCCTGTCACAAAATTCACAAATGCGAAACAAATCGCTCGCCGCACGAAATATTCCCGAAACGCCGCCGTGTTCCCCTGACAGCATCGGATACCGCAAAAGAAACGGCGCCATGGCACACACTCAGGAGAGAGTAGCGTTGATCGAACAGCATCTCGTACTGGGCCAAACCATCGCCGGTCTGGAACGCGGTCTCGATCCCGATTGGCTGGAGATCGAGCGGCTGAAACGGGAAAAGCAGAAATGCGGCGAACAGCTCATGGTTCTGTCCGTCGCCCAGTCCCCAACATTTGGCGCGGCTTAGAACTAGCCTTCCGGGACATCACGCAGGATTTGTCCCAAAACTCCCCAAACACCGTGTAGACTACTCCGGACTTTGGATCCAAGGGGAGGTTGTCATGCTTTCAGTGACGCTTCGAGTGGTGGTTCCGGTTGTCCTTATAGTCCTTTCCACATTCATCGTGGCCCGTCCGGTGGCGGCCGAGCCGCAAATCCTCGGCGTGGTGGCCACATCAGCGCCCATTCAAATGCGCTGCGAAAACGGCGAATGCACCGCCAATCTCGCGACGTTCTGCCTCGAACCTGACCGGCAGCAGCCTACCGCGGGCGATGCCTACCGGCCGGCGAATGCTGCGCATGTGCAGATCTCTCGCATTGATTCCCAAGGCCGCCGGGTTCCTGTCGACACACCCGCCCGCTATTTTTCCGACTACTACTACACCTCCGTTCAGGTGATCGTGCCGGAAGCCGCGGCAGCGGACGGCGACATCTTCATTTCCGCCCTGCCGGGCGCGGCGCTTTTGCCGGCGCCGTCGGCTGACGGCAAAGACCCGCATACGCCCGAGCAAACGGCGCTGGCCGTCGGCCAGGCCCGGCGATTGGCGTCCGCCTATTTCGAGAACGGTGATCCCGTGGTCGAAGGCGCGCAACTCCTCAATCGGGCGCTGAGCCTGCTGCCGACCCAGGGCCGCGTGAACGATGACGAACGCACCCGGATCTGGCAGGCGACGCTTGATTCAAGCGGCCCGCTCAGCGGCAAAGGCAAGTCGTGGGGCGCCAACATCTACGAGATGTGCCAGGAAACCGCCAAGATGCGGGTCTATTACAACATGCGGGGCTGCCTCAAACGGCAGAACCGGCAGCTTTTGGGCAACCCCAACGCCGAACTCTGGAAGTCGCTGAAGACCGGCAGCTAACCCTGTCCCCGGCGCGGATTTCGGCCACATCCGCCAATATTCCGCGCCGGGACAGCCCGCAATCTGAGCGGCTGCGCGGCGCGCCTCACACTTTGCAAACGCCGCCCGGCGATTTTCCTCGCGTTCAATTTCCGTCATCACTAATTTACACAGCCGATACCCCACGCGCCGCGTCACCGGCTCGTATTGGGGTGTGCTGGTCGAGGGAAAATGCCGTGCCGATTGTCGAACCGAAGGATCAGTCTCTGAGGAAGCTCCGGGGTCTCCACCTCTGGCACAGCGACATGTCGAGCTGTTCGCAGCGCGTCCGCGCGGTGTTGGCGGAAAAGGACCGCGACTGGGAAAGCCATCCGGTGTCGATCCCACGCGGCGACAACACGACGCCGGAGTATCTGGCGATCAATCCCAAGGGTTTGGTCCCGGCGTTGGTGCATGACGGTGTCTTGATGACCGAATCGATGGACATCATCGATTATCTCGACCGGATCTACCCTAAGCCGGCGCTGCGCCCGGAGGACCCGGAACTGGTCCGGCGTATGAAGCACTGGATGAGCGTCGCGGACGAGGCGCAGTTCGATCTGAAAGTTCTCTCCCACGAGTTTCTGTTCCGGGCGTCGCGAAAGATATCGGCGGCGGATCTGGAGAATTTCGAGAACAACGTCGAGAACGCCGTACTGGTCGGCTTCGTTCGGGCCTATCACGAAAACGAACGACTGCCGGAAGACATGGTCACATCCAGCGTCAACCGCACCGACGCCTGGTTCGTGGAGCTCGACGAGGCGCTTGAACAATCCACCTGGCTGGCGGGAGAAGCGCCGTCGCTCGCCGACATCGCCTGGATGCCCAACGCCCACCGCATGGAACTGATGGACTGGCCGCTGGATCGATATGGCAACCTCGAGGCCTGGTACGGCCGGGTGAAATCCCTTGCCGGGTACCGTTCGGGTATCGCCCAATGGGAACCGCCCGCCGTCCGCGAGATGCTGACGGCGCATCTCCGCTCGCGCCAGGAAGAAGGCTACCACGTGCGTAATTTCGGCGTGCTCGCCAAGCCAGCCGGTGTGGCCCTTTGACATGACGCAACACATCGGCATCGTCGCCTGTTCCGCCGAGGGCGCGGCGCTTTGCTATCGCACAATCTGTACGGAGGGTGAAGAATTGCTGGGTCCGTACGGCCACCCGGAAGTAACCATGCACACCCCGCCGCTCAGCGAATATGTCGACCGCATGGACAGGGGCGACCTGGCGGCGGTCGGCGATTTGATGCTGCAATCGGCGGAAATCCTCGCCGGAGCGAGGGCGGATTTCCTGATCTGCCCGGACAACACGGTGCACCAGGCCTTCGACTACGTCGCCGAACGATCCCCCCTGCCCTGGCTGCACATCGCCGAGGTCGTGGCGGCGGAAGCCATCGAGCGGGGTTACCGGCGACCGGCCATAACGGGAACCAAATGGCTGGTGGCGAGCGGGGTTTACCCTGAAAAACTGTCGGACCGGGGCCTCGAATACCAGCGGCCGGAACCCGCCGAATGCGAGGAGATCAACCGCATCATCATGGAAGAACTGGTCAAGAACGCGTTCAAACCCGAAGCCGTGGCCTACTTTCAAAAAACAATCGGACGACTGAAACAGGATGGCTGCGACGCCGTCATACTTGGCTGTACTGAAATCCCGTTGATCATGAACGACGGTAACTCGCCGCTGCCGACGCTGGACTCGACCCGCCTGCTCGCCCGGGCGGCGCTGCGCCGGGCCACCGAGGGCGATCAGGTCTGATCGGAATACTTCCCTTCCATGCCCTGGTAGAACTTCCGCATGTCTGCGACATCCCTGTCGTAGTCGCCGGTGGGCTGGATCAGCGGCCCCACGCCGGTGCGGCGGGCCTTGAAATCGAGAAAGCTCAGCAGGATGGGGACCTCGGCCTCGACGGCGATCCAGTAGAATCCGGAACGCCAGCCTGAGGTTTTCGCCCTCGATCCACCGGGCGCAATTCCCAGCGCGATTTTAGACCGGCCCTCGAAATGCCGGGCGATACGTTCCACCTCGCTGCCGCCGCCCGCGCGGTTGATGGGCAGACCGCCGAGCCAGGTCATGAGCGGGTGCCGCCAGCCGGCAAAGAGTTCCTCCTTGCCGATCCAGTGCAGTTTGACCCTGAAGGCAAAGGCCACCGCCAGCATCAGCGGCAGGTCGCGCGCCGCCGTGTGGGGCTCCGCCACCATGACGAAGCGGTCCGCCCCGGGCCGCTCGCCCTCCAGCGTCCAGCCCAGCAGCCTCAACGCCGCGATGCCGCCGATCCTCAGCAACGGACTGAGGACCGGCGTATCGAAGATGGTCATCTGCATGGTTGGAGTGTAGCGGCAATTCCCTCCGTTACCCGAAACAATCTGCCGTTCGCTGATCCCCGCTGAAGCGTTCAGGCGGCCGTTTCAAAAAACGAGATCGAGTTGCCGTCCGGATCAAGCGCGTACTGAAAGCGGCCGGCCGGAATTTCGATGGCCTCGCCCATGACCTTGCCGCCCGCCGTGTTGCACCGCTCGGCGGCGGCTTCCAGCTTGTCCTTGATGGCCAGATGAACCGTCGGACCGTTGCCCTCGCCGGCGGGTTTGCCTTCGTAAAGATGACCCGCCACGCTGTCATCGCCGTTCATGGGAAACATCGCCATGGCATTGGGCCCGGTCTCGTCGAGCGTCAGTTCGCAGTCGAGAACCGTATTGTAGAACGTCGTCGCCCGGCCCAAATCGGACACGGGGATTTCAAACCAGACGAGCGCGTTGTTGGGGGTGTTTGACATCTGCCTATTCCATTCTTCGTTGGGTTAATAATGGCGGCAGAAAACCACACCTCTCCTGACACCCTCCTGTCAGGATTGATATTCAACCGTCGTCGGGCAGATCGGCCGCCAGCAGTTCGGGCGCGATCCCGTCGGCCTCGGCGACGTCGAAATTGAGCTCGACCTTCACGCCGTCCGGGGCCTGGACGAAGAGTTGGAAGGAGGCCTGATCGTCCACCTGCCGTTTGGTGTAGTCCGCGCCCTCGGCGTCCAGGCGCTCGATCATTTCCGCCAGGCCCGTCACCCGGAAGGCGACATGATCGATGACGCCGCTACCGGCGGTGTCGGTCGACTGCTGACCCAAATAGCGCCTGCGGTTCTCGCTGACGTTCGCCCCGCCCTCGGCGATGTGCAGGACGTCCTTGCCGTTGGCGTAAAGCCAGCAGACCGGAAACCTGAAGTCCGGATGCGGCCCCTCCTCCAGCCCCAACACCCGCACATACCAATCCCGCGTCGCCGCCATGTCGGCCACCTGCAGCAGGTAGTGATCGATGTTCAGGATGGTCACTAATCGTCGCCAACGCCTGCGGGATAGGCAGCCCCGTCATCCTGCGATCCCGCCGCGGACGAGGCGTGCCGGTGAAGCCAGCGCCAGCGGCCGGAAATTCGCTCCAGCGAAACCGTCCAGCGCAGCGGAATGTGGACCGGGCCCTCGTCCGTTTCGAGATCGATGGTCAAGCTCATGGCGACGACCGCGCTGTCGCCCGCCAGCGTCACCTGCCGCCAATGCCAATTGAACTTCTTGGCGGTCGCCTCGGCAAAGTTCCGCTCCATCACCGCCCTGATTTGCGCCGGCCCTACGCACAGTTCGTCGGCCCCCGTTCCGATCAGCGAAATATCATCGCTCTCCCTGAAGAGCGCCATCAGCCGGTCGGCATCCTTGGCGCAATATGCCTCGGCGTATTCGTCAAGCGTCGCCAGCACCGCTTCTTCGTCGGTCATATGTCCCATCCCCCCGATTTCCGATTCACCTGCTCTCGCGGGCTCAGAACCTTACGATCGCAGGATCAATAAATCGACTGCCGATTAGGGGTTAACCCGATTTGTGGTCCCGTTCCCGCCACCGTGGGATGGCCTGCACGGTTGATGAAGTGCGCGAAAAAAAGCCCAAGCCCAGAACAAAGAATTCGAGGGCCATCCACGGCCAACCTTGCGACAGGCACACGGTGACCCAAACAAGGCTCAGCGTCGCTGCGATCAGGGACAGCGCCGATACCGCCCTGACGTGCTTGCGGTCCGCCGCCTCCATGGCTTCTTTGCCGGCAGTTGCAAGATCCGTGCGAACGAATTCTCCGTTTGCACCGCACCCCCCCTTTGTGGTTCCGGCCGGCGACTGGCCGGTCACTCTCGCGGTTTCTCCAGGAGCCATGTGAGGTTCGCCTTCACGGTCGGCCACTCGCTGGCGATGATCGAGTAGGTGGCGGTATCGCGCACCGTGCCGTTTGGCAGGATCATGTGAGCCCGCAGGATGCCGTCGAGCTTGGCGCCCAGTCGTTCGATGGCCCGGCGGCTCTGCTGGTTGAGGAAATGGGTTCTGAAATCGACGGCGACGCAGTCCAGTTCCTCGAATGCGTGGCGCAGCAGCAGCAGCTTGCATTCCGTGTTGAGCGGCGTGCGCTGGACGGACTTGCGGTACCAGGTGGAGCCGATTTCCAGGCGGCGGTTGGCGGCCTC
>CAZGTM010000010.1:57371-89227 GCA_964528595.1 uncultured Rhodospirillaceae bacterium
GGACGGACTTGCGGTACCAGGTGGAGCCGATTTCCAGGCGGCGGTTGGCGGCCTCGATGTTCATGTAGGTCGTCATGCCGACCGCGCTGCCGCCCGGTTTGTCGAGCACCGCGAAGGGCAGCATCGAGCCCTCTTCCCGAAGCTTCAGCCGCCGCTCGATCTCCTGGCCGACCTCATCGGGTTTGGGCACCAGGGTATACCACAGGCGGTGAAGTTCGCCGTCGGCGGCGGCCTCCTCCAGGTCCGCACGGTGATCCCGGGTCAGGGGCACGACGGACACGTGATCTCCTTCGACGGAGAACGGTTCAGGCCATTTAGTCATTCGGAAAATTACCTCGATGCTTGGCGTGACACAGCCGGGTTGCAGCCGGCAATTCGCGGCTTCACCGGTTCCGGGCATTCTGGCACACTTATTTTCAGCCGTCGCCGTTCCCCCGTCGTCGACCATTTTCCGAGACCGCCGGATCGCAGGGGCTCAGGAGGTTCACATGCTAAGTGGCACACTTCTTTTGGGATTTGTCGTGGCGGCCCTGATCGTTCTGATCATCCCCGGTCCGGGCGTTCTCTATGTCGTAGCCCGCAGCCTCGGACAGGGACGCCGCGCCGGCCTGGCCTCGGCGCTCGGCCTGTCGCTCGGCGTCCTGGTACACATTGCAGCCGCGGCGGTCGGCCTCTCTGCCATTTTGCTTACGTCGGCGACGGCCTTCGGCGTCGTCAAGGCGGTGGGCGCGGGTTATCTGATCTACCTCGGCATCAGCATGCTGTTGGCCGACCGGCCCGTGCTTGAGGTGAACGCCCCCGAGCCGCTCTCGATGGTCCGGCTTGTGGCGGACGGCGTGGTCGTCAGCGTCTTCAACCCGAAGATTGCGGTGTTCTTCCTCGCCTTCCTGCCGCAGTTCGTTGATCCCGGAGCGGGATCCATCCCGCTGCAGGTGGCTTTTCTCGGCCTGCTCTACGCTGTGCTCGCCCTCGTGACGGATGGCGCATACGCCGTGCTGGCCGGCGTTCTGCGCCGCTGGTTCGGCGGCCGGATAATGCAGGGCCCGCTGCCGCGATATGTTTGCGGCAGCTTGTTTATCGGGCTGGGGATCAACACGGCCCTTACCGGCCGGCGGGTCTAACGCCCCTGGTAATAGGGTGCGGGAGTTCCGCCCAGTCGCTTGGCTAGTCCCCCAAACCGATCAATTCGGCGTGAAATTCCGTCTCGGGAATGCTATCCCGCCCAAGCCATGCGAGGGCGTCGGAGATCTCATTGAAATGTTCTATGGCGACGAAAGGATTGGTATCGGTTTTCCAGACGGCGCTGAACAGGCGCATCACGACCTCGTTGATCGTGGGCGCACAAACTACCGCGGCGCGATAGGCGGGAAGCTCTGACGGCGGTAACTCTTTTCCGGCCAAAAAAGTCTTTTTCATGGCGTCGATGGCTTCATGAAAGAGCTCGAAGCTCATGTCCGAAAAATCCGCATCCTGTTTTATGAACACGATCCGATCGCTGTTCCAAACAAAATCCGGGTCATTCGAGAGACGACCAACCATATCCTGCACGGCTGCAACGCTGATGCGCCCGGAAACGGTAACCGCGATCAAGCCCTGTGATTTGAGAATTCTGTAATCGATGGCCATCGCTGATCTTATACCTGAATCAGGGTGACGAATTTAAGTTTCGTCAAGCATCACGACGTCCGGCAAATTCAAACCGAGGTCTGTCGGGTTACTCGGCAGCCGCTGCGTCCGGCGCTGCGCCGGCGGCTTTGGGTATGGCGAACGCGAGGACGACCGCAACAAGTGAAAACCCGCTGGCCAGCGGAAAGGCGTTCGCCAGATCGCTCTCACCCGCCCAGCCTGCCAGTAAAGCCGCCGAGGCGGCGAAGCCGTCCATGAAGGCAAACGTCAGGCCCAGGCTGGTTCCCTCGCGCCCGCCGGCATGATCGACCGCCGCCGCCTGCAGCACGGCCCGGATCGCCACCAGCGCCGTCATCGCCGCGCCCAACGCCAATAGCGTCAGGGCAAAATAACCCGACGCCCAGGCGGTGAACGCCGCCCCAGTGGCGATGCCATTGCCCAGGATCATCAGGGGCCGCCGCCCGATGCGGTCTGAAATCTTGCCCATCCAGGGCTGTGACAAGGCCCCGAGAGTCATCATCAAGGCCATGGCGATCGCTGTGGTCAGCCAATCGAAGCCGTAGTTGGCCCGCAGGAACAGCGGCGTCATGGTGATGATGGCAAAGAGGCCCATGTTGTACGCCGTGAACAGCGCCAGAACCCTGAGCCCCCTGCGGTTGGTCCAGATGCGCCAGATGTCGGCGAAATCCGCCCGGGTCGGCCGCGATGTAATGTGGCGGGGCACCTTCGGCGCGACAAAAATGAAGATGCATCCCATGACCAAAGTCGGGATGACCAGCACCTGAATAGCCGTGCGCCAGTCCGCCACCATCAGCACCAGCCCGGCCGTCGGCAGTGCAATGACTTCCGATATGTGCCCTCCGATCGCGTGCACGCCGAGGGCGTACGCGCGTTTCGTTTTGTGCATCTGTGCTAGGACCCCGGTCGCAATGGGATGCCAGGCGGCATCACCCATGGCGGCGACGGCGATCAGAATGGCGAAGACCCAGAAGCCGTCCGCGAAGGACGCCGCGAAATATCCGAAACCGACCCAAAAGAATGTGGCGGCAAGCAGAACACCGCGATTTGCCACATGATCCGCCACCATGCCAGCCGGCAGATAGGCGACTGAGCCGAGATTGTGGAGCATGAACAGCAACCCGATCTCGACCGGAGTAAGTCCCATGGCGGCGCCGAACGCCGGGATGACCAGATACATCCCGATCGGCGCCAGATCGTTGCTGAGATGGCCGAGGGAAAATGTGACGAGGAGGTTGCTTTTCATCTATGTCCGGCGGCCTTGCGCCTTCAGGTCCGGCCCTAACCGTCGGCCGCCGGTTCCAGCTTGTCCTGCGTCCGGGTGGCGAAATCGCCGGCGTCGTGACGCTCGCGAAGCTGTTCCTCAAGCGGACCCGTCGCCCTGTTGACCATGCGGCCGCGCTGCACGGTTTCGCGTGCGTCGATTTCCCGCGTCCACCTGCCGAGATGTTCGTAAGATTCGGCATCGAGGAATTCAGCCGCCTCGTAGACCCGGTTCAGCACGAGCGCGCCGTACCAGGGCCAGATGATGATATCCGCAATGGTGTATTCGTCACCGCACATGTAGCGATGGTCGGCCAGGTGACGGTCGAGCACATCCAACTGCCGCTTCACTTCCATGGTGTAACGGTCGATGGCGTATTCGATGCGGTCAGGCGAATACTTGTAGAAATGACCGAAACCGCCGCCAAGATAGGGGGTGCTGCCCATCTGCCAGAACAGCCAGGAGAGACATTCCGCCCGCATGGCGGGATCACTCGGCAGCAGCGCGCCGAATTTCTCCGCCAGGTACAAGAGGATGGCGCCGGATTCGAACACCCGCGTCGGCGCCGGCGTGCTGTGATCAACCAGCGCCGGAATCTTGGAATTGGGGTTGGCCTCGACAAACCCTGAGCCGAACTGATCGCCGTCCCTGATATTGATCAGCCAGGCGTCATACTCGGCCCCCTCGTGCCCCAGCGCCAGCAGTTCCTCGAGCATCACCGTGACCTTCACGCCGTTGGGCGTGGCAAGCGAGTAGAGCTGCAAGGGGTGTTTGCCGACCGGCAGCTCCTTGTCGTGCGTCGCGCCGGCGATGGGCCGGTTGGTTTTGGCGAATTCCCCGCCGTTTTCCTTATCCCATGTCCAGACCTTGGGCGGCACGTAGGCTGATGAGTCGTTCATTAGAGGGGCTCCATTGAGGGATGGTGGACCGCGGGTTTCGATCCGACGGATGAATTTGGGCGACAACGCCCGCCGCGCACTATTACCTGATACGTATGCCCTTGAACATTTTTTTCAAATCACTTCCCGCAACAATTCCGCGACCGGAGAATACCGGACATGGAAATTCGGCCCGGAATTTCGGATAGTTGGGCGACAAGACTTTCGAGGAGCGATGAAATGACGAAACCAGTGTGTTTGGTGATCGGCGCCGGCGCCGGTATCGGCGGCCATGTGGGAAAGCGCTTTGCCCGCGAAGGCTATCACGCCGCGCTTTGCCGGCGCAGCGACGAAGATGGCCTGAAGACGCTGGTGGACGCCATCGAGAGCGACGGCGGCGCGGCGTCGGGCTTCCTGCTGAATGCCGTCGAGCCGGACGGCATCGAAGAGCGCATTGCCGCCGTCGAGGCCGATATCGGTCCGGTCGAAGTTCTGGTTTTCAACCTGGGCGCCCAGGTCGGCGACCGGGCGTTGAAGGATACCACCTACAAAGTCTTCGAACTGGGCTGGCGCATGGCGACATTCGCCTTGTTCCGCGCGGCGTCGACACTCTGTCCCCTGATGGAAGAACGCGGCAGGGGCACGCTCCTGGTGACTTCGGCCACCGCGGCCGTGCGGGGCAATGCCGGCCAGCACTCCCACGCCGCGGCCATGGGCGGGCGGCGCATGCTGTGCCAGTCGCTCAACGCCGAGTTCGCGCCCAAGGGCATTCACGTCGCCCACATCATCATCGACGGCGCCGTGGACGCGCCTGACACGTTGGGCAAGATGCTGGGGCCTGAACAGTTCCAACAACTTCGCGAGAGCCGGGGACTGGAACACGACGGCCTCCTCGTCCCTGCCCACGTGGCGGACACCTACTACCACGTCGCCCAGCAGCACCGCGCCGCCTGGAGCCACGAAATCGATCTCCGTACATACGTTGACAAGCCCTGGTGGAACGGTTGAGAGCGTTGGCCGATAAGCGGACGAGGTACAGATATTGTAGTAGATTACCGGCGACGTCTCCCCCATGTTTGGCATAACGCAGCGATCCACGGGAGACATCGCAATGAACGCCACCCTGCAAACCGCGCCGCCCTCCGATCCCGAGCGCCGGCGCACCGAATTCATCGATGCTATGAGCCGCGTCGCCTCGACCGTCAATATCGTCACCACCGACGGCCCCGCCGGCCGCGCCGGGCTTACGGTCACGGCCATGTCCTCGGTGTCCGCCGATGCCGGCCACCCCTCGCTCCTCGTCTGCCTCAACAGCCAAAGCAGCGCCTGCCGGCCATTGCTGGAAAACGGGGTCTTCTGCGTCAACGTGCTGCGCCAGGATCAGTCGGTGCTGTCGGATATTTTTTCCGGACGGCGCGTAACGGAGAACGGCGACCGGTTTTCCGCCGTTCACCACACCGCCGGCGCCACCGGCGCGCCCCGCCTGAGCGTTGCACTCACAAGCTTCGATTGCCGGGTCGCCGACGCCACGCTGGTCGGCAGCCATTATGTGATCATCGGCGACGTGGCCGATGTCGTCTCGGACGCTGTTGGCGCGCCTCTCCTCTATCTCAACAGGGGCTATGCGGCACCTGTGCTTGAGGCCAAGGCGGCGTGAGACCCAAAGAGATCTATACCCGCCAGGTGCCGCCCGACCTCCTGGGTTCAACGATACTCGCCCGGCGAAATCCCTCTCCAACTGGATACTTTGTCCACGGGCACTAGTATTACGTCAGGCTGAAGGTTACGGGATAAGGGAGGGGAAAATGATCAATCCGATCGCTGACTTCATGGCGATGAGGCGGGATATTCAGGCGCATTCCAAATGGATCGGCGTTTGGGGCTTTATGCTCAATGTCCCGGTGTTGATCGGTGGCCTGGTTTTCATCAACCGGCCGGTCGGGGCGGCGGTGGCGGCCGCAATTGTGATCTCGGTGGTGATCGCTTCGCAAATGCACAAGCGCATCGGTCTCAGCCGGTTGCTCGGGATCTGCCACGTCGTCTTCCTGCCCGTCATTCCCCTGCAACTGATCGAGTTGAGCAAGATTTCCGCGCCGGGCGCTTTCGAAATCTGGCTGGTTTACAGCAGCGCACTGATGTCCGTCTGCGTGCTCATCGACATCTTCGATCTGTTTCGCTACTTCGTTCTGGAAAACCGGGTTTACGGCAATCCGGAACCGAAGCAGCCGATCGACTGAGGGCTGCCTGCGTTAAGGGAACAAGTATTTGTTGCGGCCCCATACTGATCGGACGCAGCTGAGCTTCAATCGCTCCGGGTCAGATCCAAAGTCGGTAATCTCAGCGCCAATACGAGCCCCACGCTTGCCAACAACGCCAGGGCCATGAACGCCGGGCCATAGCTGTTCGTCTGATCGAATATTCGCCCCGCCAAGATCGGGCCGATGGAGCCGCCGATGGTGCCGAAAAAGAGAACGAAGCCGAAGATGGCGCCATGGGCCTTCAAGCCGAAATACTGGGCGACATTGGGCGACGTGACGGTAAAGAACCCGCCGTGGCCAAATCCGTAGACCGCCATGGCGCCGAACAAAAGCCATGGCGCGGATATGACGTAAAAGGCCAGAAGGCTGGCAATCAGCGGCACGAAACAGAGAATCAGGCTGCGCCTGCCGCCGATGCGGTCGACCAGGCCGCCCACCGCCAGCCGCCCTGCCACGCTGGCCGCCCCCATGACCGACAGGAGCGTTGCCGCCGAAGCGGGACTCATTCCGAGATCCATGCCGTGAACGACGATGTGGAACGGGATCGTCGTCAACGTGGCAAAGAAACAGAACTGAATGGTGCAAATCATCCAGAAAGTGGGGCTGCGGCGGGCTTCTCCGAAGTGAAACCCGGCCAGATCGGTTGGGCGGTCCGATGCTCCGCTCTTGGACGGGTTGTTCATCAGCATGGCCGCCATGACTAAAAGGACCACTCCGGCACAGCCCAAGATCACCAGCGCCAGCCGCCAGTCATATAGCGTAATCAGGATTGCGGTGACGGGCGGCACGACGACCTGGCCGGTTGCCGTCCCCACTTTCACCACGCCGGTCATGATGCCGCGGCGTTTTTGAAACTGTTTCGCAATCGTCGACAGGGTAACCACGTCGTGGGTGGCTAGTCCGACGCCGATAAACAGGCCGAACACCGCGAACAATTGCCACGGCACCGTGACCTGGGCCAAAAGCAAATATCCCGAGCCGCCGAGAACGCCCGCCGCCGCCAGGACCAGCCGCGGACCGTACCGGTCGCTCAATTGACCGCCGAAGAAAGCCAAAACGCCCGAGACGAAGAAAGCCAGGGACAGGCAGCTTGAGAGCAGCGCCCGGGACCAGCCGTATTCCTCCTCAAACGACTTGAAGAACAGGGCGTAGGAAAACAGCAGCCCGACGACCAGCAATTGAGTCAGAAAGGCGCCCAGAACGGTCAGGAAGCGTTTATCGAGGCGGGAGATGGATAAGAACCTGGGCACGATGCGGATGTCCATTGCCGGGAGACGCCTGGGCCCGGAAAAGCCGGGCCGAGGCGGAACGACGACACGCCGCCGCGCCCCCGGATGAGACAGCAACAGGCTTGACCGGTCAAGCCGTGAAGGGAAATGGCAGGGCAGCAGCAGCAGAACCGCTCCCGTTACCGTGTAATCTCAGGAAGGAGGCTTAGACCAATCCTCCCAGCGCAAAATCTCGTCGTATTTCCCGTTGGCTTTGAGCACGTCCAATTCCCTGTCGAACCGGTTCCGCAGATCGCCATCCCTGAAACCGACATAAAATACGTTTTTGCTTTGGCCCGGCACGGGTTGATAGAAAAAATCCGTGCTGACGATGCGCTTGGCAAAGACGGGATCTCCGCGAAGCCTTTCAACCCAATATTTGAAGATCTTCTCGTCGATAACGATCACGTTGCAACGGCCGCCAAGAAACACTCTGACTTGGGCCTCCTGATCGACGAATTCGTGGTAGCTGAAGGATTCCATTGCCTCTTGGAATTCGCGGCCCAAATGCTCGTCGGCCTGCTGCCAGGTACAAACGGATTTTCCGGCGAGGTCCGCGAACGCCGAAATCCGAGCCTTGTCGGTTTGCCTCACGATGATGAAATTCTGATAGCTCACAAACTCCTTCGAATAGAACATCCGCGGATCGGTTTTTTTGACCTCGACGGCGATATCAATTTCGCCATTCGACAACATGCGCTCCATGCGAACGTTGCCCACGTATTTCGGAATAAACGGTCGGTCCAACTTCCCGAACACGCGCTTGAACAATTCAACGGAAATGCCGGTTGAGGCATCCTGCATCACATAGGGGGGTCGGGAGGTGCCGAAGGCGACTTTGTCCTCCGCCGCCGCTTCGGTCGCCAGACCCAAACAGAACGTCACGATCATCGCCCCGGTCAGTGTTTTCAACATTCCGTCCTTCCCAGTCAGCGTTGCTTCACGCACTTGATCATGTGCAGTCCAGATCGATCAGTCGACCATACCTGATTTGGCCATTTGAACTCCATGGGTCATTGGCGGACCTAGCCGCTGCAACAATCTTCGCCGGCAAGCTCACGAAGCCGTTCCGGTTGGGTGATTTCGCTTGTGTAACGCGATGCCCGAACACTAGAATGTTCATGATTTGTTCGAACTTCGCTAACGAAAATCACTGGGAGAATTTGAAGATGACTGGACAATTCTTAGGCGCCAATCCGATTCTGCCGGTGAAGGACGTGCGGGAAACGACCCGGTTCTATAAGCAAAAACTCGGCTTCGAAATTATTGTGCTGTGGGAAGAGCCTGCTTACGGCGTTGTGAAACGCGGCGGGACGGTTCTCGAATTTGGCGACCGGCGCCAGGCCCACGCCGGCAGTGGCGTCTGCAGCATCCACGTCAGCAACGCCGACAAAATCTACGAGGAATTCAGCGCAAAAGGCATCGAGTTTGTCGGCGACCTCGCCGACCGCGACTACGGCTGCCGGGATTTTCGGGTTCGCGACAACAACGGCAACATGCTGATTATCGGCCACGATTTGGAAAACCAGGACGAACTGTTAAGACGGGGTAATGTCGCCTTCGCGCACAGCTGAACGCGCGCAACGATTTCCAATCGCCTGCAAGTAGGTAACGTGTGCCCAGAACTCGAAACTGCCTCGGAACTGCGCCGAGCCATTGGTGCTCGCCGCTAGGTCTCCAGCCCGGCCAGGCGGAGTCCGTCGAACAAATGCTTGAAATGGTCATCGTCGAGCCAGGGCGAGTAATCGAGGGCATATTGCTCCGAGAAATTGGGAATGTGTTGAAGCAGCTCATTGAGCGCCGATGCAGCCTCTTCCGTTCGGCCGAGATGCCCCAGGGCCGATGCAAGAACGGCGTAGCGAGACCACTGAAAATTGGGCAGCAGCAGGGCCCGCCGTGCCCAATCCACGGCTTCTTCATGCCGGCGGAGGTAGAGCATTGCTTGGGCTTTCCGAACCAGAAATGAACCCAAATTGGCGTCCTGGGGACTGAGACGGATGGCGTCGTCGAGATGCGGCAGGCTCGGTTCGGGTTCGCCCCGGAACACATGCGCCGCACCCAGACTGTAGTGCGCCAGCGCGTCGCTCGGGTTGAGGTCGATGGCATGGCGAAATTCGGACATCGCCTCATCGAACATCCTGTTGGACATAACCGCCCGGCCGAGCGCGCAATGGGCATCCGAGTCCTCGCGGTCAACGGCAACGGCTTGGCGTCCGGCCGCCAGTGCGGCCCGGCGCGCGACGTCCGGATCGTCGGCATGGCCGAGAACCAAACTGTAATACTGCAAATTCGCCAAACCTGTATATGCCGGGGCAAAATTCGGGTCCATCTCCGTCACGCGGGAAAATGCGGCTTCAGCTTTCGGCAGGCTCTCCGCGGTCAGCTTGTGAAGTTCTGACATGCCGCGCTGATAGATATCCCACACGCCGAGATTATCCGGTTTCTTGAGCCGCGCCCGGGCCTGCTCGGCCTTGTTCAGTTCCGGCTCGATGGCGCCGACGATGGTCTGGGTCAGTTCGTCCTGCAGATCGAAGATGTCTTCAAGGTCGCGGTCGTAGCGTTCCGCCCAGAGATGGTTGCCGCTGGTCCCGTCGAGCAGCTGCGCCGTCAAGCGAATCCGGTTGGATGCCTTGCGCACGCTGCCCTCCAGGACATAGCGGACGCCGAGTTCACCGGCAACCTGCCGGATGTCGGTGCTTTGGCCCTTGTAGGCAAATGTGGAGTTGCGCGCGATCACGAAAAACTGACGGACGCGGCTGAGAGCGGTAATGATGTCTTCGGTAATGCCGTCGGAGAAGTATTCCTGTTCCGCGTCTCTCGACATGTTGTCAAAAGGTAGAATCGCAACCGACGGTTTTTCCGGAATTGCCATGTCAGCGGGTTGAGAATTTGCGGCGTCGGCCCATGCCACCCGAAACACATGCACCGGCGCGGAGACGTGTTTGACCTCGTGCGTGCCCATGTCCTCGAAAGCATAGTCCAGCCGATTGCGGACCGATTCATAGACCATGCCGGACACGCAGATCCCGCCTTCGTCGGCCAGGGCTTCGATGCGGGCGGCGATGTTGACGCCCTCGCCGTGAATGTCCCGGCCGTCATCGACGATATCGCCGAGGTTCACACCCATGCGGAAATCGAGCGGACTTGCCGCCAATTTCTCCTGCATGGCCACCGCGCAGTTTACCGCGTCCTGTACGACCGGGAACTCCGCCAGAAATCCGTCGCCGGTCAGCTTGACGATGCGCCCGGCGTGCGCGGCGATGGCGGGCTCGATAACGTCGCCCCGCGCTGCCTTCCAGGCCGCGACCGTGCCGTCGGTGTCCTGCTCCACCAGTTTGGTATAGCCCGCAACGTCCGCCGCCAGAATCGCCGCCAGCCGCCGGTTGTCGTTACCCTCAACCATCGCCCCTCCCCCGAGGATCGATTCCGGCAAAGACTAACCGAAATGCCATCCGGCGGCTATGATCTCGACACGGGCTTGTACCTGATTGGGTGCCGCTCGGGGCTGGGCAACCGAGGGAAAACCAAGGAGGCGGGGTATGAAAGCAGGCACGCGGAATACCACTCGCCGCGCATTCCTGGCGTCCCTGACGGCTTTGGGCGCAGCGGCTCCGTTCGCATTCTCCCCCAAGTCCGCCGCCGCCGCACCGCCGCTGACCAGGCTTATCCCGGGGACGGGCGAGCGGCTGCCGGTCATCGGCATGGGATCATGGATAACGTTCGATGTCGGCGACGACGCCTCGGCGCGGGCCGTCCGCGTCCGGGTGCTCAAGGCGTTCTTCGAGGCCGGCGGGGGCATGATCGATTCGTCCCCCATGTACGGCACGTCCGAGGAGGTGATCGGCCACAGCCTGGCGCGTACCGGCGATAGGGCCAAGCTATTCGCGGCAACCAAGGTATGGACGCCCATGCAATGGTACGGCGTCAAGCAAATGCGCAATTCCGAGCACCTGTGGGGACAAGGGCCCTTCGATTTGATACAGGTCCATAACCTGTGGTCGTGGCAGGCGCACCTGGAGACGCTGCTTAGGTGGAAGGCCGAAGGCCGCGTCCGCTTCATCGGCGTCACCACGTCCCACGGGCGTCGGCATGACGAGCTGGCGGAAATCATGGCCTCGGCCCCGATCGATTTCGTCCAGTTTACCTACAACGTCCTCGACCGGGAGGCCGAGCAGCGGCTGCTGCCGCTGGCCGCCGAACGCCGCCTGGCGGTGATCATCAACCGGCCGTTCCGGCGGGGCGCTCTGTTCGACCGTTTCCAACGCCACCCCCTGCCCCCCTGGGCGGCGGAAATCGATTGCGCCAACTGGGCGCAGTTCTTCCTCAAATTCATCGTCTCGCACCCGGCCGTCACCTGCGCCATCCCGGCGACCTCCAGGGTCGATCACATGCGCGAGAACATGGGCGCGGCCCGCGGCCGCCTGCCCGATGCCAAAACCCGCCGGCGCATGATCCGATACCTTGAGAATCTTTAAGGCGCGCGGGTAGGGAAGCCGGTGTCAATCGGACGCGGAGGCGCCGATATCGGTCACGGTCTTGCAGACGCCGTAGGCCATGGCCGTCAGTCTTTTGCGATAGATGCGCTGGGCGAATTGTCCGTCGGGGCGAATGCGAATCCAGTCCCGGCTGGCGACCGGCCTGATCACCATGGCGTCGTCCCGTTTGACCCGGGCCCGGACCGGTTGCTCCCGGCCGGCAAACCACACCGTGGCCGCCGTTTGCCGTATCTCGATCTCCATCGCCACCGTGGGAATGTCCGTGGCGTTGACGCAGCCGATATGAATGTTGCCGCAAAAATGGGGCACCAAGGGCCGGCAATTGTAGCGGAGACTTTCTTCCGCCGCCGCCGTTCCCGTCAGGCTGATCATGACAACCAGGGCGGCAAGAATGGGAATTGCGGCCCTCGTTCGATTGGATCCGTTCAATTCAGAATTTCCCGGTTTACCCGACTTAGGCGTCGAGGGCTTCGGAACGATGATGCTGAATAGTCGCCGAAAGATCAAATTGGCGCGGTGGGGACGAGAAGTTGTTGCGTGTTCACGGAACTCCACCGAACTCCCATTTGGGTGATAGGATCGGCATACCAGAATGACTTCAATATGGCGCCACGAATGAGCACAGCACGAACTCCCCAAGAGATACTCGCCCATCACGCCTCTGCATTGCGTAACGGGGATTTGGGGGAAGTGTTGAAGGACTTCGACGAAAGTTCAGTTTTGATCACCCTCGACAGGACCTACCGGGGGCGCAATGAAATCGGGGATTTCTACGCTTGGCTCATGGCTTCGCTGCCCAACGCGGTGTGGACCGCAAAACGGGTCTTTGAACACAACACACTTTTGGTCCAATGGACGGCTAAGTCGGATCGTTTCACCGTCAATGATGGTATCGATACATTCATTTTTCGCGACGGCATGATTAGTGTTCAGACGGTGCGGGCGACAGTTCTTGAAACCGAATAAACAACTGATGAACTTTAAGGCAATTGCCGTTTAGGATCAGAAACGGACTCCCTAGACCTGCTTACTCCCCGCAACGTCACGGCATCAACGGTATTATCCGACCCCTACCGCGTCAGCGGCTCGTTCTTGATGCGTCGAAAATGGGATTGATTACCCTTCTCCGCTATCAGCCTTTACCTTCTGCGACTACGGTTCGACAAACCAGGTCTGCTTCGCTCCGTGTCCCTTGATATGGATGGGATCGCGTTTGACGAGGGGAATTCGTCCTCGCAGCCGTTCGGCAAGATCCTCTCCAACATGGATTTTGCCAATTTCTCCGGTGGTTTCCAGACGAGCGGCCAGGTTCACGGCGTCGCCCCAGACATCGTAATGAAATCGCCGGGTGCCGACGATCCCGGCGACGACCTCGCCGGCGTTGACGCCGATCCGAATATCGACACCGTGGGAGCGGGCAATGTCGAGAAATTGCTTCGCGGCCTCAATCATTTTGACGGCGTGGTCTTCGAGCGGTTGGGGCGCACCGCCCACGACCATGTAGCCGTCGCCGATGGTACGGATTTTTTCAATTCCAGCCTCGTCGCAAACGTCATCGAAGGCGCTGAAAAGGGCGTTCAGCACATTGACGGTTTCTTCCGGACGTTGCCGGGCCGACATTGCGGTAAACCCCGCGACATCGACAAACATGATGGAGACATCGTCATGCCGGTCGGCAATCGGTTGGTCGGGGTTTTCCTTGAGGCGCTCGGCGATAGCCTCGGGTATGGCGTTGAGCAATAGATCGTTCGCCTGCCGGTGCGCCACTTCCAGCGCGTCCTCCCCTTTTTCGACCGCCCGTAGGAACAGATAGGCGAAAACAAGGAGCCCCACGCAAACCAGCGAGGCATTGGTCATCATGATGAACTTGGGCTCAAATATCTCGTAGCGCAGGGGCAGGTGTTCCTGCACCGCCACGCTGACCAGTAACGCGGCCAGCGAAAAACCGGCGACCGAATATCGCCATATCCGGTCCTTTCGACGAAAAATCATGAAAGGCGCGACAATCGAATTTACGAAGAAAAGCCAGGTGCCCGAGGCAAAACCGAAGAGGTAGGTTCCCGCCGCCATTTGAAGGAAAAAAACGCCCAGCAGAACGGCCGCGCCCACGTTCGCTTGGCCCCGGCGGACGAAATGGATCGGGATCAGAAAGGCTAGTCCGACGAGGGCGTTTTCAAGGCCGAACCACGGCCATCCGGAAAATGAAACGACAATAGCCCAAACCGCCATCAGCAAGGCGGCCACGACCGAGATGCCCACGATACTGCGAAGGTGCTTCCGGTCCGGCTCCCCGGCGCCTATCTGGTTTGGTATTTCCAGCAGTCGAAGATAGTCTTTGATGATCCCCAAACGCCCCCGCCCGTAGCCGCCTAGACGGCCGATCTGCCACCCGAAGATTTCAGATTACCAAAGGCCTGCAAAGCCAACCAGTGCCAAGCAAGTTTGAGAGATTGCGCTTGCCCAAACTCTGATCAGGTTCTGGACAACGGTTTGTACTTGATGCGGTGCGGCTCGGTCGCTTCCGCGCCTAACCGCCGCTTCTTGTCCTCTTCATACGCTTCGAAGTTGCCTTCGAACCATTCGACGTGGCTGTCGCCTTCGAAGGCGAGGATGTGGTTGGCGATGCGGTCGAGGAACCAGCGGTCGTGGCTCACGACCATGACGCAGCCGGCGAATTCCAATAGGGCTTCCTCCAGCGCTCGGAGCGTGTCGACGTCCAAATCGTTGGTGGGCTCATCGAGCAATAGGAAGTTGGCGCCGGATTTGAGCATCTTGGCCAGGTGCACGCGGTTGCGCTCGCCGCCCGAGAGCTGGCCGACCTTCTTTTGCTGATCGGCGCCGCGGAAATTGAAGCCGCCGACGTAGGCCCGGCTCTGGACCTTGCGGTTGCCGAGCTCGATCTCGTCGAGGCCTTCGGAGATTTCCTCCCAGACGTTTTTGTCGGCGGCCAGGGCGTCGCGGCTCTGGTCGACATAGCCAAGCTTGACGGTTTCCCCTAAGCGGAAGCTGCCGCTGTCGGGCGTCTCCTGCTCCGTCACCATGCGCAGGAAGGTGGTCTTGCCGGCGCCGTTGGCGCCGATGATGCCGATGATGGCGCCGGGCGGGATTTTGATTGTCAGGTCCTCGATCAGCAGCGCCTCGCCGAAGCCCTTATTGACACCTTCGGCCTCCAGCACCAGATCGCCGAGGCGCGGGCCGGCCGGGATGGTGATCTGGTTGGTGGTGCGGGCCTTTTCGTGCTCCTCCGACAGCAAATCCTCGTAGGCCTGGACACGCGCCTTGGATTTGGCCTGCCGCGCGCGTGGGCTCTGCTGGATCCACTCAAGCTCGTTGGCCAGGGTGCGCTGGCGGGCGGCCTCCTGGCGGCCTTCCTGCTCGAGACGCTTCTGCTTCTGCACCAGCCAGCCGGAATAATTGCCCTCGTAGGGGATGCCGTGGCCGCGGTCGAGTTCGAGGATCCAGCCCGCCACGTTGTCGAGAAAATAACGGTCATGGGTCACGGCCACGACGGTGCCTGTGTACTTGTGCAGGAACTGCTCCAGCCAACCGACGGACTCGGCGTCGAGGTGGTTGGTGGGCTCGTCCAGCAGCAGCATGTCGGGGTGTTCGAGCAACAAACGGCAGAGCGCCACGCGGCGGCGTTCACCGCCCGAGAGTTTGCTGACGTCGGCATCGCCCGGCGGGCAGCGCAACGCATCCATGGCGATATCGATGGTGCGGCCCAAATCCCAGGCGTCGGCGGCGTCGATCTGTTCCTGCAGTTCGCCCTGCTCGGCGATCAGGGCGTTCATCTCGTCGTCTTCCATGGGCTCGGCGAACTTGGCGGAGACCTCCTCGAAGCGGTCGAGCAAGGCCTTGGTTTCGGCGACGCCGTCCATGACGTTGCCCAGCACGTCCTTGGTCTCGTCCAGTTCCGGCTCCTGGGCGAGGTATCCGACCTTGACGCCCTCGGCCGGCCAGGCCTCGCCGTTGAACTCGGTCTCGATGCCGGCCATGATGCGCAGCAAGGTCGACTTGCCCGCGCCGTTGAGGCCCAGCACGCCGATCTTGGCGCCGGGGAAAAACGACAAATTAATGTTCTTGAGGACCTCGCGGCCGCCGGGAAAGGTCTTGGTCAGGCCCTGCATGGTGTAGATGTACTGATAGGACGCCATGGCGCTGGAAATTCCTTGAGAGTTCGGGTGTGATTTGCGCCGATTTCTAACCCATCAAGAGGGGCAGCGCAACGAGGGCATTAAATGGGGACAGGTACACTTTTTCACGCCGCCAACTCAGGCGAAAAAGTGTACCTGTCCCCATTTATTGACGCTATAACCCGTGGCTATGAGTGAGAAAGCCCCCCCTCCTCCCATGCCGGAAATCGGCCGATTTTCCGGAGAATTCACCGACCGGGACTTGGAGCACGAATTCCGGACGGCCCGTATTGCCGATACCCTGTGGCGTGTGCGGGCGGTCTCCTGGGTTCTTATCGCTTCGACATTCATGGTTGTTTTTGCGGTCTGGCAAACCCATGGCTGGGGTTCCCGCTTTGCCGAGATCTCGGTCATTCGCATCATCTACCTGTTGTTCACGGTGGCGTTGCTGATTTACAGCTACCGCACCACCTCATACCGAACGCTGGACAATTTGGTGGCGGTGCTCTCCGTAGCACTTATCGTACTGGCCCTGATTCTGGGCGCCTACGCCGATCCAGCCAAATTTTCACTGATCGCGCGCAATCTGGTTGCCGTCTCCCTGGCCTACCTGATCATGCCGACGCGCCTCACATTCATCGCGGTTTACGCCCTGATCCTGACCGTCATCCTGATTGGCCAGGTGTTCCTGATCCATGAATTCTCAATCCAGGAGGCCACGGCGGCGGTGGTGTGCGCCATATTCATCAATTTTGCGGGCTATGTGGTCGTCCGGGACAACGCCAAGGGCCGGCGCATCAGCTACGTCCTAGGCCGGCGGACGGAGGCTTACGCGGCGGCGGCGGAAACCGCCCGGCAAGCGGCGGAGCGGGCCGACCGCTCGAAATCGGAATACCTGGCGGGCCTCAATCACGAACTGCGCACGCCCTTGAACGCCGTCATCGGCTTCGGTGAAATCATCCAGCGCGACCAGGACGACGCCACCAGCGAGCGCCAGCGTGAGAGCATCGAACACATCATCACGGCGGGCCGGCACATGACCGAGATCGCCGATCAGGTGCTGGATCTCGCGCGCATGGAGACCGGCCGCATCGAACTTGTCCCCGATCCCGTCGACACCGCGTTGATGGTAAAAAGCACGACCGGCCTGATGGAGACGGCTGCGGAGGCGCGCGGTATCAGCATCGAAGCGGCCGTGCCGGAGCCCGCGCCGGTGGCCTACGCCGATCCCGTGCGGGCCAAGCAAGTGCTGCTGAACCTGCTCAGCAACGCCGTCAAGTACAACCGGGAAAATGGCCGCATCCGCGTTGCGGTTATGAATGCCGAAGACTTCGTGCGTTTCGAAATCGCCGATACCGGGGCGGGCATTCCCGCCGAGCGGCACGACGAACTGTTCGAGCCCTTCAACCGGCTCGACGCGGCAACGTCGGAGGTCAAAGGCTCGGGCATCGGCCTTTCCATCGCCCGCACCATCGTCGAAGCCATGGGCGGCCGTCTGGGCGTCGACAGCACCGTCGGCGAGGGCAGCACGTTCTGGTTCGAATTGCCGTCAGCGCAGCAGCAAGCCTAGATTTTCGCCAGCCAGTCCGCCGTTTCGGCCCACAGGGTGTCGCGCAAACCATCCTTGAAGAAGCCGAAGTGTCCGATGGCCGGGCGGCCGACGTCGCGCGGGTGGACGTGCCGCCAGGTGATATCGGCATTCTCGTAGCGCCCCATGACGCCCTCGCGGGCGTGGGCCGCGACATAGGTGTCGTCCTCGAAGCTGATGGCGAGGATGGGCGCCTCGAACGCCGCATAGCCGGAGAGATCGAGGCTCGGATCGCCGAACAGGTAGTCCGGGTGGCGCACCCATTGCGACCACTGCAGCGCGACATCGCGCGGCAGGTCGGTGAAACCGACGTTGGTGCCGGGGAAATGGCCCAGCAGGCGCGCCATGCCGGGCATGAGGACGTAGACCAGAAGGGACACCATGAAACGGCGGTGAAGCTGGCGCAAACCCCGCCAATGGCGTGGATTGCCGGCGATGGCTGCAACGCCGATAAAGCCTTCGACCAGGTGTGCGTTGGGGGCGAGGCCCAGGGTCTGGCCGCCGGCGGAATGGCCGACGGTGAAGAGCTTTGTGTCCGGCCAGCGCGCCTTGGCCCAGGCGAAGACGCCGGCCATGTCGCGCTCCGCCCAGTCGCTCATGCGGCCGGGAAAGCCTTTCAGGTTCTTGGGACGCGAACCGCCGTTGCCGCGGACGTCGTAGGTCACGACGGCGAAGCCGCGGCCGGCCAGATAGTCCGCATAGGCGCGGTAGAACCCGCGCGGCACGCCCAGCGCCGGATTGATAACGACGGCGCCCAGCGGCGCAGATGCCGGTTCGAAGACCGTCGCCGCCAGCTCAAAACCGTCCGTCGCGGCAATGGTCAGGTCTCCGCCTGTGGAATCGGTATCCTCTGTTAAATCAGCCTGGGTCATGGTGATGATTGTAAGTTGACGTTTACGTAAACGTCAACCTGTCTTGGAACACGTGAACGCGGCGGTCACACCACGCTCGGTCCTGCCCCGGCGCCGCTTTTAATCAATTCGGCAATCACGCCGACCCCCCGGGTCATGCGTTCCCGGTCGGGCTCGCAGCCCAGAGAGAGGCGCACCGCCTGCGGCGCGGCCTGCTGGCCGACGGCGAAGACCTCGCCGCTCAGGATCTTGACGCCCCGCTTTTCCGCAGCGATTCGCAGGTCGTCGGCCCGCCAGGGCGGCGGCAGCGGCAGCCAGACGTGCAGGCCCATGGGATCGGCCTTGTAGGTCAATCCCGACAGGATACGGGCGGCGATTTGTTGGCGCGCCCGCGTCTCGCCGCGTTGCCAGGCGTTGAGGTGATCCGCCGTTCCGTCCGTGATCCAACGCCGCGCGATGTCCGCCATCAGCGGCGGCGGCATCCAGCACGACATATGCACCGCCGTGCGTACCGCATCCTGCAACGCCTCCGGCGCCCGGACGAAGCCCACGCGCAGCCAGGGCGCCAGGCTCTTTGACACGCTCGTCAGGAACAACGTGCGGTCCGGCGCATAGGCGGCAAGGGGCGGCGGGCGCCGGTCGGGCAGGAAACCGAAGACGTCGTCCTCGATGATTTTAAGATCATGCCGCCGGGCCACGTCGGCGATGCGGCGGCGGCGGTCCTCCGGCATGGTGGCGGTCGTCGGGCTGTGCAGCGTGGGCATACAATAAAGCACGCCGGCCCGCGCGCCCCGGCAGGCCTCATCGAGCGCCTCGGGCAACAGGCCGTCGCCATCCATCGCCACGGGATGAAGCTTGAGATCGAGGTGCAGGGCAATCTGTTTCAGCGGCGGATAAGTCAGATCCTCGACCAAAACGACGTCACCGGGCCGCGTCGTCGCCATCAACGCCACCAGAACGCCGTGCTGGGCGCCCACCGTGACGATAATGTCGTCCGATGTCGCCTTCAAACCCAGGCGCCCCACCCACTGGGCGCCGGCGTCGGCTTGGGCGGCCACCTGATCGTCGGCGCGGTAATCGAGTAACGGGCCGAGATCGGGCTCGCGGCCCAGGCGGGTGAGGGTTTCGGCCAGCCGGCGCGGCGCTTCGCCCATCGTCGGCAGGTTCATGGTGAGATCGATCAGATCTCCGGAGCGAACCGGTCGGAACAGGGCGGCGGGCGTATCGTCCGTTGCAGAACCCAGTCCGCGAACAAATGTTCCGCGCCCGACCTCGCCGTAAACCAGTCCGCGGCGGCCGGCCTCGGCATAGGCCCGTGTGACGGTACTCAGGGAAAGACCGAGATCGTAGGCCAGGTCCCGCTGCGCCGGCAGCTTCTCATTGTCGGCAAGGTCGCCCTTGTCGGCGGCCTCGGCAATCGCATCCGCCAGAGCCAGATATTTCGGCCCGCTGCGGCCGATTAAGTCGGGTAGCCATATTGTCATGAAGACAATAAATACATTGCTTTGTTATTCCGGTCAATAATATGAATGCAATATGGAATTTTCATCCACCTTTCGAGGCTCGTCATGCAAGATGTAACCAACCGGCAAATACTTGACATACCGGCGGATTCAGAGACAATCGACACAAAAATCGGCGGTTTCCAAGAGGCGTTTTACGCCAAAGGCAATATCGCCCCCACGCCCCTCATTGAACGAGCCGAGGGTATATACATGTGGGATAGTGAAGACAATGAATACATTGATGCGTCCTCCGGCCCGATGGTCAGCGGCATCGGGCACGGCAATGCGCGCGTCGCCGAAGCCATGGCGGACCAGGCCCGCCGGATGGAATACGCCTATACCCGCGTCGCCCGCAACCGGCCCAATTGGGATTACGCCGAGCGCCTCGCCGGGCTGGCCGGACCCGGCTTCGAGCGGGTCGGCCTGGCGTCAGGCGGCAGCGAAGCCGTCGACAACGCGCTCAAATTCGTCCGCCAGTACGCCGTGGCCACCGGCCAGCCCGCCAAACGCCACATCATCTCATGCCAGCCCTCCTACCACGGCGCCACCATCAGCACCCTGGCCGTCAGCGGGGATGACGCTTTCACGGTGTTTCTCGAGGGATTTGCCCAAACCTCGGCCAAGATACCCGCGCCGTTCAGCTATCGCCTGCCCGCGGACCACTCCAGGGAAAGCTACGCGACGGCCTGCGCCGACGCCCTGGAGGCGAAAATTTTGGAATTGGGCGCGGAAAACACGCTGGCCTTTATTTTCGAACCGGTCGGCGGCCTCTCCACCGGCTGCGTTGTGCCGCCGGCGCGTTATTTCCGCCGTGTCCGCGATATCTGCGATGCCCATGGCGTTTTCCTCATCTTCGACGAAGTATTGTGCGGGGCGGGCCGGACCGGCAAATTCCTGGCGGCCCACCACTGGCCCGACGCCCTGCCCGACATCGTCGTCAAGGCCAAGGGCCTCGGCGCCGGTTATGCGCCGCTGGGCGCCATGCTGGCGCCGGCCCGCCTAGTGGACGAACTGGCGGGTCTGACGGGTTGCGAGTTCAGCTATTCCTACAACGCCCATCCCGTCAGTTGCGCCGCCGGACTGGCGGTCCTGGACGAATACGTTGGATCGAACCTGGTACAGGCCGCCGAAGTCCAGGGCCGCGCCGTGCGCGCCGGCTTGAAAGCGTTGCAGCAACGTTATCCGGTGATCGGCGACATCCGCGGCCTCGGCCTGTTGCTCGCGGTCGAACTGGTGGCCGATCCGCTGACCAAGGCTCCCTTGCCGGCGGAACTGAAACCGACGGAGAAAATCCGCATCCACGGCCTCAACAACGGCGTCATGCTCTACTCCCGCGCCACCTCGGGCTGCAAGTACGGCCACTGGTTCATCGTCTCGCCGCCGCTCAACATCACGGACGACGAATGCGCCGAGATGCTCCGCCGCATTGACCGCACGCTGGCCGATTTCTGCGGCGAAATGGAAATTTGACCTAGCTGTCCGGTTTCAGATAGTCCGGCAACTCAACGCCGTCCATGATCCGGGGATCGGGGATCGGTTGGCCGAAACCGGTGACGGTCGGCAGGACGCCGGCCCAGACGGGATCGTCGTAGTCCTCCTCGTCGTCGACCGGCGGGCCGGTGCGAATCTTGGCGGAGGCCTCGTCGATCTGCATGGAAACCACCGTCGTGGCCTTGAGTTCCTGGTCCTGATTGGCGCGCAATTCGTCCCAACGGCCGGGCCAGAGCCGCTCCATCATGACCTTGAGCGCGGCTTCCTTTTCGTCCTGGCCGCTGATTTCGGAGGCCTTTCCGAAGGCCATGACGGCGCGGTAGTTGCCGCTGTGGTGAAAGGGCGAACGGGCCAGCACATAACCGTCGAACAGGGCGGCCGTCAGGCAGACCGGCACGCCCTGCTTGACCGTGCGCAGCATGCGGCTGGCGCTGGAACCGTGCCAGTAGATGCGGTCCGAATTTCGCCAGTGAAAGGTCGGCGTGACATAGGGCTGACCGTCGATGACGTACCCCACATGGCACATGGGCGCCGCGTCGAGAACTTCGAACACGGTCTGGTAATCATAGGATCCCCGCAAATGCGCACGTTTAACGCGGGCCCGTTCGGTGGGCTCGTAAGCTGTCATCATGTTCTCCCTTGAACTACTCAAGCGGCCGGCTTGGCCAGATCTTCGACGATTTCGCTGTTGGCCAGGCGTTCGAAATAGACCGGCTCGACGATCACTTTCTGTGATCGGGTGCCGCCGCCAAGAATCACGCGGTCAAACGCCATGACGCGGGCGTCAACCCAGACGTCAAGGCCGTCGGGCAGGGCGATGGGCGTCACGCCGCCGATCTCCATGCCGGTGATGGCTTTGGTCTCATCTGGCCCGGCGAAACTGGCCTTGCGGGCGCCCAGCTTCTTGCGCACCACCTTGTTGACGTCGAGCCGCGTGTTGGCCAAAACGATGCACAGCGCGAACTTTTCCTCCCCCGTCTTGGACCGAACCAAAATGGCGTTGGCCGAATTGTCGAGGGAATAGCCGTAGTGGTCGCAGAACACGGCGGTGTCGGCCAGTTCGGGATCGCAGGCGATGATTTCAAAGGCGGCGCCGGAAGTTTCCAGCGCCGTCCGTATGTTGTCTTCCAATTCAGCCATTTGGTCCTCCCCGCACCGCTTATAGGTTTTGTCCCAATGAGGTGCAAGACCGTGTAGAATAAGCCCACAAGGTCGTCGGAGGGAGTTCGTCATGATTTCGTTATCATTCCGAGCGTTGTTGCCGATCGTTGTTGCTTTCTTGGCCCTGTCGGGATTTGCCCGCACCGCCCATGCCGAACCGCAGATTTTAGGCGTGGTGGCGACTTCGGCGCCGATCCCCATGCGCTGCGACGGCACGGAATGCGTCGCATACCTTGCGACCTTCTGCCTTGAACCCGACCGTCCCCAGCCCCCTTACGGCCTGACCTACCGGCCTGCAAAACCCGGCCACGTGCAAATTTCGACGCTGGCCTCCGACGGACGGCATCGCCCGGTCGGTACCAGCGCCAGATTTTCGGCGGAATACTATTACACCGCCGTCAAAGTCGCGGTCCCGGCCGGCGAGCTCCAGCCTGGCATTGACGGCAAGGTATACCTCTCCGCCGTCAAAGGCGCTGCCCTGATGCCCGACCCGATACCGGGGGATGCGGATTTCCATTCGGACGAGGAAATCGACCGTGCCCTCTCATCGTCACGGCAATTGGCGTCCGCATTTTTTGAAGGCGGCCATGCCGATGTCGAAGGCGCCCTGCTGGTCAACCGAACGCTCGGCAACCTGCCGGCTTCGGGCCGGGCCGACGTCAAAACCCGCCTAGGCGCCTGGAGCAACGCCGTTGACGGCAGCGGTGCGATCAGCACCGAGGGTCTGGCGAAAGGCAGAAGCGTGTTCAAGACCTGTATGACGAGCGTTGATCTCGGGGTCTATTCCAACATGCGGCGCTGCCTCAACAAGCGAAACGGTGAACTCCTGGGTCACCGGACGGCCGATTTCTGGAAGGCCCTGCAAGCCGGCAGCTAATAACACTCTAGGCTTCGATCACGGATTTGACGGCGGCGCGAAGTTGCTCGTTCGAGGTCTGTGATTTGACAAAGGCGGCCGTTACGGGACTCTCCCACTCGGCGGACAATTCCTTGGCGGAAAATACGATAACGGGGATCGGCCCGCCGTCCTGATCGCGCGCCTTGTCCAACAAATCGGCGCCGTCACCGTCGGGCAGCATCAGGTCGAGGATGACCAAGTTGTACCCGCCTCGGGACAGCAATTCCTGAGCGCCCTGCAGAGTGCCGACCGTTTCGACATCGCAAAATTCTCCTGCCACGGCAGAGGTCACCGCGGAGACGTCAACGTCGTCTTCGACATGCAGCACCCGTGGCCGAGGCTGCGATTGACGGCGGATGAGTGAGGTCAGCGCCCCGACTAGACGGTCCTGGTCGATCGGTTTTTCAATCCACTCAACGCTGTCAAGCGCTTCATCGTCAAGACCGTCCAGGTCGCGCAGAAGTTTGGACGAAACCACAACCACCGGAAGATCGGCTGTTTTATCCCGACGCCGAATATCCTGCAGAAGCTCTCTGCCGTCCTGATCCGGCAGCATCAGATCGAGCGTCATGCCGGAAAACGATTCTTCCTCTAATAGCTTTTTCGCCGCGGCAGCAGTTGGGGCCACCTCAGTCACGTAACCGCCGGAATCGAGAATGCCTGTAATAATCGCCGCGATATCGGGTTCGTTCTCGCAGACCAACACTCGGGGGAGCGGTCCCCCACGGCGACCTTTCCGAACTTCGACGATCTTCGGGATATCGAAATAAAAGGTTGATCCTTTTCCGGCACAGGAATCGAAACCAATTTCACCCTTGTACCGCTCCACGATGGCCTTGCAGATACTCAAACCCAAACCGGTTCCGCCTTGCTGGCGGGTATCGGAGGAGTCGGCTTGTGAAAATTTCTTAAAAATACTGTCGTGAAATTCCTCCGACACGCCGACGCCAAAGTCGCGAACCGAAACCCGATGGTGGGTCTCTCCTTGGGTCAGGCATATCTCGACCGTGGAACCGGCGTGAGAAAACTTGGCGGCGTTGGAAAGCAGATTGGACACGACCTGCATCAAACGATCGGAATCGCCCCAAACGAGCGAATTCGGGACCGACTCGGTAATCAGGAATTTGACGCCCGTCTCTTCCGCATATCCCTGATTGGCGGCCACGGATTCGACCAGCAGAGCTTCCAGATCGACCTCGGAAAATTTGAAATCCATCTTCCCGGCTTCAATTTTCTCAATATCGAGGATGTCGTTGATCAAGAGCACAAGCCGGTCCGAATTGTTGTAGGCGATGTCCAGCATCGTCCTCAGCTTCTCCGGCAACTCCCCCACCACGCCGGCTTTGATCAGGCCCAGCGAGCCCTTGATCGACGTTAGCGGCGTCCTCAATTCGTGACTGACCGTGGAAACAAACTCTGTTTTCAGCGTTTCGGCCTGCTTGCGCTCCGTGATGTCCCGGACGACCCCGGTAAACCTCGCGCCGTCCCGGTCGAACGATTCGCTGATCCCCAATTCCATGGGAAACGTCGTGCCGTCCTTGCGCAATCCCGTCGCCTCGCGCCCGATCCCGATGAACCCCTCCGCGCCCTTCTCGCGGTAGTTCCTGATCAGTTCCTCCTCGTTTTCCGCTTCTTCGGAGGGCATGAGCTTAAATACCGGTTGGCCGAGCAGTTCTTCCCCTGAATAACCGAATATCTCTTCGATAGCGGGATTGACGCTTAGGATCCACCCTTTTTCATTGATGGTGATGATACCGTCCACCACCGTGTTCACGATGGCAGCCACGCGGGCCTCGTTGTGCTGCGAAAGTGCCGTCGCTTCACGCAATTCCCTGGTCCGGACCTCGACCGTATGCCGGATTTGCCGCTCCCTGTTTACCGCGGCGAAAAAGTAAACAGCCAAGAGAACGGTCACGATCAGGATTGCGACGGAAGCGCCGGCACCATTCCATACCCAAACAGCATCGATACTGTTATCGACAGGGCGTGCGATAACGGCCCAGGGTCTGCCGCCAACCACCACGGTATGCTCAAAGTACAAATCGCTCCGCGCCTCGGTGAGTGCCAACTCGGGGGCTGTATCCGTACGGCTTCGCGAGCCATGCTTATGAAGCGCTTCCGAAGTATTCGCATCCGCCAGGTCAAAGACGTACAGGTCGATGCCGGCAGGATCGTGAATGCTTGAACGCACGACCTTGGACTTGAACGCCGACGATACCAGTTCGCTCACTCGAAACACCCCAAGTGCAAAGCCGGCCAGTTGCCGTCGTCTCTCATCAACGGTGGCCGGAATGGTGTCACCGTCGAATACGGGTGCAAACAACACGATGCCTGCCGAGCCGTCCCTTGCCTGGACAAGTTTGACGCGGGAACTAGCGACGGTTTTACCGCTGTCCCGAGCTTGCTCAAGAGCGGCCAGACGGGTCGGGTTGGAGGCGAGGTCAAACCCCAACGCCCCCTCGTTTCCAGTCAGAGGCTCGACATAGAAAACGGGAAAATATGTGTCCCGGGCCTGCGCCCGCACCATCTCGCCGCTTGCCGAGCGCTCCATAAATTCGAAATTGGCGAAGCCGTCCGCCCTGGCGGCAGCGACGAACTGAGTGCGTTCGTGATCGGGAACTTTGGGAATCCATTCCAACGCCTGATGACTGACGCTGCTCTCCGCCCCGCCCGAAAGTTCAACCAGGCGGGTAAAACTACGCCGGGTCCTGTTCACATCGACGGTCAAGTGGGCGACCAATGTATCGACGACGGTGAGCTCGGTGGCGATCGTGCGTTCAACGGCCGCCAGGCGGTCCGAAGCCTTATGGTTGAAGTCGGCGGCAAATTTGGTTCTGCCGTACTCCTGAAACGCATAGAAGCTCAGCGCCGACAGCGTCAGCCCGACAATCAAGATAAGGATGATGGGAAAAACCCGTTTGTCCACAAGCCACCTGTTCCAGTTGTCATCCCTTGCGGACAACACGATTTACGCCATGATATTCGAGATGTTAGAGCAGATTCTATACCCGTTTTGAACGCGATACTTTGCCGCCAAACTATCTAAGTTGATTTAGTCGGAAATCGATGGAAATCCATACCCATTTCTCACCGATCACCGTTCGATACTTGTCCACGTGGAAACAACGCCACGGCCATTTTCCCGTTCGCCAGCGGATAGGCCACGGCCGGTCGGTCCAGCATCTCAAAAAGTACCAGATTGCCGGTGACGTTCGCGGCGTGTGCAATTCGGCCCAGTTCGCGAAATCGACCCTGGGCGAACGTCACCAACCGCAGCGTGTTACGCGCCGCGTTGGGGACGATGATGTCGCTGATCCCATCGCCGTCGACGTCGGCAACGGCGGAAAGTTCGAGCGTGCGCATGCCGATGGCGTGGTTGGAAAATCCACGCGCTTCGTGGACAGGGATTAACCGGTTGCCGGCCAGCCGATAGAGCCTCAGCAAGGCGCCAAGGTGCGGGGTAATTACGGCAGCCACCTCGATATTGCCGTCACCGTCGAAGTCGGCGGCACCCACCGGGTTGAGCCAGCGGTAGGCCTGTCCGATCGCCGGGCCCTCCGCCATTAACGAGATACCGCCTCCGCGAACTTGGTAGGCCGCCAGACGGGCGCCGCTCCGGCGACCGCTTTTGACGACGACCAATTCGTCGTGTCCCGCCCCGTCGACATCCCAGAACCGCACGTAGCGGTCCTCGAACACCTCGTCCGTCCCCAGTTTGAAATCAAGCAGTTGGCCCTCCGGCAAGCTGAGCCGTAGCCCCCCCGCCTCGATGGCGTCGCCCAAGACGCCGTGGTCGTAACGCGTTGTGGGCGACGTCAACCAGACGGTCCTTCCGGCGCCATCGCTGTGCGCCACCCCGTCCGGCAGTCCATCGGCTGGCTTTATGGGCTTGTCAAAGCCATTGTCGATGGCTTGAAACAGGACCTTTCCGTCGGCTCCCGCCAAACGCCAGCGCCGCCCGTCCGGCGCGCCGACCAGCGCCATGCCGTTGTGGGAATAAAGGCGAACGTCGTTCGCGGGGAAATCGACAACTATCGATCTCGCCAAATCGTCGTCAGCGGCGCTGGGGTACGCCGCAAAGGCGCTTAAGGGCAAAAGCGCCGACAGCAGGAAAACGATCCGTCGATTGACGTTTTCACCCCGTTCAGTCCTTGGCATCTTTCATTTTTTCTCCGCGCCATTTCATCCTGCCGGATTTTTTCCGATTCCGGCCTGCGGATGAATGCAATTCTTCGTTATAGTGCCTCGAACCGATTGGCGGGGGGTACTTCAGCGAGCCATGAGCGATATCGACGATTTGCAGGGTCTAAGGCAGGACTATCAACGGCTGGCCCGCGAAAACCGGGAATTCCGCGCGATGTTAATGACCTTGCTCGCATCGGTCGAGAAGGCGGACAAGGCGGAACTGACTTCCGTATTGTCGGATATCGCCATCCGTTTGACCGGTTTGATGCAGGCGGCCGCAGATGCGCCGCCGCAAAATCCGGCGCCGACGCCTGAACCAAATTCTGTTGCAGCGGCCAATAGCGTGGAACAAGACCCGGCGGAATCCGAACTTCCGCCGTCAGCCCCTATTTCCGCCAGCGAAGCCGAAACCGAATTTCTCGACGCTCTAACGTCGGAAGAATTGGCGCTTGGTGAGGACATCCCTTCGGTCGAGGCCGCGGATCCGCCCCCCATTAAGCCTGACCCAGCAGAAGCTGCGGACGATGAGGAAACCGCGGAGCTCCACGCCATCCTTGATGATATCCGGCGGGCCATCGGAATGTCAGAGGATGAGGCGGTAGAGGAACCTGCGGAAGCGGTGACCGAGTGAGCGATAATTTCGACGCCATCGTCATCGGCGCCGGCGTCATCGGTGCGGCGACGGCGTTCGAACTGGCCAAATCGGGCCGGCGCACGCTTTCGCTCGACCGCTTGCCCGCGGCCGGATACGGCTCCACCAGTTCCTCTAGCGCGGTGATCCGGAGCTTTTATTCCACGGTTGCCGGCGCCAACCTCGCCTGGGAGTCCTATCAGGTCTGGCTGGACTGGGCCGGTCATATCGGTCTCGACGCGAACGGCGCCTGCATCGACGAGCGTGGCCCGGCGCAATACCGCGAAACCGGCTGTCTGGTCGTCAAAGTGGCGGAAAACGACCATATGCGCCCGGTCTGCGAAGTCATGAAGAAAGTCGGAATTCCCTTTGAGGAATGGGATGCCGCCGAAATCGCCAAGCGTTATCCCTATATCGACACCCGCAGCTTCGGCCCACCTAAAACAGCCGATGATCCGGATTTCGGGGAAGCCAGCGGGGGCGATATCGCAGGCGCCGTATTCTTTCCCAACGCCGGCTACGTCAACGATCCGCAACTCGCAGCCCACAACCTGCAATGCGCGGCGGAGGCCGCCGGGGCTGAATTCCGCTTCAATTCGGAAGTCATTGAAATCCGCCGCGCCGGTGGCCGCGTTGCCGGCGTCGAACTGGCGGACGGCTCGCGCATCGACGCCCCGGTGGTGGTCAACGTGGGCGGTCCGCATTCCGGCCGGGTAAACGCCATGGCGGACGTAATGGCGGACATGAGTGTGCGCACCCGGGCCTTGCGCAAGGAAGTCTGTTACATCCCCGAACCCACGGACGTAGCCTTCGACCGAACCGGCTTGTTCCTTCTGGATTCCGACGTTGGCGGCTACTGCCGGCCCGAAAGCGGCGCCAAGATTGTCATCGGCAGCCCGGAACCGGACTGCGACGAGCTGCAGTGGGTCGACGATCCCGATAACTACAATCGGGCCTTCAGCGATCAGTGGATGACCCAGGCGATGCGCATCGGCATGCGGTTGCCGACGCTCGGAATACCGGGTCAGGCCACCGGGGTCGTCGATCTCTACGACGTCAGCGACGACTGGATCCCCATCTACGACAAATCGGATCTGCCGGGGTTTTATATGGCCTGCGGCACCAGCGGCAATCAGTTCAAGAACGCACCTGTCGCCGGCGCTCTCATGACCGCGTTGATCGATGCTTGTGAAAGCGGCCACAACCACGATGCCGAAGCGGTCTCGTTCCGCCTGCCGAGAACGGGCGTCGACCTGGACCTTGGATTATTTTCCCGCCGGCGGGCGGTCAATCAGGACAGCAGCTTTTCCGTGATGGGGTAGCCCCGCGGACGCGGACGTGGCTTCAACCAAAGCCGATAACGGCGGCGATTTCCGTCCGCAAGTCAGGCGCCGAAATCGGTTTGGTGAGCACTTTGGTGGCGCCGGCCTGCGCCGATACCTCATGCATGAAAGTGTCTTTGTCGCCGGTGAGCATGAGGATGGGGATGCCAGCCAGTTTCGGCACTTTGTTACGGCGCACGAGGTTGGCGAACTCGAGCCCGTCCATCTTATCCATGTGAAGGTCGCAGATGACCAGATCGGGTGGCGGATTGCTGGGGTTTTGGATGATCTCCAGGGCTTCCAACCCGTTTTCAGCCTCGGTGACTTCAACGATGTGAATCTGCTCCAACAATTTCTTGACGATCGTGCGCATGGTGCGCTGATCGTCGACCACCATCACCCTCAGCTCGCTCAACGGATCACTGGACATTTCTTCTCCCAAAAAGTCCGAACCGCGCCCCACGTACGACCGGCATTCTACCACGTCGACCTCTCAGGGATAGCTTCCCAAGGCAGAAATCGAGGAGATCAGGACAGCTTGGGCTCCGGGAAAAAATCGACCGGCGTCATCAGCTTGTTGGTCTGCTCTTCCAATGCGCCGAGCGCCGCACTTTCGCGAGTGTAGGCCAGCCACTCCTCGTCCGCCCAGAGGGCCGCTCTCTTGGCTTCCCGGTCACCGGCGTTCTCGTACGCCCAGACATGGACATATTCGTTGGGATTGCCGGTTTCCGCTTGCATGTACAGTAACGGTTGGCCCAGGCAGCGGGCCTGAGGCGCCGCGCCTTTTTCGGCATACAATTTCATGTGGGGGCCGAGCGTTCCAGGACGGCATTTGTAAGTACGAACGTCGAGTAGCATGGAAACTCCTATTTGTTTTTTTTGGCCGGTCGTTAGCGCAAGCCGTAGACCTCAATTATCTCAACTTCGCCCTTGCCCTTCAAATCGACGCGTCCCAGGGACCGACCGTCACAGCTGTCTTGAATATTGAGCCAGGCGTTCATCGAAACGACGAGTTTGCCGGGACCGCCGGCGCCCGTCAGCCGGGCCGCCAGATTGACGGCGTCGCCCCAGACATCGAACTGGTATTTGTCGTGGCCGACGATGCCGGCCACCACCGGGCCGCCATTTATGCCGACGCGCACTTCCCAGGGTGGGTCGCACTCCTTGGAGGCCTCAATCATTTCCAGGCCGCAGGCCACGGCTGACAGCAGGGGATCCGAATTCGGCGTCATCAAGCCGGCCGAGGCCATGAATTCGTCACCAATGGTCTTGATCTTTTCCATGCCGTGTTTCTGGGTGATGCGCTCGCAGGCTTCGAACAGGGATTGCAGCCCGGACACCACCTCCTCGGCCGAATGGCTGTCGCAGAACTCCGTGAACCCGACGATATCGCAAAACAGAATAGCAACGTTGTCGTAACGCCGGGGCGGCACGCGGCCGGCCGATTTCAACTCGTTTGCGGCCGCCGTCGGCAGGATCACATTGAGCAGCTGGTCCGCCCGCTTTTTTTCTTCGCGTAGCTGGTTGACGTAGCCGGCCTGCTGATCGTGCATCCGTTTCTTGTCGAGGCAGGCGCCGAGCCGCGCCCGCAACAGGACGGGATCGATGGGTTTGTGCAGATAATCCGTGGCGCCCAGTTCGATACATTTGATGACGCTGGCGGTTTCGTCGACGCCGGAAATCATGATGACCGGGATTTGCCTCAGCCGCATGTCCTTCTGCAGGTGTTCGAGCACGCCGTAACCGTCCAGCTCCGGCATTTCGATATCCAGCATGATGGCGTCGTAGTTACCCTTGGCGATAAGTTCCAATGCCTCCCGCCCGTTGCCGGCCATGTCGACATCCGAATAATCCTCCTTGGCCAGCAGTCGCGTGATGATGCGGCGGTTAAACTCGTCGTCATCAACGACCAGCAGTTTATAGGGGGCGTCAGCCATCGGCGTGTTTCCGTGAAATGAACAAAATTATTATCGATTTATCCGGGTGGGGTCGATTGGCGGTGACATGATGGCTTTTGAGAGACGATCTTCCAATGCCTGTTTTGCAATCGGTTTAACCAAAAAACCGTTGATGCCGAGCGATACCGCCCGCTTGACATGTTCCTCATCGCTGTGACCGGTCAAGATGACCACCGGAATTACCGCCCGGTCCGTTTCCGGCAAAGAGCGCAGGCGTTCGACGAACTCGAAGCCATTCATAGTCGGCATCTCTAGATCACAAATAATGACATCAATACTTTGCCCCAGCGCCTGGACGCTGCCCAGTGCTTCCGCGCCATTCGAC
>CAZGTM010000011.1:0-85162 GCA_964528595.1 uncultured Rhodospirillaceae bacterium
ATAATCTCCATCTCAGGGCATCGATTAACGAGTTCATCTGGGAAATGGGGGCTTAGATATCATTTTGAGATCGCCAACGTATTAACTGGCAATCGTCTTTGGGTTGGATCTCACTGCATCCTAAAATTTGGGATGTCTGTTTTTGAAGACGATCAAAAATTGTCTCCGTCCGATGCCAAGAAGAAGTTGAAGCGGCTGGAAAATCAGATGCGTCAAGATTCGTGTCTAAGGGCGTTGGAAAGCTTGAGTAAATACGAAAACAACGAAATCTTGAGAAATGCTCTCACGTACTACAAAAAGAACAAATATCTGACTCCAAGGTATGCATTTGTCGTTTTCTGGAAGCTGGGTGAAGGAAAAATTGATCACAAGCCTTCATTTTTTAAGATCAGCTTGAGGCGCGACAAATACAAAGAGGATTTGGAAAATATGCAAACCGACCGTGTCCATCTCATATGGCCGGCACTGACTTCTTCACAAAGGAAATTAGCGGAAAGCTACGGGCACAACCCGCCTCGAACTTAGATTGATCAGCCGAAAAACGATCACCCTACTCACCCATCTGCAGCAAAAGGCCGTGACGGCGAGCGCTGTGGAAGAAGCCCAGGAAGGCCGCCGCCCCGCCCAGCAGGTAGAGCACGTTGAGCGCGCTGGCGGTGAGCATCATGTCCGGCCGGTAGGCGCCGTCGACCAGGATCGCCCGCATGCCTTCGAAAACGTGGGAGGACGGCAGCGCCAGGGCGACCGGCTGCAGCCAGTCGGGCAGGGTCGCGATGGGATAATAGATGCCGCTTAACGGCGCCAGCGCGAAGATGGCGACCCAGGCGAGGCTTTCCGCGCCCAGGCCCCAGCGCAGCACGAGGCCGGCGACCACCAGGCCGACGGCCCAGCCCATGACCAGCAAGTTGAAGAAAAAACCGATCAGCGGCAAGCCGAGGGAGTAGACCGAAAAGCCGAAGAACCACATGGCCAGCAGGGTCGCCGGCAACAGGCCGATCGAGGTGCGGATCAGGCTCATGGTGGTCAGCGCCAGGATCATCTCATAAGGCCGCAGCGGGCTGACGAACAGGTGGCCGAGGTTGCGCGACCACATTTCCTCGAAGAACGAGACCGAAACGCCGAGCTGGCCGCGGAACATCACGTCCCACAGCAGCACCGCCGACAGCAGCACGCCGAAGGCCTGGGCGATGAAGGTCGAGTTCGAGGCCAGGAACTGGGTGATGAAGCCCCACATGATCATCTGCACGGTGGGCCAGTAGGCGAGCTCCAGCAGCCGCGGCCACGAGCCCCGCATCAGGTAGATGTAACGCAGCGCCAGCGCGCCGACGCGGCGCGGACTGAGGGCGGGATTGGGCGGGCTGGCGGGGGTCTGGAGATCCGTCATTGCGCCGCCGTCCGGTCTTCATCGTGGCGCGAGCGCGCGATATCCAGGAACACTTCCTCCATATTGGCGCGGCCGTAGCGTTCGAGCAGCTCGGTCGGCGAGCCCCGGTCGACCAGCTGACCGGCCTTCAGCATCAGCACGTCGTCGCACAAACGCTCCACCTCCGCCATGTTGTGGGAGGCCAGCAGGATGGTGGCGCCCGTGCGGTCGCGATAATCGGCCAGATAGCCCCGCACCCAGTCCGCCGTATCGGGATCGAGCGAGGCCGTCGGCTCGTCGAGCAACAGGAGCTCCGGCTCGTTGATCAGCGCCTTGGCCAGGGCCACGCGGGTTTTCTGCCCCGCCGACAGCTTGCCGTAGGGCCGGTCGATGAAGGCGCCGAGGTCGAGGGCGTCGGCCAGCCGCTCGAGGCGCGCCGACAGTTTGTCGAGGTGGTAGAGGTGACCGTAGACGCGCAGGTTCTGGCGCACCGTCAGGCGCGCCGGCAGATCGACGTAAGGCGACGAGAAATTCATTTTCGGCAGCACGTCGTGGCGCCTGCGCAGCATGTCGCAGCCAAGCACCTCGATGCGGCCCGAAGTGGGCAGCAACAATCCCAGCAACATGGCGATGGTGGTCGTCTTGCCGGCGCCGTTTCCGCCAAGCAGCGCGGTGGTGCCGCCCAGGCGCACGCTGAAGCTGAGCGCCTCGACGGCGACGACCTCGCCGTAGGTTTTGTTCAGGTCAGAAACGCTGATGGCATGCTCGATATTCACCGCTCCAATATGGTGTGCGCCAGCAACCTTCGCCAGCTTCTTTGTTTGCGCTTGCGGGCGATAATATGGTTGGTTCTGATTGAAACCATTATACGGAAGGTCTAAGACAGCGCCGATGACAGAACAAGCTTCGGATCAGGCCGCGCCGGACGCGGCCGAAGCGGAAGACCGCGCCGCCGGAGCCGGCAACGGCGCCATGGGTGGGCCGGCGCGGGGCTGGGTGCGGCTGCAGACGCTCGTCCTGATCCGCTGGCTGGCGGTGGCCGGGCAATTGCTGGCCATTCTATCCGTTCACTACCTGATGGGCTTCAAGCTGCCCGTCGGCCTTGCGCTGGCGGCGGTCGGCGCCTCGGCGTTGCTGAACCTGGCGGTGTCTCTGCGGTATTCGCCCTCGACCCGCCTGCAGAACCGCGAAGCCGCACTTTACCTCGCCTACGATATCGTCCAGCTCGCCGCTCTGCTGTTCCTGACGGGCGGCCTGACCAACCCCTTCGCCCTGCTGTTCCTGGTGCCGGTGACGATATCGGCGACGGTCCTGAGGTTGCATTCGACGCTGTGGCTAGGCGGGGTCACCATCGCCTGCGTGACGGTTCTGGCGAACATCCATATGCCCCTGCCCTGGCCCGGCGCGCCGCTGGTTCTGCCGCGAACCTACATCTACGGCATTTGGAGCGCCCTGATCCTCGGCATGTCGTTCATTTCCATCTACGCCTGGCGGGTGGCCGAGGAAGCCCGGCGCATGGCCGATGCCCTGGCCGAAACCCAATTGGTGTTGTCGCGCGAGCAAAAGCTGTCGGCGCTCGGCGGCCTGGCGGCGGCGGCGGCGCACGAACTGGGCACGCCGCTCGGCACCATCGCGCTGGTGGCCAAGGAACTGGCGAACCAGCTTCCCAACGACAGCGAAATGGCGGAAGACATGGCCTTGATTTCCAGCCAGACCGAGCGCTGCCGAGAAATCCTGGGCCAATTGTCACGGACGCCGGAGGCCGAAGGCCGGGGCGGCGAATTCAGCCACGTCAGCTTCGTCGCCTTGGTGCGGGAGGCCGCCGAGCCCCACGAGGGCGGCGACATCGATATTCAGGTCGCGGCGATCGGAGACGGCCTGCCGCCCCACGTGCCCCGCCATCCGGAGATCATCCACGGCCTGGGTAACTTCGTCGAGAACGCCGTCGATTTCGCCCGCAACCGGGTTGTCATCGTGGCCAACTGGGAGGACGAGGACCTCACCATCGAAATAATCGACGACGGTCCCGGCTTTTCCGGCGATATCCTGGGCGCCCTGGGTGAACCGTACGTCACCAGCCGACGGTTGTCCGACGACGGCGGCGGCGGCATGGGGCTCGGTGTGTTCATCGCCAAGACGCTGTTGGAACGCACCGGCGCGTCCGTCGAATTTCGCAACCAGCGTGGCGGCGGCGCGAAAGTTGTCATATCATGGCCCCGGCTCGATGCGATGAAGGGATAGACAATGACCAAGGAAGACGGCGGCGCCCCCGCCGGCTCGGAAACGGCGGACGCGGACGCAGCGGGCGAGGTGGAACGCACCGTGCTGATCGTCGACGACGACGAGCCTTTCCGTAAACGCCTGGCCCTTGCGATGGAACGCCGGGGTTTCGAGGTATCCGCCGCCGAAGGCGTGGCTGAGGCGGTGGAAATCGCCAAACAAAATCCGCCGGCGTTCGCCGTGGTGGATCTGAAATTGATGGATGGCAGCGGTCTCGACATCGTGCCGGAACTTCGCGCGGCGCGGGACGACATGCGCATTGTCATGTTGACGGGTTACGGCAACATCGCGACGGCCGTGGCGGCGGTTAAATCCGGCGCGGTCGACTATCTCGCCAAGCCGGCGGACGCGGACGAGATCGAAGCGGCTTTACTGGCCAAGCCCGAAGGCCATCCCGACCCGCCGGAACGGCCGATGTCGGCCGACCGCGTACGCTGGGAACACATCCAACGAGTGTTCGAGCTCTGTGATCGCAACGTTTCGGAAACGGCGCGTCGGCTCAACATGCACCGGCGCACCCTGCAGCGCATCCTGGCCAAGCATTCGCCCCGCGAGTAGGGCCTTCGGCGAATTCCGGCTGGACCGGCATCAGGCCACGGTGGTCTGGCCTTTTTGCGAACTCAGCAATTGGTCGATGTAGCGGCCCTGGAACAGCGAAATACCCAGGGACTGGCCGAAGGCGACGGCGTCCTCGTCGTCGACGCGGCACAGAATGACGCGGGCCGCGCCCGCCTGCGCCACGGATTTGCGGATCTTCTCGCAACGCGCATCCTGGCCCTCGTCGCTCAGATCGGGTGCCCAGTACATCTTTTTCAGATCGACGCCCAGGTCTTCGCGGTTGACCAGGGGAAAGGTGAGATGGGTCAGGCCGTCGACGCAAAACCGGTAGCCGCGATCGTGAATGAACTCGCGGGCGAACATATAAGCGCCCATGTCGCTGAAGATATCGGCGGTCTGCAGCTCAAACACCACTGCTTTCTTGGTGGCCGCCCTGAGTTGCATATCGAAGGCGAGAAACTCCGGCGATAGCAGCGTCGAGACGTTGACGTTCAGGCTGAAGGCGCGCTCCAGGTCGGATTTCATGTCCGGCAGGGCGGCGAGCACGCGTTTATCGAGGCTTTGGGTCAACCGCTGGAACAGCGAACTGTCGGCGAACAGATCGACGCCCGGCATGAGTTGGCGCTTCAACTCGGCCATGGCGATGAAAAGCTCGTTGAAGACCAGTTTCGGCTCGTTCCCCGGGATGACCGCGCAAATGGGCTGGCGCCGGATCAGGCCGCGGATATCCATGCGGCCCAGCGCTTCCTCCAGCCGGCCCAACAGCTCCGGCGTCAACGGACCCGTGGTTTCCTGCGGGCGGGCGATACCGACGGATTGTCCGTCTTCGCCCCGGCCCTGGCGTTCGCGGTCCCGCCGCTCCTCGCTGCGGGCATAAAGCTCGTCGGCCAATTGTTTGAAGGCGTCGCGTTCGGGCGGAGTGCCGATGTCAAACCAGGTCGTGAAGCGGGCGCCGCCGCTATCGCCGGACAGGGCGACGGGGTCTTCGCTGAACAGGGCCCGAAGCTTGTCGACGACGGCCTCGATATCGCTGACCTCGGCGCCTTTGCAGGCAAACACGAAGTCGGCGTTCTCCAGTCGGAACAGGCGGCCGTCAAATCGGCGGATCAACTGCTCAAACGACGCCGCCGCCATGCGCTGATGGTGTTCCTGTCGGTTTTGCGCCCGCAAATTCGACAGATGAATGTAGACGGCGCGCCAGCCTGTCGGGAAGCGCGACAGACGGTGGGCGTGATCGGCCAACTGCGCCTCATCGGCGCTGCGCTTCACGCTCCCAAAACTAGCTTCCGCCATGCTCATGACGCGTCCCCAATTTCCCGACCGGCATATTCAGGCATTATCATCACTGATACTCCAAGACCATTGAAGCATCGACATTTTTTTGCTTCACCCGAATATCTAAATTATCTTGCCAAATAGTGAATTGTTTCAATGATAAATTATCAAGTGCCAAATTTTTTGTGTGCCAAATTATGACGAAATCATGGTGAATCCAAGCGTTCCGGACGGCTGGCGGCTGTATGCGGTCGGGGATATTCACGGCCGGGCGGACCTGCTGCGCAATCTACACGCCCGGATCGCCGCGGATAGCGAACGGCCCGATCCCGAAACCGGCGCCACCGGCCCCAACATGAGGATTATTTACCTCGGCGACTATATCGACCGGGGTGATCACAGCCGCCAGGTGGTGGAAACTCTGGTCGCCGACCGTTTGCCGGGCTTCGACCGGGTCTGCATCGGCGGCAACCACGAGCAATATCTGCTCGAGTTTCTCGAGGATCCGGAGGTGTTTTCCGCCTGGCTGTTCAATGGCGGCGACGCCACGCTGCGCAGCTACGGCGTCGAGATCGAGGATCCGGCCTTCGGACGCGAAGGCGAGGAATGGCTGCAGCGGCAGTTCCGCGAGGCCCTGCCGGACGAACACTTGATGTTCTACCGAGATCTGGTCAGCGGGCATAGCGCCGGCGATTATTTCTTTTGTCATGCCGGCGTGCGGCCCGGTATCGCCATCGATCAGCAGGTAATCCGGGATTTGACCTGGATCCGGGACGAATTTCTTCACGCGGCGACGGATTTCGGCAAGATTGTGGTGCACGGCCATTCGGTCACCGACGACGTCGATTTTCGCGCCAACCGCATCGGCGTTGACACCGGGGCCTACAGGTCCGGCCGGCTGAGCTGCCTCGTTCTGGAAGGCGCGTCGCGCCGGGTCATCCAAACCTGAGGGCCTGACGCGGGCGGCGTATTCCGCTACAAGAGAAGCGGAAATTTTGCTTGATCACGATTTTTGGGGCGGCGGATGGATGTTGCGGCGTTTTTAGGCGGGGAATTCAAGGCCCATCAGGAGGTGGCGGCCTCGACCCTCGATGCGGTCGCCGAGCCGTTTGAAGCGCTGCTCGGCGCCTGCGTCGCGTCCTTCCGGGCGGGCGGTAAGATCCTCTTTCTCGGCAACGGCGGCAGTGCCGCCGACGCCCAACACCTGGCCACCGAACTGGTGGTGCGGTTCCGCCGCGACCGCGAGCCCATCGCCGCCCTGGCGCTGACCACCGACAGCTCGCTGTTGACGGCCGCCGGAAACGATCTGGGCTACGACAATGTTTTTGCCCGCCAAGTTCAGGCCCTGGCGACCGACGCCGATGTCGTCATCGGCATTTCGACCTCCGGCAACAGCGAAAACGTCGTGCGCGCGCTGGCCGCGGCCCGGGCCATCGGGGCGGTTGCCGCGGCCTTCACGGGCGACGGCGGCGGCCGGCTCTCCACCGTGGCCGATCCCCTGATCGCCATACCCGCAACGGACACCGCGCGGATCCAGGAAATGCACATCGCCGTCGGGCATATGCTGTGCGCCGCCCTGGAAACCGAGCTTGGCCTGGTGTCGGAATAGCGCGATGCCCGATCACAACACCGCCATGGACCTCATCGGCCGACTGGGCAGCGCCCGCGTCGCCGTCATCGGCGATCTCATGCTGGACCGCTACGTTTACGGCTCGGTCGAGCGGGTTTCACCCGAAGCGCCGATCCCGGTACTGGGCATCGAGCGCGATGCCGCCATGCTGGGCGGGGCCGGCAACGTGGCCCGCAATATCGCGGCGCTGGGCGCCCGGGCCGTGTTGATCGGCGTGGCCGGCGAGGATGACGCCGGCAAGGCCATCGCCGATTTGCTCGCCGGCGAAGACAACGTCGAGGCGGTTATCACGGTCTCCGCGGGACGCGCGACGTCAGTGAAAACCCGTTTTGTCGCGGCGGCTCAGCAACTCCTGCGCACCGACCGCGACGACGGGGCCGAACTGGGATCGGAAGACGCTGCCGCCGTCCGGCAATCGGCCCTGGCCGCCATCGAGGGGGCCGGCGCCGTCGTCCTGTCGGATTACGCCAAGGGCGTCCTCGGCCCCGCTTTGATCGACGCGGTCTGCGGGGCAGCACAGGCCAAGGGCATTCCCGTCATTGCCGATCCCAAAGCGCTTGATTTCGGCCGCTACCGGGGGGCCGACATCATCACGCCCAACCGGGCCGAACTGGCGGCGGCGAGCGGTGCGGCGGTCGAAAGCGATGAGGCGGCGGCCGAGGCGGCGCGCCGGATCATCGCGGACTGCGGCATCGGGGCGGTCCTGGCAACGCGCGGCGGCGACGGCATGACCCTGGTGGAAGGTTCCTCCGAACCACTGCACATCGCCGCCCGCGCCCGCGAAGTATTCGATGTTTCGGGTGCCGGCGATACCGTCGTCGCAGCCGTGGCGGCCGGTCTGGCCGCCGGCGCCGATCTGGCAGCGGCGGCGCAATTGGCCAATAGCGCCGCCGGCGTCGTCGTCGGCAAAGTCGGCACGGCCGTCGTTTATGCCGACGATCTCGAGGCTTCCCTGCATGCCGGTGATCTGATGGACGCCGATGCCAAGGTGGCGTCGCTCGGCCGGGCCCTCGACCGCATCGAGAAGTGGCGCCTCACGGGCGACGGCGTCGTCTTCACCAACGGCTGTTTCGACCTGATCCATCCCGGCCACGTCGCCCTTCTGGCCGAGGCCCGCGCCTGCGGCGACCGGTTGATCGTCGGCCTCAACGCCGACGTCTCCGTCCGGCGGCTCAAGGGCGACGGCCGGCCGGTGCAGGGCGAAGCGGCCCGCGCCGCCGTGCTGGCCTCGTTCGCCGCCGTCGATCTCGTGGTCATCTTCGCCGAGGACACGCCGCTCAGCCTGATCGAGGCGCTGAAGCCGGACGTTCTCGTCAAGGGCGCCGATTATGCCGAAGACGAGGTAGTCGGCGCCGAGGCCGTCAAGGCTTACGGCGGCAAGGTCGTGCTGGCCAGAATCATCGACGGCCACAGCACGACCGATACGATTTCCAGACTGAACGCCGGAGGCGCAACATGATTGTCGTGACGGGCGGCGCCGGGTTTATCGGCTCGAACATCGTCGCGGCGCTCGAGGCGCGCGGCCACCACGATGTCGTGGTCTGCGACTGGCTCGGCGCGGAGGACAAGTGGCGCAACATCGCCAAGCGCGAAATCGAAGCCGTCGTGCGGCCCGACGATCTTTTCGAATTCCTCTCCCGCGAAGGCGACAGGCTGGAGGCGGTCTTTCATATGGGGGCGATTTCCGCCACCACAGAGACCGACGGCGACAAGATCATCGAGAACAACTTCGATCTCTCCATGCACCTCTGGCAGTGGTGCATCGAGCATGGCGCCCGCTTTATCTATGCCTCCTCGGCGGCGACCTACGGCGACGGCAGCGCCGGCTTCGACGACGACGGTTCGATCGAAAGCCTGGCCGGGCTGCGGCCGCTCAACCTCTACGGCTGGTCCAAGCATCTCTTTGACCGGCGCATCGCCCGTTTGGTGGTTGACGGCGCGCCGGCGCCGAGCCAGTGGGCCGGGCTAAAATTCTTCAACGTCTACGGCCCCAACGAATACCACAAGGGCAACATGCGCAGCGTCGTCTGTCAGGTCCACGAGAGCATCAGCGACGGCCACCCTGTCATGCTGTTCCGCTCGCACCACCCCGACTATGAGGACGGCGGCCAGATGCGGGACTTCGTGTTCGTCGACGACTGCGTCGACGTGATGATGTGGCTTTATGACAATCCCGGCGTCAGCGGCCTGTTCAATCTCGGCAGCGGCAAGGCCCGGACGTTTTCCGACCTGGCCGCGGCGGTCTTTTCCGCCCTGGGCAAGGCGCCCGATATCAGCTTCGTCGATACGCCGGTCAATATCCGCGACAAGTACCAATACTTCACCGAAGCCGCCATGACCCGCCTGGCCGAGGCCGGCTATGTCCGGCCCTTCACCGACTTGGAAGACGGCGTGCAGACCTACGTCCGCGATTTCCTCGAAAAAGACGACCGCTACAAGTAACGGATCGGGCGTTTACCTTCCTTAAGCGTCTGACCCCGAACAGCGCCCAAATAGCGCCCGCTATTCGGGTGGCGGATCGAGCAGGGCGGTGAGACGGCGCGCCGCCGTTCGGGCGAAGGATAGCGTCAGGGCCTTGCGCCGGGCGGCGTTGACCTTGCGCACCTCGGCCTGGCGCACGATTTCGGCGCCGTAGCGGTCGGCGATAATCAATCCCTGATCCTCGGGCAGAATGTCTACCGGGAAGGTTTCGTCGACGGCGAAGTAGAAGCGGTCGCAATGGTCGAGGTAGTCCGGCCATTTGTTGTCGGCGCGGTAGTCGGCCACGGAGGACTTGATCTCAACGATGACAATGTTGCCCTTGCGCTCGATGGCGGCGACGTCGGCGCGCCGGCCGTTATTCAAATTGAATTCCTGCAGGGAGGCGTAGCCCAAATCTGCCAGCATGCGGGCCACGCCGCGGGCAAGCTGGCGGGCGGCGTCAGACCAATCCGCTGACGGCGACGGCATCGTAGAGCGTGGCGAACCCGAGTCCCACAGTGGCGCTGCCCACCGTCAGATTGAGGGCGCGATAGGTGCCGGTGACGGCCCTGGCGCCGGCGCGCAACGGCAGGGCGATGGCGCAGGACAGCAAACCCATGCCGATCATCGATCCGATGCCGAAGAGGGCGATATAACCCAATCCCGCGGTGACCGAGGAGACGCTGTCGAGGGTGAGCAGGACCAGCGCGGCCGAGCCCGCCAGCCCGTGCATCAGCCCGAGCAGCAACGCCCGCCGGGGCAGGTTGCGCGCGTGGCGGTGGCTGTGCGCCGACGCCCGGTGCTCGCCCTCGCCTCGGTGGGAGTGGGCGTGAACGTGGACCTCGTCGCCGTGGGCATGAGCGTGGAAGTGAACCCGGTCGCGCCACAAGCGCCACAGCACATCGCCGCCCAGCGCGATCAGCATGATGCCGACCATAATCTCGGCGATCTGGGCCACCTCTCGCGCCGCCCCCCACTGGAAAACCAGGACCGCCGCGCCGAAGATGCTCAGCGTGACGGTATGCCCCACACCCCAGGCCAGGCCGAGCCGGACGGTGCGCCCGACCGACGAGCTCGCCGTGGCCAGCGAGGCGACGGCGGCAACGTGATCGGCTTCCAGCGCATGCTTCATGCCGATCAGCAGGCCGAGGAACAGGATTGAGGTCATGGAGGAGAAAATCCGGGAAGGGGGGTAGACGTCGTCATTATAAGCGCTCCCGGCCCGCCAGCGCCATGCCGGAGTGCGATATCGCACCCACGGAACGGAGAATTTATAACCTTAAGAAAATTGTGGTTTAATTTATGCATTATGCTTGATCTACGTCAAGTGACCTTTGGGGCGAAACCTTATCCTTCAGTCCCGGAGGATCAGTTGTCATGGAATACGTTTATTTCACGATTGTGGCCATCGGGGCCTACATAATTTCCGACCGTCTGCTCGACTGGCTGGAGCGCCGGCGCGGTGAGCGGTTCGAATATCGGCAAGTTTACTTCTTCGCCATCCTGTTGGTTCTGGCCGTCGGCTCGTTCCAAATCATCGGCTTGTTGTCGCAGCAATAGGCGAAGCATCGTGATGACGATCCAAATCCAACATTCAAGTGCGGCATTCCGTCGCACTTTACCCCTGGCACGAGACAATCTTGATCAACGTCAAGGCTCCGCCCGCGCGGACGGTGTGATGTGTCGAACACTTGGCTGGGAGCGCTGTTTCTGCGCCCGGCCCGCCATTCATTGGCAAATATTTTTTTTGGGAGGTAGCCCATGACCAATCAAGACGATGCGTCGCAGACCGGCGGCGACGACGAGCACGTCCCGTTCATGCAGCGTGTGCTCGACAATCATTTTTTGCTGCTCTTCATCGGCGTCGTGATGCCGACGGTTTTCTACATCCTCTGGGGGATTATGGAAATCGCCACAATCCCGATCGCCAGTTAGGAGGCCTGACCAATGGCAATAACCCCCCCTGATGTAAAGCTGTGGTGGAAAGAGCCCATCCACAGCATGGAAATCTGGTGGGCGCTGATCGCGCTCATCTGGTCATTGATCATGTTCGTGATGATGCCTTACTGGCATGTCTACGGAGAGCAGAACATCTCCAACGAAGCCTACCGCATTACGCCCGAGGCGTTCGGCGCCAAGGTCGAAGAGATGACCGAGAAGTACACGGTGCGCGAAGAAGGCGACACCGGCATCCCGGTCGTCCGCCCGCCGGCCGGCTCGGACGTCTATCTGCTGAGCCGCCTGTGGGAGTGGTGGCCGATCCTCGAACTGGAAAAGGGCAAGAGCTATCGTTTGCACCTGAGTTCGATGGACTGGCAGCACGGCTTCTCGCTGCAGCCCACCAACCTCAACCTGCAGGTCCATCCGGGCTATGACTTCGTCGTCACCGTCAAGCCGAACGAAGCCGGCACGTTTTCCATCGTCTGCAACGAGTACTGCGGAGAAGGGCATCACACGATGCTTGGCCGCATGTACGTCACAGACAAGTAAGGGGAGGTCGCAATGTCGATACTTTCGAAATTCCGTATCTGCCCTGAGTCAGGTCTCTACTTTGACGATGCGGCGGAGAAGCTGATCAAATGGAATGCCGTTACGGCGGTCGTGTTCCTGCTGGTCGGCGGTCTGTTCGGATTGCTGATGGCGCTGACGCGCTGGCCAGAGGTCCACATTCTGCCGGCAGACCTGTTCTATATGCTGCTGACCGCGCACGGCCTCGACGCCCTTGTCGTCTGGATCGTGTTCTTCGAGATGGCGGTGCTCTACTTCGCTTCGTCGACGCTGCTGAAGGTCCGCCTGGCGGCGCCCAATTGGGCCTGGCTGGGCTACATCCTGATGCTGGTCGGCGCCGTTCTCACCAACGTCATGGTGCTGATGGGCGAATCGAGCGTCATGTTCACGGCCTACCCGCCGATGAAAGCCGATCCGCTGTTCTATCTCGGCATCATCCTGTTTGCCGTCGGCGCGCTGATCGGAACCTTCGTTTTCTTCGGCACCCTGGTGCTGGCGAAGGATCAGAAGACCTATGAAGGATCCGTCCCGCTGGTGACCTTCGGCGCCCTGACGGCGGCCATTATCGCCGTCTTCACGATCGCGTCGGGCGCCATCATCTTCGTGCCCACGCTGTTGTGGTCGCTGGGTTACATCGCCCACATCGATCCCTTGATGTACAAGACGGTGTTCTGGGCCTTCGGTCACTCGGCGCAGCAGATCAACGTCTCGGCGCACGTGGCGGTTTGGTATGCCATCGCGGCCATCGTCTTCGGCGCCAAGCCGTTGAGCGAAAAAGTCAGCCGCATGGCCTTCCTCTTCTACATCATGTTCCTGCAGCTCGCCTCGGCTCACCACTTGCTGGTGGAACCGGGCCTGTCGCCGGAGTGGAAGATCTTCAACACCTCCTACGCCATGTACCTCGCCGTGCTGGGCAGCATGATCCACGGTCTGACCGTGCCCGGCAGCATCGAGGCGGCGCAACGCAAGAAGGGTTTCACCAACGGCCTGTTCGAATGGCTGCGGCGTGCACCCTGGAGCAATCCGGTGTTCTCCGGCATGTTCCTGTCATTGGTCTTCTTCGGTTTCCTGGGCGGCATTACCGGCGTCATCATGGGCACCGAGCAGATCAACATCATCATGCACAACACCCTCTACGTACCGGGTCACTTCCATGCCACGGTCGTCGCGGGTACCACGTTGGCCTTCATGGCGATCAGTTACTTCCTGGTGCCGTTGTTGTTCCGGCGTGAGTTGTGGTGGCCGGGACTGGCCCGTTGGCAGCCGTACCTCTTCGGCTTCGGCGTGGCCGGCAACTCGCTCTTCATGATGGGCGCCGGTACGCTCGGCGTGTCTCGCCGGCACTGGGATATCGGTTTCGCCGATGCCTCGCTCGGTTTCGACTATCCGGCTTCCGCCTACATGTTCCTGGCGCTTAACGGCCTCAGCGGCATTCTGGCGGCGGTTGGTGGTGCGGCGTTCTGCATCATCATGGTCGGCACCATCCTGTGGGGCAAACGCAAGGCCGATGCACCCGCACCGGCGGCCGAGCCCGCACCCGCACCCGCGGCGGAACCCGCCCTGCACACCGCAGGCGGCGCCCACTCGGTGACGGTGCCCGGTACGTTCGTCCTGGCCTTGGTCTTCCTCGGCACTTTCGTTCTCTACTACTTCGTGAACTGGAAGTACCTCGCCGAAGTCTGGCCGATCTCGTAAGGTCCGGATTATGGGTGCCGCCGTCGGTCAACTGCTCTCGGTATTCAAACTGCGCATCGGCGTGGTGATAATGCTCAGCGCGTTGGCCGGACTGGCGGTCACCCCCGGACCGCTACCGACTACCTTCCAAATGTTTGTGCTGGCCGCCGCCGTCTTGGTGTCGGCGGCCAGTGCGGGCGCTTTCAATCAATATGTCGAGCGCGACATCGACGGTCTGATGAAGCGCACGGCGGCCCGCCCGTTCGTTACGGGCGAGTACCTCGCCAGCCCCTATTGGCCGGTCGTCATCTGGGGTCTGATGGCCCTGGCTGTCGGGGCCGCGGCATTGGCCGTCAACGTCTGGGCGGCCCTCTACACATTTCTCGGCGCCTTCACCTATGCCATCGTCTACACGGTTTGGCTGAAGCGCCGCACTTGGCTCAACATCGTATTCGGTGGCCTCGCCGGCAGTTTTGCTGTTCTTGCCGGTGCTGCAGCCGTAGACCCCGGCTTTGCCGCATTGCCGTTCCTCATGGCGTTTGTCTTGTTCCTGTGGACCCCCCCCCACTTTTGGAGCTTGGCGCTGGCGCTCAAGGACGATTATGCGGCGGCCGGGGTCCCCATGTTGCCCGTGGTCATCGGCTCCCGCGCCGCCGCCCGCGTCATCCTGGCGAGCACCATTGCGCTGGTCGCCGTCTCGCTCCTGCCCGCCTTCGCCGGGCTGGGCTGGATCTACTTCAGCGCCGCCGCCGCCGGCGGTCTGGTTTTTATCTATTTCAGCGTCCGCCTGGTTTCGCAACCGACTCGGCGCCGCGCCATGCTCAATTTTTTTGCCTCTTTGATTCAACTATCCCTGCTGCTGGCAGGGGCCATGCTTGATCGCTGGCTTTTATAGGATCGCGACGGTGATGATCGAGCTTAAGCGCCAAATCCTGACGATCGGCGCCACGGTCGGCTTGTTGTCCGCCTTGTGCACGGGTGCGGCGACCGCCGCCGAGACCGCGGCGGCCCCGGCGCCACAGACGGCTGCGGAACGAACTTCGTTCGACGATAAATCGGCGCTGGCGCAAAGTCAGGCGGCGATCGGCCGTAAACTGCGCGATCACCGCCTCGTCAGGGCCGACGGCAAGGCGTTTCGCATCGCCGATTTTGCCGGCAAGCCTTTGATCATCAGCCTGGTCTATTCCAGTTGCTACCATATCTGTCCGCAAATAACCCAGTCGCTGGCGCGGGCCGTCGATGTGGCCAATGACGCTCTGGGCGAGGGTACCTTCCAAGTGGCGACCATCGGCTTCGACACCGAATACGACAAGCCGTCCGCCATGCGCGCCTTCGCCAAGCAACAGGGCATCTCGTCCGACAACTGGCATTTCCTCTCGGCCGACGCCCCCACGGTCTGGCGCCTCAGCGACGATATCGGCTTCAGTTTCACGCCGTCCTCCAAAGGCTTCGACCACCTCACGCAGACGACCATCATCGACCAGCAAGGCCGCGTCTACGCGCAGGTCTACGGCGAGGACTTCGCCACGCCCCAGCTGGTCGATCCGCTGAAGCACATGGTCTTCAAGGGCGGCCCCTGGACCGGAGTCCAGTCGCTTTTCGACCGCGTCCGCCTGGTTTGCACCATTTACGATCCGTCGCGGGACGCCTATTACTTCGACTATTCGCTTTTTATCGGCATGGCGATCGGCTTCGTCTGCGTCGCGTTCGTTGCCGGTTTTATCGTCCGGGAGTATGTCCGGAGCCGCCGGTCCCCGACGGCGCAAGGTTCCAGCTAAGGATTTCACGACGTGTTGAAGATGGTGCAGCGCCCGCTGTTGCGGGGCTTCGAACTTGCCGAAATCGGCTTTGACAAGCTTTTCGGGCGGGAGTGGAACCCGCTGTTTTATCTGGGCGCCTTGGCCTGGTTCAACTTCTGGATCGTCGCGGCCAGCGGCATCTACCTCTACGTCGTTTTCGAGACAAGCATTCAGGGCGTTTACGATTCCATCGAGTACCTCACGCATGAGCAGTGGTACCTCGGCGGCGTCATGCGCAGCCTGCACCGCTATGCCTCCGACGCCCTGATCCTGGTGACCATGATCCATCTGCTGCGCGAGTTCGCCCTCGACCGCTACCGCGGCGTGCGCTGGTTCACCTGGACGCTGGGCGTGCCGATGCTCTGGCTCATCATAATGTCGGGCATCAACGGGTATTGGCTGGTGTGGGACGAAATGGCCCAGATGATCGCCGTCGCCACCGCCGAGTTGATCGACTGGTTTCCCATTTTCGGCGAACCCATCGCCCAGAACTTCCTGACCAAGGGCAGCATGGGCGACCGCTTCTTCAGCCTGCTGATTTTCCTCCACATTGCCATGCCGCTGATCCTGTTGTTCCTGATGTGGCTCCATCTGCAGCGCATGACCAACGCCCGCATCAATCCGCCGATGGGACTGGGCGTCGGCACGTTCCTCATGTTGCTCGGTCTCAGCCTGGTCTTTCCCGCCGTCAGCCACCAGCAGGCCGACCTCAGCCAGGTGCCGGCCGTCATCAACCTCGATTGGTACTATCTCTTCATCTATCCGCTGATCGATCTCTGGTCGGCCGGTCCGGTTTGGGGCCTGATCTACGGCCTCACCTTCCTGCTGATGCTGATGCCCTGGATGCCGCGCGAAAAACCGGGCGCGCCGGCCGTCGTTTCGGACGAGCAGTGCAACGGCTGCGAACGCTGTTATGACGATTGCCCCTACAGTGCCATCCAGATGATGCCGCGCGAGGATGACAGCCCCTACGACAAGATCGCCGTGGTCAATGCCAGCTTGTGTGCGGCTTGTGGCATCTGCGTCGGTTCCTGCCCCACGCATACGCCGCTTCGGCGCGACGACCGCATCGCTATCGGCATCGACCTGCCCGACATCACGTTGCATCAGATGCGCGGCCAGGCGGTGGCGGCCGTCGCGGGTCTGCCCGACGGCCAGGCCAAGATCCTGCTGATCGGCTGTACCCGCGCCGTCAATGTCGAGCAACTCCGCCTCGACGGCATCGCCACGCTCGATCTGCCGTGCACCGGCGCCGTACCGCCGGCGCTGCTGGACTTCATGATGCGGCGCGGCGGCGTCGACGGCATCTTCCTCACCGGCTGCGGCGACGGTGAATGCTTCCACCGCATGGGCGGGCGCTGGGTCGAACAGCGTCTCGACGGCACGCGGGAAACCTATCTGCGCACGCGCTTCTCGCGCGACCGCATCCGGCTCTCGTGGGCGGCACCGGCCGATGCCGACCGCTTGCTGCAGGAGGTCATCGATTTCCGCGAACGGCTTGAACCGATCCCGGACAAGGACCGCGACGAGGTGGCGTCATGAGCAACATCCTCGACATGATCCGGCGTTACGCCGGCCAGGTAATCGCCTACATCGGCTTCGCCGTCCTGTTGGGATATTTCTCGGCGGCGCCCGACTGGTCGTACTTTCCCGACGACAAGGCCCTGATCAAGCTCAGCCTGACGCATGGCGGCCAACGCAAGGAAGCCTGCCGCGAACACACCAAGGAAGAACGCGCCAAGCTGCCGCCCACCGCCAAGCCGCCCAAGATCTGTCCCCGTGAACGCCATCCGGTGCGGGTGTCGATCTGGCTGGACGACAAGCAAATTTACGATGCGCTCGAAACCCCCATGGGGATCACCCGGGACGGCCCGTCCCAGTTCTACAAGCGCTTCCAGGTGGCGCCGGGCAAACGTCTGTTGAAGGTCGAAATCGAGGACAGCGGCGGCAACCTTCCGCCGGTCGCCCAGTCGCGGGAAATCGAGCTGACCGCGCGCGGCGTGCTGGTCATCGAGGCCGACCACGGCAAACTTAAAATTCGATGAAGGCGTGGCGAATGGTCGCAGACTTGACCAAAGTCATGCCGAGGCGACGTTCCTGTGTTAGCCTTTTACGGCAACAACGGACACTTGGGGTTTGCGCGGCATGAGCGCCAGCACACAGATCGGGGGATCGGCCGGGATGGAACCCGAGGTAATTTCGCGGGTTGCGAAAATACCTCTGTTCGCCGGTCTCACCAAGGCGGCGATCGCGGCCCTGTTGGGCAACGCCGTGGTTTCCATCGCACCCGCGGGGACGGTTCTGTTCGCCCAGGGCGACGTGGCCGACCGCTTCTACGTCCAGCTTGACGGTCAGATCGAACTTTATGTCGTCGCCCCAGACGGGCGCGAAAGCGTGATCGATATCCTGGGCGCCGGCGAAACCTTCGCCGAGGAGGCCATCTTCGACACCGGCGTGTTTCCGGTCGGCGCCAAGGTGGTGAGCGACGCCCGCATCGTCGCCGTCGAGGCCGAACCCTTCCTGGCCCAGCTGACCAGCGAGTTCGATTTGGTGCTGGCGATGATGGGCGGCATGTCACGCCACCTCAGGGTTTTGCTCTATCAGATCAGCGAACTCAAATTGAAGTCGACGGCCCAGCGCCTCGGCGGCTTCCTGCTGAGTTTGACCGAGGCCGACGACGGCGAAATCGTCGTCGAGCTGCCCTATGACAAACGCCTGCTGGCCAACCGGCTCGGCATGAAGCCCGAAAGCCTCTCCCGCGCCCTGGCCAAGCTCAGGGAAATCGGCGTGCAGGACGTCGAAGGCGTCCTGACCATTGCCGATGTCGGCAGCTTGCGCGATTTCTGCCTTGAGGGCGGCCCCGGAGACGCCGCTTGAGCAGCGCTCCCGCGCGGTCGGGTGATTTCGTCTTTGAGTGATTCACCTTGACCGCCGCCCCCGGCATCCGCTTGACTTCAGTTAACTTAGATTTGTCGGAGGCATCGGGTGCCGTCCCATCTGCTCGGACCTGAGGAAATTGCGCGCATCGCGCACATTGGGCCGTTCGCCGACCTGCCGCTGGATGACGTGGCGGGACTGGTGGGCGGCGCGCACGTGCGCGATCACGCCAAGCATTCCCTGCTGTTCAGCCAGGGCGACGTCGCCGACCGCTTCTATGTCTGCCTTGATGGCCGGGTGAAGCTGTTCACCGCGACGGAGGAAGGCGACGAGAACGTCGTCGGCGTGTTCAGCTCGGGCCAATCCTTCGGCGAGGCCGCCATGTTCGCCTCCGGCCGCTTCCCGGTAAACGCCGAGGTCGTGGAAGACGCCCGTCTCGTGCAGATCATGGCCGAACCGATGATCCAGCACCTTTCGGACAACAAGGACCTGGCCTTTCGCATGCTCGGCCTGATGGCGCGCCGGCATCGCAGGTTTCAGAAGGACATCGCCGATTTCAAGTCAAAATCGCCGGGCCAGCGCCTCGGCGGTTTTCTGCTGGCGCTGACCGATGTCGAAAGCGGACCGGCCAATGCCCAGCTGCCGTTCGACAAGGCCCTGATCGCCGCCCGCATCGGCATCAAACCGGAAAGCCTGTCCCGGGCACTGGCGCGCCTGCGCGAAATCGGCGTCGATTGCCATGGCCGGGAAGTCGACATCGAGAATGTCGAAACGCTGAGGGCATTTTGCGAAGAAGGCGACATGCAGGCCCGCCACAAGCTATAGAGATTGGGCGTTAGCCGGGCCGGCCGTCGGGCCTTGGGCTCAGCAGCACCGGCGCATACACCACCACGAATATCGAGAACGCGGCGGTCCACAGAAGGCCGGCGACGTAGTTGGCTTCGACGCTCAGTCCGGGCGCGATGGACGGCACGATGATCCTGATCAGTGCCGCCGCACTGACGGCGGCATAGGTCCAGGGGATGACGGGCCGGATGTCGAGCGGCCGTCCGGTGTGACCCAGGGCAACGCGTGTCATCATGCCCAGGGTGAGGGAGCCCACGGCGCCCAGCGTCAGCGCGTGCAGCGCCGTGGCCATGGGCAGGAAGTCGGTTAGTGCCGCGATGCCGCGCAAGGCAAAGCCCACAACGACCCAGAGGTAGGCCAGATGCAGGATCCAAAGGATAGGCGTCTTGAGCGTCGCCATGCCGCCCCAGCCCGACAGCCGGATGCCGTTGGCTAGGGCGGCGGCAAGGCAAAGCAGTCCGATCGCGATGTTCGGCGCCGCGACAAGGTCGGCGGCGGCGACGGCCAGGACCAGCGTCACGGCGGCCTTGTCGGCGGCGGGCCGCAGCACCGGCTGGGTGCCTAAGGCGTTGCGCGTAAAGGCCGGCGTAATTCGTCCGCCCACCATGACCATGATCAGCAGGACCAGGTCGAGGGCGGCGTAAAGGGCGGCGGTGGCGAAACCGTCGATGTAACCGAGCGCCTCCAGGTGAATGATCAGGTTGGCCACGGCCATGAGCCCGAGCAGGACGGTAAACGCGGTATTGGCGAACCTGCCCGCCTTCAGAAGCGCCGGCAGCAGGACCAGGGCGACCCCCGGCAGGAACAGCAGGTCGGCCAGGGCGACCAGCGGGCCGGGCAGGGCGTCGGCAAACAGGAGGGCGAGACGCCCGGCCAGCCAGAACGCGGCCAGCAGGGCAAGCGGCGCGCCCTTGATGTTCGCCGTGCCCGTCCAGTTGGCCACCGCGGTGAGGAGAAAGCCGGCAATCACGGCGGCCGAATAGCCGAAGATCAACTCATGGCCGTGCCAGCCCACAGCGCCGAGGTAGCCGGGGGCGCTGATGACGCCCTGCAGCATGACGACCCAGATGGGGATCAGCACGGCGGCGGCGATGCCGCCGAATAAAAAGAAGACGCGGAAGCCATAGGTGAAGAGAATTCTGTCGAACATCGAAGGGGTACCGTTGAGAGATGAACTAAAGCGATTTCCGATTAATCGGAAACGCCTCGCCTCATGTTTGCGAGGCAGCGAAATGTGTTAACAGCCCTCGGTGTTTCAAGCAAAACTTGAACCACCCTAGGCGTCAGCGCGGAAGCTGGCCTGACTGCCGTTGGTAAACGTGACAAGGGCGGCCTCGCCGCCGGCCTGGCGCAACATTTGGGAAATGGTGTCGGGCGGCATCATCGTCAATGCCGTCGAAAGCGCATCGGCAATCGTTGCGGTTTTCGCGATGACCGAAACCGAGCGGTAGCGAACCGGCGACAGACCGTTGCGCGGATCGATCAGATGGTGGAACCGGCCCCGCGCATCAAAACGCAGGCCGGCGCCGCTGGACGTCGCGATCGCTCCGCCGGACAAGGGCACAATCGATCCCGTCACGGGCGGGGTGTTACCGTCCGCCAAGGCGATGCGCCAGGGCTGGCCGGGCGCGCGCGGACCCAGGGCCCGATATTCGCCGAGATTGATCAGCACATGGCGAAGACCGGCGGACCGCAAAAGATCGGCGATGCGGTCGGTAATGAAGCCCTGGGCGATGCCGTTGAAGGTGAGCGCCTGTCCCGGTCCCAACCGGACGGCGGCGGGGGCGGCTGAGATCCGCCGCCAGTCCACCCGGCGCAGTGTCCGGTCGACGGACGCGCGGGACGGGCCCTCGGCCGACGCTTTGGGATTTTCGAAGTGACCGGCATACAAGCGCCACAAGGGCTGCACGGTGGGATCGAACGCGCCGTTCGACAGGCGGGAGATATTAATGGCATCCCCGAGCAGCCGCAGCATGTCGGCGGAGGGGGCCTCGAGCTCGCCCGCCGCGTTCAGCCTGCGCAATGCGGAGGCCTCCTGGAAGAGGCTGAATTCCGCCTCCAGTCGCCTGATTTCAGCGACGCAGGCGGTAATCACCTCCGCTGCCCGCCGTTCTTCAAGGCCGACGATCTTGATGCTGGCCTGGGTGCCCAGCGCCGCGCCCCGCCATTGCCGCATGAGGCGTCCCGAAGCGGCTGTGGCGCCGGCCGGCAGCAGGGCGGCGCCCGCGGCGGCGGCGGTCAGCGAAATGGCGCGGCGGCGGCTGATGGGGGTCATGGGGCCGTCTCCTCGGGCGATTGCTGCAGGGCGTCGGCGCGGGCCGCCTCCCGGGCCGCCTTGCGCGCCGCCCGGTCCTCGCGCCGTTTGCGCCGGGCGATGGCGGGCGGGCAGACCTTGTCGTCGTAATAAAGCACCTGGCAATCGAGGCAGTAGATGCACTCGTGCGGATCGATGCGGCCGTCGGGGTGGATGGCCTGGACCGGACAGCGCGTGGCGCAGATCTGGCATTCCGTGCCGCACTGCCGGCGCCGGCGCAGCCAGTCGAACATGCGGTTGTTGGCGGGGATGGCCAGGGCGGCGCCGAGGGGGCAGAGGTAGCGGCAGAAGACGCGCTCGACGAACATACCCGCCGCCAGCAGGCCCAAGGCATAGGCGGCGAACGGCCAGGCCCGGACGAACTTCAGGGCGATGGCCGTCTTGAAGGGCTCGACCTCGGCGCCGATTTCGGCCAGGTCGACGGAGTGCAGCGACAGCGCCAGCAGCCCGAGGAAGAGAATGTACTTGATCGGCCAGACCCGCTCGGAGAGCCCGAAGGGAATGGGGATTTGCGGCAGGCGCAGGATGCGTGCCGCCCGCGAAGCCAACTCCTGCAGCGCGCCAAAGGGACACAGCCAGCCGCAGAACACACCCCGGCCCCAGAACAAGAGAGCGACCGCGACGTAGGACCAGAGGATGAAGACGATGGGGTCAAGCAGGAAGAAATCCCAGCGGAATTCGGTCAGCAAGGCATTGATGAATGTGATGACGTTGACGACCGAGAGCTGGGCGCTCATCAGCCAACCCAGGCCCACGACGGTGAAGGCGAGGAATACCACCCGGACTGTGCGCACGAAGCTTGGGTTCTTCGCTGCGGTGTCGTGGAACACTAGCAAGACGTAGAGCAGGAAGAGCGCTCCGATGAGGACGGCGATTTCGCCGAGGCGGTTCTGCCAGACCTGGAGCCAGACGCCGTCCCCGACCAGGGCGGCTTCGTCCAGCGCCGAAGTCAGGCTGCCGTCGCTGATGCCGCTCCTTTCGGGGCGCACGATAAAGCGGTCCGGCACCTGGTAGGTGAGCGGAAATTTGGCCTGCACGGTCTGGCCGTCTTCGGTATCGCGCGTCACGATCAGTTCGAGCCGCCAGGGCGCGGTGGGATCGAAACCCTTGTGGGCCGGGACGACGAAGATGCCCATCTCGCGGAACTTGGGACCCCCCTTGACCTGTAGTTTTTCGATCAGGCGGTGCTGTTCCTTGGTGAAACGGTGGGTCGTCTGGCCCTGGACGAGTTGTAGGCGGTCGAAGACGCCGCCCTTGCGCCAGGCCCAGCCCTTGAAGGAATAAAGGCCCTGGGCGGCGATCAGCAGGGCTTGTTCGCCGGGTTTGAGGCCGGCGCTGAGTTTGCTGTAGGGCGCGAAGCCCAGCAGATTCTGGCCGATCCCGGCGGGCGTCAGCAGGGCGGCGTAGAGCGTGATGAACTTTCCCCGGGCCTCGCGCGGCGTCACCGGGGGCGCGGCGCGGCCGGTTTGCGTGACGAAGCCCTCATCGACTTCGCGGTTGCGCAGGAACAGCCGCGTGACCGCGCCGCCCGCCAGCAGGTTCTGCCAGTCCTCCTCCTCGAAAAGCTCAAGGTCGAGCTGGGCTTCCTTGATACCGCCGCCCTCGATGATGCCCCGACTGCGCGCCACCGCGCGGGCCGCCCGCATGATGGAATCGTTGAACACGATAGAGGTGACGCTGGCGCCCGAAATGCCGTCCACGACCAAAGTATCCGCGTCGTCGTCCGACGCCGCCCGGCTGCGCCCGACGCTGACTTTGGTGCGGACGCTGACGCCCGTATAGGCCCGCACGAAGGCGTCGAGGTGACTGTCGTCGATGCCCAGAATGAGGATGGGTTCGTGGTGCTCGATGATGACGGCGCCCGTGATCTTGCCGCTCAGATCCAGACCGACGGCGGTCTGGATCGGCTTGCCCGAATAGCCGACGGAGCGCACGACGTCGGAGGTCAGAAAGACGTAGCCGATGATGGCGTCGTCCCGCCAGGCGGCGGCGGCCGGCGGGGTGCCCTCGACGGGACCGATGCGGTCGGCGCCGGGGAAGATGGTTTGCAGCGGCAGAGCAGCGGGATTTTTTGCCGCCGCGATGGCGCCCGGCAGGAGAACGAGGAAAACCGCGAGTGCCGCCAAGAGCGCGCTGCGACAAAGCGTCGCAACCCCCCGCGGGAGCGTGGAGAGGGGTCCGCCGCTATCTCTTGTGCTATCGGATAACCAATTGAAATAAAATAGTTTTTTGGCAGCCATGTGGATCAGATTAAACCTCGGAGGCAGGCAGCACCTTGATCTGCGTCAAGCAAATGAAGCGGTGGAAATCGTAATGTTGACCGAAGTCAATCGTACCGGTTGGGTCGCGTGCTACCCAAATCCGGTCACCCGTCCGAGCGGGGGAGGACATTTTCGAAACCATGCTTCAACTGCCCCTGAAGCAACGGAGGAATTAATGATTAACGCCAAAGTACTAGGCACGTTTACGGCTGCCGCCGTGATCGCTGTCGGAACATTGGCCGCAACGGCGGCCGAAACACCCAAGGAAAAATTAAAAGGTCACGAGACGACGCCGGGCGGCAAATACCAGCCCTCACTCGATTCGGTTCAGGGTGGACAACAACTCATTACCAAAGGCGCGCCGGCCCTGACCGCCGCCGAATTCAACGAAGCCCGCCAGATTTACTTCGAACGCTGCGCCGGTTGCCACGGCGTGTTGCGCAAGGGCGCCACGGGTAAACCGCTGACCACGAAGGTCACCAAGGAACTCGGCTTCGATTACCTCAAGGACTTCATCACTTACGGTTCTCCCGCCGGTATGCCCAACTGGGGCGCCGAGGGCGGTCTTAGCGAAAAGCAGATCACCGTGATGGCGAAATACCTGCTGAACGAACCGCCCCAACCGCCGGAATGGGGCATGAAGGAAACCAGGGCCTCCTGGAAGGTCGTCATCCCGGTCGACAAGCGCCCGACCAAACAGGAGAACGACCTCGATCTCGCCAACATCTTCTCCGTCACGCTGCGTGACGCCGGCCAGATCGCGCTGATCGACGGCGGCACCAAGGAGATCGTCGAGATCATCGATACCGGTTACGCCGTGCATATCTCGCGCATGTCGGCTTCGGGCCGCTACCTCATGGTCATCGGCCGCGACGCCAAGATCAACATGATCGATCTCTGGATGAAGCACCCCAACACGGTCGCCGAAATCAAGGTCGGTATCGAGGCCCGTTCGGTCGAAACCTCCAAGTTCAAGGGCTGGGAAGACAAGTACGCCATCGCCGGCGCCTACTGGCCGCCCCAGTTCGTCATCATGGACGGCCAGACCCTGGAGCCCAGGAAGATCGTCGCCACGCGCGGCATGACGGTCGACACTCAGGAGTATCACCCCGAACCCCGCGTCGCCGCCATCGTGTCTTCGCACTTCAACCCGACCTTCCTGGTGAACGTCAAGGAAACCGGTCAGGTCATGATGGTGGACTACACCGATCTGGATAATCTCAAGATCACCACCATCGGCGCCGAACGCTTCCTGCATGACGGCGGCTTTGATTCCACCGGCCGTTACTTCATGGCCGCGGCCAACGCCCGTAACACCATCGCCGTGATCGACACCAAGGACGACAAACTGGTCGCCAAGATCGAAACCGGTACGACGCCGCACCCCGGCCGCGGCGCCAACTTCGTCCATCCCAAGTACGGTCCCGTCTGGGCCACCAGCCACCTGGGTGACGAGGTTATCGCCTTGATCGGCACCGATCCGGTGAACCATCCCCAGTACGCCTGGAAGATGGTCGAGGAACTGGAAGGCCAGGGCGGCGGTTCGCTGTTCGTCAAGACCCATCCGAAATCGAAGAACCTCTGGGTCGACACGCCGCTCAACCCCGAAGCCTCGGTGGCTTCGTCGGTTGCCGTTTTCGACGTCGACAACCTTGAAAAAGGCTACGACGTCATCCCGGTCGGCGAATGGTCGGGCATCGCCGAGGGCGTCAAGCGCGTCGTCCAGGGCGAATACAACAAGGACGGCAGCGAAATCTGGTGGTCGGTGTGGAACGCAGCGACCGAACAGTCCGCCATCGTCGTCATCAACGACAAGACGCGTAAGCTCGTGAAGGTGATCAAGGACAAGCGCCTGATCACGCCCACGGGCAAGTTCAACGTGCTCAACACGCAGCACGACATCTACTAGCGGGTCTCCGCCGGGCGGGGTTTCGGCTCCGCCCGGTCGGGCCTTTGGTCAATGTGAAATGTTTTATCCCGTGGGGGGATGAGATGAAAAAAACAGCACCCGGCAGGTCATCAGATGCGGCGAACGTCTTTCTCGTGGGCGCCGGTCCGGGCGACCCCGAGCTTCTGACGGTCAAAGCCCTGAGGCTCATACAATCGGCGGAGGTCGTGGTTTACGACCGCCTCGTCGGTCCCGAAATTCTCGATCTTATTCCGGTCGGCGCCAGCCGCATCAATGCGGGCAAGGCCGCCGGCGCGCATCACCTGCCGCAGGATGAGATCAATCAGACCCTGGTCCGCCTGGGACGTAGCGGCCGCCGCACCGTCCGCCTCAAGGGCGGCGATCCCTTCGTCTTCGGGCGCGGTTCCGAGGAAGCCCTGGAGCTCGTCGCCGCCGGCATCCCGTTTGAGGTCGTGCCCGGTATCAGCGCCGCCACCGGCGCCAGCGCTTATGCCGGCATTCCGCTCACCCATCGTGGGTTGGCGCGCAGCGTCCGTTTTGTCACCGGCCACTGCCGCGAAGACAAACCGCTGGATCTCAACTGGCAGAGCCTGGCTGATGCCGACACCACGCTGGTCGTCTATATGGGCCTGGCCAACCTCAAGGAAATTTCGCGCCATCTTATCGAGCACGGCCTGGCCGGGTCGACCCCGGCCGCAGCCATCGAAAACGGCACGACGAGCGGCCAGCGCCGGCTGGTCTCGACCTTGGCCGAGCTGCCGGGCGACGTGACGGCGCAGGAATTCCGTGCGCCTTGCCTGCTGGTCATCGGCCGGGTGGTCGAGCTTGCGGGCGCTCTCGATTGGTTCGCCGACGCCGGGACAGGCGCGGCGGAACTGGACAATGTCTTGGTCGCGGCTCAATAGCGCCCTCCTCGCATTGCTGATACTCGGGGGGGTATCTCAAGCGGCAGCGGCCGAAATGACTCCGCCGCGCCAGGCGGAGCTCGGCGTCCTGCTGGAACAGGATTGCGGCTCGTGCCATGGTCTGACGCGCCGCGGCGGACTGGGGTCTCCCCTGATGCCCGAAGCCCTCGAACATTTTACGGACGACGCCTTGATTGAAATAATTCTGGACGGCGTGCCCGGTACGCCGATGCCGCCGTGGCGGCCGTTCCTCACGCACGAGGAGGTGGCCTGGCTGGTCGCCAGATTACGCAAAGGACTGAAACAATGACCGGTCCGCGCCTCGCCTTCGTTTCGCTGTGCGCCCTGCTGGCCGCCGCCTGCACGGAAGTGCGCGGCACCGGCGACCTCGGCATCGTCATCGAACGCGCCGACGGCAACGTCCAGATCGTCGACAATTCGACGCGCACGAGCCTGGCCAGCGTTTCCGGTCTGGGCGATCTTTCCCATGCCTCGGCGGTTTATTCGCGCGATGCCCGCTATGCCTTCATCTTCGGCCGTGACGGCGGATTGACCAAGGTGGACCTGTTGGAACGCCGCATCACGGGCCGCACCATCCAGGCCGGAAACTCCATCGGCGGCGCCATCTCCCAGGACGGCAAGCTGGTCGCCGTGTCCAACTACAAGCCGGGCGGCGTACGTATTTTCGACACGGAAACGCTCGAGATGGTGGCCGACATCCCGGCCATCGGCGCCGACGGCGAACAATCGAAGACCGTCGGCCTGGTCGACGCACCGGGCCAGCGCTTCGTCTTCGGGCTTTACGACGCCGGTGAGATCTGGGTGGTCGACATGACCGACCCGGCCCAGCCGGCGATCACCAAGATGACCGACATCGGCAAGCTGCCTTACGACGGCCTGATCACGCCGGACGGGCGTTGGTACGTCGCCGGCCTGTTCGGCGAGGACGGTCTGGCCATGGTCGATCTTTGGAATGTCGAAGCCGGCGCCAAGCGCATCCTTTCGGGTTACGGCCGGGGCGGCAAGAAGATGCCGGTCTACAAGATGCCGCACCTCGAAGGCTGGGCGATGGCCGACGGCCACGCCTTCTTCCCCGCCATCGGCCACCACGAAGTGTTGATCGCCGAAGCCGGTTCCTGGAACGAGGTCGGGCGCATCGCCGTCCACGGCCAGCCGGTGTTCGTCATGGCGCGGCCCGACGGGCGGCAGATCTGGGTCAACTTCGCCTTCCCCGACAACGACACCATTCAGGTCATCGACGTGCCGAGCCGCCGCATCGTTAAGACCTTGAAGCCCGGCCCCGCCGTGCTGCATATGGAATTCACGCCGCGCGGCGAGGAAGTCTGGCTCTCGGTGCGCGACGCCGGCAAGGTCGTGGTTTACGACACCAGGACGTTCGAGCAGCGCGCCAGCCTCAAGGCGGCAAAGCCCAGCGGTATATTCTTCACCAGCCGCGCCCACCGGATCGGCTTGTAGGGGACGCGGCATGGCGCGGGATACCGCTCACCAGCTCCTGAACGATTATCAACGGGATTTTCCGTTGGTGGCGCAACCCTATGCCGTCATCGCCCACGAGCTTGGTTTGACCGAGGCCGAGGTCATGTCGGGCCTCGGGGAGCTCAAGGAAGCGGGGTCGGTCAGCCGCATCGGCGCCACCTTGCGGCCCGGCGCCATCGGTGCTGCGACGCTTGCCGCATTGAACGCGCCGGCGGATCAGCTCGAAGCCGTGGCCGGACTGGTCAGCGCCTATGACGAGGTCAACCACAACTACGAACGGGAGCACGATTATAATCTCTGGTTCGTCGTGACCGCCGCCAGCAAGGCCGGCGTCGCCCGCGTCCTCGCCGATATCGAGGGGCGGACCGGACTGGCGGTGCTCGACCTGCCTATGGTGCGGGACTATTTCATCGATCTCGGCTTCGACATCGACGGCCGCGACGAAGATATCGCGCCCTGCATGCCGGCGGCCCAGCCGCCGCCGCCGGATGCCCGCGATCGCGATCTCCTGGGTGTGCTCGAGGCCGGTTTGCCGCTGGTGCCCGAGCCCTACGAGGAAATCGGCGCGGCCTGCGGGATGACCGGCGAGGCGGTCATTTTCCGCCTGCGCGCCCTACAGCAGGCCTGCACCATCCGGCGCTTCGGCGTCATCGTGCGCCACCACGAACTGGGTTTTCAGGCCAACGCCATGACGGTCTGGCAGGTCGCCGAGGACCAGGTGGACAAGGTCGGCGCGCGCCTGGGCGAACTACCATACGTGCGGCTCTGCTATCAGCGCCGGCCCGACCCCAACTGGCCTTACAATCTTTACGCCATGGTGCACGGCCGCGACCGGGACATCGTCAAGTCCCAGGTGGCCGAAGCCGCAAAGCACTGCGGCCTCGAGGACGTGCCCCAGGACGTCCTGTTCAGCACGCGGCGCTTCAAGCAGCGCGGCGCGCACTACCTCGGCCGCACCGGCCGGGGGGAGGCGGCGGAATGACGACGCCCGACGACACGACATTGCTGGCCAGCCTGGACGACACCGACCGGGCGATCATCAACGCCCTGCAGCGCGGCTTTCCCATCGCGGAAAACCCGTACGCCGAGGCCGCCAGCCAGTTTGGCCTGAGCGAAGACCAGCTGATCGAGCGTCTGCAACGGCTGCTCGATGACGGGGTTTTGAGCCGCTTCGGTCCGATGTATCACGCCGAGCGCCTCGGCGGCGAACTGACGCTGGCCGCCATGAAGGTGCCGCAGGCGCGCTTCGATGCGGTGGCCGAGCAGGTCAACGCCCACGACGAGGTGGCCCACAACTACGCCCGGGACGACGATTTCAACATGTGGTTCGTCGTCGCCACCGACACGCCCGGCCGCATTGCCGAGGTGATCGGCGAAATCGAGGCCGAAACCGGCCTCGCCGTCCACGACATGCCGAAGACCGACGAGTATTTCGTCGGCCTGCACTTCGAGGTTTAGGCCATGAGCAGCGCCGGCGAATTCGACACCGAAACAGGCCTGGATGCCGTCGACCGCCTGATCGTGGCGGCGACGCAGCAGGGCCTGCCGTTGACGCCCCGGCCCTACCACGACATCGCCGAGCAACTGGGCCTGACGGGACCGGAGGTCATGGCGCGCCTGGAGGCGATGCTTGAGGCCGGCATCATCCGCCGCATCGCCGCCGTGCCCAATCATTACAAGCTGGGTTACCGCGGCAACGGCATGAGCGTCTGGAACGTCTCGGACGAGGACGCCGATGCGGCGGGGCGGGAAATCGGCGCGCTCGATTTCGTCAGCCACTGTTACCGCCGGCCGCGCCATTTGCCCGACTGGCCCTACAACCTGTTCGCCATGGTGCACGGCCGAGACCGCGCGGCGGTCCACGATCAAGTGGCCCAGATCGCGGACCTGCTGGGTGCCCGCGACCGGAGCCACAAGGTGCTGTTCAGCACGGCAATTTTAAAGAAGACCGGCTTTCGTATGGGCCCGCCCAAATCCGGTGATCGGAGGTAGCCCATGTTCCGCGTTTCCCAATACATGCGAACCCTGGCCGGCAACGCGCCCGAAACCCGGCGCGGCAGCGGTGGCGGATCGCCGCCGGGTCCCGTCGTCATCTGGAACCTGATCCGGCGCTGCAACCTGACCTGCAAGCACTGCTATTCGATTTCCGCCGACAAGGACTTCACTGGCGAATTGTCGACCGATGAGATCTTCGGCGTGATGGACGATCTCAGGGAATTCCGCGTGCCCGTGCTGATCCTCTCGGGCGGCGAGCCCCTGCTGCGGCCCGATATTTTCGATATCTCCCGGCGCGCCAAGGCCAAGGGCTTCTACGTCGGGTTGTCGACCAACGGCACCCTGATCGACGCCGACAACATCGACGCCATCGCCGAGGTCGGCTACGACTACGTCGGCGTTTCCATCGACGGCCTGCAGGCGACCCACGACACCTTCCGGCGCAAGGCCGGCGCCTACGACCAGTCCATGCGCGGCATCGCGCTGTGTCAGGACCGCGACCTGCGCGTCGGCCTGCGCTTTACCATGACGCAGGACAACGCCCACGAACTGCCCGAGATGATGGACAAGATGGAGGCCGACGGCATCGACCGCTTCTACCTCTCGCACCTCAACTACGCCGGCCGCGGCAACCACAACCGGGGTTCCGACGCCGTCTTCCAGGCCACGCGCGAGGCGCTCGACATGCTGTTCGACCGGGCCTGGAAAGATGCCGAAGCCGGCGGGATGCGCGATTACGTCACCGGCAACAACGACGCCGACGCCATCTACTTCCTGATGTGGGTGGAGCGCAACATGCCCGAGCGCCTCAACGATATTCGCCCGATGCTGGAGCGCTGGGGCGGTAATTCCTCGGGCGTCAACATCGCCAACATCGACAACCTGGGCAATGTCCATCCCGACACCATGTGGTGGCATCACACCCTGGGCAACGTGCGGGAACGGGCGTTCTCCGAGATCTGGCGGGACACCTCCGATCCGCTGATGGCGGGCCTCAAACAATCGCCCCGCAAGGTCAAGGGCCGCTGCGCCGGCTGCGCCCATTTCAGCATCTGCGGCGGCAATACCCGCGTGCGGGCCTACCAGCTGACCGGCGACGCCTGGGCCGAGGACCCGGGTTGTTACCTTTCGGACGAGGAGATCGGGGTCTCGGGTGGCGGCGACCGCCTCAAAGTCGTACCTTTCTCCGCGACACGGGGAAAACGAAGGACCGCCTGACATGCGCCTATTCGGCATCCTTGCGGTGGCGGCAGGGATTGTGACGGCTTCCGCGACACTGGCGCTGGGCCAGACGCCGCGGCAGAACTACGATAATTTCTGCGCCTGGTGCCACGGCGCCGACCGGCTCGGCGGACAGGGCCCGGCGCTGTTGCCGGAAAACTTGAAACGCTTGCGCAAGGCCAAAGCGGCCGGCGTCATCGCCCGCGGCCGCCCGGCCAGCCAAATGCCGGCCTTCGGGCAACAGCTCTCGAAAGCCGATATCGATGCCCTGGTGACGTTGATCTACACGCCGCTTGCGCACATTCCCGACTGGGGTATGGCGGAGATCTCGAAATCGCGTAAATTTATAACGCGCCTGGCGGACCTGCCGAAAGCGCCTCAACACCAGGCCGATCCCCTTAACCTCTTCACCGTGGTGGAAACCTTCGATCACCACATCACCATCCTCGACGGCGACCGCTTCGAGCCGCTGGCCCGCATGAAGACGCGCTTCGCGGTGCACGGCGGCGCCAAGTATTCGCCGGACGGCCGCTTCGTCTACCTCGCCTCCCGCGACGGCTGGGTCTCGATGTACGATCTTTGGGGTCTGCAGCCGGTGGCCGAAATCCGCGCGGGCATCAACACGCGCAACGTGGCGGTCTCGTCGGACGGCAAGTTCCTGATGGTGGCCAACAACCTGCCGCACACCCTGGTCGCCCTGTCGGCCAGGGACCTGGCGCCGATCAAGGTGATCGACGTGAAAGACAACAAGGGCCGGTCCTCGCGGGTCAGCGCCGTCTACACGGCACCGCCGCGCAACAGCTTCGTGGCGGCCCTGAAGGACATCCCGGAGATTTGGGAAATTCCGTACGATCCCGCCATCAAGGTCTACCCCGGCTTGGTGCATAATCACGAGGAGGGCATGGAAGAGGCGATCCCCATGCCGGGACCGTTTCCGGTGCGGCGCATCATGCTCGACGATTATCTCGACGATTTCTTCTTCGACCTCGACTACCGCAACCTGATCGGCGCGGCGCGCAACGCCAAGAACGGCCAGGTCGTGAACCTCAACGTCGGGCGCAAGATCGCCGACATCGAGCTGGCCGGCATGCCGCACCTGGGCTCCGGCATCACCTGGCAATATGAAGGCCGCGACGTCATGGCGACGCCGCATTTGCGCGGCGGTCTGGTCAGCGTGATCGACATGCAATCGTGGCAGACCATCAAGATCATCGAGACCCTGGGGCCCGGTTTCTTCATGCGCAGTCATGAAAGTTCGCCTTACGCCTGGGTCGACGTTTTTTTCGGCGACAACCGCGATGTCTTGCACGTCATCGACAAACGCACGCTGAAGATCGTCAAGACCGTCAACCCCGCGCCCGGCCTGACCAACGCCCACGTCGAGTTCGACCGCGACGGCAGCCACGCCCTCATCAGCATCTGGGAGAACGACGGCGCCATCGTGATTTACGACGCCAAGACGCTGGCGGAGGTCAAGCGCCTGCCCATGAAGAAGCCGAGCGGCAAGTACAACGTCTGGAACAAAACCCGCTACGCCGCCGGCACCAGCCATTAGCAATTATTTGGTGTCTTAATTGGTGTCAGGCACTTAATTAAGGTTAACGGTTGTTGGCCGTTGGTTTTCAACGCGGCGAAAAGTCTCTAGGCTTTCAGCTTCACCCGACCGGAAAGAGGCTTTCATGGAATACCACACCCTCGGCCAGAGCGGCCTTCGCGTCTCGCCACTGTGCCTCGGCACCATGATGTTCGGCGGCCCGACCGACGAGGCCACGGCGGCGCGCATCGTCGACACGGCGTACGACCAGGGCGTCAACTTCATCGATACCGCGGACGTTTACACCGGCGGCGCCTCGGAGGAAATCACCGGCCGCGCCATCGCCGCCCACCGCCACGACTGGGTGCTGGCGACCAAGTGCGGCAACCAGATCGGCGATGGCGCCAACCGCGCGGGTGCGGGTCGCAAATGGGTGCTGCAGGCCTGTGATGAGAGCCTCGCGCGCCTCGGCACCGACTACATCGACGTCTACTACCTGCACAAGGAAGACCTCGAAACGCCGCTGGAGGAAACCGTTTCGGCCCTGGGCGACCTGATCCGGGCGGGCAAGGTGCGCCACTTCGGCGTCTCCAATTTCCGCGCCTGGCGGGTGGCCGAGATCGTCAACGTCTGCGCCGATCTCGGCGTCGACAAACCCATCGTCAGCCAGCCCTACTACAACGCCATGAACCGCATGCCCGAGGTCGAACACCTGCCGGCCTGCGACCACTACGGCATGGGCGTGGTGCCCTACAGCCCGCTGGCGCGCGGCGTGCTGACCGGCAAGTACAAGCCGGAGGAACTCAGCAAGCCGACCGAGGGAACCCGGGCCGGACGCAACGACATGCGCCTGATGCAGACGGAATGGCGCGAGGAATCGCTGATCATCGCCCAGGATCTCAAATCCTATTGCGACGACAAGGGGATCAAACTGACGCACTACGCCGTCAACTGGGTCCTCAACAATGCACTGGTGACGGCGGTCATCGGCGGCCCGCGCACGGAAGAGCAGTGGGACGACTACGTGGCCGCGCTGGACTACGAGTTTACGGCCGAGGACGAAGACCTGCTCAACAGCCTGGTCACCGTCGGCCACCCCTCGACGCCCGGCTACAACGATCCGGCCTACCCCATCGAGGGCCGCGTGACCTATTCGGAATAACTCCATGGCCAAGTACAAGATCGCCGTGGTGCCGGGCGACGGCATCGGGCCCGAGGTTTGCCGGGCCGCCGTGTCGGTATTGCAAGCCAGCGCCGTCGCCGAGCGGTTTGAATTCACCGAACATGCCGCCGGGGCGGATAGCTACACGGCGACCGGCGATGCTTTTCCTGAAGACACCATGGCGGCCTGTCGCAGCGCCGATGCCGTGTTGCATGGCGCCGCGGGGTTGCCCGACGTGCTTTATCCGGACGGCACGGAGGCCGGCCAGGATTTTTCCATGAAAATCCGCGCCGCCCTTGATCTTTACGCCAACGTGCGGCCGATCAAGTTGTTCGACGGCATTGCCTCGCCCCTGGCGGGACGCAAACCCGGCGACATCGAGTACGTCATCGTGCGGGAAAATACCGAAGGCCTCTATGCCGCGCGGTCGGGCGGCAATCTCCTGAGGGACGAGATCGCCAGCGATACCATGGTGATCACGCGCAAGGGCACGGCGCGGGTTGTGCGCCAAGCGGCGGAACTGGCCCTGCAGCGGAACGGCGCGCCGGCCGACGGCAAGCGCCGCGTCACCATCGTCGACAAATCCAACGTGCTGAGGTCCTTCGCCTTCTTCCGCCGCGTCGCCGAGGAGGTTTTGGCGGACTATCCCGCCGTCGAGGTCGACTACGCCCTTTCGGACGCCGTCACCATCCGTATGGTGGAGCGGCCCGATACCCTCGACGTATTGGTCTCTGAAAATTTCATCGGCGATATCATTTCGGACCTCGGCGCCGCCACTGTCGGCGGCATGGGCCTCGCGCCCTCGGCCGAACTCGGCGACGACTACGGTTATTTCCAGGGCTCCCACGGCACCGCGCCCGATATCGCCGGTAAAGGCGTCGCCAATCCGGTGGCGACGATCCTGTCCGCCGCCGAGATGCTCGACTGGCTGGGCCGGCGGCACCAGGACCAGCCGCTTACCGCCGCCGCCCAATCCATCCGCGATGCGGCCGGCGGCGTGCTCAAGGCCGGCGACGCCGCCACGCCCGACCTCGGCGGCAACGGCACGACGGAGAGCTTCGCCGACGCCATCAGCCGGGCGATGACAGCCTAGCGGTTGCCGCCTGGGGTGGGCATGGCGGCTGCGCCCGGCTTTATTTATTCGCCGCCATGCCCGCGATATAGGTATGGATCATGTCCTCCACCATGACATCGATGTCCTCGTTTGAAATGAGATCGAGCTTATCGGTCAGCCCGAGCGAACAGATGCCGTGCAGCGAGGACCACAAAATTCGGGCGGCGCGTTTGTGGTCGTCGGAACCGGGATCGGCGAAGAGCGGCGAAATGACCTCTTCCACCATGTCGAACAGCACATTGAGTTTTTGCCGGTACCAGGGGGGCACGGTCCGGCCCTCGGGCAGCGAATGCTCGAACAGCGCCAACCACAGATGGCGTTCCTCCGTCGTGAACATCAGGTATCCGCGGGCGAGCCCGATCAGGCGGTCTTCGATACCGCCGTCTCCGGTAATTCCGGCGGCGATTGCCGGCGCCAGCCGCTCCAGGGTGCGGCCGTGGACCTCAACAATCAGGTCGTCGAGATCCTCGAAGACATTGTAGATCGATCCAACGGCGCAGTTGACGCCGGCAGCCAGGCGGCGGGCGGTCAGGGCCGACAGGCCCTCCTTCCTGATGATTTTTTCGGCTTCCGCGATCAAATCGTCACGTAATCCCTCGCGCGGCTTTCTAGGCATAAGTGTTTGGCTCCGCTTCAATTTTCGGGCTGGATAGAAAAACCTCAAAATTATGCTTGAACATAGTTCATTTTTCCGCCATATTCAAATTGAACGTTGTTCATTTATTATTATTCGAGGTCATGCCATGTCGAGCCAGACCCAAGACTCTCTCCTCAAGAGCGGTCGGTTCCTGCCGTTTTTTCTGACGCAGTTTCTGGGCGCCTTCAACGACAACGTCTTCAAGAACGCGTTGATCATCATGATTGCGCTCAGTGTGGCCAAGGCGGAGGGGAACATGCTCATCAACCTTTGTGCGGGGATGTTCATACTGCCGTTCCTGCTGTTTTCCGCTCAGGCCGGACAAATCGCCGAAAAATTCGAAAAATCAGAGCTCATGCGTACGATCAAATTGGCTGAAATCGGCATCATGGGCGTGGCGGGTGTGGGTTTCGTCCTCAACAGCCTGCCGCTGCTGATCGGAACGCTTTTCCTGATGGGTCTGCAATCGACGTTTTTCGGCCCGGTGAAATACAGCCTGATGCCGCAGCACCTCGCGCAGGACGAACTGGTGGAGGGCAACGGCCTGGTGGAGATGGGCACGTTCCTGGCCATCCTGCTGGGCACGGTGGGCGGCGGGTTGCTGATCGGACTGGAGACCGGGCGCTTCGTGGTCGGTGCGGCGATTATCGTCTTTGCCGCTCTGGGCTGGTTGGCGTCGCGGCATATTCCCCGCGCCGAGGCAGGTGCACCGGATCTTCGGATCGGCTGGAATCCCGTGAAGGAGACCTACAAGATAATCCGTCTCGCCCGCCAGGACATCGTTGTCTTCCGCTGCGTCCTCGGCATTTCTTGGTTTTGGCTGATGGGGGCGAGCTACCTTACCCAGTTGCCGAACTATGCCCGCTTCACCCTGGGCGGCGACGAGCACGTGATTACGCTGCTGCTGGCGATCTTCTCCATCGGCATCGGCGTGGGGTCGATCCTTTGTGACCGGCTCTCCGGCCACCGGGTCGAACTTGGCCTGGTGCCGTTCGGCTCACTCGGGCTCTGCTTGTTCGGCTTCGATCTTTATTTCGCGGCCAACCAGCCCTGGACGGGCGCCGGGCTGGTCGGACCGGCAGCCTTCGCCGCCAACCCGGACAACTGGCGCGTCATGTTTGACCTGGTCATGCTGGGCGTCTTCGGCGGATTTTACATCGTGCCGCTCTACGCCATCATCCAGAGCCGCACGCCGGCCCGCAACCGCAGCCGCGTCATCGCCGCCAACAATGTCCTGAACGCCCTGTTCATGGTGGCGTCGGCGGGTCTGGCCATGCTGCTGCTGGGACCGTTAGGCCTCAGCATCCCGGTGCTGTTCCTGGTGGTCGCCGGATTGAACGTCGCGGTGGCCGGTTACATCTATGGCCTGGTGCCTGAATTTCTGCTGCGCTTCGTCGTTTGGCTTTTGACCATCACAGTCTACCGCGTGAACGCCACCGGTCTGAAAAACATCCCCGAGGAAGGGCCGGCTCTTTTGGTCAGCAATCATGTGTCCTACGTCGATGCGCTGGTTATCACGGCTGCTTGCCGGCGGCCCATCCGCTTCGTCATGCATGCCGACATCTACAATCTGCCGGTGCTGCACTTCCTCTTTCGCATCGCCGGTACCATTCCCATCCTGCCGGAGCACCAGGATGCGGCCGTCTATGACGCGGCCTTCCGGCGCATTGCCGACTATCTCGCCGCCGGTGAAGTCGTCTGCATTTTTCCCGAAGGCAAGATCACCTACGACGGCGAGATGAACGAATTCCGCCGCGGCGTTTCGCGCATTCTCGACGATACCCCGGTCCCGGTCGTGCCGCTGGCCATCCAGGGACTTTGGGGCAGCCTTTTCAGCCGCGCCGGCAAAGCCACCAAATGGTATTGGCTGAGGACCGCCAGACGCCGCGTCGGCATCGTCATCGATGAGGTCGTGGCGGCCGTGGAGGCCGAGCCTGAACTTCTACAGGCGAGGGTGGCGGCGCTGCGCGGAGATTTACGCTAGGCGGGGCGTTAGAACCCAGGCATATCCTCGGGCACGTAGATCGTCTGTTTTTCGCTGACGCCGCGCAGTTCAAACTCGCCGATGGGCGCAAGCGGCGTGGAACAGCGCTCGGCGAAAGCCGACGAGACGACGACGCGCGGGTCGACCTCCTTGGTCAGGCTTTCGATGCGGGCGGCCTCGTTGGCGGCGGCGCCGATGACGGTAAATTCCAGGCGCTCGGGGATGCCGATGTTGCCGTAGGTCAGGCGTCCGACGTGCAGGCCGATGCCGAAGTCCAGCGGGTCGAGGCCTTCGGCCGCGCGTTCCTCGTTGAACTTCTTCATGCGGTCCTCGGCGTCGGACGCCGCCGTCAGGGCATCGTCACAGGCGCGCTGATAAACCGCGTCCCCGTCCAGCAAGGGAAACACGGCGAGCACGGCGTCGCCGATGAAACGCAGCACCTCGCCGCCGTATTCGACGACTGGCTTGACCATGCACTCGAAGAAATGATTGAGGATGGCGAGGAACTCCTCGCGCGACATGCTCTCGGCCAACGGCGTCGACCCGCGCAGGTCACAGAACCAGATCACGGCGTTCAGTTCCTCCGAATCGCCCCGCTTGATCAATCCCTTGAGCACCTTTTCACCGGTATGCCGGCCCAAATAGGTCTGCAGCAGCGAATTGCTCATGCTGCGGGCGGCGTGGACTTCGTAGAAACGGCTGAGCACCGGCAGGATCTCGTGCACGCGGCCCAGTTCGGCCGTGGTGAAGCCGCCGTCGCGGTCGGTCGACATCGTCAGCGCGTTGATCTGGCCGTCGGAGAAGGTCATCGGCATGGCGGCGTAATCGGTCATGCCTTCCTCGTGCAGCTGTTTGATGATGCCGTAATCCAGCAGCGGGTTGTCGCCCTCCAGCCGGCGGCGGATGCCGCCCGCGCCGTTGAATATGGGGATCAGGGGACTGTCGAGGAACAGCGGGCTTGAAAGCGTATCGTGGGTCAGGACGAAGGAATGCACATCCTCCTTGTCGGGCCGCCAGACGTAGGCCGAACCGATCAGCAGGGGGTGCAGCGTGCGGATGAAAACCGACATGCGGCTTACCGACATGCCGCTTTCGACCAGCACGCGGCCCAGTTGCTGGGTCAAATCGGACGGCGACTGGGTGTCCCAGCCCTCCCGCATCAGCCAGTCGACGAAGACGCTGCCGTGGCTGTCCATTTCGGTATGGACGGATTCGTAATCGCTGTCCTCGTTGTACGAAACACCCATCTTGGAGAGATAGAAGGCCAGGTGCCCCTTGATGGCGTTGGCCTCCGGCAGGGGGTTTTCGTACGACCAGACGGCGTCTTCGATCTTGTTGTCGCCGACCTCGAGCGACCAGTACGAGGCGTTGCCCTTGAAGGGGCAGTGGGTGCGGTGGCGGGTGCGCTGCATGAGGTCCATGCGCACATCCTCGCGGGGGAAGTAGTAGACAGCGGGCAGCCGCGATTCCCGGTAAAGCACCGCCTTGTCGCTGTCGACGACGGTGACGCCGTTGTATTCGATCCGGACGTTGTAGTCGGAAACCTCGGCGGAAATTCCGTACTCCGGCAGGGCGCCGTCACCGGCGCCCGCTTGATCCGTATCCGACATTGTGACCCCCATCACAGCCCGCAAATTCCGGAATCATTCTAACAAACAATATGAGAAAGGGACATGACCGTACCGGTGATGACGCAGATGTTACCCGGTCGGCAGGACGAAGCGGTTCTTGCCGGTCTTTTTTGCCTGATACATGCGCTCATCCGCCAGGGCCACGAGGTCTGACCAGCTTTCCGGCTCGTCCGCCTGGAGTTCGGCAATGCCCATGCTTATGGTCAGGGGCCGGCCCTCCGGCCGCTCCCCCAGGCCCTCCTCGAAGATGCGGGCGGCAACCCGGCGGGCGCCCTCGGTGTCCGTACCGGGCAGCAGGATGACAAATTCCTCGCCGCCCCAGCGCACCAGCACGTCGGCCCGTCTCAGGTGCTGCGACAGGTGATCGGCCGCCTGGCGCAGGATGCGGTCGCTTTCGTCGTGCCCGAAGCGGTCATTGACCGATTTGAAATCATCGATGTCGGCGAACGCGACGGCCAGCGGCGACTTTTGCCGGTCGGCCACGTTGAACTGGTTCTCCAGCACTTGCTGCCCGATGCGGCGCACCATGGCGTGCGTCAGCGGGTCGACGGCGGCCTGGCGGGCGATCTCGATAATAAGCTGCAACTGGCTCATGCCCGCGATGGCCGATACCGCGGCGGCCAGAACCAGCAGCCAGAGAATGCCGGTCAGGGTGTAAATATTTTCGACGTCGACGAGAAAGACGTGGATGGCGCCGTTGGCCAGCAGCAGGGGAACGGCAAACGCCAGGGCTTCGGCCAGCGAGATCGGCAGAATACTCAAGCCCGCGATGACGATGAAAGGCAGCAGGGCGTAGCCCGTGAAGATGGTCTTGGCCCAGCCCATGGTCTCGAAATCCGAAAGGTACGGATAGAAGGCGGCGTAAAAGAGGGTCGGGATAGCGAACATGAAGGCGGCACAAAGACGCGCGTCGGTCATCTCGCCGGGCTTGTTCGAGACATAAGCCAGGAACAATAAAGCCCCCGCCGTCATGGCCCGGCCGACGGCCAGGGTTTGCCAAACCTCGGTCGGGAAGGCGAGGGCGTCGACGGCGATCCACAGAAGCGTGAGTGCCGAAAACGTGGCGGCGGTCAGGTGGACCCGGGCCAGGATCATTTCGGCCCGCAGGCGCGATACGTCGGCGGGGTGTTCGCGCGCGGACAAAAGCAGCGCGAAAATGCTCAAAACTTCCCACTTGGTTACGGCGCCAAGTGAATTACTTAATGTCTTGAGAATGTACTGCATACCGACCACGTCGTTCCGGGCGGCGCTTCGACCACAGCCGCGAACGTCAGACTATTGTAGGTTTCAGGTGCTGAATAGCCTTTGATTTATATCAATTCCAAAAGGTACACTTGAAACCAATAGGCGGTCGCGGGTAGGGTGCGCGGCACGAATTTTTCGGGGTTTGCGCAGGTCCGGCCGATCGGACCGCGCGTTCAGCAAATCGATTGGAAGGATGACACATCATGGCCATCAAAGGGGTGCACCACGTTGCCTACCGTTGCAACAATTCCCAGGAAACGGTGGATTTCTACACCAAGGTCATGGGGATGAAATTCGCGATGGCGATGTCGGAGGACCGGGTGCCGTCGACTCATGAACCCGACCCCTACATGCACATTTTTTTCGAAGCCGGTCCGGGCAGCTATATGGCGTTCTTCGAATTGCCCAATTCGCCCAAGATGGGCCGCGATGAAAATACGCCCGACTGGGTTCAGCACATCGCTTTTGAAGTCGAGGACATGGACGATCTGCTGGCGGCCAAGGAGCGCTGGGAATCACACGGCCTGGATGTCGTCGGCGTCACCGACCATACCCTGTTCAAGTCGATCTATTGCTTCGATCCCAACGGACACCGCCTGGAGCTCTCGTGCAACGTCGGGGACAAGGAGCTTTGGGACCGTACCACCGGCATTGCCGAGGACATGCTCAAGGAATGGAACGAAACCGGCCAGGCCCCCAAGGTCGGCGCCTGGATTCACGAAAAGGAATTCGCTGAATAAGCCGCTCAGGCCATTGAAACCGGTCAAAGGGGCATGTACTCGTTACATGTCCTTTTTCTTTGCTGAATGATGATCCGGTAACCATGGCAACCGATACCAATTCCCCGCTGACGCCGGGCGCTCTCTCCGGCGTTCGTATTCTCGATCTGACGCGCATCCTCGCCGGTCCGACCTGTACGCAGCTGATGGGCGATCTGGGCGCGGACGTCATCAAGATCGAACGAGCCGGCGTGGGCGACGATACCCGGACCTGGGGGCCGCCCTACGTCAAGGACGCCGGCGGGGCGGACACCTCGGAAAGCGCCTATTATCTCTGCGCCAACCGCAACAAGCGCTCGGTCGCCGTCGATATCTCCAAGACCGAAGGCGCGGACCTGGTGCGCCGGCTGGCGGCACAGTGCGACATACTGATCGAGAACTTCAAAGTGGGCGGCCTGGCGGCCTATGGCCTCGGCTACGATGACCTCAAGGAAAGCCACCCCCAACTGGTTTATTGCTCCATCACCGGCTTCGGCCAGTACGGCCCGCATGCCGAACAGGCCGGCTACGACATCCTGGCCCAGGGCCAGGGCGGCATGATGAGCATCACCGGCGATCCCGACGGCGAGCCCATGAAGGTCGGCGTCGGTATTGCCGACGTCATGTGCGGTATGTACGCCGGCGTCGCCATTCTCGGGGCGCTGCGCCACCGCGACCTCACGGGCCAGGGCCAGTACATCGACATATCGCTGCTGGACAGCCAGATCGCCTGGCTGATCAACGAAGGTACGAACTACCTGACGTCCGGTCAGCCGCCCACCCGCCGCGGCAACCAGCACCCCAACATCGTGCCCTACCAGGTGTTCGAGGCCTCCGACGGCCACGTCATCGTCGCCGTCGGCAACGACCGGCAGTTCGAACGTTTCTGCGACATGCTGGCGGTGCCCGACCTGGCGGCGGACGCGCGCTTCGTCAGAAACGCCGACCGGCTGGCGCACCGCGACGAATTGGTGGCGCTACTGGAGGTCGAGGTCAGGAAGTTCAGCAAGGCTGACGTTCTGGAAGGATTGAAGCAGCGCGGCGTCCCGGTGGGTCCGGTCGATACCGTGCCGGAAGTATTCGCCAGCGAACAGGTGGCGGTCCGCGACATGAAGATATCGATGCCCCATCCCAGCGCCGGTTCCGGGGCCGTCGACCTGATCGGCAATCCGTTGAAGATGGGCGCAACGCCCGTCAGCTACCGCCGTCCGCCGCCGACGCTGGGCCAACATACCGACGAGGTGCTGGCGGAACTGCTGGAACTGGATGACGGGGCGCTGGCCGACCTGCGCCGCGGCAAGGTGATCTGAGGCAGGGGGGCAGGAACATGCTTCGATTGAGCGAAACGCAAATTCAGATCCGCGACGCCGCGCGGGCCCTGGCGACGGACGTCATCGCGCCGCGCGCCGCGGAGGTTGACCGCACGGAGGAATACCCCTGGGACAACGTCGCGGCGCTGGCCGACGCCGGCTTCATGGGCATGACCATCCCCGAGGCCTACGGCGGACAGGGTTTGGGTTATGCCGAGGCCGTGCTGGTCATTGAGGAAATGGCCAAGGTCTGCGGCGTCACGGGACGCATCGCGGTGGAGGCCAACATGGGCGCCATCGGCGCGGTCATGCAATTCGGTTCGGACGCGCAGAAGCGTCTGGCCGCCGCCGCCGTGCTGGCCGGCGACAAACCGGCCATCTGCATCACCGAACCCGGCGCCGGCAGCGCCGCTACGGAAATGACGACGCGCGCCGACAAACAGGGCGACCGGTACGTCATCAACGGCGGCAAGCACTGGATCACGGGCGGCGGCGTTTCCAAGCTTCACCTGATCTTCGCCCGCGTCTTCGAGGACGGCGAGGAACAGGGCATCGGCGGCTTCCTCTGCCTGCGCGATGCCGAGGCCGGAACGCCCCAGGGCCTGCGCATCGGCCGGCGCGAGCCCGCCATGGGTCTCAGGGGCATTCCCGAGACCGAGGTTCTGTTCGAGGATCTCGAAGTTCCGGAAGACATGATCGTGTTGCCGCCCGAGGGGCTGCGCCGGGGTTTCGCCGGACTGATGAACGCCTACAACGCCCAGCGCGTCGGCGCGGCGACCGTGGCGCTGGGTATCGCCGAGGGGTCCTATGAACTGGCGCTCGACTACGCCCAGACCCGCGAACAGTTCGGCCGACCGATCTGTGAATTTCAGGGCCTGCAGTGGATGCTCTCGGACATGAGCATTTCCCTGGCGGCGGCCCAGGCGCTGATCTACAAGGCCGCCGCGGGCGACGGTTTCCCCGATCCGTTGGAGGCCGCCCAGGCCAAGATCCTGGCTTCCGAAACCGCCATCAAGGTAACCAACGACGCGCTGCAGGTGTTCGGCGCGGCGGGCTATTCACGCAATCTGCCGCTGGAGCGCATGGTGCGCGATGCGCGCATGTTCACCATCGGCGGCGGCACAGCGCAGATCCTGCGCACCGTCGTGGCCTCCCGCCTGTTGGACCGCAAACTGCCGCAGACCCGCGACGGCTATTCGCGGCTCAATTCGCCGGCCCGCTGATGGCGACCAGCGCCGAGATTATCGCCCAGCGCCTCTACGACGCCGGCTGCCGTCACGCCTTCGGCATACCGGGCGGCGAGGTCCTGGCCCTGATGGCGGCGCTGGAACGCGTCGGTATGCGCGTGGTGCTGGCCAAGCACGAGAACAGCGCGGGCTTCATGGCGGAGGGCGTCCACCACCACGACGGCGCGCCGGGCATCCTGGTGGCGACTATCGGTCCGGGCATCGCCAACGCCGCCAACGTCGTCGCCAACGCCCTGCAGGACCGGGTGCCGATGATCGTGCTTACGGGCTCGGTGCCCGATGTCGAAGGCCATACCTACACACACCAGATATTCGACCAGGTGAGGTTCCTCGAACCGGTGACCAAGGCGGCCTTCCGGGTGGTGCAGGGCACGGCGTCGGTACTGGCCGACAAGGCCGTCGCCATCGCCACGCAGGACCGGCCTGGCCCGGTGCTGCTCGACGTGGCGATGGACGCCCAGGACGCCGAACAGCCCGATGCCGCCCAGCCCAACCGCGCCCCGCTCGCCCCGATGGCGCCGGCGGCGGGCGATGACTTGGAAACGGCGCGGCGCTGGTTGGCCGAGGCCGAACGGCCGTTGATGATCGCCGGCGTTGACGTTCTCAATCAGGGCTGCGCGGCGGAGGTCGCCGGCTTCTGCCGGGATTTGGACGTGCCGCTGATCACCACCTACAAGGCCAAGGGCGTCTTGCCGGAAGACGATGAGCTTGCCCTGGGGGCGGCGGGCCTATCGCCCAAGGCCGACCGCCATCTGCTGCCGCTGGTGGGGATGAGCGATTGCCTCGTGCTGGCGGGCTACGACCCCATCGAAATGCGCCAGGGCTGGCGCGATCCCTGGGACGGGGACGCCCGCGTGATCGAGTTTTCCGCCGCCGCCAATACCCATTACGTGCACCAGGCGGCGCTCAATTTCATCGGCGATGTCGGCGCCGGGCTGGCGGCGTTGCGCCGGGACGCAGCGGCCCGGCCCCGCTGGGCGAACGGTGAAGCCGCCGGTGTGCGCGAAACCCTGCGAGGCGATTTTGCCCGCGACGAGGACTGGGGGCCGGCCGCCGTGGTCGATGAAAGCCGCCGCGCGTTGCCGCGCGAGACGGTGGCGACGGTGGACACCGGCGCCCACCGCATCCTGTTGAGCCAGATCTGGAACTGCTTCGAACCGCGCGGCCTGCTGCAGTCCTCGGCGCTCTGCACCATGGGCTGCGCCCTGCCGCTGGCCATCGGGCGCAAGCTGGCGGAACCCTCGCGGCCCGTGGCGGTGTTCGTCGGTGACGCCGGGCTGGAGATGTTCCTGGGCGAACTTGCCACCTTGCGCGACCTGCAGCTTGGATTGCCCATCGTCGTCTTCGTCGACGAGAGCCTCGGCCTGATCGAACTGAAACAACGCGGTTCCCAGATGCCCAACCTGGCCGTCGATTTCGGCGGCACCGATTTTCCCGCCGTGGCCGAGGCTCTGGGCGGCGCGGGCTGTTGGGTGGAGGACCGCGCCGGTTTGGCCAAGGCGTTGGAGGCTGCGTTAGCGCGCGATACCTTCACCCTTATCGCCGCCGTGATCGGACGCCAGGCCTACGACGGGCGATTTTAGAAACACCCCAACCAATACGTTGAATACGCAACTCTGCTAATTTCGCAACCGCGGCGTCACTGGTATTTTCCCTTGGTTTTCCGTGCCTTATGCGTTGGGCGGAAGGCTTGCGAGTTACATTTGTCAGACCCAAGGGATGATTTTCATGCTCAGTTCGATGGTACGGCCCCCCCTCGCCAAATTCCTGGCGGCATCAGTCATCATCGCCGGATCGCTGGCCGCCGGTGCGGGTTCCGCCTGGGCCCAGGATGCCGAAAGCAGCGACAACGACACCACGGCCCGCCCGGCGTCCGACGTCTTGATTTCCGAGCAACAGCGCGTAACGACGGTGCAGACGATCAACAACATTTTCGCCCACACGCGTTCGATCGCGCTGCGGCGCCAGGCCAACCCGCTGGCCAAGATGGCCAGCCTGCCGGGTGAGTTCGGCAGCGGCATCGCCGCGGGTGACGGTTCGGCCGGCATGTCCGGCTTCCTGGCGCTTTCCCGTTCCTCGGCCGAGGATGATTTCGTGTCGACGGCTTACGATTCCGACACCAACAGCCTTTCCTTCGGCGCCGACAAATCATTTGGCGACAGCATGACGGTGGGCTTAAGCGCCAGTTATTCCAGCACGGATACGACCTCGACCTTCAACGGCGGCAGCACCGACACCACGGGCTGGAGCCTCAGCCCCTATGCCGCCTTCGTCATCAACGACATGGTCAGCATCGACGCCAGCGCCGGTCTGTCGCGCTCGGAGAGCGACAACACCCGCGTCGCGGCAGGCGCGACCATAACCGGCACGCAGGATTCAAGCAGCCGTTTCGCCGCGCTCAACCTCAACGTCTCCACCTGGAAGGGCAACGTCGGATTGAGTGGCCGCGCCGGCTATACCTACTCGAACACCGACAACGACGCCTTCACCGAAAGCAACGGAACGGCCATTGCCTCGAGCTCATCCACCTTCAAGCAGATTTCGCTGGGCGGGCAGGTGAGCTATTACGCCGGAACCGTGATGCCGTACGCCAAGCTCACCTACAACCGGGAACTGGGCAAGGACCGCATCGTCGTCGCCGCCGGTCAGGCGCAGCCCTCGAACGACGCGGACGAGGTTGTCTTGGGCGGCGGCTTGAGCATTTTCGGCTCGGGCGCCATGTCAGGCGGTTTGGACATCAGCAAAACGTTGAGCCGCAGCAACTTCGACGGCACGGCGGTCTCGGGCAGCCTCTCGATCACCTTCTAGATCACCTCGGAGCAACACTCTCTCATTGCCGGAGGTCCAAACGGGGCTCGGTTTGCGCCGGGCCCCGTCTCTTTTCAGATCATGTTGTTGCGGACGGCGAAGGCCGAGAGCTCGGCGACCGTGCCGAGACCGAGCTTGCGTTTGATGTTTTCGCGGTGTTTGCGCACCGTGTGGGTGCTGATGCCGAGAAGTTCGCCGGCGCTGTTGGAGGTATGACCTTCCGCCACCAGCTTGATGACCTGCATTTCGCAGTTGCTCAAGAGGTCGGCCACGTCCGCGGCGCCCGAAGACAGGCCGTCGGTTTCGTCGGAAAATTCCAGATCGGTGGGGAAGTACTGGTCGCCGTTGAGCGCCGCGGTTACGGCCTCGTTGACCTGTTTGAGTTCGGCGGTCTTGAAGAAGAAGGCGTCGACGTGGACGCGGTTCAGGGCTTCCAGAGCCAGGTTTTCAGCGCTCAAACCGGTCATGATCACGACCCGCGTGGGCATTTCGCGCCGCCGGATTTCGCGGGCGATATCGAGACCGGTCAATCCGGGCAGCCCGATATCCAGCACCACGAGTTCAAAAGTCCGTTTCAAGATCAGATCGAGCGCCGAGCGGCCGTTGCCGGTCTGGACGACCTCTGAAATGCCGTCGATGCGCTCCAGCAGCGACGCAATGCCCTCACGGATCAGGGTGTGATCGTCCGCGACGAGGACGGCATTGGAGGCGTTGGACAGTTGGTTCATCGGTCTTGTTGGTCCGTTCGGTAAAGACGAAAGCATGTGCCGGGATAAAAGCTTAACTGGGACGATCCTGAGCCGGGTCAACTATGTCTAAACGGCTAGGGCCGGGACATACGCATTCCTGCGTATTTACTCATGCGTTGCGTCAACTCAGGTTCTATTTGGTGGAGAGCCGCCCCGCCACCTGCAGGATGGGGTACAATTAGGGTGTTTTTTGAGGTGACGGGCTTTGATTTTTGTCAAGTTGATCCGGATTATTTTCTTAAGCTTCGCCCTGGCCGCGGTCGTTGCGTTCGGGCGGCCCGCCGTGGCGGAAAATACCATCGCCGACAGCTCGCCGGCAGCGCCGACCCAAGCGGCACCGCTACCGCTGACCGGCCCCTGGCAGATCATTCGCGGCAAGATCGCCAGGCCCGGCGACTTTTCACGCCTGTACACCGGCGACGTGACGGCGCTGCCCGATGCCTGGCACCGCCGCGACGAGACCGATCAAAGCTCATCCGCGCCACTCGGCTTCGGTGTGGCCAGCTACCGGTTGAAATTGAAACTGCCCGAGCACGCCCGTTCGCTGGCCGTCAATCTGCAGCACCCCTACTCGGCACATGAATTCTGGATCAACGGCGAGTTGGCCGGCTCGAACGGCAGGATCACGGAAACGCCGGAGGGATTTGAGGCGTTTTACCTGCAACGCATCTTTGCACTGCCGGAGACGGATGAGGTGGAACTCGTTCTGATCGTCGCCAATTTCGAGCATTTCGCGGGCGGCGTGTTGCGGCCCCTGCTGATCGGCGACGAGGCGGACATGCAATCGCGGGTCCGGACCTTCTATTTCTCCTACGTCTTCGTCTTCGGCGCCCTGCTGGCCCTGCTGGTCTTCCAGCTCGCCTACTTCATCCGCAGTCTCGGCGGGCCGCCGGAATGGGCTCACTTCTGGTACTGCGCCTTGTCGGTGGTGCTGCTTGTCCGGCTCTTTACGGTGCAGGCCATTCCCTATTTTCTCGATCCCGATCTGCCGCAGACCAGCACGAAGCTGATCGAGTACCAGACCTTGTACCTCGCCCCGCTGACCTATATCGCCTTCATGGCGGCGATGTTCCCGCGCGAATTCCCCAAGCTCGTGCGCTGGCCGGTCTATGGCCTCTCCCTGGCCATGACCGCCCTGGCGACGGTGGCGCCGGTTCACGTCTATACGAGCTTCCAGGATTTCTGGATCTTCGTCATGCTGGTGGTCATCGTTTACGCTCAGGGCGCGCTCATCTTGGCCTGGATCCGCAAGCAGCATGGCGCGGCGGCGGTGGTGATATGCACCGTCCTCTTTTTCTTCACACTGCTGAATGATTCGGCCGCCTACCTCCACACCTTCGACCTGAAGCCCTGGGCGCTGCCGGACCTCACGCCGTTCGGCATTGCCATTCTATCGGCCGGTTTCGCCATCGCGCTGGGATCGCGGACCCGCGCGGTTTACGACCAGGCGCGCAAACTTTCGTCCGAGCTGGAAGCGCTGACCGGTTCGCTGGAACAACAGGTCGCCGACCGCACCTCGGATTTGGAACACGCCCGCGCCGAGGCCGAAAAGACGGCGCGGGAGAAGTCAAACTTCCTCGCCACGGCCAGCCATGACCTGCGCCAGCCCATCCACGCCCTGTCGGTGTTCAATCAGTCACTGCTCTATCAGGTCGAACACGAGGCGGGCCTCAAGGACATCGCCGACAAGCAGGCCCAATTGGTGCGGTCCCTGTCGGGCATGCTGGAAACCATGCTGGATATTTCCCGCCTCGAGGCGGGGACGGTCGAGCCCAGTGTGGCGGCGGTGTCGCTGAACGATCTATTCCGCGAGGTGCAATACGCCGTCGAGGCCCAGGCGCTCAGGCGCGGGGTGGCCTTGAAGTTCGTCGATCCCAGCCTGTCCGTGCGGGCCGACAGGCGTCTGCTGCGGCGGATTTTGGTGAACCTCCTCGTCAATGCCGTCAACGCCGCGCCGGATGGCAAGATCGTGGTCGGCGCGCGGCGGCGGGGAGATCAGGTGAGGCTCTGCGTCGTCGACAACGGCCGGGGCATTCCGGAAAACGAGCAGGAGCGCATCTTCGAGCAATTCGTTCAGCTGCGCCAGGAAGGCACCGCCTCACCGTCGGGTCTGGGGTTGGGGCTTTCCATCGTGGCTGATTTGTGCCGCCTGATGGAATTCCAAATCGATCTGGAGTCGCAACCGGGACGGGGCACCGCGTTTACCGTTACCGCACCGGCGGCGGTCGGCGGCCCTACGGCGGAGACCGAGGAGGAAGACGCGGCGGCTGTCCGGGATGAACCAGAGGTGCAAAGACTGGTTATCCTCGTCGTCGATGACGAACCGGCCGTTCTCGACGCCATGGTGGCCCTGCTGCGGGACTGGGGACACGCGGCGATGGGCGCGGCGTCGGCGCTCGAGACCATCCGGGAGCTCGATGAGTTGGGCAAACCCGACCTCATATTGTGTGACTACCAGCTCGACGGCGGCGCCACGGGCTTCGAACTTATCGCCCAGGTGCGGCGGTATTTCCACACCGACATTCCCGCCGCCATCATCACCGGTGCGACCCGGCCCGACGACCTTCGGGTTTTGTTCCGCTCGGGCTTTCCGGTACTGCACAAGCCCCTGGAATTCGATCACTTGAACCGTCTGCTGGCGCGGGTGGGTACGGCCTGACGGCGCGGCCAGCGAACAATTGCGCCCGCTCAACCTATCTGTATTGTGAACCCGGCCCGTCGGTGATCGTTCCCGGCGGCCGAATTTTCGCAGGGGGTGGCAATGGTTGACGAAATCCTGATCGATCCCGGATCCGCGCAATTGGCGCAGTGGCGCGCCGTTATGGACGGGGGGGCAACGGTGCGCCTGGCCGAAGGCGTGCGGGATAACGTCCGCCGCTGTCGGCTGACGGTCGAAAACCTGTTGGCCGGGGAAGATGCGATTTACGGCGTCAATACCGGTTTCGGCAAGCTCGCCCAGATCCGCGTCGAGGACGACCAGCTGCAAGCGCTTCAGCGCAACCTGATCATGTCCCACAGCGTCGGCACGGGAGACTTGCTGGACGACGATACCGTTCGCCTTGTCCTGGTGATGAAGGCGGCGTCGCTTGCCCAAGGCCACTCCGGCGTGCGCTGGCTGGTCATCGAACGCCTGCTGGAAATGGCCAACCTGGGTTTATTCCCGGCAGTCCCCGCCAAAGGTTCGGTTGGCGCATCGGGCGATCTGGCGCCGTTGGCCCACGTGGCGGCGGCGATGATCGGGCTCGGCGATATCCGGCGCGAGGGCGAACTCATGCCCGCCGCCGACGCCCTGAAGGCGGCGAAGCTCGAAGCGCTGGAATTCGGCCCCAAGGAAGGCCTTGCCCTGATCAACGGTACACAGGTGTCGACGGCCTTGGCTCTCAAGGGTCTGTTTGCCGCCGAGGACCTGTTGCGCGCCGCCCTGGTCACGGGCGCCGCCACCGTCGATGCCAGCAAGGGTTCCGATACGCCCTTCGACGAGCGCATCCACAAATTGCGCCGGCAACTGGGCCAGCAATCGGTGGCGGCCGTTTACCGCCGCCTGCTGGCCGGCAGCCGCATCCGCGAATCCCACGTCGATTGCGAGAAAGTCCAGGACCCCTACTGTCTGCGCTGTCAGCCCCAGGTGATGGGCGCCTGCCTCGATCAGCTGGATCATGCGGCCCGGGTTCTGGAACGCGAAGCCAATGCCGTCACGGACAATCCCCTGGTCTTTCCCGACGAAGGCGAGGTGCTGTCGGGCGGCAACTTCCACGCCGAGCCGGTGGCGTTGGCGGCCGACAACATCGCCCTGGCCATCGCCGAGATCGGCTCCCTGTCGGAGCGCCGCCAGGCCATGCTGGTGGACGCCTCGCTGTCGGGCCTGCCGGCCTTCCTGGTCAAGGAGAGCGGCATCAATTCCGGCTTCATGATGCCCCAGGTCACCTCCGCCGCTCTAGTGTCGGAAAACAAGAGCCTGGCTCATCCCGCATCGGTCGACAGCATTCCGACCTCGGCCAACCAGGAGGACCACGTCTCCATGGCGACGCATGCCGCGCGCCGTCTGACCGACATGGCGGAAAACGCCTTCACCGTGATTGCCATCGAGTGGCTGGCGGCGTCGCAGGCCGTGGAATTCCACGCGCCGCTGGAAACTTCCAAGCCGCTGCGCGCTGCCCATGATGCGTTGCGCGAGGCCGTGCCGGCGTTCGACCACGACCGTTTTTTCGCGCCCGAGATCGAAACCGCCAAGCAGCTTGTCAAACAAGGCGTCCTCGGCGACCTTGTGAGCGAAGCCATCGGCCCCAGTTATCAACCCGCGTAAACACAAGGATACCTCATGCCCTGGATCGAAACCGTTCCCTACGACGAAGCCGACGGCCGACTCAAGAAGCTCTACGACCGGGTCAAGGGGCCCGACAACAACGTCGACAACATCATGATGATGCACAGCCTGCGCCCCCACACCATGGAAGGGCACATGGCGATCTACAAGTACGTCCTGCACCATTCCGCCAACAAGGTGCCGAAGTGGTTCCTGGAGACCATCGGCGTCTGGGTCAGCCTGTTGAACCGCTGCGCCTACTGCGTCGATCATCATTTTCAGGGTCTGGTCAGGCTGCTTGACGACGAGGCGCGGTCGTCCGCCATTCGCGCCGCCCTCGACGCCGACGACCCGGAGGCGGCGCCGCTCGAGGACAAGGAAAAAATCGCGCTGCGCTATGCCAAGGCCCTGACCCTGACGCCCTCCGCGGTGACCGAAGAGATGGTCGGGGAAATGCGGGCGGCGGGTTACGACGACGGCGAGGTCCTCGAGATCAACCAGGTGACGGCCTACTTCGGTTACGCCAACCGCACCGTCCTGGGGCTCGGCTGTTCGACCGAGGGCGACATCATCGGCCTTTCGCCCAACAACTCCGACGATCCGGACGACTGGTCGCACCAGTGACCGGCTCGGTCCACAACCGGCGCATTGCCGATCTCAGCATCGCCAGACCGCCGGAGATCGCGGAGCCGGATTGCCGGCCCGCCTCCGATATGCGCCGGCTCAACCTCAACGAATCGCTGCTGCCGCCATCGCCCCATGCCTTGGCCGCCATGGCGGAGGCTTTGCAGCAGGCACAGGCCTACACCGATCACGGCTGCTCGGCGCTGGCGGTTCTGCTTTCCGAGCGGACGGGATTGCCGGCGAATCGCATCAGCTTCGGCAACGGCAGCGGCGAGCTATTGACCATGGCGGCGGCCATCGCCCTGGAACCGGGCGACGAAGCGATCTTTCCCGCACCGACCTTTCCCACCTGCGCCAAAGGCGTCGCCGTCTCGGGCGGCCGCCTCGTCGAAGTGCCGGTGCGCGCCGACGGCGCCAACGACATCCCCGCCATGCTGGCGGCGCTGACGGACAAGACCCGGCTTTTCTATGTCTGCACCCCCAACAACCCGACCGGCGCGGCGATCGGCGAGGACGATCTGATTGCCGCCATCGAGGGCGTGCCGGCGGGCTGCCTGCTGGTGGTGGACGAGGCCTACCACGAATTCGCCGCCGCCGAAGGTTACCCCGATGTTCTTTCGTTACTGGACAAGCGCAGCGGTCCCTGGGTGGTGACACGCACGTTCTCCAAAGCCTACTGCATGGCGGGACTGCGCGTGGGCTACGCCTTTACCAGCGATACCGAATTGCGCAACGCCTTTTGGAAACTGCGGGGCAATTTCAACGTAAACCGCATCGGCCTGGCCGGCGCGGTTGCGGCGATGAAGGACGAGGCATACCTGCAGGAGACGTTAAGCAGTTTGCTGACGCAGCGAAAACGCCTGGCCGCAGGTTTGGAAGAAATGGGTTTTGAGAATCTACCCAGCCAGGCGAATTTTCTGACCAGCCTATCCCCCGAGCCCGCTTCGGGCCTCGCCGATGGACTGGCTGGACGGGGGTTGCTAGTCCAGGCGATGCCCTGGCCCGGCGGCAACGGCAGCCTGCGCATCACTATCGGCGAGGCGCGGGACGTCGACGAACTGTTAGGCGGCTTGGCCGATCTGCTGCGCGGTTCGGCCCATTGACCTCCCTGCTTGAACGACTCGGCGGCACCCTCGGTCCCAAGGGTTGCCTAACCGAAGCCAACGACATCCAGGCTTACATTACCGACCTGCTGGGATTGGACGTCGCGGCGCCGCTCTGCGTCACACGCCCGGCGACCACTGCGGAGGTTGCAGAAACGGTTCGCTGCTGCCGTGAACACGCCGTGGCGGTCATTCCTCAGGGCGGAAATACCGGATTATGCGGCGGGGCCGTGCCGCTGGACAGGCGCGATACCGTTATCGTGGCACTCGATCGGCTGAAGTCGATCCGCGAGGTCGATCCCGCGGGTAACATAATCGTCGCCGAATCCGGCGTGGTACTGGCGGACGTCCAGGCGGCTGCGGCCGGCGTGGACCGGATCTTTCCCCTGACCCATGGCGGAGAAGCATCCAGCCGCATCGGCGGCAACCTTTCGACCAACGCCGGCGGCAACAATGCACTGCGTTATGGTACGGCGCGCGACCAGGTCTTGGGCCTCGAAGTCGTCCTGCCGTCGGGCGAGGTGTGGCACGGACTGCGCGCCTTGCGCAAGAACACAGCCGGGTACGATCTGAAGCACCTGTTCATCGGCGCCGAAGGAACGCTCGGTATCATCACGGCGGCAGCTCTTAAGATCAGGCCCGCACCGAAAGCGCGGGAGACCGTCTTCGCCGCCCTGGCGAGCCCCGCCGCCGGCCTTGATTTCCTGCGCCGGCTTGAGGGTCATGTCGGCGAAATAGTAACGGCCTTTGAACTTCTTTCCGCTAACGCGGTCTCGGCTGCATTGAGCCTCGAGGGGGTGCGCTATCCCTTGGCGGAACGCCACGACTGGTGTGCTCTTATTGAAGTCGACAGCGCGAGCACGCGGTTCGATCTGCAGGGGGCCGTCGAGGACGCGCTGGCGGAAGGATTTGACAATGGTATTGTCCTGGATGCCGTGATCACGCAGTCCGAAGCCCAGCGGGAAGACTTGTGGCGACTTCGCGAAAGCGTCGCCTTCGCGCTGATCGAGGACAAGAGCTGCCTAAAAAGCGACACCGCCGTTCCCGTCGCCGCCGTTCCGGAATTTGTCCGCCGCGCCGAGGCCGCCGTCGTTGCCGCGGTGCCGGGCGTCCGCTGCACGCCCTTCGGCCACCTCGGCGATGGCAATGTGCACTTCAACGTTCAAAGGCCCGAGGGCGATACCGACGCGGAATTCAAACGCTTTTGGCCGGAGCTCGCCGATGTCATCTGCGGGGTTTCATTGGAACTGGGCGGCACGATGAGCGCCGAACACGGCATCGGCCGAACCAAACAGGCCGTCTTCGGCGACGTCACGCCGGTGACGGAAATCGATCTGATGAAGAAGTTGAAAGCCGCGCTCGATCCCGACGGGTTGATGAATCCCGGCGTGCTGTTTCCGTAATGGCGGGCTACTGGCCGGTACTGAAGCGCCCGACCAGGCGGTGCCGCTCGCCGGGATAGGTCAGCCGGACCTGGGTGAGGGCGTCGTCTCCCATCCAGGTCGTGCGCTCCACCTGCAGGCAGGCCTCGCCGGCTGAAATGCCCAGTTGTTTGGCAACGTTCTCGGAGGCGTTGACCGCCGCGATGACATGTTCGACGCGGGACCAGGGAATATTTTTCAACAGCCAGCGGTTCGGCGGCTCCCGCTCGAAGGTTTCCTTCCGGGCCGCGGGCACGGTGGTGAGGTTGATGGCGCGTTCTTCCATCAGCACCGGTTCGCCGTCGCTGGAATGACGGCAGGTGAGGCGCAACACGGACTTGGCCGAGCCGTTGGCGAAAATTCCCGCCAGCGCCGCATCCGGTTTATCGACCCGGCGTTCGATCAGCTCATAGCCGTAGGCTGCGCCCGTAGCTTCGATCTCGTCGGCGATATCGCGCAACTCCATCACGGCGTGCTCGGATACCTGTTGGGCGACGAAGGTGCCGTGACGGCGGCGGCGCACCACCAGGCCCTCGTCGGCCAGCATCTGCAGCGCCCGGTTGACGGTCATGCGGGAGGCGCCGAAGAGGTCCATGAAGGCATGCTCCGACGGCAGCCGAGCACCGGGCGCCAATCGGCCCGCCAGGATCGGCGTGGCGATGGCGCGGCGGATCTGGCGGTAGACCGGACCGCGCCCGTCCAGGGAAAAACCGGTGGCGTCGGGGGATTGGTTCTTCGCCGTCATGGGTTGAGCAATTTCGTCAGGGTGTCGGCGTAACGCCGGGCGATGGCGCCGGCGTCACGGTGTCGGCCGCCGCAGACAACGTGGCGGGCGCCGCACCAGACATCCGAAACAACATTGGTACTTGCGGCAAACAGCCAGCCGTCCAGCCAGCCGTCGCCTTCGCGCGCCACCAGGGCGGGGTGTTCGGCGTCCAGCGAAACGATGTCGGCGCGGTAGCCCGCCTCAAGCCGCCCGATCCGGCGTCCGCTGGCTTGAGCACCCCCGGCCAGCAGTGCCTCGAACAGGGCCCGGCCTGTCGAGCCGCCTTGCGGGCTGAGCCGGTTGCGTTGGCGGTCGCGCAGGCGTTGGCCGTATTCCAGCAGGCGAATTTCCTCCGCCACGCTGATCAGCACGTTGCTGTCGGAGCCGATCGCCAGGCGGCCGCCGCCGGCCATGAAGCCGACGCCGGCGAAAATGCCGTCGCCCAGATTGGCCTCGGTGATCGGGCAAAGTCCCGCCACCGCGCCGCTTGTTCTGATGGCATCGCTCTCCGCTGGTGTCAGGTGCGTGGCGTGCACCAGGCACCAGCGTTCATCTACGCCCGAGTGGTTGAACAGCCATTCGACGGGGCGCTCTGCCGACCAGGCGAGGCAGTCGTCCACCTCGCGCGTTTGTTCGGCGATATGAATGTGAATGGGGCCGGACGGTTCAAGGGCGACCACCTCAGCCAGGCTCTCCGGCGTCACGGCCCGCAAGCTGTGGGGGGCGATACCGACGGCGGCGTCGGTCACCTCCCGGCTGATCTCGCGTACCCGTTCCAGCAAACGCCCGAAGCTATCCGTCGAATTGACGAAACGGCGCTGGGCGTCACCAGGTTCGATCCCGCCGAAACCGCCGTTGGCGTAAAAGACGGGCAGGAAGGTCAGGCCGATGCCCGTACCCGCCCCGGCCTCCGCGATCGCCGCCGACATTTCGCCGGGGTCGACGTATGAATTGCCGCCGGGGGCGTGGTGGAGGTAGTGAAACTCGGCGACGGCGGTGAAACCCGATTCGAGCATCTCGGCATAGGCCTGGGCGGCGATGGCGGCCAGATCCGGCGGCGTCAATGATCCGACGAAGCCGTACATAACGTTGCGCCAGCTCCAGAAATCGTCTTCGCCTGGGTTGCCGCTCTCGGCCAGCCCGGCCATGGCGCGCTGGAAGGCGTGGCTGTGGCAGTTGGGCATGCCGGGTAGCGCAATGCCGCCCCGCATGTCCGTCCCGGCTGCATCCGCGCCGGCACTGACATTTGTGATCCAGCCGTCCCCGTCGGCTTCGATGATCACGTCGCGGGCCCAGCCGCCGGGCAGCAGGGCATGGTCGAAATGTAGGCGCGTTTGGGCGGGCATGTATTGTCTATACAAAAAAGCTTGCCCCCTGTCCATTCTAATTGTATATACAAATGAACAGGGGGAGGGAGCAATGACCGTCGCCGTCGACAAAATCTGGAAAAACGCCCGCCTCGCGACGATGGATCCCGGCTGCGAAGGCTACGGCGCCGTCGAAGGCGGTCTGATCGCCGCCAGGGACGGCCGCATCGCCTGGGCAGGGTCCGAGGCCGAGGCCCCGGAGATGTCCGCCGCCTCCACGGTTGACGTCGAGGGCCGCTGGATCACGCCGGGCCTGGTCGACTGCCATACCCACCTGGTTTACGGCGGCAACCGCGCAACCGAGTTTGAACAGCGCCTCAAGGGTGCGAGCTACGAAGAGATCTCGAAAGCCGGCGGCGGCATCGTGTCGACCGTGGCGGCCACCCGCGAGGCCAGCGAGGCCGAGTTGATCGAAAGGGCATTGCCCCGGCTCGACAGCCTGATCGCCGACGGCGTGACGACCATCGAGATCAAGTCGGGCTACGGCCTCAATACCGAGACCGAATGCAAGATGCTGCGCGCCGCGCGGGCACTTGGGCTTGAGCGCGACGTCCGGGTCAAGATGACATTTCTCGGCGCCCATGCCCTGCCGCCGGAGGCCGGGGGCGATGCGGACGCTTATATCGGCGATGTCTGCGACAACCAGCTGCCCGCCGCGCACAACGAGGGCCTGGCTGACGCCGTCGACGCCTTTTGCGAGGGCATCGGATTTTCCAACGATCAGACCCGCCGGGTGTTCGAGGCCGCCCAGGCTTTGGGACTGCCGGTCAAGCTCCATGCCGAACAACTCAGCAATCTCGGCGGCGCGGCCCTGGCTGCCGAATTCGGCGCGCTGTCCGCCGATCACCTGGAATACGTCGACGAGGCAGGCATCGAGGCGATGGCGGGGGCCGGCACGGTGGCGGTGCTGCTGCCGGGTGCCTTCTATTTCCTGCGTGACGAGACTGTGCCGCCGGTCGACCTGTTCCGGCGCCACGGCGTACCGATGGCGCTGGCCACCGACAGCAACCCGGGTTCCTCGCCCATGGGGTCGCTGCTGCTCGTGCTCAACATGGCCTGCACGTTGTTCCGCCTGACGCCGGAAGAGGCCCTGGCCGGGATTACCCGCCACGGCGCCCGCGCTCTCGGTCTGCAGGACGAGGTGGGCACGATCGAGACCGGCAAGGCCTGCGACCTGGCGATTTGGGATATCGAACACCCGGCCGAACTGAGCTACGGCATCGGCGTCAACCCGCTACATGAGCGCGTGCGGAACGGCGCATGATTGACGTCGTTGAAGTTCATCGAGGCGGCTCGGCCCTGATCCTCAGTATGCCGCATTGCGGCCAGGACCTCGTGCCCGAGGTTGAGCAAGGGCTGAACGGCGAAGGCCGGGCCATCGCCGATACCGATTGGTGGATCGAAAAGCTCTATGGCTTTCACCGCGATCTCGATGCCAGCGTCGTGCAGGCCAAGCTGTCGCGCTACGTCATCGACCTCAACCGGGATCCCTCGGGCGCCTCGCTTTATCCCGGCCAGGCCACCACCGGCCTGTGTCCGGTCACGACATTCGACGGTGAAACGATCTACAACGCCGGCGCGGAACCTGACGAGGCCGAGATCAAGCGCCGCGTCGAGGCCTACTACGAGCCTTATCACAGAGCCCTGGTCGGGCTCATCGAAGAATCCGTCAAGCGCCACGGCTATGCCTTGCTGTTCGACTGCCATTCGATCCGCTCGGCGGTACCGCGCCTGTTCGAGGGCCGGTTGCCGGACTTCAATATCGGCAGTAACGACGGTTCATCGTGCGACCCGGCGATGGCGGACGTTCTCAGTAAAGCCTGCCGCGCGGCGCCCGGTTTGACGACGGTGGTCAACGGCCGCTTCAAGGGCGGTTGGATCACGCGGCACTACGGCGATCCGGCCGGCAACGTCCACGCCCTGCAGCTTGAATTGGCGCAATGCGCCTACATGGAAGAAGCGCCGCCCTGGACCTACCAGGAACCCAAGGCGGCAATCGTTGGAGACATCTTGAAACGCGCCCTCGGCGACATGATCGGCTGGGCGCAGCGGAATTTGGGAGAAACGAGATGACGCAATCCTCACGCCTCGACAACACGCGCGAGATCCGCGCCCCGCGCGGTAGCGAACTCAACGCCAAAAGCTGGCTGACGGAAGCGCCCTTGCGCATGCTGATGAACAACCTCGATGCCGAGGTTGCGGAAAAACCGCAGGAACTGGTGGTCTACGGCGGCATCGGCCGGGCGGCGCGCAGCTGGGAGGCCTTCGACCAGATCACGGCCAGCCTCAAGGACCTCGAGGACGACGAAACCCTGATCGTCCAGTCCGGTAAGCCCGTCGGCGTCTTCCGCACCCACAAGGACGCGCCCCGCGTCCTGATCGCCAATTCGAATTTGGTGCCGGAGTGGGCCAATTGGGATCACTTCAACGAACTCGATAAGGTCGGCCTGATGATGTACGGCCAGATGACGGCGGGATCGTGGATCTATATCGGCAGTCAGGGCATCGTCCAGGGCACCTACGAAACCTTCGTCGAGGTCGGCCGCCAGCACTACGACGGAGATCTGTCGGGGCGCTGGATCCTGACCGGCGGTCTCGGCGGCATGGGCGGCGCGCAGCCTCTGGCCGCCACCATGGCGGGGGCTTCGATGCTGGCGGTGGAATGCCAGCCCAGCCGCATCGACTTCCGCCTGCGCAGCGGCTACCTCGACGCCAAGGCGGACAATCTCGATGATGCCTTGGCGATGATGGAAAAATCCTGCGCCGAGAAAAAACCCATCTCCGTCGGCCTGCTGGGCAATGCCGCGGAACTCTACCCCGAGATGGTGCGCCGGGGCGTCCGTCCCGACGCCGTCACCGATCAGACTTCGGCCCACGATCCGCTCAACGGCTACCTGCCCGCCGGCTGGACGCTCGATCAATGGGAGACGCAGAAGGAGCGCGATCCCAAGGCCGTCGAGGCGGCCGCCAAGGAGAGCATGGCGGTCCAGGTCCGGGCGATGCTGGACTTCTGGCATGCCGGCGTACCGACGCTGGACTACGGCAACAATATCCGCCAGGTGGCGAAGGACATGGGCGTCGCCGATGCCTTCGATTTTCCCGGTTTCGTGCCGGCCTATATCCGGCCGCTCTTTTGCCGCGGCATCGGCCCCTTCCGCTGGGCCGCGCTGTCGGGGGATCCGGAGGACATCTACCGCACCGACGAAAAGGTCAAGGAGGTGATCCCCGACGATCCGCACCTCCACAACTGGCTCGACATGGCGCGGGAGCGTATTCATTTTCAGGGCCTGCCGTCGCGCATCTGCTGGGTCGGCCTGGGCCAGCGTCACCGTTTGGGGCTGGCCTTCAACGAGATGGTGGCCAACGGCGAATTATCGGCGCCCGTCGTGATCGGGCGCGACCATCTCGACAGCGGTTCCGTCGCCAGTCCCAACCGCGAAACCGAGGCCATGAAGGACGGCTCGGACGCCGTCTCCGACTGGCCGTTGCTGAACGCCCTGATCAACTGCGCGTCGGGCGCCACCTGGGTATCGCTTCACCACGGTGGCGGCGTCGGCATGGGCTATTCACAGCATGCCGGCATGGTGATCGTCTGCGACGGCACGGCGGACGCGGCGCGCCGCATCGAAAGGGTTTTGTGGAACGATCCGGCGTCGGGCGTCATGCGCCACGCCGACGCGGGCTACGAAAGCGCCGTCGAATGCGCCCGGGAATTCGGCCTCAAACTACCGTCGTTGGGGATCGGGGGTTAAGCCGTCCGGCAATAAATCGTACCTGTCACCATTTATTGCGCCCCAATTCGGCTTTAAGGCCACTTGACGACTTTGCAGTATTTGACGCCTTTTTCCTTGATCGCCTGGCAGATGCCGGCGGCGATGGCCCGTTGGCCGACGGGGCCGTAGATCAGGCGATAAAATGTCCCCTTGTCCTTGACCTCCACCGACTGTTGGGTGTGGTCCAGGTCCTCCAGCTCCAGCTCAAGCGACTTGCGCAGTTTGCCCGCCCCTCGCTTCAACGCGGCCTCGTTGCTGAAGGAACTGAGGTGAATGCCGAAACCGCCCGTCGGTCTCGGCGCCGGCTTCGTTGACGCTGCCTTTTTCTCTTCCTTTTTCGGCTTCATTTCGGGTGCCGGCTGCGGTGGCAGCGGCGAACCCGGTTCAGGGGCCGGCATGCCGGTCGACTTCGCCGACAGATAAGCGCCCAGCGCGGACAGCTTACGCACTTCCGTGTTCAAGCGGTCAACCCGGGTCGTCAGGCTCTCCATACCCAGCTCGACGGCCAGCAGGCGGGATTCGGTACCGGGGTCCGACGCCATGCTTTTGGCCGGCATCGCCGGTTCGTCGGATTTCATCTCTTCCTTGTGTTCTTCCTGCTTGGCTTCTTCCTCGGCCCCGGCTTTCGTCATCGGCTCCGGTTTTTTCTCGGCCATTTTCGGTTCCGGGGCGGCCGGCTTCGTCTCTTTGGCCCGCTGGGTACTCCGCGCCATGGTCCGCCGGACACGCACCTGCGTGAGCTTGCCGTCTTCGCTCATATGCTGATAGCGCTGCATGCGCAGGCTGTTGAGGTCGGGCAGCGCCGATTCGAAATTACGGAAGTCGAGGGCGACATTACCGAACATCACGTCGAGCCCCACCGTCATCTCGATGTAGCGCGTTTCACCTTCCTCAAGGTCGAACGACAACCGCTTTTCCGCGTCCATTGTCGTTGCGACGTCATGGGGGCCGGGCGGGGCGTCAACCACCAGGAACTGGCCGTTAACGAACTTTCCCAGGAACTTGTTGTCGAGGTAGGCGTGCGGTTCCACGGAGTAACCGAACATGCCGGCGCGATAGAAGAAGATACGTCCGGCGCCCTCGGCAAGCGGCGGTATATCGTTGATTTGGGGTCCGGGATCTGCGGGCGCACGGGTGCAGGCCGAAATTCCAAAAATGATGGAAATCACGACGGCCAGCCGGATTGCGACGCGCATAAGCTCCCCCGTTACCAAACCAGATTCAGACGCGGGGCAATCGTCGCGTTTGGACGAAGCCAAGTCAATCAATCATTGAAGGAGTGGCGCCCAAAAAGGCAGCCAAACCAACAGATAACCGGAAATTTTCACCGTTTCGCGGCTTTAGCCTATATGTTCTCCCTGCAGCGCAATCAGCCGGCCAGACCGGTATTCCTTGAAGGTTGAGACTTATGCGAACACCCGAATTTTTCCGTCCGGACGTTATGGCGCGGGTCCGGGACAAATTTCACCATGTCGATCATTGTCCCGTCATCGACGCGGCCCGGATTTTTTTCGAAAGCGGCGGTGGTTCGCTGAAACTGAAAGCGGCGGTCGCCGCCAGCGCCGAAGTCGAGGCCTTGCCGGACCAGGAAGGCCGGGACAATGACGCTTCGCGTTATCTCTCGAAACTTCTTGATGACGGCCGCGAAGACCTTCACCTGGTGTTCGGTTCGGCCAATCTGGGCGCCGCCCGCGGTCAGGTGATATCGGGCGAGACGGGCACGCGATTGCTTTACCGGGTCATCCGCTCCATCGCTCTGTCATGCCCACCGGGCCCGGTGTTGTCGTGCACGCTGGAGCATCCGGCCAGTCTCGATGCCGCCAAGCAATGGGCCGCCAATACCGGGCGCGAGTGGATCGAGGTGCCGTTCGACGCTGAAACCGGGACGGCCCGGCCCGAGCACTACGCCGCCTCGATCACGCCCGATACCCGCCTTGCCACGGTCATCCACACCAGCATGCTGACGGGCTTCGTCGTCGATCTGCCGGGCATTGTCGAGGCCATCCGAAGCGTCGCGCCCGACTGCTTCATCGTCGTGGACGGCATCCAGCACGCGCCTCACGGGGCCATGCACGTCGACAAGTACGGCGTCGATGCCTACGTCTTTTCGCCCTACAAGGCCTATTCCCGCCTGTCGCTGGGTTTCGGCTGGATCAACGACCGGGTCATCAAGCTGCCGCATGAATACATGCTGGGCGGCGATCCCGATAAATGGGAACTGGGGTCCCGCGATCCGGCTTTCTATGCCGCCCAGACGAAAGTCGTCGATTATTTTTGCTGGCTCGGCGGATTGACGTCGGAGGCGGACGGCCGGCAGGATCTGATGGACGCGGGTTCGGCGGCCATGGCGGCGCACGAAGCCGCCCTGATCGACCTCCTGCTGTTCGGCGACGACGAGGCCAGGGGACTTTCGCAGTTCGACAACATCACCCTGGTCGGCCCGGCCCAGCTGGAGGGCCGCGAGGGTATCGTGTCGTTCAATCTGACCGGTACGCCGGCCCAGGAACTGGTGCGCAAGTTCGCCGCCCGCGGCATCCGCGTCCACGCCCGGATTTCAGACGCCTATTCGGGCCGTATCCTGGCGGCCCTGGGCATCGAGGACTGCCTTCGGGTTTCGCTCTGCCATTACAATTCGCCGGCCGAGGTCAAAACCTTCCTCGCCGTTCTAACCGAGTTCGCTGCCGACGCTCAGTAACCCGGCCAGATCATAAAGCAGTAGGCTGCTCCCGGCGCCCGGGGCGTCGGCGAGCTGCATGCCGGCGATCACCGGCTCGGCCAGCTGGCGATAGATCAGGGGGCCGAGGAAGAGCGAGAGAAAGTCGGAAAACTCAAGCCTCGACAATCGGCCTTCGGGGCTTTCGTCCCGGGCCGCGTGAAAAAGTTCTTCAAGATGGGCGACGAAAAACCTGAGCGGCCAGACGTGCGCGGCGTCGGCGTTCGTCTCTCCGATCCGGTCAATCATGTCGCGCATCACGAGGCGCAGCGACGGCGGCCGGCGCTTGGCCCAGGCTTCGATCCGGATGGCGATGCCGAGGAGTTCCGCCTTCGCCGATCCGCCTTCGCTTGCCGAAACCACTTCCCGCAATTCCGCCGCGACCTCTTCGAGCACGGCGGCGTAGAGTTTTTCCTTGGACGGATAGTGGTGCAGCAGGGAAGCCTTCGAGAGACCCACGACGCCGCAGATATCGGCCAGCGAGGTGGCCGCGAACCCCTTGTCGGCGATCATGCGCCAGGCGACATCGAGGATTTCTCCCTTGGTGTCGCGTCCCGCCGCCGGCCTGGCCATGGCGTCCTTCCTCCCCGTGATCCGGTCCGACCTACGGTGAGGCCGCCGCCCGCCGCCGGGGCTTCTTGCCGGCCGGCGCCTGGCTGTAGTCGCCGAACGGGCCGTCCCGCTCCGCCACGGCCTGTTGCACGCCGCCGTCCATGGCGCTGCGCACGAAATCCCGGCCTTCCGGTGTGTTGCGCATGATGCCGTCGAGGATGGGCCCCAGCGTCTGGGTCGACTGAAGGCCCATGTTGTCGAAAGCCTGGTTGACGATGAGCTTCATGGCGGCCAGTTGGGTGACCGGAATACGCGCCATGCGCTCGGCAAAATAGCGGACCCGGTCGTCGAGATCTTCCAGCGGCACGGCATCGTTGATCAGGCCGATTTCCGCCGCCTCGGCGCCTGAGATGCTGTCCCCCATCAGGGCATAGTGCTTCGCCTTGGTCAGCCCCAGCCGGTAGATCCACATGCCCGTCAGGTGGCAGCCCCAGACCCGCGAATACGGCGTGCCCAGGCAGGCGTCGTCGGCCGCCACGATATAATCGGCGCACAAGGCCATTTCCGAACCGCCGCCGACGCAATAACCCTGGACCTTGGCGATTACCGGCTTGGGGCTGCGCCAGATCGACATGAACTTGGGCACGGGGCCGACGAACGGACTGGTCGCCATCATCATGTCGAGGCCGGGATCGTAGTTTTCCGGCTTCATGTTGAGGCCCCAGACCTCGAAGTGCTCGAGATCGTCGGAAAAATCGAAGCCGGCGCAAAACGAATCGCCCTCGCCCTCAAGCACGATAACCCGGACCTCGGGATCGAGGTTGGCCACGCCCAGGGCATGGTGGAGTTCCTCGGGCATCGGCGGCTTGATGGTGTTGAACTTTTCCGGCCGCGTGAACGTTATCGTCGCGATCGCGCCTTCGGTGCCATAGCTCAGCATCGTGTATTCCATCATCACCTCCCACTCGGCATAACTAACTGTTAATTCAGGGCTAATAATCTACCGACCGATCGGTAGATGTCAAGGCAAAGCGAGGCGGATCAGGCCCGCGACGCCGAATTTCCTTCGAGATCGACGCGCACGCCGTAGTCCTCAAGCGCGCCCGCGACGCTGACGGCGCGGCGCTGTACGTCCGCCAGCACCCGCGCCGGTAGCCGGTCGGCGGGGTCGCCGTAACCGCCGCCGCCGGCCTCAAAGACCGTCAGCGTCGAGCCTGCCTCGAGGACGATGCGGCCCTTGGGCGGAATGGGCTCCCCGTTGATCTCGAAGCGCCGCGGCGCGCCGGGCCGGCCGCCCAGAAAACCGCGGGCGGGAAATTCGGTGCGCATGCCGAACATGAAGATGGTCTTGGCCTGGCCGCTGGTGTTGGTCATTTCGGCGACCTGGCCGAGGCCGCCGCGGAATTCGCCGGCGCCGCCGGAATCGGGCAACAGCTGGCGCCGCACGACGGTCATGCCGGTCTCGTTCTCCCAGACCTCGCTGGCGACCACGGCGTTGTTGGTCGGCGACGGCGTCGTGTTGTGGCCGTCCAGTCCGGCCATGGCGCCGAGACCGCCTGCCAGGAAATATTGCACCGAGGCGGCCTCGCCGCCCTTGCCCTCGGCGTGAACGATGAAAAGCGAGGCCATGCCGGCGTCGGCCTGGACGCGGTCGGGTATGGCGTCGGCCAGGGCGCCCATGATCAGGGGCACGATGTACCAGCCGACGGAGTGCCGCCCGCCCGTCGGGGAGGGGCGCCGGGCGTCGAGGATGCAGCCCTCGGGCGCGCTCACCTCGATGGGCAAGGTGGCGCCCTCGTTGTTGGGAATGCCCGGCGTGGTCAGACATTTAATGGTGTAGGCCGTGAACGCCCGCGTATAGCACATTGGCACGTTGACGGCGTAGGGCGAGGACGGCCCGGTGCCGGCGAAATCGACATCGACCGAACCGCCCTTGACGGTGACGGTACAGGTGAGCTCCGTCGCGTCGCCGACGGTCTCGACGCCGATGCGGTTGCTGTAGACGCCGTCGGGGATATCCTCGATGCGGCCGCGGATGGCTTGTTCCGAATTGTCGATGACGCCGTCGGCCAGCTCGGCGAGGTCGTCGAGGCCGTATTCCGCCATCAATTCCAGCAGCAGGCGTTCGCCCACCGTACAGCCCGAAACGTTGGCCAGCAGATCGCCGAACACCAGGTCAGCGCCGCGAACGTTGGCGCCGATCAGGTCGTGCAGCTGGCGGTCGGGCTCGCCTGCGTTGTAAAGCTTGCAGACCGGCAGGATCAGGCCTTCCTGGTAGATCTCGGTGTTGTGGGCCGAGAGGCCGACGCCGCCGACATCTGGCAGGTGGGAGATCGTCATGACGAAACCCACCAGCCTGTCGCCGCTGAAGACCGCGCGGGCGACGCAGATATCCGGCGTGTGGCCGGTGCCGAGCCAGGGGTCGTTGGTGACGACGACGTCGCCCGGCCGCCATTCCTCGACGGGGAAGCGGGCCAGCATGTGCTTCATGGTGAAGGGCGCGGTGCCGATGAAGGCCGGCATGGAAAGCGTCGCCTGGCCGATCGAACGGCCTTGGGCGTCGAACACGACGCAGGCGGCGTCCCAGGCTTCGCGCACGCCGACCGAGAAGGCAGTACGGACGATGGAGATCAGCACTTCGTCGGTGATGGCCGTCAAACGGTCCCACATGATGCCGAGGTCGACGGCGTCGATCTTCCTCATGCCCGGTCTCCCTCCGTTGCGGATCCGGCGATGCTGACGATCAGGTTGCCGTGGTCGTCGACCACCACCTCGTCGCCGTCGCCCACGACATAGGTCGATTCTCGCTCCTCCACCAGCGCCGGGCCGATGAAGCGGTCGCCCGGGTTGAGGGCGTAGCGGTCGTAGACCGGGCAGTCGCTGAATTCGTTGTGGTCGGGCACGTAAGCCTGGCGCGTGCCCTTGATGGCCTGGTCCGACGAGCCCGCGTCCAGCACGTAATCGCCGACGCCCGGCGGGGCGGGGCCGATGACCTCGGCCTTCCAGTTGATGATCTCCACGGGTTCAGAGGGGAAGCTCTTGGAAAAGATGCGGGCGTAGGCCTCGGCGAAGAGCGCCGGCAGGGCCGCGACCGCCGCAGCATCGTCGCCCGGCGGCAGGGTGACCTCGATTTCCGAGCCCTGGCCCTGGTAGCGCATGTCGAGACGCCGCACCACGGTGAGGTCCTCGAGGCCGAGCCTGGCCTCCTTGAGATGCTCCGCCGCCTCCGCCGACAGCGCCTCGAAACGGGTGGCCAACGCCGCAGCGTCGAGCTCGGCGGCGGCCAGGCGCTCCGAACGCAGGATTTCGAACGACAAGGGGCTGGCCAGCAAACCCACCGCCGACATGACGCCGGCGCCGACGGGAAAGATCACCACCGGTACCCGCAGCTTGCGCGCCACCCGGCAGGCATGGGCCGGGCCGGATCCCCCGAAAGCCGTCATGGCGCAGGCGCGGTAGTCGAAGCCCCGTTCCGAGGCGTGGTTGCGGAAGGCGCGGCTGATGTCCTCGTTGACCGATTCATGGATGCCCCAGGCGGCGCGCTCGGTGGAGACGTCGAGCGGCTCGGCGATGACGCGGCCGATGACGCGGGCGGCGCCGTCCTTGTCCAGCGCCATCTCGCCGCCCAGGAAAAACGCCGGATCGAGATAGCCGAGGCACAGGTTGGCGTCGGTCAGCGTCGGCTCCTCCCCGCCCTGGCCGTAACACACCGGTCCCGGTTCGGCGCCGGCGCTGTGCGGTCCGACGCGCACCGTGCCGCGCTGGTCGATACCGGCGATGGAACCGCCGCCGGAGCCGATCTCGATCAGGTCGATGACGGGGATCTTGGCGGGCAGGCCGCTGCCCATCTTGAATTCGTGGACGCGGGCGACTTCCAATTCGTAGCGTTTGAGCGCTTCGCCGTCGCGGATCAGCGCGCCCTTGGCCGTGGTGCCGCCCATGTCGTAGGAGAGCAGGTTGGGGCGCTCCAGCTGTTTGCCCAGCATGGCCGACTGCAGCACGCCGGCGGCGGGACCGGATTCCAGCATGCGCACCGGATATTTGCGCGCCGTATCCAGCGTCACGGTGCCGCCCGACGACGACATGATGTAGAAGGCGCCTTCGAAACCGCGCGCTTTCAGGCCCTGTTCCAGCTTGTCGAGATAGCGGTCGAACATCGGCCCGGTGAAGGCGTTCATCGCGGTCGTCGTCCAGCGCTCGTATTCGCGCAAAAACGGAAAGACGTCCGCCGAGGTGGAAACGTAAAGCTCGGGGAAGTCGCTCGCGATGATGTCGGCGGCAGCGAGTTCGTGGTCGGGATTGGCCGGGCTGTTGAGGAAACAGACGGCCAGGGCCTCCAAGCCATTGTCTTCGATCATTGCCGCGACCTTGCGGCGCACTTCGCCGCCGTCCAGCGGCGCCGAAACGCTGCCGTCGGCCGCCATCCGTTCCCCGATCTCAGCCCTGAGGTGCGGCGGCGTCAGCGGCGGCGGGTAGGCGATGGTGAGGTCGTACATGTCGTAGCGCCGCTCGCGCGCGATGTCGAAAACGTCGGCAAAGCCCGCCGTGCAGAGCACGCCTGTCACCGCCCCGCGCCGCTCGATCAGGGAATTGGTCACCAGGGTGGTGCCGTGGGCGATGACATGGACCGACGGCAGGGCGACCCCGGCCTTCTCGAGCAGGGCTTCGAGGCCGGTCAGCACAGACTGCGAGGGATCGGCGGGTGTCGTCAGCTGCTTGTGGATGACGAGGCGGTGGTCGTCCTCTGACAACAGGGCGAAATCCGTGAAGGTGCCGCCGATATCAATGCCAACTCGGTATGTCACGCGCGTCCGTTCCTCGCTTTGTCACGGGCATCTTTCCAGTTCGCCCAAGGCATGTATATACGCGGCCCGTGGCGTTTCAGAAAGTAGCCGCTAATCGGCTCGACCTCGGAATAGGGCAGCGGCGGGGCTTCCCCGTCCTCGGCGAGCAATCCCGCCAAGGCCGGCCCCAGAGCCGTACAAAGCGCGATGCCGCGGCCGTTGCAGCCGATCGCCGCCAGCAAGCCGGGGCCGAGTTGGTGCAGGCGGGGCAGGAAATCGTTCGTTAGGGCCGCCGTGCCGGACCAGATGTAATCTTCTTCAGGTACCTCGGACAGTTTGAGCCGCCGGGCCAAGTTCTCCCGGATCAGCCGGGACATGCGCGCCTTCGCGCCATAGGGCACCATCGAAACAGCGGCGCTGATGAGGCGGTTGTCGGCGTCGTAGCGGAACGAAAAGGGATGGCCGCTGGTGTCGGTGGCGGCCTGCCGGCCGGGCAGGATGCGCCTCGTGACGTCCTCGCCGACCGGCTTGGTGGCGAGCTGATGAACGGTAAGCGGCATCAGGGAGCGGTGCAGCCGCGGCCACAGGGAACCCGTCAGGGCGTTCGTGGCCATCAACACCTTGGTGGCCTTGACGGCGCCCTGACGCGTCCGCAGCAGCCAGCCGTCGGCGGTCTGGTCGAGGCCGGTAACGGCGGTGTCCTCGAAAATCCGGACGCCGTCATTTTCCGCCGCCGCCGCCAAACCCCGCGTGTATTTGACCGGATTGATCTGTCCGCCGGAATGATCGAGCAGGGCGCCGGCAAAGATGTCGCTGCCCGTGGCCCGGGCGGTTTGATCGCGGACCAGCAAGTCAACTTTTTTGCCGCGCTTTTGCCATTGCCCGAACCGCCGCTCCAGCGGCGGCAGGGCGACGGCGGCGTGGGCCGGTTGCAGAAAGCCGGTCTGTTCGGCGTCGCACTCGATCCCATGACGGCGGGCCAGTTCGAAAACCAGATCGCCCGCGCCGGCGACAATGGCGTTGAGGCGGTTGCCGGCCTCTTCGCCCAGTTTGGCCACCACGTCGTCCGGATCGCCCCGGGCCAACATGGGCGCCACGACGCCGGCGTTGCGGCCCGACGCGCCCCAGGCGATGCCGCCCTGCTCCAGTACCACGACCGAGACGCCGCACTCGGCCAAATGCAGTGCCGTCGAGAAGCCCAGGAAGCCGCCGCCGATAACGGCGACATCCGTATCCAGATCGCCCTGCAAAGCGGGACGCTTGGGCCTGTCACCGGCGGTGGCGTGCCACAATACGTCTGACGGAGCGGGCAGGGTGGACATGCTCTAGTCGCGCTGGCGCAGAGCGGTTACCTCGATCTCAACCTTCATGGCCGGGTCGGCGAACTGGGTGACGAGCGTCGTGTTGGTCGGGCGGATCTTGTCGAAAATCTCCTTCAACTGCGCCGAGACCGGCCAGACGAAGTCGCGCTCGCTGACGAAGACGCGGACGCGGACGACGTCGGCGAAGCCCGACTGGGCCTCCGTCAGGGCGCCCTCGATGTTCTGCAGCACCTGGCGCGTCTGGCCTTCGATGTCCTCGGCGATTTCGCCGGATTTGGGATCGTGGCCGGAGGAACCGGAGACGAAAACCCAATCGCCGTCGATGACGGCGCGGGCGTAGCCGGCGAGTTCCTCGAACTTGGAGCCGGTGAAGATGTGCTGACGGGCCATGTGGGGGAGGTCCTTTGCGGATGGAATTAATCTGCCATAGTGTAGAGGTATCGCGCGTTTGCGCAAAGATTGCCGAAGGGAAGACTTGCATGGCACGGGACGAAAGCTTCACGCTTTACGATCTGAAGGTCGAGTGGCTGGCCGGTGAAAAACCGTGCTGGTGCGGCGCCAAGGAAGGGGACCATTTTACCCTTGAGGGCGAACATATCGATTTCGGTCCGGACACCAGGTGGTCAATGTATACCCTGGCGGCGTTGCTGCCGCTGCTGCCGGCCAAGCAGCGCGAGACCCACCAGAACGACTGGATGACGACGGACGCCGAGATCGCCTGTCCCGATCCGAGCTGCGGCTCGCGTTTCCGCATCAGCCGCACCGGCACCCGCACCTTCAAACATTCGGAAACCACCGCCGTACCGCTGCCTCCCGCCAGGGATGAGGCGGATTGATGGCAGCGGTCGAGCGCGCCGAACTCAAGCCCGGCTATGATATCTCGCGCATTCTCAAGGGCGGCTGGCATCTGGCCGGCGACCACGGCGATATCGACCGGACGCAGGCGGTCAAGGACATGGCGGCCTTCGTCGAAGCGGGCGTCACGACGTTCGATTGCGCCGACATTTACACCGGCGTGGAGGAATTGATCGGCGACTTCCGCCGCGCCTACCCCTCGCTGGCCAAGGTTATCCGGGTCCACACCAAGCACGTGCCCGACTACGACATCATGGAAACGGTCGACGCCGCCTACACCGAGGGCATCATCGACCGCTCATTGCAGCGGCTGGGGATGGACTGCCTCGACATGGTGCAGTACTGCTGGTGGGACACCGACGTCCCGCGCTATATCGACACCGCCATGGCGCTCAAGGCGCTCAAGGAAAAAGGCAAGATCGCCGAATTGTCGGTGACCAACTTCAATGCCGAAATCATGGCGGAACTGAAGTACGCCGGCTTTCCGATGGTGACAAATCAGCTGCAGTATTCGGTGCTGGACCGGCGGGCGGAAAACGTCACCGTCGATTTCTGCCGGGAGAACGGCATCCAGCTGCTGTGTTACGGCTCCCTGGCCGGCGGCTTTCTCTCGGACGGCTGGCTCGGCAAGCCGGAGCCTGTGGAAGCGTTCAGCAACCGCTCCCTCACCAAGTACAAGCTCATCATCGAGGATTTCGGCGGCTGGCCACTTTTTCAGGAGTTGCTTCAGGCCCTGAAGAACGTCGGGGACCGTCACGGTTCAAGCATTGCCCAGGTGGCGGTGCGCTGGATCCTCGACCGGCCCCAGGTCGCCGGCGCCATCGTCGGCGCGACGTCGGTCCGGCACCTGGACGAAAACCTCAGGCTTTTTGATTTCGTTCTGACGCCCGAGGACGAGGCGGAAATCGCCGCGGTGGCCGACCGGCGCACGGGCCCGTTGGGCGATTGCTTCGATCTGGAGCGCGACAAGACCGGCCGCCACGGCCGCATCATGAAGTACAATCTCAACGACGACAGGGTCTAATTCTCCGCTCGGGAAGTCCTGATCAGGCGCCGCATGGGGCCGTCCGCATCACGCTCCAATTCGCCGGGATCGCCCACCGGTTCATGAGCACGTCGGAGGACGTCGTCAATTGCAGCCCGGTCGCCGTCATCCAGCGCCAGCGAAAAGAGTTCAAGATTGGCCGCCAGGTTGCGGGCGTTCGACGCCCCCATCAGAACCGCTCCGATGCCTGGCCGTTCCAGCACCCAGCGGGCCGCGACGGAAGGTATGCCGATCTTGTGTTTTTCGGCGATGGCGGCGAGGACGCCGAGCAATTCCCGATAGAGGTTCCAGCCGCCGAACAGGTCGATCATGAGGCGGTACTCGCGGCTGTGGTCCGATCCGGCCAGCGGTCGCGGATCGGATTTTTCCAACCATTTCGGTCCGAGGAAGCCGCCGCAGAGCGGGCCGTAGCCCAGGAGCGCGATCTTGCGGGCCCGGCAGAGATCGACCAATGAATTTTCCGCGCGGCGGTCGATCAGCGAATATTGCACCTGGTTGCTGACGATGGGCATGTCCGCGGACAATGCTTCGGCGAGCATGGTAGTGCTGAAGTTCGTGACGCCGAGAAGATGGATTTTGCCCGCCGCTTGCAAGTCCCGCAGCGTTTCGAGCACCTTAATCGATCCCGCCGGGTCGGGCCGCCACCACTGCAATTGCAGCAGGTCGATTTGCGCCGTACCGAGTTCTTCCAAAGAGCGGTCGACGGCGGCCGCCACTTCCTCTCCCGCAGGCAGGGGGTCATGGGCGCCAAGCGAATAGCGGGTGTGGACGCGGATATCCTCGCCCGGGCGCTCGCGCCGGAAGCGGCCCAGCAATTCCTCGCCGCCCGGGTAGCTGTCCGATGTTTCGAAGGTGGTGACGCCGGCGTCCGCGTGATCGTGCAGCGACCGCAGGGCGACCTTCCGGTCCAGCCCCTGGGTCTGCCAGCCGCCATGGATGAGCCGTGAAATCCGGTATCCCGGCGCCAGTTCGAAGGTATCGACACGTGCCGTCATGTTTGATCCACGAAAAAGGGCCGGCCGATGGATCCCGGCCGGCCCCGATTTCGTCGAGAGCGATGCTTACTTGATCATCGCCTTCACTTTTGCGACGTCTTCAAGGGTGATCGCCTTCTCGTTGACGAACTCGCCGCCCTTGAACTTCATGCCGACGAACGGCTGGGCGACATCGCCATACTGATCGAAGTTGATCGGTCCGGTGGCGCCGACGTATTGGATTTTCTTACCGGCCTTAAGGTGGCCGATGGCTTTCTTGAAGCCCTCGACGCCGGCATAGACCACTTCACCGGTGCTGCCGGTGATTTCGCGGATGATCTTGGCCAGCGTACTGCCTTTGATATCGCTGCCGCGAATATCGGCCGTCACCATGGCGAGCGAAATCAGCACGCCCGAATCATAGCCCGAATTGCGGCCCGGACCCTTGGGGCTGAGATCGAAACGCTTCTGGTAATCGGCCTCCATGGTGTGGATCGAAGGCGTGTCCGGCGTGCCGGGGCTGATGAACCAGCCGTCCTTCAGGAGATCGGAGCCGACGGTGTCGACGAATTTGCTGTCGTTCATGCCCTGCGGGAAGACGAACTTCATCGGGCCGTCGAACTTGATCCACTCGCGCATCTGCTTGATGCCGTCCTGCGGCTGGCTCAGGAGATAAAGGCTGTCGGGGCCGCCCTCCATGGCCTTGTTGATTTCCGAACGGTACGACGGTTGATCCGGATTGAACGGCACGACGTTGCCGATATCGCCGCCCAGCGCCTTAAAGGCGCGGACGAATTCCGCCTGGTTGTTTTTACCCCAATCGTTGTTGAGGTGAATGATCCCGGGTTTGCGCAGTCCCGTGTCCCAGGCCAATTTGGCGGTTGCCACGGCCTGCAGTGAATCAGCCGGCAGGGTGCGGAAGAACAGACCCTTGGTTTTGCCTTCCCGGCCCATGTTGGTAAAGGTCGACGAGGTCGACGCCGTGGCGATCAGCACGACGTCCTTTTCGACCGTGACGGACGTCAGCAGAGGGGCGGTGATGCCCGATGAAATCGGGCCGACCAGGGCCGTGACGCCTTCCAGATCGATGAGCTTGCGCGCCGCGTCGACGGCGACGGAGGCCTGGGTTTGCGAATCCCTGACGTCGTAGACGAGATCACAGCCGACGCCCGCGGCCTTGCGCGCCTCGTTGACCTGTTCGACGCCCAGCTGGGCGGCCTTGGAGATCGGCACGCCGAACGCGCCGTAGGAACCGGTGAGCGAGAGTACCGAACCCACCTTGTGGGTGCAGGCGGCATAGGCGGCGCTTGCGGCCGTCATGGTGGCGGCCATCATCACGCCGCCGGCGGCGATGGCGCAAATAGATCGATAATCCGTTTTCATGGTCGTCCTCTCCCTGATCTGCTTTTTGGCCGTTTGCGATTGCAAAGGTTCCTTAAACGCTATAGCAAGTTTGGGGCGTCCGTCACGCTTCAAATGGCTGGCGCGCGCGCTTGTGACCGGCCGGAGTACTACGTCCGAATGCTGAAAGTCAGCGACCTGGTGAAGAATTTCGGCGGCCTTCATGCCGTCGACGGCGTTTCGTTTGAGATCCGCGCCGGCACCATCAGCGGCCTGATCGGACCCAACGGGGCGGGCAAAACCACGACTTTCAGCATGATTGCCGGCTCGCACACGGTGACCAGCGGCCGCATCGAGTTCGACGGCGAAGACATAACCAGCTTGGCGCCGCACGACACGTTCGCGCGCGGGCTGGTGCGAACGTTCCAGATTCCGCGTCCCTTCGGCGGCATGACCGTTCTCGAAAATTTGATGATGGTGCCGAAGGAACAGGCGGGGGAGCGCTTCTGGAACAACTGGATCAACCGGGCCGAGGTCCGCCGCCAGGAAGCGCTCTTGCGTGACGAAGCCGCCGACGTGATGGATTTCCTCAATCTCTCGCATTTGGCCGACGAACACGCCGGCAACCTGTCCGGCGGCCAGATGAAGCTTTTGGAATTGGGCCGGGCCTTGATGTCCAAGCCCAAGATGATGCTGCTGGACGAGCCGGGCGCCGGCGTCAATCCGACCTTGCTCGGCGAGATCGTCGACCGCATTTCCGAACTGAACGAACGCGGCATGACCTTCCTGATCATCGAACACAACATGGACCTGGTGATGAGTTTGTGTGATCCGGTGCTGGTCATGGCCCAGGGCCAGCTGCTGATGGAAGGCAATGCTGAGCAGGTGCAAAACGATCCACGGGTGTTGGAGGCCTTCCTCGGCAGCATGACGGAACCCGCGGCATGACCGACGCAGGCACACCCGTACTCGACGTGCGCGACGTGGTCGGCGGGTATGTGCCGACGCTGCCCATCCTTCACGGCATGTCATTAGAGGTCCTCGAAGGCGAGATCGTCACCGTGCTCGGTCCCAACGGCGCTGGCAAGTCGACCTTGATCAAGGCGATCGCCGGGCTGATTTCCGTGACTTCGGGGAGCATCCGCTTCCGCGGCCGCGACATCACCGGCATGGAGACCCACGAATTGATCCGCGAAGGCGTCGGCTACGTGCCGCAAACCGAAAACGTCTTCGCCAAGCTCTCGGTCGATGAGAATCTGGCGCTCGGTGCGCTGCATCATCGCCAGGACATGGAGGCGCGGCGCGCCGGCCTGTTCGAGCTGTTCCCCGACCTCGAACGTTTGCGCACGCTTTCGGCCGGCAAACTCTCCGGCGGGCAGCGCCAGATGGTCGCCGTGGGCCGGGCGTTGATGGCGGAACCGAAGTTGCTGATGCTGGACGAGCCGTCGGCCGGTTTGTCGCCGAAGCTGACCCAGGTCGTTTTCCAACAGTTGCTCAAGATCCGCGATACCGGCGTCACGATCCTGATGATCGAACAAAACGCCCGCGCCGGACTGGAGGTTTCAGACCGCGGCTACGTCCTGGCCGAAGGCCGGGACCGGGTGCACGGCGATGCCGCCTCGCTGCTCGACAATCCCGAGGTGAGCGACTTGTACATGGGCGGAAATTCGAGGATGGCGCGGTCATGATGCAGTATGTCGCCGACGGCATCTTGAGCGCCTCGTTGATCGCCTTGGGCGCGTTGGGTCTGAGCATGACCTACAACGTGCTGCGCTTTGCAAATTTCGCGCACGGCGAAATTCTCTCGACCGGCAGCTATTTTTCGCTCGCCGCCGTCAGCCTTATCGGCGCCGGCGTGGGTTCCATGGGTCCGATCAAATTCGGCTGGCCGCTCTTGGTCGCCATCCCGATCTCGATCCTCTGCACCGCCATGGTGGTGCTGGTCGTCGACCTCCTGGTCTTCCGGCCCTTACGTGGCAAACAGGCCTCCCGGATAACGCTGATCATGGCGGCTTTCGGTATATCGCTGATCGGTCGCAATATGATCCACCTGGTGGCCGGCGGCGATCCCCAGTATTTCAGCTTCTATATTCCGCGCGCCGTGGAAATACTGCCGGGTGCGCGCATGGTGCCCGACGACATCGCCATCGTCATTCTGGCGGCCGGCACGGTCGTCGGACTGCACTTCTTTCTGACCCGTACCAACATGGGTCGGATGATGCGGGCGACGTCGGAAAACCCGACCCTGGCTCGGATCAGCGGCATCGATATCCGGGCCGTCATCCGACTGACCTGGATCGTCGGCACCAGCCTCGCCGTCATCGCGGGCACGCTTCAGGGCCACATCCTGCAGGTCAAGGCGGAAATGGGTTTCGATCTGCTTCTGCCCATGTTCGCCGCCCTGATCCTGGGCGGCGTCGGCAATCTTTACGGCACCGTGCTGGGCGCCTTGGTGATCGGTCTGGTCGAGGCCTTTGCCGTGGCGATGGGATTGTCGGCCTACCGCGCCGCCGTCAGCTTCATGATCATGATTATCGTCCTGCTGGTCCGGCCCCAGGGTTTGATCGGGGAGCGCGACTAATGGAATTCCTCAATGTGCTCTCGTTCCTGGTCTTTTTCCTGATCATCGCCTCGTTCTATTCGCTCACCTGCCTCGGCCTCAATATGCAATGGGGCTTCACGGGTCTGTTCAATGTCGGCGTCGCCGGTTTTTTCGCCATCGGCGCTTATGCGTCCGCCATGATTACGGGGCCGCGTTATCCCGATACGGTGTTTGGCGGCTTCGGTTTGCCGGTGCCCTTGGGTTACCTCGGCGCCATTGTTTTTTCCGCCCTGGCCGCCTGGCTCATCGGCTACGTCACGCTGCGGCTGCGGGAGGACTTTCTGGCCATCTCGACGTTCGGCATTGCCGTGACCATCCAGTTGCTCGCCACCAACCTGCATGCCTTCACGCGGGGACCCGAGGGGCTTTATTCCTTGCCCAAACCGCTCAGTGGAATTTCTGAAAGCCCACTTGTCGACAACCTTCTTTACCTGCTGATTTGCGCCGCCGTAATCGGGACTGTTTATTGGGCGTTCGAGCGCATTGTGAAATCACCTTGGGGGCGGGTATTGCGCGCTATCCGGGAAGACGAGACGGCCGCCGAGGCGCTGGGCAAAAACGTTTTCCGCTATCGGCTTCAGGCCTTCGTACTGGGTTCCGCGGTGATGGGGCTGGCCGGCGGGCTCTACGCCAACTTCATGGGCTTCATCAGCCCGCAGGATTTTCTGCCGATTTTCACCATCCAGATTTATGTCATGCTGATTGTCGGCGGCAGCGGCAACAATTTGGGCGCCCTGCTCGGCGGCCTCGTGATCTGGGCTCTTTGGTCGGCCAGCGGCAGCTTGATTGCGGCGGTGTTCCCGCCTGATTTCCAAACCCAGGCGGCGGCGGTTCGAATCGTGCTGATCGGCCTGGTACTGGTCTTGATGCTGCTGTATCGGCCGGAAGGTCTGCTGAAAGAGCGGAAAACGGTGTCGGAAGGCGCCAGTATCGGAAAGGACACCTGAAATCCGTTCCTCGCGCTGTGCCAGCCACCGGCGCATCGCCTTAAAGTTGCGAGAGCAAATTAATCTGTATTCGGCTTAAGCTTTTGTCTATCGTGACGCTTCGTTTTCGAAGTTGGGGTTCGATGAAATTACCTGTCACCTTCATCGTCGCGATCAGTGTGATTGCGGCGGCTGCCAGGATTGATGTTGTGGCGGCTCAATCCGCGGCGCCTTATCCTCCTTTGATGTCGGATATGGCTGCGCACTCGAAGGCCTACTCAAGCCAAATCCAGGCTGCCGCCAAGGCTGCTTCTCCACGGGCGGCGCAGGTGAGTACCAAGCCCAAACGCCCGGCTAGGGTCAAACCGCGCAAGAACAGATATGCCCGCGCGGATCAGCAAAAAGGTTTTCAGCTTACCTCCGGGTTGGCGAGTTCGATCGGCGTCGGAATCCTGGCTGCAATCGGTGTGGCGATCTCACTGGTGATCTCAGATGACGACGCGGCGACGTCGGACGGCACCAGCAGTACCTCGACGACGACCTCGACGAACTAGCGCGCGGGCGGAAACTATTCGTCTTTTTCGGGATCCATCAAACGGTGCAGATGGACGATGAAGTATCTTGTCAGAGCATCGTCCACGGTCGCCTGTGCTTTTGCCCGCCAGGCCTCATGGGCAGTTTGATAGTTGGGGTAGACACCGACGATATCAACCTCGTCCAGATCGGCGAAATCCGTTTCCGTCGGGTCGGTCAGGCGTCCGCCGATAACTAGATGTAAGAGCTGTTTTGCCAACGTATCCTCCAAAGCGGTTGTGTCTGAATGGCGGTTCGTTAGGGCTTTCGGGAGCCGCCGCAGATTGACCTAGAGTTTGCCGTGGGTGCCATCGCAACGCGGCGCATTCTTGCTTTGCTTGCAGCCGCAAAAGAAAATCGTCTCGCTTTCGTCGGCTTCAAAGACCACCGGGGACAGGCCGACTTCCTTGTGGGAACCGTCGCAAAACGGCTGTTTCGAGCTGCGGCCGCAGGCACACCAAAAATATTTCCTGCCGGCCTCGACCTCCACCGGATATGGAGCTTTCTGGGCAATTATCGAGTCTGTCATGGGGCATCCTAGCCTATGGCTTCAATACCGGGAAGCTGGGTGCTGAACCGTCCGAGATCACTGACGAAACAAATTATTTGCTTCCGTCCATCCGCTGCGGCCTGCGGTCATCCTTCCGCGTTGACGACCTCAAGGGTGGCGCCGTTGACGCCATTGACGCGGATCCGCGTTCCGGCGGGTAGATCGGGGCCTTCCACGGCCCAGCCGGAATCACCGATTTCGACGCGGCCGCGGCCGCCGACGATGGGTTCGCTAAGCACAAGTTCGCGGCCAACCAGCTGTTGGCCGCGTTGATTGAGCGTCGGATGATCGGTTTCGATGGGGCGGCTTTTCAGGTATCGCTTGGACACCACGATGCTGGCGATCGACAGAACAGCAAAGACCGCCAATTGGGCCTTCCAGTCCAGGTCGGGCATGAAAAAGACCAGACCGCCGACCGCCGCCGCGGCGATGCCGAGCCAGAGAAATATCGCCCCCGGGGCCAAGGCCTCCAGGAGCACCAACGCGCCGGCGGCGATCCACCAGGCCCAAAAGCCGAACTGGTCCAGATAAGCGATGAATTCAGTCATACCGTCAGCCCTGAGAATCCGGAAGGCGCGATGACGCGCCCCGATCGGACCCGCCAGCCCCGTCCTTGTTGAACGATTCCTTGGCCAATTCCGCAATGCCGCCGATGGAGCCGATCAGGCTGGCGGCCTCCATCGGCAGGAACAGGACCTTTTGATTGCGGGCGCTGCCGATATCCGAAAGCGCCTGGACGTACTTTTGCGCCACGAAATAGTTGATTGCCTGAACATCCCCTTCGGAAATGGCTTCCGAAACCATGGTCGTCGCCTTGGCCTCCGCCTCGGCCTGGCGTTCGCGGGCTTCAGCGTCGCGGAAGGCGGATTCGCGCCGGCCTTCCGCCTCCAGGATGGCCGCTTGTTTTTCACCCTCGGCGCGCAGGATTTCGGCGGCGCGTTCGCCCTCCGCTTCCAGGATCGAAGCGCGTTTGTCGCGCTCCGCCTTCATCTGCCGGGCCATGGAATCGACCAGATCGCGAGGCGGCGCGATGTCCTTGATTTCAATGCGCGTCACCTTGACGCCCCAGGGCGACGTGGCGTGATCGACCACCTGCAACAGTTTGGCGTTTATTTCGTCACGCTTGGACAGCAATTCATCGAGATCCATGCCGCCCATCACCGTCCGAATGTTGGTCATCGTCAGATTGAGCGTGGCGTATTGCAGCTGACTGACTTCGTAGGCCGCTGAGGCGGCGTCAAGGACCTGGAAGAACACCACGCCGTCCACCGCGACCATGGCATTGTCCTTTGTGATGACTTCCTGGGTCGGCACGTCGAGGACCTGCTCCATCATGTTCATTTTCGCACCCACGCGGTCGATGATGGGGATAATCAGATGCAGGCCGGGTTTGAGAGTTCGGGTGTAGCGGCCGAAACGCTCAATCGTGTATTCGTAGCCCTGGGACACCGCCTTGACGCCGAGGAAGACAATAAATATCGCGACGAGAACGAGAACGAAGACAAAGACCGCGGCACCGGTCAATTCTGCAGGCATGTCGTTATTCCTTCAAATTTGACAGCGCGACAAGCACGCCATATCAACGAAATTGGCCAGTATTAATACATACAAAAATTGTATTCACACGAACAAACTGTGTTCACCCGATGACGAGAACCTTCAACTCGGCCCCAATCCCGCCTTGGTCATACCGTCAATATAGTGCTGCTTGTCGGTCTCCAGTAGGAAGGGTTCGGTTTTGAGCTGATGATCGAACTCAAAATCGGGCGACCGCCGGCGGTATTCGGCGGCAGCTTCGCGGGCGGCGTCCTCCTGACCGAGCTGCGCGTAGGAAATGGCCATCCAGCGGAAAGGCCCGGCACTTGGGGTGTTCAACTTGCGCAAGGCCGTGATGGCATCCTCATAGTCGTGCTTGGTGTAGTGGACCATGCCTTCGAACCAATTGTACCAGGCCGGCGGCGTGAGCGGCATGGCGCGGCCTTTCTCGATCAGCGGCATGGCTTCTTCGACCCGGCCGGCGTAGGTCAGAATTCGGGCCAGCAGGGGGTAGCCGTCTGGGTCGTTGGGATTGATGTCGATCGCCCGCTGCTGGGCATCGATGGCTTCCGCGTGGCGGTGAAGCGCCAGATAGACCGACGCGAGGGCGCTGAAATTGGAGTGCGAATCAGGATTGACGCGAACGCCGGTCCGGGCGGCATCGAGCGCGGCTTCCAGTGAAACCTTGGGGTCGTCGGACCAGCGCTCCGAGGCATCGATCATGTGGGTCCAGGCTAAACTCGCGTAAGCTCTGGAGAACGCCGGATCAAGCTCGATGGCCTGCTGATAGAGCTCACGGGCCTTGAGATTGTTGTCGGCGGTGAATTTTTGCCAGTAGCCGCGGCCTTTCAGGACCAGGTCGTAGGCCTTCATGGCTTCCGCGCCGCTGCCCTGGGCGCGGTTGCGCTCGGTTTCCACCAGCTTGCCCGACAGGGTGGAGACGATTTTCTGCACGACTTCGTCCTGAACGTCGAAAATATCTTCCAGCGTCCGATCGAAGCGTTCAGCCCAAATATGGTGGCCGCCTTCGGCGTCGATCAACTGGGCGGCGATGCGGACCCGCTCCCCCGCTCTGCGGACGCTGCCTTCAAGTACGTAGCGGACGTTCAAATCCCGGCCGACATCCTGTACCTTCACGGCTTTTCCGCGGTAGGTGAAGACGGTGTTGCGGGCGATGACCAGCAGTTCCTGAAAGCGCGACAGCTCGGTAATCAGATCCTCGGTTATACCGTCGGCGAAATAGTCCTGCTCGGGGTCGCCGCCAAGATTATCGAAGGGCAACACGGCAATCGCCGGCCGGTCGCTGGCGTTGGGGGAAACGGGCGGCGCATCGGCGCTTTGAGCCAGGGCCGCGATCGCCGGGTTCGATTTTTCGCTGCCGCCTGCGCCGGCAACGGCGGCTTCGGCGGAAGCCGTCTGTTGGCCGCTGATCTCGGGTGCGCCGTCGAACAGGACGCGGAAGGCGCGGACGGGTTGCTCGATGTTCTTCAGGGCGTGCTCGCCCATATCCTCCAGCTGGTAACCTGGCCGGTGGCGGATTTGTTCGTTGACGCTGGCCGAAACCCAAATGCCGCCGGGTTCCGCCAGCGCTTCGATGCGGGCGGCGATATTGACGCCGTCGCCGTAGATATCTTCGTCATCCTTGAGGATATCACCGAGGTTGATGCCGATGCGGAACTGGACCTTGTCTTCCTGGGGCACATCCCGCAGCCGGTCACCGATTTCCGACTGAATGGCGATGGCGGCCGCAACCGCGTCGGACACGGACGGGAACTCGGCGAGAAAACCGTCACCGGTCAGTTTGACGATGCGCCCCCGATTGGCGGCGATGGCGGGATCGACGATTTCGCGCCGGTAACTCCACCACGCGGCCATGGTGGCGTCTTCGTCCTTCTGCATCAGGCGTGAATAACCGGCAATGTCGGCTGCCAGGACGGCGGCCAGGGTGCGTGCGAAGTCGACGTCGCTCAAATCCTGTCTCCCAGTGAGCCGGACGGGCGTAAATTGGATCTTCCAGACATTGCGTCAGCATAGGTCCGAAACCGTATACAAGCCATATATAGGGGCGGCGCGGGTGCGATTCACGGAATCTTCACCGCCATGTGTTCTAGTTTAGGCGCCCGAGATCCGTTGAATCCGTAAGGTTTCCTGTTTGTTGACCCTCCAAGGAGCGCTAAGTTTTTGATATTAGAATTCAAAATTCACTTTGAGGGGTCGACATGCTGAATTTGGTCGGGCGGCCGGTTGGTATCGCCGCATTGGGGCTGATAACGGCTTTTTTGATCAGCGTTACCGTATTCCCGGCGCCGGCGCAGGCGGAGAGTTTGCGTGAAACTCTGGCTGAGCTGGTCAAGAACCACAAACGCATGAAAGCGGCCGCCGCCGATCTTGAGGCCGCGCGCGAAGGAGCGATGGTGTCGGGCGGCGGCTGGTATCCGACCCTGGACGTGACCGGACATTACGGTTTTGAAGAGCAGCGCAAGGGCGAGGGAACGGCCGACACCCATTTGCCGACGCGGGAGATCGACTTCAAAATTACCCAACTGCTCTACGATTTCGGTTCGACCAATGTTTCCATCCAACAGGCCGATCTCGGCGTAACCCAGACGGAAGCCATTTTTGAGGCCACCCTTCAGGGTTTGCTGCTGGAGGCGATATCGGCCCATCTGGGGATCATCAGCGCCAACGAAATCCTGCGCTTCGCCAAGGGATCGGAAGCCAACATCAAGCGTCAGACGGAGCTTGAGGATGCCCGCGTCAAGCGCGGTTCGGGCTTTTCGACCGACGTCCTGCAGGCCAAAGCCCAGCTCGCCGGCGCCCAGGCGCGCCGGGTTCAGGCGGAAGGGGCGCTGCATCAGGCGCGTTACCGCTATCTCGCGGTGTTCGGCAAGCTGCCGGACGACCTCACGAAACTGAAAAAGCCCGATCCGCCGTTGGACCTGCTGCCCGATGACGTCGATGCTGCGGTGCGCCAGGCGTTGGAGAAAAACCTGCAGATCCAGGCCACCGAAATCGCGTCCTCGATCGCCCGCAGCCAGACCAAGAAATCGTTCTCAGACGGCTTTCTGCCTACCTTCAACCTGATCGCAGAAAACAAGTATAAGGAAGACGTGGCCGGCACCGTGGGCTTCAAGGGTGAACAGATCATCCGCATTGAAGGGACGTATACCTTTAATCTGGGCGGCACGTCGTTCAACACCATAGAGGCCAGCAAACAGGCCTACCTCGCGGCCGAGAGCCGGCTTGGGGATGCCAAGAACCTGGTGGCTGAGCAGGCCCGGGTGGCCTGGCAGCAGTTGGAGACCAGCCGGCTGAACGCCGAATTCCTGCGCAACCAGGCGAATATCGCCAGCGAATTTCTCGAATTGGCCCGCAAGGAACGGCGTCTCGGCCGACGCTCGCTGATCGACGTTCTGGCCGGTGAAACGGCTCTGATCAACGCCAGCTCCGACGCGACTGCCGCCGAAACGGCGGTCACCACGTCAGCCTTTTCCCTCTTGGCGGTGATGGGCCAGCTCAATCTCGACTCGATTAATTAGATGTAAGGAAAAAATCCAGGAATGGCCCTTCCCACCCCGCAGTTCGGACCCAATACGGTAACGGAACCGACCGTTCCGATGGTGCTGCTGGATGCCGGAACAGGTGCTGCGTCGCTTGCCGTACCGGGTGGGGATTTCGTTCTCAAGGCTGATTATCTGCGCCAAGGTCCCGATCTGCTTCTCCAGGGTGACGGACAGTCCGTGCTGGTGCGCGGTTATTTCACGCATGAGGCGCCGCCCGATCTGACCACCACGGACGGCGCCGGCATCATCTCCGGTGATTTGGCGTCGACGCTGGCAGGGCCGGCCACGGCAGGACAATTCGCCCAGGCCGCGCCGACCTCCGGCGGCGCTTCCATCGGCCAGGTTGAAAACGTCGCCGGCCGCGCCTTTATCACCCATGCCGACGGCACGCGCATCCAGGCCGAAAGCGGCACCAAAATCCTGCAGGGCGATCTCGTCGAGACCGAGGACGGCGCCAGCATCGGTATCGTGTTCGCCGACGACACCACCTTTGCGCTGGGTGAGGAAGGCCGCATGGTGATCGACGAACTGGTTTTCGATCCCGGCTCCGACGATGGCAACGCCGCCTTCAATGTCGTGCAGGGCGTGTTTTCCTTCGTCAGCGGCGAAATCGCCAAATCGGGTCCCGACGCCATGGTGGTCAAGACGCCGGTCGTCACCATCGGCATCCGCGGCACCACGGTGGCCGGCAGGGCGGCCTCGGAAGGCACCGCCAATACCATTACCCTGCTGCCCGATCCGGGCGGCCTTGTCGGCGAGATCAGTGTCAGCAACGCCGTCGGCACCCAGGTTCTAAACCAACCCCTGCAGACGACCCAGGTCACCAGCGCCTTCGTACCGCCGGCGCCGCCGATCACCCTGCCGGCCGCGGCCGGTCTGCCGCAACTGGTCGCAACCGATCGCGCCGATTATGTCTCC